>CAZPZD010000038.1:23110-24340 GCA_964590515.1 uncultured Anaerolineaceae bacterium | reverse complement strand
GCCAGCATCTTACGGTTGATCTGGATATTGGACTGCCCCAGCGCGCGTATTAGCCGGCTGTAGCTGGTGCCGTTCTGCCGGGCGCCAGCATTGATCCGGGCGATCCACAGCGAGCGCAAGTCGCGTTTGCGGTTTCGCCGGTCTCGATAAGCGTAGCTGAGGCTCTTGAGTTTGGCTTCGTTCGAGCGGCGAAAGAGCCGGCCCCGGGTCCCGTAATACCCGCGGGCGAGCTTAAGGACCTTCTTATGGCGCTTGCGAGTGACTATTCCGCCCTTAACTCGGGTCATGTTACTTGGACGCTCCTCCGCTTCGGGCGATGGGTTTGGCTTTGCGTTTCGAGAGGTAGGGAGCCAGGCGGTGCACCCGCTTGCGAATCCCGGAGCCCTCGACCGGCAGCATCTCCTCGAACAAACGCTTGGTGCGCTTCGACTTATGTCGGCGCAGGTGGCTCTTGCCACCCTTCGTTCGAACCAGCTTTCCGGTTGACGTTAACCGGAAGCGCTTGGAAGTCGCCTTGTGGGTCTTAAGCTTAACTTTGCCCTTCAACTTCTTTTTCCGCGGCACCTGGATGCTCCTGCCTGCCGTTCACGAAAGCCGCCGGGAACGGCCCGGACGGCGTGGCTATACGCTGAACCGAAGGCTACCGACTACTTCTTGCTTGGACCGAGCACCATGAACATGGTCCGCCCTTCCATTCGGGGCGATTGCTCGATCACTCCAACGTCTGCGAGATCTTCCGCGATCCGCTTCAAATCTTCCAGCGCAATCTCCGGGTAGGTGATCTCACGTCCCCGGAAGCGAATCCGGGCCAACACCTTCTTGCCTTCTGATAACCAGCGCCTGGCGTTGCGGACCTTGAAGGAGCGATGGTGCTCGGAGGTCTTGGGGCGCAGCCGGATCTCTTTGATTTCGATCCTGGTCTGCGACTTGCGGGCCTCCCGGTCTTTCTTCGCCTTCTCGTAGAGAAACTTTCCGAAATCCAGCACCCGGACGACCGGGGGTTCTGCGTTGGGCGCGACTTCGACGAGATCCAACCCGGCTAATCGGGCCGCGGCCATTGCCTCGGAAGTCTTCACTACACCTACATTCACGCCGTCCGCCCCGATCAAGCGGACTTCAGGTACCCTGATCGCCCCGTTTATCCTGAATTCCGATGCGCTGATGTCCTGCACCTCCCAAATAGGAAATCGAAGCCGCTCCTCGGCGGCTTGCGAGCATCATACCATGCGT
>CAZPZD010000038.1:11041-23010 GCA_964590515.1 uncultured Anaerolineaceae bacterium | reverse complement strand
CGGCAGCGGGCAGCCGCGGCCGCTCCATCAGAGGCGCGCCGATGTCCGCCCCGGCCGGGGGAAGCATGCCGGGCGGTCCCCAATATCCGGCGTCGGCCAGCAGCCAGGTCTCGAGGGTGGCACGGTCAACGCCGACCGGCGCCAGCAGGCTCTCTACGGCCCGCAGCAACAGTTCGGTATAAGCCTGGCTGTCATAGCGGATCTGCCCGACGCGGTCCACGGGGAGCCGTTCGCCCTCGGCTTCTCCCGGGGCCGGCTCGCTTGGGCGGGCCTCGATCGCTTCCCAGGCCTGGACTTTTTCCGGCCCCGATACGTAAATGAAGTGCATCATCTCCCCCGGGCTGAGCTCGACGCCGGCCCGGGCCAGCTGCCCGGCGGCCCGGGCGGCGGGGGTGCGGACTCGGTACTCCTCGAGCTGGCGCGACAGCCGGTGGGTGACGACCAACTCCTTGGCCGGCACCCGGCCGGCCTGCAGTTCTCTGAGCTTCGCCCGAGCATGGGCCACGGCCTGGGGCAGCATCGCCCGAAACTCCTGTACGCCGCGGGCCTGGGCCAGGATGGCCAGGATCTCCAGCTGGGTGTTTTCAATGAAGGGCGGCGTGTCGTGGCGTCGGGCCTCGATCCCGCGCAGTTTGAGCGAGCCGTCTTCGAAGGCGCCGAAGTAGCGGTTGGCGACCGCCACCCGCGGTTCGGTGCGGGAGGGGAGAAAAGCCAGCCAGCGGTAGATGCCTTCCAGACCCACTTGCAGACCGGTGCGAGCCCGAATGCGTTCCAAGAGTCCGTCGTACTCGGCCGGCTGGACACCGGATTTGTGAATCCACAGCCCGTCAACGTACAGGTGCAGCACCTGGAAACCCTCCGCTTCCACCAGTTCCTTGGCGCTCAGCAGCGCTTCCCGGCCATAGGCGTTCACCGCCTCGTGGGCTTCGATCCGGCCGAAGCGGGCGTTCTTGTATCCGAGGTAGCCGAAGCAGGTGACCAGCAGCCATTTGTGGGCGGAGTAGCGCCGCTCGTAGCTCTCGCGCTGGGGGTCGCCCGGCGGCAGCTCCCGGATCAGAGCCTTGTAGCGATTGCGTTTCTCTAAGAGGGGGGCCAAGGTCTCCGGCACCAGGCCCTGGCGGTGGCGGCAGATGAGGGTGCCCAGTTCGGGCACCGGCTCACCCTCGCAGCACTTGGCCTCTACTGTCTCGGGCGAGACGTTGAAATGCACCATGATGCTGGGGTACATCGCAGTGAAGTCCAGCTCGGCCACCCCCTCGTACAGCCCGGCGATCGGGGTGTACACCAGCCCGCCCTTGTCGGCCGCCAGCAAATCGGGAACGCTCTTGAGCGACTCGGGCTGGCGTTTCTGCCAGGGCACCAACACCCCCCGCCGCTGGGCGGTGGCCACCTGCATGGCGCTGATACCGGTGCCGGTGGAGACCCGGGCCACGGTCTGCACCGGCAGCCCGCTGACCCGGGCAATCTCCAGGATTCCGTCCAGGCCGTAGTAGTTGGAGAGAAAGGCGTTCTGACGATCGATATGCCAGCGGCCGAACAAGGTGTGCTGCTCATCGCGAAACATGATCCGGCCGTAGGAAAAGTAAGAATGGGATCCCTTGCGCTCGACCGCCTGAGCCGGGTCCCGATTGAGCGGCAATGGCAGGCCGAAGTGGCGGGCCAGCCGCAGCAGGCGAGGCAGGATGTAGTTGTCGCCATACGCGCTGAGCAGGACGTCTGGGTCGTAGCGCTCGAGCAGATGGCGCAGGCCCATGACCAACGCCCGCCCGTTGCGGCGCGAGAAGTTAAACTGCTGCCCCTCGACCTCCACCAGCAGGTCGCCGCGGGCGGAGGCGCGTGCCAATCCTCGGGTGGGGTCCTGCAGCTCCCCGTCCAGCCGCAGGGTCATCACCCGCAGCGGCGGCAGGCGGTATTCAACTTCCCAGGGAGTGTCCAGGGCCTCTATGCGGGCGATGCGACCTCCGACCTGGTCCACCGCGCAGTAGGCCAGGGGGAAGATGCGGCGAGCCAGGACGTAGCGCTGCGGCAGCGGGATGTCGGCATCGTAGTAAGTCAGGTCTGGGTAGGCTCGGCTGGCTCGCTGGAAGAGGCGCGGCAGCATTCCCGGAATCCGCACCGCAACTTCCAGCACCTCGATCGGCCGATCGAGGAACAGGTCGATGCGCTCGGTGTGGCGCAGGTCGACCGGCTGGCCGCGCAGCGACTCGGCCAGCGCCCGCAGGCCTTCCTGCGGCCCGCTGGCGTAAAAAGCCGGGGTCAGGCTGTCCTGCAGCGGGTGAGCCCGGCCGTCGGGGTCGATCAGCCAGACCGTCATGCCCTGCCCGGAGGGGTAGGCGTCGAACAGCCAACCGAAGAGGGTGGCCATGCTCAGCTCTCCGGACGGCGAGCCGACGGGTCGGCCCGGGCCGGGTCGGGGCTCGGCTCCGCGCGGGACTGTTCCGGCAGCAGTGGGCGACCTTCTTTATCCAATCGCAGGACCCGCCGCAGCTCCTGCAGTTCAGTCTGCAGGCGCAGCATCTGCTTGTGCTCCTCGACCAGCATGGCCAGCAGCATGATCTCGAAGGGCAGCAGGTGCGAGGCGTAGGCGGAGGCCGCCAAATGGTGGCGGGCGGCGGCCAGCAAGTCGTCGAGGGCGCGCTGATCGCCCAGACGCAGGGCGCGGCGGAAGCGGGCCAGCGAGGCTTGTTCCTGCAGGAAGGCCTGGGTGATGGAAGGTAGGGTCCGGCCCATTCGGTTCTCCTCGGGGTTCAGTTGCGGCGCGGCCGGGTGCTCAAAACAGCCGCGGCTGGGCGATGGTCTCTTCCTGGGGTGGGCGCAGCATCCAGGTCAGGTCGGCAGCGGCCTGAAGCTGGTCCAACAAGCCCCAGCGCTCTTTGACCAATGACTGAGGCTCGCCGGCGCCCACGATCACCGGCCCGACCGCAGCCAAGCGTTTGAGTTGAGCAATCACCCGGGCCAACAGGCGCTCCACATCCCGGGGTGGGACGCTCTCGTCGTAGAAGGTGCTCAACAGGTCCAACACGAACAGCGGGGAGACTTCGCCCACCCCAGGGCCCGTCCCCTCGCTTCGCAGCAGGGTTCGCCCCTCGACTGGCTCGGGACGCGGCCCGCCGCGATCGGCCGGGGGCTCGATGGGAGTGTTCTCAATCAATTCGGCGAGCTGGAAGCAGGTGAACGCCCGCGAGAGGCGCATCCGGCTCAGGACGGCCCGGGGCTGGGGGGTCAGCCGGCGCGCCAGCCGCGCGACGAAGTACCCGTCGAAGCGGTTGCCGCCGTCGAAGAGCCGGGGAGTTTCGCCCCGGGCGGCCAGCAGGGTGAACATGATCAGCAGGGTCTGGGTAGGGGCACGGGTGCCCCAAAACAGTGACAGCCGCGGCCGGTGAACGGCTTCCAGGATCGCCGGATCAAGCCCCGGGATGGGGAAGTTGGCCAGGATGGAGTGGGTTCGGTTCAGCAGCATCGGTACCTCCGGGTGCCTTCGCAGGTTGAACGTTCCGCGGCTTTCGGGAGAGGCCGCGCTTCTCAGAACAGGCAGCGAGCCCTCGTATCCTGGAGGCCCGGCCCCTCCCGAAAGGGTAGAACGTTTGTTCTATTCTATAGACTCCGGGCTGAACTGGCTATCCCACCTTGGGTGGAACCGAGAGGGGGAGGATTGAGCGAAAACTTCGGGAGAAGCGGGGCTGAAACTTGGCGGATTGAGCGGGGTTTTCTCCGATAAGATACCAGTACAAGTCCCGCCAACACTTTAGTTCAGGCGAGATCCGAAGCAGCCAGGCGCTGCTTGTCAAGACTTCCCTCACAATCAAATGACTCTGGAACCGAATAGGCAGCTGAACAAACGTTACCGCATCATCGAGAAGCTCGGCAGCGGCGGAATGGGCGCGGTCTACCGTGCCCACGATGAAAACCTGGACGTTGAAGTAGCCGTCAAGGAAAACTTCTTCGTTTCGGAAGAATCGGCCCGGCAGTTCCGTCGCGAAGCCAAGGTGCTTTTCCAGCTCAAGCATTCCGGCCTCCCAAGCGTGATCGATCAGTTCACAATCCCCGATGAGGGC
The DNA here is from genome assembly GCA_964590515.1 of uncultured Anaerolineaceae bacterium. Classification (GTDB taxonomy): domain Bacteria; phylum Chloroflexota; class Anaerolineae; order Anaerolineales; family E44-bin32; genus JADFRG01. Next base: position 18,955 of record CAZPZD010000038.1, on the reverse strand, counting down.
CAGTACCTGGTAATGGACTACATCCAGGGGCAAGATGCCCGCCAGATCCTGGAGCAGACCGGCGGGCCGTTGGACCAGGCCGAAGTGATGCGCTGGGCGAAGGAGATCCTGGAGGCCCTGCAGTACCTGCACACCCGGCAGCCACCCATCATTCACCGCGATATCAAGCCCGCCAATATCAAGATCACCCCGGCCGGGCGACCGATGTTGGTGGATTTTGGCCTGGCCAAAGAGTTCGACCCCACCAAGAGCACCACGGTTGGGGCAAAGGCCTTTACTCCCGGCTTCGCACCGCCGGAGCAATACGGCACGGCACGGACCGACCCCCGCACTGATATCTATGCCCTCGGTGCCACGCTGTACAACCTGCTCACCTTTCAGTTACCCGCAGACGGTCTGCGCCGGGCGATGGGGAAGGAGCAGCTGATCCCGGCACGCGACCTGAACCCAGCTATTTCGCCGATCGTCGCGGCGGCCATTGAGAAGGCCACCGAGGTTAAGCCGGAGAACCGCTTCTCCAGCGCGGAAGCATTCGGTGATTCTTTGTTCGCCGGGCGCACTGTTGTTGCACCTCCGCCGGCGGTGCCCCTGCCTACTTTGCTGTCCGAGTCCGCTCCGGTGATCCCCACCCGGTCGCGCCGCACGCTCCTGCCGATCATCCTCGGGGGGGTCATCCTGGTGGCTGTCGGACTGGGGGCTGGAACGCTGCTGAGCGGATCATTAGCCGACCGGCGGGCGGCGCCGGCCGGGTCTGGTGATTCGACCGCGCCGGCGGAATCCAGCGCGGTCCTTCCGACATCGATTCCAGAACCGACTCAGGGGCAGACTGCAGAGCTTGTTCCAAGCGAAATTCCCTCACCAGAGCCGACCGTGCTGGTTGCTCCCTCAGAGATCCCCACTCTTGCCGCGACACCCATCGGCGGAGGGCCGGGGCAGATTGCCTTCACCAGTGAACAGTTCGGCCTGCCCCAGGTCTTCCTGATGAACATAGACGGGTCCGAAATCATCCAGTTGACCAACCTGCCCGACGGCGCTTGCCAGCCCGCTTGGTCGCCGGTAGGGGACCGGTTGCTCTTTGTTTCCCCTTGTCGCGAGAAGCGAGACAGCTACCCCAACGCGGCCATCTTCGTGATTAACGCGGACGGCAGTGAGGCCGCGCCCCTGATCAGCCGACCCGGGGGAGTGTTCGACCCGGACTGGTCCGACCAGGGCATCGTGTTCACGTGGCTAGAGGGTGGCCTCCCCGGCATCTGGCTGGCAGACGAGGAGGGCCGCAATCAGGTGAAGCTGACTCGGGGCCGGGCGCGGGACAGCCAGGCCAGCTGGGCCCCGGGTAGCGACAAACTGGTCGTGATGAATACCTCCCGGGCGGGGAGTCCAACCCTGTTCTGGCTGTTCGATGACGGGTCCTTCAATGGATCTAACCCGGATCAAGTGACCCGGAGCCAGATTGCCAGTTTTCCGGCCTGGTCGCCGGCAGGTGACCTGATCGCCTACGTGGTCGACGTGCACATCTGGGTGGTCCGCTGGGACGCGGTGGGATTCGGTTCAGTGAAACTCACAGTCAAGGGCCCCAACGACGGCCCAAGCTGGTCCCCGGATGGACAGTGGATCGCATTTGAGACTTGGCGCGATGCCGCCAACCACGACATTTACATGATGACTGCCAACGGGGGCGAGCCCACCCGGCTGACTACGCACTCGGCACGCGATTACCACCCGGCCTGGAGGCCATAGGATGGGCTCACCGGGCGTCAGGCGATTGATTGCAGGTCCATGTGAGGTTTCTTTCCCTCCCCGCGCTGATCAGGTCTTGGCAACGCGTTAACCATCCGCCAGGTGGGCTGCCTGGACTGATCCCCAGGATCGTCCGGCGAAATCCCTGCTCGTCAATCCATTGCCAAATTAGGCTCGTCGGCCTCCCCACCGCGCTAGCGGTTGGGTAAGTGCTGCGGCACGGCATGCCTCTTCAAGACCGCGCTCTGCTGAACGACCGCTACCGCATCGAAGGAATTCTTGGCCAAGGAGGATTCGGGGCAGTCTACCGAGCCACAGACGAGGAGCTGGGGCTGCGCTGTGCGGTCAAAGAAAACCTCAGCCTATCACCGGGGTCCGAAAAGCAGTTCCGCCGTGAAGCCAGATTACTGGCTACCCTTCGCCACCCTAACCTTCCCCGAGTGACCAACCATTTTGTGATTGGCGCGCACCAATACCTGGTGATGGACTTCGTGGAGGGCGAGGACTCATCCAGCCGGCTCGAGCAGCAGGGACCCCTCGCAGAGGGCGAGGTGCTGCGCTGGATCGAGCAAGTCTGCTCCGCCCTGATCTACCTGCATGCCTTGGAGGCCCCGATCATCCATCGGGACGTAAAGCCTGCCAACATCAAGATCACGCCCGAGGGCCAGGCCATCCTGGTGGATTTTGGACTTGCCAAAGATTGGGCGGCGGGTGATACGACCTCCACGGGGGCGAAAGGCATCACGCCTGGCTTCGCCCCGCCGGAGCAGTACGACCTGGGCCACACCGACGCCCGGACCGACGTTTACGCCCTAGGAGCTACGCTCTACAACCTGCTGACCGGGCTGATTCCACCGGATAGCGTAAACCGGCTGATCGGGGCCGCCGCGCTGATTCCGCCGGGGGAGCTCCGGCCCGGGGTTTCACCGCATCTTGTATCAGCCATTCTGCGGGCAATGGAGGTCGAGGCAGAGAGCCGATTCCAGTCTGCCGGAGAATTCGCCCTCGCGCTCGCCGACTCAAGCTACCGTTACCCAACCAAGGTAGAGGTCGTGACCAGCACTGAGGAGGAACGAACCGCCGAGCGGGCCCCTTCCTTCCAACTGAGAGAGTGGGCGGGGCGGGCACTCGGGGCGGCCCGGCGCGCGTTTCCATCCATGCTGGCCGCGGCGGGAGTGCTTGCCGCGCTGGTTGTGGTCTTCGTTGGCCCCGCGGCCCTGCTCCAAGGAGCCCGAAACTTGGCGGGCCTTCCCGAACGCCCCCTGGTGCAACCGCAAGTGGAGGCGACCCTTCAGCCGGTCAGCTTCGCTCGCCTCGTCGCCACCCGAATGCCACAAGCGGGGCCGACTCTTCGGGTCGCGGCCCCAACCGCGATTGTGCTCCCGACCCCGACACCGGTCCCAGCAGCCGCTACCACCGACAACGCCGCCGCCTGGCGCTTGTTTGCCAGCTGGCGTGCTGGGGCAGGCACGGTTCCCTTCATCATGAGCCCGGCCGGGGATTCCCTCCTTCTGGTGGACCGGCAGGGGGTGGACACCTTCGAGTTGAGGTCGGGCACCCGCCAGGACGAACTCCAGGGGTTTCTCGTCGGCCGGGAAGTGGTCGAACTGGCCCACCTTGGAGACTCGGTGCTGGTCCAGTTCGCCGATGAGATCCTGCAGTACGACCTGAGCAGCAAGAATCTCATCCAGTCCATTCGAGTGGCCGGCCGGGACATGCGGGTGAGTCCCGATGGACGCCTGCTGGCAATCAGGGAGAAGTACGTCAGCCTCTTGAGCCTGGAGTCGAACAAGCTCGTGGCCACCCTGGGAGAGGAGGGCTCGTCTCAGCAATATGCATTCTCCCCCGACGGCCAGCTCTTTGCCCTGACTCGCCGAAACAATGTAGAGCTGTATGACACTCGCACGGGGCGACTTTCGCGTACCCTGGCAGGCCACGGCGAGCCCACCGCTGCGCTGACTTTCACCACCGATGGAAGACTGCTGGTCTCGGGCAGCGGCGATGTATGGGATGTCGCCAGCGGGGAACTGGTCGCGGTTTTCGACAGCTCGACCAGCCTGATCACCGTCAGCCCCAACGGCCAGTTGGTGGTGGGCGACGATGGCTCGGTCTGGGACCTGAACACGGGAGAACTTGTGGGGGAGATCCCAGTGCAGGGAGCAGGCGCTCGGCGCATGCAATTTACCCCCGATGGACAGTTCTTGGTGCGGCAAGCTCGCGACGGTGGGATCGAGCTCTGGACAGTGGACCCCAATGCCGCGTTGGCACTGGCCGAACCCGAGCCGCCCGCCACGCTGCCCATCGGCGAAGTGATCACTCCGCTGAACATTTCCCGGCTGGCACCTGTGTCCCGGCTGGCCGTAACCGCCACCGATCGACTCGTGATCAGTCCTGGCTGGACCACGGCCGCAACTTGGAACAATTCGACCGTCATCCTCACCAGCCTGGTCAGTGGAGAGGAGCTGCAGCGGATCCGTATTTCCGGGGAGATTCTCGATGTGGCTTACCTGGGTGACGGGTTCCTGATGGTGATCAATGCGTCTCGGCAAGTGGAGCGCTGGGAGGTCGGAACTGGGCGGTTGAAGCAGACCTACGATTACCTGGGTCACCGACTGGAGGCCAGTGCGCAGGGCGGCACTTTTGCCGTCCAGGAAAAATACATCCAGGTGGTCGACGCGGTCACCGGTGAACGACTGCACAACCTGGGCTCAGCGGTTGCGATTGAGCAGCTCTACCCCGACCTGCTGGGGACAGGCGCTGATCTCACCGATCTTGGGCAGGATTTTGTCTTTGCCCCTGATGGAGAGCACCTGGCGATTGCCTTCGGTTCCGGAGTCAGCCTGTGGGATATTCAGACCGGCAAAGGCGTGCGGCAGTTCAGCGGCCACGGACCGGACACGGGTGGTCTATCGTTCAGCCCCGACGGGTCGCGGTTGCTCTCGGCCAGCGGAGATCTCTGGGAGGTTGCGAGCGGAGAACGGATAACCGAGTTCGAAGTTCAGGCGGATGGTGTGGCGATCAGTCCCAGCGGGAATCTTATCGCCGGGTCCGACGGCTCTCTCTGGGATGGCCACACAGGCCAATACCTGGGATCCCTGGGTGTGGAGGCCGCCGCGCTCTGGTTTACTCCGAATGACCGGCAACTCATCGTGCAAACCAGAACCGGGAGCGTGGTGGCCTACGGGATCAAGCCCAAGTTGGCGCATTCGGCGCCCCCGAGCAGCACGGCGGCAGGCGCCGCCTCAGCGGAGATCGGGCGGGAAACCGCTTCCCGGATGAGTCTGATCGGCTGGTGGGGAGTTGATTCCTTACTGGAGGCGCGTAACGAGCGGGACATGGCCGCGCCCGGCGCATCGAGCTATGGAGGGCAGACTTACGACAGTCTGGCGAGGTCACCTGATCTAGCCACCGTTGCAGCTCTGGACAGGCAGGGAGTGGATTTTCTGAATCCGGCGAGCGGGCGCCTTCTTGAACGTTACCGGATTTTTCTGAACCCCAACACGATCCAGGAAATTGCTAACCTGGGAGATCACCTGCTGCTGCTCAAGGAGCGAGCCGGCGTGGAGCGCTGGGATTTGGAAAACCAAGAGCTGGTGCGGCGCTACAACCTTAACGGATCAGGCTTGTTGACTAGCCCAGACGGAGAGAGTTTCGCCTTGCTGCGCGGCAACCGGCTGACACTCGTTGCAGCGGAGTCAGGGGAGATTCGTAACGAGCTCACGCTCACCCCGCGACCAAACAACTACGCCTTCTCACCGGATGGGCAAATCTTAGCGGTTGCACGGGGAGCGGTGGCCGAACTCTGGATGGTGGGAAATGGGGCGCGGGCGGGCATCCTTTACGGTCACGGCCCACAGGTCTTCGGGTTGGCTTTCACACCCGACGGTAAACGACTGATTGCCGCCAGCGGGGATATCTGGGAGTTAGCGAGTGGTGAGCGCATTGCCAGCTTTGGGGGGTCATCCAGCCAGGTCGCGGTCAGCCCGCAGGGCGGGGTGTTCGTGGGTGACGACGGGTCGCTTCGAGATACCGATAGCGGCTCACGGCTCGGGACACTGCTAGACATTCGGGCAGCGGCGGCCCAATTGCTTTTCACGCCGGATGGCCGGCAGGTCCTTTGGCGCACCCAGGATGGCCGGATCTACACCTGGGGAGTTCGGGGTATCGAGCCGAGCGGGCTGCCAGCCAGCGGGACGAGCGCGCTAACAGTCGTGAACGCCTCGCGCCTCACTTTGCTCTCCCACTTGGGGAGGGGACGACTGGTAGGGGCGGTCTGGTCCGCCGACGAGCGTTATTTGGCGGTCAACACCACCCTCAACGCGGTAGTCTTCCAGGCACCCGACCTCCAACAGGTCAGCGCCTTCCTGGGTTCCGAGGCGCTGGCCTTCGACGGCCAAGGTCGGATCTTGCTCGGGGGTGACCACCCGCTGCAATTGGTGGAGGTCAGCACAGGGGCGGTGGCGAGGGAGTTCGGGCTGGAAGGGATCAGCGCAGCAGCCTTCAGTCCCGATGGCAAACTGCTAGCCATCGCGGGCGCGGTTTCCGAGGGCGGCCTGCGGGATGGGTTGGCGCTCATCGATCTGGCCGACGGGGAGCTGCGCACTTTTGACTCGGGCCGCGGGCGTTACTCGGAGGCCATTGGGCTGGAGTTTTCGCCCGACGGCGGCCTCCTGGCACTGTCCTTCTATGGCGCCATCTCTCTATGGGACGCAGATACGGCCAAGCAGCTCCGACAACCGATCCTGGGCAACACCAGGCCTGCCAGCATCTCACCGGATGGCCAACTCATCGCCTACTTCACCGACAGATTCGTGATCGAAAACCTCCGGACCGGTGGCAATCCGCTGACCATCAAGGCCGACGGAACGCCGTACTTCCCCACTGGGTTGGACATACCCACTCTGAGGTCAGTTGACTATCGCTTCGACCGGGAAGGGAGACTTGCGGTCTTCTATCGCCGGCTTAACCGGCGTACCTTCGAAGAGAATCTTGGACTCGTCGCTTGGGAAGTTGGAACACAGCCCGTGCAGTTCACCGTTCAGCTGGAAGGGGTTCTCCGTCTGACGGAGCTGACCGGCGCATATGCCAACCACTACGCCACCGAACGCCCCCAGCGGATTCCAGCATTTGGGCTAAGCCCGATGGGTGATCTGTTCTACTCGCTGACTGCCGATGGGGTCGTGCGCGTCTGGAGCGTCTCAACTGGCATTCAACAGGGGGCCTCGACTCCTGAGCCGCTGGATCTGATGGCCTTGACTCCGGATGGTCGAACTGTGGCTGTGCCAAGCGCGATGGGCGCGATTGAGCTGGTCGAGTTGACGTCCGGCGTGCTGCAACGAAGCCTCCCGGGTGAATGGTTTCCTGACTGGCTCGAATTTGGCAGCCTCTCGACCCTGGCCGTGCTTGGCGAGGATGGGAGCCTCACCTTGCTTGACGTCAGCAACGGCAGGCTGCTGGATCAATTCAACCTCGAAGCCTACACTGGCCCAGAGTACCTCGCGCTGGCCCAAGACGGACGTGAGTATGCCACTCTGAGATTAGCGGCCGGCCGCAACCTGCTTCAGATCTTCGGGCTCATGGAGGGCGGCTCCCTGCTCGACCTTGACCGCTATCCGCAACCGCACCGGCCCGCATTCTCCCCTGACGGGAGAATCCTGGCCATGGTGCGGCGGAACCAGGTGGAGCTCTGGGATCTGCAGTCGGGGCAGGTGATCGGAAGATTGGAGGCGAGCGAGGGCAACATTGGCCCGCTGGCCTTCACGCCTGACGGAACGCGATTGGTGGCGGGAAGTGGAGAGATCTGGGAGGTGGAAAGCGGGGAGCTGGCTGCCCAGTTCGAACCGGTCGATCGCACCGAGCGGGTGGTGACCAACGGCCATCTGATCGTCTCTGAGTCCGGAGAGATCTGGGACATCCGCGGTGGGGAGAGGCTGGGATCCCTCGGAGGGGAGAGGTCAAGGGCGGTTAACTTCAGCTTCACCCCGGATGGTTCCAGGCTGGTCTGGCAGGTGCAGGGAGGAGTGATTGAGCTGTGGGGGGTCGGCCCTTAGGCGTGGGTCCTTCCCTGGCCAATCAGCGCGAGGGGCGGCGGGCTTCACTGGCCGCCCGCCTGTGCGGGTATGCCTTCAGCCTGACCATGCCGCTGGCCCTGCTGATCGCCGAAGCAGGCCGAATTAC
>CAZPZD010000038.1:0-10941 GCA_964590515.1 uncultured Anaerolineaceae bacterium | reverse complement strand
TGGACGGAACAGGGAGCTTGTCGCAAGTTTCCTATGACCTTTCCCAGCTGAAGACCCGAGCTTTCTCCAACAATGGACTGCGCGCCGTCCGCATTGGCTTTGAAGTCCTTCCGCCATGCACTCCCCTCCAGATATCGTCCGAATTGGGAGACGCTGGCGCCGTGCCACCTGCCCATGAACTCCTGGCATTGCCCTGCGCGCTGCCGCTCCCCAACGCCGAGGATCAATTCTATGCCTACGCCGGGACGGTTCCCGAACTTGTCGAGGGAGTGCGCGACAGTTTCACCCTTGCCGATACGCTCAATCCGGGAGGGGATCCCTCCATCGAGCTGTCACTGGAATCAGCTCGAGGCGCTCTCGGCTGGGCGCGGGCCCTGACTCGACTGACTCCGCTGCTGCCCGCGACTCTGCTCGGGGTGATTCTTGTGCTGCAGGTGCGGTCATGGGCCGAACTGGCCGGCCGGTGGTCCTCTTTGCTGGAGGTGGGCGGTCTGATCGTAATGGTGATGGCCTTGGGGCGGCTGGAGATTCTGCGCCTAGCCCTGCGGGCCGTGCCACAGGGGCAGGAGCTCATCCGGGAGGTGCTTTTCGAGGTCGGGTCCGGTGTGGCTGCCGAGATGGTCGGGCCGCTTCTGATACGCGGCGCCGTGGCTCTAGTACTAGGGTTAGCGCTGCGCGCTTACGCCGCCAGTGTGAAGCGGAGGGGCAACGCCCTGGCGGGGGCGGCGGATCCCGAGGTCGCTCCGGCTTGAGCCAACCGCCCGGTAAAGTGTAGCGATGAGCAGAATCATTGTGGCAGGCGGCACCGGATTCTTCGGAGCCGCCCTCGTTGGGTTGCTCAAGTCGGAAGGAATGCAGCCGGTGCTGGCCGCGCGGCACGGTCCAGTCGATCTCCGATTGGACGTGGAAGATCCGGACATGCTGCGATCGGTTCTGCGTGGTGGGGACCTCGTCCTGGACGCGGTGGGACCCTTCCAGGGGCGATCGACCGCGCTGGTCGAGGCGGCTGTGGAGATCGGGGTCGACGTGATCGATCTCTCCGACAGCCTGGACTACAGCGAAATGCTCGCGGAGCTGGGGACCCGAATCGCCCAAAGCGGGATCCGGGTCCTGACCGCCTGCAGCTCAATCTCGGTCGGTTCGGCGGCCTTGATCCGGCTGAGCAAGATCGAATCACCGGTCACGGCGCGCGGATTCCTGGTGCCGGCCGCCCGGCATGTGGCCTGGCCGGGCACCGGCAGCTCACTGCTGAATTCAGTTGGCCGACCGATCCGGGTCTGGCAGAATGGCGCACTGGTTGCGAAACGCGGCTGGTCTGAGGCTCGCCAATTCGAGTTCCCGCGACCACTTGGCATAACGACCGGGTATCTCTTCGAGTCGGCCGATGCACTGATGCTTCCGAGGGTCTGGCCCGGGCTGCGGGCCGTGGACTTCTTTGTGAGCAGCAATGTCCCCGGATTCAATGCCGTGTTCCGGGCTGCGGCCCGCTGGAAGTGGGTTCGGGACCTGGTTGTGCGAACGACTCCGCTCGGGCTTTCCATTGCGCGTCGGATCGGCGGCCGGATCGGTTGTCTCGCCTACCGGATCGAAGACGGGGCCGGTCGGCGCGCCCGACTGGGGCTCATCGGGCCGGATCGAAGCTATCTCACCCCGGTCGCGCCCATGGTGCTGGCCGCGAAGCGGATCGCAGCCGGCCGATTCGAACCGCGGGGTCTGATTCCCGTCGACCAGCAGGTCGAGGCTGCCGAGTTGATTGAATATCTGGCCACCCTCGGAGTGGAGCTGGTCCGACTCGAGGATCCTGCAGATCCGTAGCCGGCTGAAGGATCCGGCTGAACGGCAAGCAACCCAGCACTGTCGGCTAGCCGGTCAGGGGACTGCGATCAATAAACCCCAGGATGTGGTCCGCGATCTCCGCGCCGGCCTCTTCTTGAAGGAAGTGTCCCGCGCCCTCGATCAGGATCCGCGGCTGCTGGCGGGCGGCGGGGATCAGCCGGCGAAAAAACAAATGTCCGCCCCGGGTGATCGGGTCGGAATCCGAGAATAGGACCAACACCGGCTTCTGCCACTTGGAGAGCACCTCGCGAGTCGCCCGCATTTCAGCCGCGCCGGGGTCCTCTGGGAGGAGCGGCACCATGGCGGGCCAGGCTCGGGCACCAGCCTTGAAACGGCCATCCGGAAAGGGTGCCTCGTATCCCGCCAGCTCGGCAGGGGAGAGCCGCTCGGGATGAAGCAGACCCCCTTTGATGATCCGGCCGATCGGTAGATCGGGGATCCGCTCGGCGAATTCTCGCCAGCGGTGGTAGGCCTCCGACATCGGTTCCTCACCGATCGGAAGCCCGGTGTTCATGATCACCAGCCGGCCGATCCGCTCCGGCATCTGGCTGGCGACCGTCAAGCCAATCAACCCACCCCAGTCGTGCACGATGAGAGTGAGGTTATGCAGGTCGAGCCGGTTGATGAAGTGAGCCAGGGTGTCGCAATGAAGCTTAAAGGAGTAGTCGGCTTGGTCCGGAAACTTATCCGACCGGCCAAATCCAATGAAATCCATCGCCAGGACTCGGTGGCGGGCCGCCAGTGGGGGAATCAGTTTTCGGTACAGGTAAGACCAGGATGGCTCGCCGTGCAAACACAGCAGGGCATCCCCCTGGCCGTGCTCGACATAGTGCACCCGAGCTCCACCGATCTTGAGGTAATGAGGCGAGTAAGGAAAGCCTGGCAGGTTGTGGAAGCGTTCGTCCGGAGTCCGCAAGATCGTCATCGCTGGGGCCTGGTGTCGTAGCTGTTCGGATTCGATCTGCCGGCGGAGAGTTTGTGTGCTCAGGAGCCCGCAAGGATCCCGGACTCGATGGCCGCGAGTTCCTGCAGCCGAGGATGATCGGAGTAGTAACCCCAATAGCGGGGCGGCAGCAGGGCCGCGATCTGGCACATGATCTCGCCGGTCTGATCGCGCAGCACGCGGGCGCGGTCGTTTTCATCGACCGAAGGAAGCTTGAAAGCTTTCCCAATCCGCAAGACCAACTCGGGGCGCCGGAGGCGCCGCAGCGAATGAAAGGCTCGATCGGTTCCAATGTACGCCATCGGGACCAGCGGGGCATCGACCTGGGAGGCGAGATAGGCAGCGCCGGTCTTGGCCCGTTGCAGCACACCGATCCGGCTGCGGGTTCCCTCCGGGGCCATCCCAAAGCACTTGCCGGCTCGCAGCCAATCAATCGCCGCCTTCAGCGCCTCGCGGTCGACCTCGCCGCGGCGGATGAAGATCCCGCCGGCCAGGCGGATGATCGGGGTGTAAAGTGGGTGATATCGCCATTTGGAGGCTACAAAGCCGGTAATGTGCGGTCCTCCCACGTACAGATAGGCCAATGGCGCATCCACAACGCTCAAGTGATTGCCGACCAGGATGTACGGGCAGTTGCGAGGGAGGTGCTCAAGACCCTCGACCCGGGAGCGGCTCAGGAGTCGGAAGACTACTGTGAAAAACCAGCGCAGCAGGCGATGACCCACGAGACCCTCGATTGTAGACGCAAGACCAGGGTGTTACAATCCGCACGAACATTGGTCATCATCGCGGTGTTGCTCATTTGAAACACCGCATTTTCATTCCTCGGCCTGGAGTACCGACCTGCCAGTTCAGAAGCCTATGAAGGCCGCCATTCTATGATGCCCCCGACTCCGCCCCGCCCCGTCCATCCCTGGCTCAAGAAACTCAAGGTGGCTTTTGTTCCGGGTGAGATCAGCTCGCTCGTGGAGCAGGTTGTCGACGGGCTCCTGGAGCAGTTCCAATCGCTAGGGCACCAGGTCCGAACATCCCCGGAGGGTCGAACCGATTTGGTGCTGACCACCGCCCGTTTCGGCGAGCCCCTCCCCTGGCGCAAAGCGCTGTTCTTCACCGCCCGCAAGCGATTCGGATTGGAGAACAACCCGGCAATCTATACTCTGGTTCAGGTCGGGACTCAGGAGTACCAGGCCGCCCTCGATCACTTTCAAGCCGCTCTGGAGCGGGAGCCTCCGAATCCCGCAGAATTTGAGTTCCCCGGTCTGGCGCCGGATTCAAGCCGGGTGCTGCTCGAGCAAAGCCGGCGCGGCGGCCCGATCCTGGCCCTCGAGCGCCAGGTTCAAGCCCAGGCCAAGAGCATAAGGGTTCTGCTGATAGTCGGCGACGACCGGCCGCTCTGGGCCCATCACTTTGATCTGGTCGGGGCCCATCCGCGGATTGATATGGTCGAGGGGAACGGGTTCTATCAAGATCTCGCACTACGAATGGTCACTGTGCTGAGCACCGAGGAAGTCACCGATCACGAAGTCGTGGCTGGGCTGGTCCCGCAGGCCGAGTGGGCGGCCCTCGAGGCACCCAAGGGGATGTTGTTGGCCGGGTCGGAGCTTGGTCGGCGAGGATTTTTCACCGAGATGGTACGGATCGCGGACCTGGTTGCGGTGCCGGCAGTCTCGGAAGGCGTGGCCAATCAGTATAGCGAGGGCTGCTTTGCAACCTGGGATCCAAAGCTGAGCGCTCTGATCGCGACGGTGACCGGCAGCGCCCGGCCGGTTGACAAGGACGCCATCGGGGAGAACGATCTGGCAGTGATCGTCGGCGTGCGGCCAGATGGCAAAGGAGCCTTGGTACGCCACGTCGCCGGGAAGCCCAATGACCCTCCCTCTTCCGAGGCGGTCGAGATGATGGAGATGGACAGCCCGCTCCCAAAGATTAGGCTCGATAAGGAGTGGGAAACCCAAGCCACGGTCCCGGTCATGCGCTCCAAGCTGCATGGGCACCGGGGGGTTGCGGCCTACGATCCGGATCGGGCCGAGCATGTCCCGCTCGAGCCGGCCTACTATCACTACCCAGTGTCGTGTGCGACCCAGGCGCAGGCGCAGGCGATCAAGGATGCATTCGCCCGGTCTGCTGCGCTACAGGACCCTGCTGACCCGCGGCAGTTAGTGTTTACGGTCCTGCCCGGGCATGGAGTGGTGATCGCCGAAAAGTGGCTGCCGGGCAAGGCCCCCTTCCAGGCTATTTGGGAGGCGATGGACGCCGGTGAGTTGGAGATCTCGAACCGAGTTCCGCAAGGAATGCTGCGCTATGTGCCCGGGCCGAACGGGCGCATGATCTTGAATGAAGGGTAAGCCCATCCAGCTCGGGAGCGAGACTACGAGAACAAACCTCCCACGGTAGCCGCGCCGAGTCCGAGCGCAGCGAACACCAGCCCGGCCAGGAACGTGATGGCCAGCCCCGCGATAAAGGCAAGCACAACGGTCACGACCACCTGAACCCAGTCCAGGTCTAGAGCTTCTTTGGCCGCTACGAACCAGGCCACCAGGCCAAGCAGCGCGGCCGCCAGGCGGGCCGGGGCGACGACGCAGGAGAGAGTTGTCGATACTGCCCCCAGGACGCCGAGCACCCCAACCCCGTTCCAGACGTAGGCCAATCCCAACGTGCGAACGAGCTCGTCAAAGGTGACCTGGGCCTTGAAGACCGAGCGACCCACCCAGCCGACAATCGCCGCGCCAACCGCGAAAGAAATCAGGACAAAGACTGTGCCCAGAACGGATCGCAGGAGCCAGCGGCCGGGCTGCTCCAATCCGTCGGCTTCGATCGTTCCGAGCTGGCTCAGGAATCCAGCAATGGCCACCAGCAGCCAGGCGGTCGAAGTGAAGCCGGCGTCTTGCTCAACCTCGGAGTAGACACCTTTGCGGAAAGTGAATGCACCCACGATGCGGTCCATAATCTCCTCCAATACCAGAACCCCAATGGGGAAAAGCCGTTTCGCGGCTCAGCGCGGCAGGTACATCTCCTCCAGTGATTCGAGCGGCGGGTTGGAGGTCACCCTCATCTTCATCCAGCCGCTGGTGTTGTGAAAGTCGGCAACCGCCGAACCGGGTGGCACGATCTGGTCCAGCGCGGCAGCAGTCTGCTGGTCGAGCTGCATTTCGAGCACGGCCAGCGCGTCCTGCAGCTGGGCTTCGGTGCGCGGGCCGATGATCGGTGCGGTCACCGCGGGCTGGTCCTTGACCCAGAGCAGAGCCAGTTGGGAGGCGGTCAGGCCGCGGGCCCGAGCTGACTCGGCGAGTTGCCGGCCGGCTGCAATCCCGCCCTCGCTGATGCGATCGGCGGCATAGGAACCTACCCGCGCGGCGCGCGAGTCCGGCGGATGTTCGTCAGCACGCTCGTAGCGACCGGCCAGCGTCCCCATCGCCAGCGGCGACCAGGGCAAGATCCCCAGCCGGTGGCGCTGGGCGAGCGGAATCAGCTCGTTCTCAATTCGGCGATCGAGCAAGTTGTAGGGGGGTTGCTCGGTCACATAGCGGGCCAGGCCGTGCCGTTCGCTGATCGCAAGCGCCTCCATTACCATCCAGGCCGGAAACGTGGAGCAGCCGATGTAGCGAACTTTTCCAGCGCGGACTAGGTCGTGCAGCGCGCGGAGGGTCTCCTGCTGATGGACATCAAAGACCGGGCGGTGGATCTGGTAGAGGTCGATCCACTCTGTGTTCAGCCGACGGAGCGAGTCCTCTACCGCCCGCAGGATGTGCCGGCGCGAATTGCCGCGATCATTCGGGTCATTCGACATGGGAAAGTGCGCCTTGGTGGCCAGGACGACCTTCCCCCGCCGGTCGCCCGCCAGGGCCTTGCCCACGACCCGTTCGCTCTCGCCGCGGTTGTAGACGTTGGCGCTATCCAGGAAGTTGATCCCGCCGTCCAACGCCTGGTGGATCATCCGGATAGAGTCGGCTTCGGCAGTGGGTCCGCCGAAGTTCATGGTTCCCAGGCAGAGCGGCGACACGAGCACGCCGGTGGGCCCCAGCAAGCGATATTCCATAACAGCTCCCCTCGGGTGTTCGTCTTGAGCTTACCTGCGATTGCACCAGCAGGTCAACTGTCCACTTCGCCCAACTCCTTCAGCAGCACCCGCAGGTCGGCCTTGCTGTGCAGGCCGAACTTGCTCAGCGTGCTGCGCACATGGCTCTTAACGGTCTCCGGTGAAATCTTCAGCGCATGGGCGATCTGGTGGTTGGTCTGGCCCTGGCTGGTGAGCTGGGTTACTTGTCGCTCGCGCGGTGTGAGCAGCTGGAGCAGATCGCGGGCCCGCGCCCGGCGGGTCTCCTGTTCCAGGCCCCGGGTCAGCAGCTCGGCGGCCAATGCCTGCGGCGAACCCGCCCGGCCTTGGGCGACCCACCGCAGCCAGGCCGACAGTTCGGCGTCGAGCTGGAAGCTCAGCTGAGGCGCGGGGCGAATGAAGTAGGGCAGTCCGACCTCGTGGAGACGGCTGGAAGACCCTGTCTCGGCCGGAGCTGGGATGTCCAGCGGCCGTTGGTCGTCGGAGTGCTCCATCGGTTCCATTATATAGAACAAATGTTCGAGTGTCAATTGCAATGGCCGGGCGGCGGCTTGCCTGCTAAACTCGGGCCCGGTCCATGGCCGTGAACCTCCGACAGACTGTCGTTGCCGTGATGGTGCTTGCTCTGCTCGCCTTGGCGTGCAACCTGCCGTTGATTGGGACGCCTCCTGCGGCAACCCGTTCCCCCGCGGCCCTCCCCCCGCAGCTGCTGCCTCCAGAGCCGTTCACCAGCCCGACCGCGGAGCCGCCGGCCGCGACCGACGCGAACCCGGAGGACGGTCCGCCAGAGGCGATCTTGATTCTGGAGCCGGGGCCTGGGTCCCGCCTGACCAGCCCACTGCGGGTGGTTGGTGTGGCGGATTCAACTTTCGAGCAGCACCTACTGCTGCGACTGGTGTTGGACGACGGCACCGAGATCGCAGCGGGTCCGGTGATCATTCAGAGTGAGCTCGGCGCGCGGGGTCCGTTCGAGGGTGAGCTCGCCTTCACCGTGACCGGGGAGCGAAACGCCCTTATCCAAATAAGCAGTCAGAGCGCCCGCGATGGCGGGATTACTCACCTGGCGTCGGTCGGGGTCACCCTGGCGCCTACCGGTCCGGTACAGGTAGTGCCCGCCGCACCGCACTTCGAGAGCATCCAGATTACGGGTCTCCAGCCCGGGGACACAGCCAGCGGCGGGGTCGTCCACGTAGAAGGGATCGGGCGAGCGAGCTTTGAGGGGACGCTCGTCATCGAGGTCTACGACGAGCAGGGGAATCTCATCGGGTCCATGCCGGTGATCGTGGACGCCCCTGACATGGGGCTGGCGGGACCGTTCAGCGCCGACGTGCCCTACTCGCTCGCGGTCGCCGGCTTTGGACGGATCACTGTGGTTGACCCGCTGCCGGCCTTCGACGGCCTCGGGCACATCGCCAGCGTCGAGGTCCGGCTGCTTCCTTAGCCGCCTCGCTGGAGGCGGAAGATCGAACCGCCGTGGTGCACGAGATACACCGAGCCATCGCTGCCCGTGCCGAACGAGCTGACGGTGAGGGCGGTGTTGTAGAGCACCGAGCCCTGCCACTGCCCGGCCGCATCCCGGACCAGGCCCCAAACTTCCCCCGAGCAGTAGTCCCCAAACAAATACACCCCGGCCCACTCAGGAAGGGCGGCGTCGCGCGCCACGACGCCACCGGTGACCGAGCAGGCAAATCCGGTGTTGGCGTACTCGGCGATCGGGTCGGTCAACCCCTCCGTAATTTGAGTTGCGAAGGGATGCCGGCCTTCCCGCTGATTCCAACCGAAGTTGGCGGCTCCGAGACTGCCGGCCGGGAGGAAGTCAATCTCCTCCCAGCTATTCTGCCCGACGTCTCCGATGTACAGGTCGCCGGTCTCCGGATCGAAGCTGAATCGCCACGGATTGCGAAGCCCGTAGGCCCAGATCTCCGGCCGTCCGCCGCCCGCCGCGAAGGGGTTATCGGGCGGGATCGCGTAAGGCTCGGCCGAGTCGATATCGACCCGCAACAGCTTGCCGAGCAGCGTGTCCAAGCTCTGGCCATTGCCAAACGGATCATTGGCCGATCCGCCGTCTCCCAAGGCGATGTACAGAAATCCGTCGGGGCCAAATTCGAGGCCCCCGCCGTTGTGGTTGGCGAAGGGTTGGTCAACCACCAGCAGAATGAGTTCCGACCCTGGGTCGGCGCGGTTGGGCTCGGCTGAGGCGCTGAAACGCGCAATCACCGTGTCTCCTCCAAAGCGGGTGTAATTGACGTAGAAGAATCCGTTCGTCAGAAACTGGGGATGGAAGGCCAGCCCCAGCAGCCCTTGCTCGAAGGCTGAAGACTCCACCCGATCCCGAATGTCCAGAAACGGGTCCGGCACTACCCCGCCGTCCTGGATCACCCAGATCACCCCGCGCTGTTCCAGGACGAAGAGCCGTCCATCCGGAGTGGCCTCGAGGCCGAGCGCCCGGGCAAAACCGTTGGCCACTTCAGCCCAACGGAATCCCGAGGGGTCGGGCAGTGCGACCGGCGGGACCGCGGTAGGCGGCTCGGTTGGGGGAGGCTCGGTTGGGATCGGAGTTGGAACAAGGAGGGTGGCTGTCGGCTCGATCTCGGGTGGCTGCGATGTCGCGGTGGCCGGAGCAGAGTCCGTCGCATCCGACCCGCCCGGCAGCACCCCGTCGATAAAGGCGCAGCCGAGGGTCGTAATTGCAAGCAGCGGAAGCAATCTGCGCAGTGTCATTGTGGCAACCGGTAAGATTTTATCCGATGGCCATTCTCCACGGCCCGATTGGGCGGTTGGACATACCCACAGGGTATAATCCTGCCGTGGGTGGCGAGAGCCGCCCACTTTCTAGCTATGGAACGGACTGAGCCCCGGGCCCCGGCCCGCACCACGGCGGATGAGCACCCCTGGCACGCCCTAGACGTGGCCCAGGTCTCCGAACTGCTTCAGACTTCCACCGAACGCGGGCTGGAGCCGACCAGAGCGGCTGAGCGGCTCGAGCAGTACGGCCCGAACGAACTGGCCGAAGCACCCAGGCCGGGATTCTGGAATCAGCTCCTTCAACAGTTCAACAACTTCGTAATCATCATTCTGATCGTGGCCGCCCTGGTCTCGGCGGTACTTGGGGACTTCGTCGAAGCCGCGGCGATCCTGGCCATCGTCATCTTAAACGCCGCCTTGGGCCTGGTGCAGGAGCGGCGGGCCGAGCGGGCCATGGCGGCCCTGCGCAAGCTGAGTGCACCGGAGGCGCAGGTCGTACGGGACGGCCGCCGACAAGTGATCCCGGCCCGAGGAGTCGTCCCCGGCGACCTGGTGCTGCTGGAATCCGGCAACTATGTACCGGCCGATCTGCGGCTGCTGGAGGCCGTGAATCTGAGAATCGAAGAAGCACCGCTGACCGGTGAATCGGTTTCGGTGGAGAAGGACGCCAAGTTGAATGTGGACGAGCATGTCCCACTCGGCGACCGGCACAACATGGCCTTCAGTGGGACATTGGTTTCTTATGGCAGGGGGCGCGGACTGGCGGCGGCCACCGGGATGCGAACCCAACTAGGCAAGATTGCCACAATGCTGCAGGAGGTGAAACACGAACCAACGCCGCTCCAGCGCCGACTCGACCAGCTGGGAAAGGTTTTGGGCTGGGGCGCGTTGGCGGTGTGCGCAGGGGTCTTCGTCGTGGGCTGGGCGCGCGGGTTCGACCCACTGGAAATGTTCCTGGTGGCGGTGAGCCTGGCGGTTGCGGCGGTGCCGGAAGGACTGCCGGCGGTGGTGACCATCACGCTGGCCCTAGGCATGCGGGAGATGATTCAGCGCAACGCCTTGATCCGCCGGCTGTCCTCGGTCGAGACCCTTGGCTCTACCACGGTGATCTGCGCCGACAAGACCGGCACCCTCACCCAAAGTCGGATGACCGCCACCCGACTGTGGGTGGACGGAAAGCTGTTCGAAATTGACGGGGCTGACCACTCGCCAGAGGGAGCCTTTCGAGTGGACGGCTCTCCGGTCATTCTGAACGACCATCCAGGTTCATTGACCGCGCTGTGGGTGGCAGCCCTGGTTAACGACGCCGATTTCGAACCGGGCACGGACGGTTCCTTCCGGGTGGTAGGCGATCCGACCGAGG
>CAZPZD010000037.1:0-24472 GCA_964590515.1 uncultured Anaerolineaceae bacterium | reverse complement strand
CTGGTTGCCCGCTGGTGGGCCGAATTCAACACTGATGGACCGGAGATCGCCTACTTTCAACGACTCATCGAAAGCCATGGTCAGCCAGCTTTGGATGTGGCTTGTGGCACCGGCCGGTTGCTGATCCCCTACCTCCGCGCCGGACTGGACGTCGACGGCTGCGACCTCTCAGCCGATATGCTCGCCCTCTGTAAGGAAGCTGGCCAGCGGGAAGGTCTCGCCCCGCGGCTGTACCAGCAGGCCATGCACGAGCTCGAGCTACCCCGCCGGTACCAGACAATCGTCGTCTGCGGCGGCTTCGGCTTGGGCGGGAATCGCCAACAGGACCAGGAAGCGTTACGGCGCTTCTACCGCCACCTGGAACCCGGCGGCGCGCTGTTGCTCGACAACTATCTCCCCTACAAAGATGCCGACGAGTGGCGCTACTGGGTGAAGGAAGAACACCAGCGGCTTCCTGAACCCTGGCCAGAAAGTGGCAATCGCAAACGGGCGGCCAACGGCGACGAGCTTGAATTGCGCAGCCGGCTGGCCGCCTTCGATCCGCTCGAGCAAGTGGCGACCCGCCAGATCCGTGCCCTTCAGTGGAAAGACGGCCAGCTGGTCCAGCAGGAGGAGTACACCCTGTTGGAGCGGCTCTACTTCAAGAATGAACTGCTCGGGATGTTGGGCCTGGCCGGATTTGACGACGTACAGGTTCAGGGGGACTACGCGGAGGCCGAAGCAACGCCAGATAGTGGCATACTCACCTACCTCGCCCGAAGGTAGTCGGCGAACCCAGGAAAGGCCAAGATGTCCTCCGAAGAGAGTGCGCTCCCGAAGCCGGCTCCACCTCGAATCGCATCAACCACCCGGATCGAAGCCTTCAGCGACGGTGTGTTCGCGGTCGTCATCACGTTGCTCATCCTGGAAGTCCATGTCCCCACACTGAGCGACCTCTCCGGGAGGGCCGTGTTGGCGGCGTTGGTCGACCTCGCTCCCAAGCTGATCAGCTTCGGCGTGAGCTTCTTCACCGTTGCCGTCATCTGGGTCAACCACCATCACTTCTTTGAGCCGATCACCCACTCGGACTGGAAACTACTGTGGTACAACATCTTCTTCCTGTTCTGGGTCACCGTCGTGCCCTTCACCACCGCCTTTATCGGCAGCTACCCAACCCAACCGCTCGTTGTTGCCTTGTATTCTGTCACGTTGGCACTGGTTGCCTTCAGCTCGGTGTGGATGGGGCGCTACGTCTTCTTCAAGAGCGACTTGTTCTCCCCGTTGATCAGCATGGATGACCGGCTGAGGAGCTGGACTCGCTATCGGTTGAGCGTTCTTCTATATGGAGGAGCAGGGGTCCTGGCCTTCGTTAGCGTGTACCTGTCGCTGGCCATTCTGGCGCTTGTCCCTTTCATCTATGTCGTCCCCAGTCTGCTGCGGCGGGGGGACTGAGGTCAAGGAGGCAGTGACATGAGCAGTCTGGACAAGGCCCGCGAAACTCAACTCAAGAATATCCAGATGAAGACCGGCAAGTCGCTCGCCGAATTCCGGGAAATCATCGCCAAGAGTGGCCTCAGCAAGCATGGCGAGATCCGGGCGATGCTGATACGCAAGTTCGGCCTCGGTTATGGCGACGCCAACTCGCTGGTCCACTTTGCCCTGGAGTCCGATGGCCAGAGCGCGGCTCAGGCGAAAGAGGCTTCCATAGACGATGTGGTTGCTGAGATCTACTCGGGCCCCAGGGCGCCGCTCAGGCCTATCCATGTTCGGCTGATGGCCGCCATCCAGAAGTTTGGGGCATTTGAAATCGTGCCGAAGAAGGGCTACGTGAGCCTGCGGCGCAAGAAGCAATTCGCGACGATCGGTCCGGCGGGCAAGGGCCGGGTCGAGCTGGGGTTGAACATGAAGGACATCAAGCCCACCAGCCGCCTCACGGCGTTGCCGCCTGGCGGGATGTGTCAGTACATGGTGGACCTGACGTCGCCCGGCCAAGTAGATAAAGAGCTGATCGCCTGGATCCGGCGAGCATTCGACAGCGCGGGCTAACCCAGATCCACTTTCGCGAGTTCCTGTTCGTCGGGATGGATACTGGCATCTCACTCTCAACTACGCGGCTAAATGATCGGCCTGCTCTGCGCAGAAAGGAAAGAATCCAGACGGGGGCGACGACTAACCTATGCGGAGCGCAGCTGGCGCTCCTCATCAAACCAGAGGAGGAATGGCATGGATGAGAAAGGTCAGATGGAACTCAAGATGCACATTGCGGATCACGTCAGGTACCCCATCAACAAGAACGACTTCATGGCTAGCTGCGGGAATCTCAGCCACGTCCCTGAGGACACGCGGGAGTGGGTCGGCCAGACTCTTCCGGACCGCACATACCAATCAGCCGAAGAGATGTACCACGCGCTGAATTTGCCGCACGAGCACTAGGCCGGCCGTGAAGCTCACCCCATCAGTCCACTGACCAGATCGCGCAGCTGACCTGCGCTGTCGGCCGCGGCTCGGAGATCCTCGCCGTCGGCGGCGGTCCGCAGGTCGCCGAGCAAAGCATTGATGCTTTCGGCGTCGGCAGAGGCGAGGGCGTGGACGAAGCGGTCCCGGATCCACTCCAGGGTGGCGACGTCGCCGGCCACATTAGCCGGATCGCCGGCCGCGGCGTCGAGGCCCACTCGAGCGGCCCACAGGTCGAACAGAGCGAGATCGATCTCGGACACCGGCCGGTGGCGCAACTCGAAATCCAAGGCAGCCATCGCTACAGCGATGGCCGCCTGGCCGGTTTCGGGCGGTTGCTGCGCATCGACCGCCGCCACCAATTCGACGAGCGCTGAGCTCATCTGGGCCTCCAGCAGCCTGGGCAGATTGCCGGTCCGATAGAAGTCCCAGGCAGCCAAGACCGCATCCAGGCTGGCCGAGGCGCTGCTCCAGTCGTTGACCTGAGAGGCTTCCAGGATCTGGCGGACCGCGGACGAGAGTGACACCAGGTCTTCCGGCACTGGTCCGCCCAGCGCGTTGAACGGGACCGCCAACGCGGCGGCTTCCAGGTCGCCTCCCGCGCCGGTCAGGAATTCGCCGTAGCCCGGTGCAAAGATCTTGCCCTCGGTGGTCCCGTCCATGTGCAGCTCCTGCGTGACGATCGCGCCATCGATTGGGCCCAGCGGACCGTGGACGGTCTGGCCGATCGATTTGACGGTGACCTCCTCGAAGACCACCCCGGGGGCATTCTCCGGCCGATACACATCGCCGGCCTGGGGATTTCCCGGCATGATCATGGCGGCTGGGCCCTCTTGGCCGGCCAGCCAGGTGCCACCGGTATCGGCGACCACCCCGGCTTCATAGTTGAAAACGTCCTCGCCGAGGTACCAGACCGATCCGTCGTCGGCCTGCGCATACCAGTCGAGCGCGACCTCGTGGATGCGTCCGTCCGAGAAGGCTGCGTACTGCGAGACCAAGGTCTTGACGGTCTGGCCGTTCCACTCGATGGGCTTGGTTTCGGCGAGCAAGGTGGTCTCGGACCGGAACGGGAGTCCATCCACGGTGCCGAGCAGGATCACCCGCTGGAGCTCCCCAATCGGGAAGAGCGGATTGGTGACCGCCGTCGGATCGGAGAAGGTCGGCTCAGCCAGATCCACCCGTTGGCTCTCCGGCGCGGTCGGCAGGTCGGCGAGGCTGGGACCCCGCGCCGAACAGCCAGTCAGGAGTCCAAACAGAATTCCCGAGAGACCGATTGCTTTCTTCATCATGGTGCACGCTCCTTTTGGTTGGATAATGGACACACTAGCGGCCGGGCTTATGAGAACGATGAGTATGGCATATGCTCGGTTCTTAGAATTGCAGGCGAGCACCAACCGAAAAGGGGTGCCATTCGGCACCCCTTCCTTGGCGGCTGGGATTGTCGGAAGTCCTACTTCAATCGTCCTCGACATCTCCAGGGCAGTCCGCATCCTCGGTTTCGCCCACCTCGCCTGCCTGGCTCTCGTGCTCGCCAGTCGCATCATCATCCACACAGGTCTCGGTGGTTTGGGCCGAACCTGCGGCGGCGGCCACCGGGGTACGCGAACCGGTGAAAGCAAATGCTGCCACCAGCGCGCTGATCAAGAGCCCGCTCACGACTAGCACCACCATCCAACGCTTGTTCAGTTTCATGTTGCTTGCCTCCGTTTCGAATTGAGTGACCTGAGGGTACGGCTGGAGAGTAAGAAACGGGTGAAATGAGACTAAGAACCGGTCGGGTCGGCCGTCGGCACGCCGTCTAGCGGAGGGGAGAGCGGCAGGGTCACCAAAACCGCGGTTCCCTCGCCCAACGTGCTTTCCACGGTTAGGGTGCCGCCGTGAGCGCGGGCGATCTCGTGGGCGATGGCCAAACCGAGTCCTGCGCCTCCCTGACCGTCGGTGCGGGAGCGGTCGCTGCCGGCCCGGTAGAAACGCTCGAACAGATGGACTCGCTGATCGACCGGTATCCCAGGACCGGTATCGTGGATGGCGATCACGGCCTGCGGACCCAATCGCTCGGCGCCGACCGACACCCGACCGCCGGGCGGGGTGAACTTGATCGCGTTGTCTACCAGATTCAGGAACAAGCGGATCAAGAGATCCATGTCGCCCCGAACCGAGAGGTCGTTGGCGTTGGGCTCGGTGAGCGAGATGGACTTAGCCTCCGCCAATGGCCGGAGTTGGTCGACGACTGCCGGTAGCAGATCATCGAGCGCGATCGGGTCCTGCCGGCGCGTCACTTGGCCCTGATCGAGCCGGGCGATGAAGAGCAAGTCGCTGCTCAGCCGGATCAGTCGATCGACCTGCCGCTCCATCTCCTGCAGTGATTCGCCGTAGTCGCCCACCTGGCGCGGCTGGCTCAGTGTGACCCCGATGCGGCCTTTGAGGGCGGTCAACGGCGTGCGCAGCTCATGGGCTGCGTCGGCCGTGAAGCGGCGCTCCCGGTCGAAGGCGGACTGCAGCCGGTCGAGCATCTCGTCGAAGGTCGCTGCCAGCCGTCCCAGTTCATCAGCCGGGCCGGTGTGACCAATGCGAGTTGACAGGTCGCTGGAATTAATGGCCTGCGCGGTGCGAGTGATCCGGTCGATTGGGCGCAGAGCCCGCGAAGCCAGAAAGTAGCCGCCGGATCCCGCCAGCAGCAGCGCGAGCGGCACGCCCCACAGCAACTGAAGCCGAAGCAGCAGCAGAGTCTGCTCCACCGACTCCAGGGTCTGAGTGACCTGCAGCCAGCCGCCGGCTGTGGCGCCGGGGAGGTCAACCCGTTCGCCGTACACCCGCCAGGTGTCGTCGCCGTCGAAATAGGTCTGATACCCGGAGGCCGGGGTCAGGACGGGTGCTTCGGCAGTGCGGCCGAGGCTGTCCCACACGACTCCATCATCCGCTATCAGATGGATGGCCGTGTCTTCGCTGAGCCGGGCGAGGGCGGGCGAAGAGGCGGTAGCCTGAAAGACCAACTCACCCTCCTGGATTCCCACGGTGGCCGAGGCCTGGGCCGCGGCAAGCTGCAGGGCGCTGTCTACCTGGGCAAGCAGGCTATGCTGTACCTGCCAATACAACAGCAGGCCGAAGAGCAGCAAGATGAGCCCCAGGGAGAGCAGATACCAGAGGGTGAGGCGCAGACGGAGCGGGAGCTGAGCGGGCCGCAACTGAGTCAACACGTAAGGCTCAGCCCTCCTCGCTGAGGCGGTAGCCCACCCCGCGCACGGTATGGATCAGTTGGACTTCGCTTCCCTGATCGATCTTTCGCCGCAGGTAGCCGATGTACACGTCCACGACATTCGACTCGTTGTAGAAATCGAAGTTCCAGACATGCTCGCCGATCTGAGTGCGGGTGAGCACCTGGTTGGGGTGGCGCATCAGGTACTCCAGGACTCCGTACTCGCGCGCGCTGAGTGGAAGCAATCGTTCGCCGCGGCGCACTTCGTGCCGGGCGGTGTCCATTTCGAGATCGGCCACTTCAAGCACCGTTCCCGCCTGCAGCGGCGGGCGGCGCAGCAGCGCCCGGACCCGCGCCAGCAATTCGGGGAAGGCGAAGGGCTTGACCAGGTAATCATCGGCCCCGGCGTCCAGGCCTTCTACCCGGTTGTCGACCGTGTCGCGGGCGGTGAGCAGCAGGGTGGGAGTGCGCTGACCGCGGCTGCGCACTTCGCGCAGCATGGCCAATCCGTCCATACCCGGAAGCATGATGTCCAGGACCAGCACGTCGTAGGCGGCGGCCAGGGCGAAGTCCAGGCCCTCGCGGCCGTCGCGGGCCAGGTCCACTGCGTAGCCGGCCTCGGTCAGTCCCTGGCGCAGGAAGCCGGCGATGCCCGGCTCATCCTCAACAATCAGAACCCGCATTGCGACGCTCCACTGCCTGATTCTTATCATTGGGCTCTAAGAAAGCAATGAGAACCCCCGCCTCGCGGCTCGGTTGCGGCGCCGATTCGGTTTCCGTCCTAGAATGACGGCCAGCCCGGCGCCAGTTCAAGTCGGCGCTCAAGTGGGTGGGGGGTCGACCATGAAGGGAAATCCTGTCCGGCTCTTGCTGCTAGCTGCTGCCATCTCGCTCTCGAGCTGTTCGGAGCTTGAAGGCCTCGGTGAATTGATTCCGGTAACCGAGACCCCAACACCGCCGGCCGCGACGCCCGATATCCCACCGGTCGGGCCGACCCCGGAAGAGCCGGGGACGACCGGCCTCGACTTTGGCGATGCACCCGATCCGAGCTTTCCTTCCCTGCTTGCGACCGATGGAGCACGGGCGGTACCGGGGGCGTTCTGGCTGGGGCAGCTCGCCTTTCCACCGACCACCGAGATCGATGCGAAGGTTGTCGATCAGGACGAGGTCGACGATGGGCTGATTCAGCTCCTGGTCACGCCGGGGAGGGTGCTTGTTACCTTCCAGGCCGTGCTGGTCGAGGCGAGCGAAGCGCGGGTGGTCTATTTCAATCTGCTCGCCGATGTAAACCGCGACGGCCAATGGAAGGCCTTCCAAGGAGCGGGCGGAACCATCCAGGAGTGGGCGGTGGTGAACCGGAAGCTGTCGCTCATTCCGGGGGAGCGCCAGGAGATCGCCACCGAGTTTCCCTCGCTGGGGCCAGGACCCGATCTCTGGTTCCGGGCCACCTTGACCAGCAAGCCAGTGGAGGCCGCCGATTGGAACGGGACGGGGCTCTTCGAGGAGGGTGAAATCGAGGACTACCGAATCCCGCCGGGCAGCAGCGACGATTGGAACTTTGATTGCGATCCCGACCTGCTGGTGATATTCCATGATGAGGTCGGCATCATCAATTTCGTGAAGACCGCAGGGGTCGGAGCGCCGGCCACATACCAGGTCGTCGCGGCAATCGGGCCGCTGGGCCTCTTCCCGGATCCTTTTGCCGAGGAGATCGATGTGATGCCGGCCCCCGATCCGTTCGGAGCCCCGGCCGCGTTTCCCGGGGTGGGAATCACCGTCACGAGCCTCAAAATCCACGGCCCTGACCATCCCAATTCGTACGAAATCGTCGTGCGGCTGAAAGGGCCGGGGCGGGTCGAGACCGAAAAATGCATCGTCGATGTCCTGCACTGGAACCCCTGGCAGCCGGTGATGGTGGGCGATGAAAGCGTTGGCTACAGCGGCCCGCCGCAGGTCCAATCGGGAGGCACACTGCGGGCTCGGTTCCAGGTGACCGATGGCAACGGTCAACCCGTTCAGGGTGAGTTCTTCGCTACCCTCGGCGATCCACCCGGAGACAAGCGAGCTTCGCATGCCAGCGGGCAACTCGATGCCGAGGGTTGGGTCACCCTCGAACTGCCGGTGAACTGGCCGCCTGGTGTCACCGTTCTGCACTTCTCCTGGCGAGGCCAGGTGTTTGCGATCGCGCAGATCGAAGTCCTGCCCTAAGCCCGGCAGAATCCAACCAATGCGGGACATCGGCGACATGTTGCCCGATCGCCTAACCGGCAGCACTTTACGCCGGTCCGCTAGGTTTCCTCCTCCAGGACCAGTTCGATCTCGAATAGGGTCGGCCAGCGTTTGCCGGTAACAAACAGCCGCCCCCGCTCGGGGTCATAAGCGATGCCATTGAGCACGTCAACCCCGGGGCCGCGGTCCGCTGAAGGCAAAAGGCCCACGAAGTCGATCCACCCCACGACCTGCCCCGTATCGAGCGAGATGCGCGCCACCCGATCGGTCGGCCACAGGTTGGCAAAGACTTCCCCCTCCACAAACTCCAGCTCGTTGAGCCCGCCGACCAGTTGACCCCGATCGGTAACCTGAAGCTGACCGATCTCCGCCAGAGACTCCGGATCGAGGAAGCGCAGGCTGCCAGTGCCGTCGCTCAGGATCCAACGCGTGCCATCGTGGGTCAAGCCCCAACCCTCGCCCGGGTAGCTGAATGTGGCCAACTGGCGAAAGCTGCTCAGATCGTATACGTAGCCGATCCCGGAGCTCAGCGTGAGCTGGAGAATGCGCTCGCCGTCGATCGCGATCCCTTCCCCGAATTGTTCGGCGACCAGGGGAAGATGCTGAAGGACTGCCCCGCTTTCCAGCTCCACTTTCCTCAGGGTCGACTCGCCGACTAAACCGGTCCCTTCATAGAGGAAGCCCTGGTGGAACACCAGGCCTTGGGTGAAGGCCGTTGGGTCATGGGGGTAAGTCTGGATCACCCGGTAGGTGTAGTACGGCGGCTCACCGGGGGTGGGAGTGGAGGGCGGCTGGACTGGTGGACGCACCAGCGAGCAGCCTGCGAGCATCAACCCTGATAGCCCGAGCAGAAGTGGGAGAGGCGCCCGTGATTGGGACACAGTTCTGATCTTCTGAGCCATGCGACCCTAGTCGCTCACTGCGCGGCGCGAACCGAGGGTCACCCGTGCCAGCAGCATCCCTAGGATGAGGGGCGGAAGCAGCATCGCCAGGTCGGTCAACGGGAGGAGCAACATCGCCGCGAGCGGAACTGTGGCGAGAATGCCCGGGCCTCTGGCGCGTAACAGCCCCGACGCGGTAATCGCGGCCGGCCACAGGACGAGATAGTCATAAACCCGGACGTAGGGCAGCAGGGTCAGCCCACTGGTGATGGCCAGGGCGAGCGCGGTCGGGGTCAGGCCTTTCCTCATCCAGTAGAAGAAAGAATAGCCGGCAGGCAGCCAGAGCAGGATCCCTGGAACGCCTGCCTCTCGGAGTCCAAAGTAACCGCGAGCAGCGAGCCCTGGCCCTCCCAGGAACTCGGCGGTCTGCAGCGCGTGGAGCCACTCGGCTGGCCAGTCCGGACGCAGCAACCAGGACACCCCTGCAGCGATCGCGATCGTGGCGCCAAAGACGCTGGGCACTTTCCATCGACGGGATCGAATCGCTTCAAGCAAGATCAGCCCGAGCGGGAAGCCAACAATGTGGGGCTTGGCAGTGACCAGCAGCGCGGCAAGCCCGGTCAGGATCAGGATGTGGCGCCTTCCGCTCGAAGCGACCAACACGGCGAGACCGATCAAGGCCACTTCGGCAAGGGCAGTGATTTGGCCGGTCACGTAGACATAGAGCGCGAGTGGGGAGGACGCCGTCAGGGCGGAGAGGATGACCCTGGACCGAGGTGTTGCAGGGAAGCTCCCGAACCGGGTCCACAGTAGGGTGGCCGAAAACGCCGCGGCCGCGGAAATCAGCAGCCAGATTCCGGACGAAACCCCGATCGGCAGCAAGCTAAGCGGGATAAGCAAGATCGCGATCCACGGCGGAGCAAAGAATTCCACTCCTTGATAGGGAGACTCTCCGGCGCGCAACTTATCCGCGGCAAGCATGTAGTTCTCCCAATCGATGGGACGGAATCCAGCGCGATCCGAGAAGACGGCGGCCAGCAGAACGACCGCCACAACGAGCGGAGGTGCCAACCAGCTCTTCCTGCCGCTAGCCCACCTGAGGGCATTGTTCATCGAGAGACGTCCTTTGTCACCGGATGCGCCTGGATGGTACCGTACCGAGCCAGCAGATTACAATGTCCGACGAAAGGAGCCACCATGATCCTGGAAGTCCTGCGCAGCCTGCATGAATACTCGGACTGGGCCAACCGGAGAGTCCTCGATACCGCCGAGCAACTGACTCCTGAGCAATTCGTCGGGGACGCCGGGCCGAGCCACGGGTCGGTCCGCAACACGCTCGTGCACCAGATGAGCGGACAGTGGCTCTGGCTCGAACGATGGAGAGGGCGGTCGCCGGCGCGGATGCTGAACCCGAAGGACTACCATGACCTGGCCTCGGTCCGGGCCCGCTGGCCCGAAATCGAGGCGGAGACGCAGTCGTTCGTGGCCGGGCTCGATGAGCAGATGCTGCAACAGGTCATCTCGTACACCACCACTGAGGGCCATCCGCGCAGCTATCCGCTGTGGCGGCCGATGTTTCACCAGCTCAATCACTCCACTGCCCACCGCAGCGAGGCGGCGGTGATGCTGACCAACTTTGGGTACTCGCCGGGCGATCTGGACTACGTGATCTATCTGGCCAAGATTGGGGAAGGAGTGCGGCCCTAGTTTCAGCGGGCCGCGGGCCACTGCGTGTTTGGAAACGAGCCTACCTTCCGGCTGCTGACGCTGGCGCTGCCGCGGCTAATCCGCTGAGGGAGAGCCAGGTGGCTGCTGTTCGGCGGACCAGGCTCGTGGAGTGGGCGTGGGGAGTGCACCGTGGGGCTTTTCGGCTCAGCGGTGGGAGGCTCGGTTCCAGCCTATTTGGGATTCCGGTGTTGCAGCTGACTACAACCGGCCGGGTCAGTGGCCGACCACGGGAGGTGATGCTGTACTACTTTCAAGAGCCGGGGATGGTCGTTGTCATCGCTTCCCACGCCGGCGAACCGCGCAACCCGCATTGGTACCTCAACCTCAAGGCCAATCCGGCCGCGGTGGCTCAAGTGGGCCCGGATCGGATTCGGGTTCTGGCTCGGGACGCCGCCGGAGAGGAGCGGGACCGCTTGTGGGCCAAGGCGGTCGAGCTCGATCCCGCCTACACCGAGTATCAGCGGCGCACTGAACGGCCAATCCCGGTGGTGCTCCTCGAACCGGAGCACCCAAAATGATCGTCGAACTCGTCCGCACCCTGTACCGTTATAGCGATTGGGCGAACCAGCGAATTCTGGACACCGCCGCCGCGGTCAGCCCCGCGCAGTTTCGGGCTGACGTCGGCGCCAGCTACAGCTCGCTGCATGAAACTCTGGTGCACATGCTGAGCAGTCAGTGGATGTGGTTGATGCGCTGGACCGGGACCTCGCCTCGAGTGCTCCTCGATCCAGAGGATTTTTCCTATCTGGCCGCGGTGCGGGCCCGCTGGGCTGAAGTCGAGGCGGACACCCAGAAGTTCCTTGCCGCCCTTGACTCGGCGAAGCTGGGGCAGGTGATCAACTACTTCACGAGCAAGGGTGAGCCGCGGTCGTATCCGTTGTGGCAGCCGATGCTTCAGCAAGTCAACCACGCCACCCAGCACCGCAGCGAAGCCGCAGTTATGCTGACCGGCTTCGGCCACTCACCGGGAGACCTCGACTTCATCATCTATCTTCAGTGGGCAGCGACATCTCCCTGAGCCAGATCAAAGCCTTCCGGCGAAAATCCTACCGCCCAGGCGCGATTCGTACTCGAGCCGAGGCGATCGCCTTCGTCCGGAAACGCGGCTTCGTCTATTTTTGGCCGATCCAGGGGGTGGAACTGCCCAGTCTGTGGGTGGCCGTGGCGGGTGATCGCCCAGTCCCCAGCGAGCACGACGACGCCGGGCACGTGACCTGGGGCTGGAAGGACTCCCTGCTGGGAAAACGGCGCTGGTACTACGCCAAGCTGCTGCGCAAGAAGGCGACCCTGATCGCGCTCGAAGCCGCCCCATACTTCTACGCCCTCACCGAGAACTATGGCTCGCTGGAGGAGGACTACCTCATCCAGTACGAGGCGGGCCGGATGACCCAGGAGGCCAAGCGAATCTACGAAGCGTTGCTGAAGGAGGGACCATTGGATACGGTTGCCCTGCGGCGAGCGGCCTGGCTCTCCAGCGACGGTGGCAAGTCTTCGTTCGATCGGGCGCTGCTGGAGCTGCAAACCGACATGAAGATCCTGCCGGTCGGAGTGGCAGAGGCCGGTGCCTGGCACTACGCCTTCATCTACGACCTGGTGCCCCGCCACTTCCCTGAGATCCCGGAGGAGGCCCGGCAGATCACTGAACCACAGGCGCGGGCGAGGCTGCTGGAGCTGTATTTCCGATCCGTGGGGGCCGCCCCGCCGGGCGAACTACGTAAGCTGTTCGGCTGGCGCAAGGCTGAACTGGATCAGGCGCTGGAGGGGTTGCTCGCCGCTGGACTGCTGCAGGCCGGCCTTAGCGTGGGCAGCGGTCGCGAGCCGTGGTTGGCCCTGGCAGATCGGGCCAGGTGGTAAACTCGCACGGCGAATCGCTGAGCCGCATGAACGCCATCCAGGTTGAGTCGCTCGTCCGGAAATTTGGCAGCACCAGCGCAGTAGACGGCATCTCATTCGAGGTGTTCGAGAACGAAATCTTCGGATTCCTGGGACCGAACGGTGCCGGCAAGACCACTACCATCAACATGCTGTGCACCCTGCTTCGGCCGACGGCCGGCCGGGCCCAGGTCAACGGCTTCGACGTATCCGAGCAGCAGGCTCAGGTCCGGAGTTCGATTGGAGTGATCTTCCAAGATGCGAGCCTGGACGAAGAACTCACGGCTTACGAAAACCTACGGTTTCACGCCATGCTCTACAACGTTCCGGCCAGCGACTTCGCCCGCCGGTCCGATGAGTTGATGCAGCTGGTCGACCTCGCCGATAAGTCACGCGATCTGGTGCGCACTTATTCGGGGGGTATGAAGCGACGGCTGGAGATCGCCCGCGGGCTGCTGCACCGGCCGAAAGTGCTGTTCCTGGATGAGCCGACCCTGGGCCTCGATCCGCAGACTCGCCGCCACATCTGGGAATACCTCGGCAAGCTGCGTGACGGGCGGGGCGTCACGATGTTCATGACGACCCACTATATGGAGGAGGCCGAACACTGCGACCGGATTGCCATCATTGACCACGGGCACCTGGTGGCGGTGGACACGCCGGAAAACCTGAAAGGTCTGGTGGGCGGAGACATCGTCACCCTGCGGACCTCGAACGACGAATTGGCTCGAACTCGGATCCAGCAGGAGTATCAGATCGAGCCCCGCACCGGGCCGGAGGGCCAGCTCATTGTGGAAACCGAGCGGGGAGACCGTTTCATCCCGAAGGTCATCGAGAGTTTCTCCAACGGTTCCAAACCGGTAGAAGTTCTGAGCGTCAATCTGCGCCGGCCGACGCTGGAAGACGTATTCATCAAGCTAACCGGGCGGGCTATCCGGGTGGAAGAGGCCGATCCCAAAGAGCGACTGCGCCAGCGGGGCCGCATGTGGGGCCGGGGAGCGCGGCGCTAGCGCGACGGCGATCGGAGGACAGCTACGGTGAGGCACAATCTGAAGGGCATCTACACCATCTGGTTGCGGGACGTGATCCGCTTCAGCCGCAACCGGGCTCGCATCGTGGCTTCCCTGGGGCAGCCGTTGCTGTTCCTCTTCGTGTTCGGAGCCGGTCTCTCGCCGGCGATGGGGGCAATGGCGGGCGGCAACCTGAAGTTCGAGCAGTTCATGTTTCCCGGGATCCTGGCCATGGCGGTGTTGTTCACCGCGATCTTCGCCGCGGTCTCAATCGTGTGGGACCGGGAGTTCGGTTTTCTCAAAGAGGTGATGGTTGCCCCGGTTTCGCGAGTGGCGGTGGCTCTCGGCAAATTGGCTGGGGGCAGCACCGTGGCGATGTTCCAGGGGAGCCTGGTGCTCCTTTTCGCGCCGCTCTTGGGCATCAAGCTCACTCTGGATCAAGCGCTGATCTTGATTGGCTTGATGCTGCTGCTGGCGTTGGTGATGAGTGCGCTCGGAATCCTGGTGGCCGCCCGGCAGCGCTCCATGGAAGGCTTCCAGGTCATCATGAACTTCATCATGCTGCCCATGTTTTTCCTATCGGGGGCCTTCTTTCCACTTAATGGAGTTCCGATCTGGATGGAAGTGCTTGCCAAGATCAACCCCGTGACTTACGGAGTAGATCCGCTGCGCCAGGTGGCCCTCCGTGAGAGCGTTCCCCAGGCTTTCATGGATGCCCTGCGGCTGCACCCGATCACGACCGATGTGGCGATCATGCTCGGCTTTGGAATTGTCTTCCTGGTGCCGGCCGTCTGGCTATTCAGCAAGCAGGACTGAGCGGGCTTCCGCCCGGAAATCACCGCGTGCGCACGAAACTGCAAGAGCTGGCCGAGCTCGGCCAGTCCATCTGGTACGCCAACCTCCGTCGGGCCTTGTTGGATTCGGGCGAACTGGCTGAGCTGATCCAGACCGGAATCCGCGGAGTCACATCCAACCCCACGATTTTCGAGAAGGCTATCGCAGGCAGCGTCGACTACGACGTGGCCCTGCGCAATCTGGTGGACGAAGGAGAAGAAGTGCCCCAGATCTACGAGACCCTGGTGCTGGCGGACATTGCCCGCACCGCCGACCTGCTGCAACCGGTCTACGCTGAGACGAACGGCCTGGATGGCTATGTGAGCCTGGAGGTCAGCCCGACCCTGGCTTACGACACGGCGGGGACGATCCTGGAGGCCAAGCGGCTGTTCGAGCTTCTCGGTCGTCCGAACATCATGATCAAGGTGCCGGCGACCTCCGAGGGCCTGCCTGCCATCCGGGCCCTGACCGCGGCCGGGATCAACGTCAATATCACGCTGATCTTTTCCTTGGATAATTACCAATCGGTGGTGGAAGCTTACCTGGCCGGCCTGGAAGATCGGCTGGCCGCAGGGTCTGGCAGGCTCAATGTCGCCTCCGTGGCCTCGTTCTTTGTCAGCCGGGTCGACACCGCGGTGGACGCGGCGCTCGCCGCGGTTGGGGCTCGAGCCGAGCAGGCGGACAGCCTGATGGGGAAAATCGCGATCGCCAACGCCAAGGTGGCCTACAGTTATTTCCGTCAGGTATTCTCGGAGCCGCGCTGGGTTCGCCTGGCAGCCGAGGGAGCCCGGCCCCAACGGCCGCTATGGGCGAGCACCGGCACCAAAAACCCGACCTATCCCGACACGCTCTACCTGGATGGGCTGATCGGATCGGAGACCGTGAACACCGCGCCTCCGGCGACCCTGCAGGCCTTCCTCAACCACGGGACCGTTGCCCGCACGCTTGACCGGGGCGTCCGGCAGGCCGAAGAGCAACTGCAGGCGCTCGCCGAGCTGGGGGTTGATCTTGGCGAGATCACCCAAGACTTGCAGGAGCAGGGGGTTGCGGCCTTTGTGAAATCCTTCACAGCATTGATGGAAGCCATCGCCGAGAAACGCGAGCGGCTGCTGATCAACTGGCAGCCCGTTGCAGGAAACCTCGGCGAGCATGAGCAGGTCGTTTCGGACGCGCTCGCCGAGCTAGCGGCCGGCCGGATCCTGCCCCGCATCTGGGCTCACGACCACACGGTCTGGAGTGTAGACCCGGCCGAGATCGCCAATCGGCTCGGGTGGCTGCACACCGTGGAAGTAATGCAGGACAACCTGCATCTGCTGCGGGCCCTGACCATTGCGGCCCGGGCGGATGGATACACCCAGGCGGTGCTGCTGGGGATGGGCGGATCGAGTCTGGCTCCCGAGGTGCTGCGCAAGACCTTCGGGGTTCAAGCCGGATTCCTCGATCTGGCAGTGCTCGACAGCACAGACCCGGCCGCGGTGCTTGGCTGCTCCGAAGCCCAAGACCCGGCTCGCACGCTCTATGTCGTTTCCACCAAGTCCGGCAGCACCGTCGAAACCCTTTCGTTGTTCAAGTTCTTCTATAACCAGGTGGCCGCCGCCGACCGGGCCGGTCGGGCCGGTGCACATTTTGTCGCCATCACCGACCCCGGCAGCCAGCTGGCAGAGCTGGCGGAGCAGTTCGACTTTCGGGAGGTGTTCCTCAACGATCCAGCGATCGGAGGCCGTTATTCAGCTCTGTCGTTTTTTGGATTGGTGCCGGCCGCCCTGATCGGCATCGATCTGCCAATGTTGCTTGGTCGAGCGCTGGCAGCTGCCTGCGGGTCGGACTCCTGCGTGCAGGCTGCCGACAGCCCGGCCGCCTGGCTGGGAGTGGCGGTTGCCGAACTGGCAAAGGCGGGAAGGGACAAACTGACCCTGGTGGCCTCACCTGCCATCCGCAGCTTCGGCGATTGGCTTGAACAATTGATCGCCGAGAGCACCGGGAAAACGGGGAAGGGAATTCTGCCGGTCGTCGGGGAAGCGGTCGAGGCTCCGGAAAATTATGGGCCGGATCGGGCGTTCGTCTATCTGAGGCTGGATGGCGATGCGACACTGGAACCCGAGGTCAATCGGCTGGAAGCCGCAGGGCTTCCGGTCCTTCGAGTGCGATTGAAGGATCGCTACGATCTGGGCGGGCAGTTTTTCTTATGGGAGCTGGCAATTGCGATCGCGGGGCACCGGTTGGGGATCCACCCATTCAATCAGCCGAACGTCGAGGCAGCCAAGATCCAGGCGCGGGATCTGGTCGCGGCCTACACTCGGGACGGGAGCCTACCGAAGGAAGAACCGCGGGGGGTGGACGGAGAACTCTCGGTGTTCGGCGCAAACGGGTTCGTGGATGCCCAGCGGGCGCTGGCCGGCTTTGTCGCCCGAGCCGAACCTCGATCCTATCTCGCACTGCAGGCCTACCTGCCACCGACCGCGGAACTCGAGGCCGAGCTCCAGGCTCTGCGACGTGCGCTGCGAGATCATACGTGCCTGGCAACCACCCTGGGCTACGGCCCGCGCTACCTGCACTCCACCGGCCAGCTGCACAAAGGAGACGCGGGCGCCGGTCTCTTCATCCAGATTACAGCCGATGATCCGCGGGATGCAGCGATACCGGATGTGCCAGGTCAGCCGGACTCCTCGATCAGCTTCGGCGTGCTCAAGGCGGCCCAGGCGATCGGGGACCGCCGAGCTTTGGAGCAGGGCGGGCGAAAAGTGATCCGCTTTCATTTGGGTCGTGATCTGCTGGGAGGCCTGACCCGGCTGAGGGTCGGGCTGGGGTAATTGCCGTGCGCGAGGATCTCAAGCGACAGGCGGCCGAGCGGGCAGTCGAGTTCGTCGAATCGGGAATGGTGGTCGGGCTCGGCTTTGGAAGCACGGCCAGCTATGCGGTGGCGCGGATCGCCCAGCGACTGGCGGCCGGAGACCTGAGGGGGATCGTGGCGGTGCCGACCGCCCTGCAGGTGGAGCGGGAGGCCCGCCGGCTCGGAATCCCGCTGACGAGCTTGGATGAGCATCCGCAGATCGACCTGACCATTGATGGGGCCGATGAAGTGGATCCCAACCTGGACCTGATCAAGGGCGGAGGCGGCGCACTGCTGCGGGAGAAGATCGTGGCCCAGGCCAGCGTCCGAGAGATCATCGTGGTCGATGAGGCCAAGCTTTCCGAGAAGCTGGGCACCCGTTTCCCGGTTCCGGTTGAAATCCTCCCGTTCGGTCGAGGTGCGCTGGCTCAGTTCTTGGAGCAGCTCGGCGCAGCCATCGCGCTGCGGCTTGCGCCGGGCGGGCAACCCTTCGAGACCGACCAGGGGAATTGGATCTTGGACGCGACCTTCGGTCCGCTGGAGGACCCTCAGCCGGTGGCCGATCAACTCGACCGCAAGGCGGGGGTGGTCGCGCACGGGTTGTTCTTGGGCCTGGCGACCGACGTGATCGTGGCCGGCCCGGGAGGGCTGCGCCACCTGCACCGGCCATAGCTGCGGACGATAGCACTCAACGGGGAGGACCCATGGAAATCGGGATGATCGGACTTGGCCGGATGGGTGGGAATATGACCACCCGCCTGCTGCAAGGCGGCCATCAGGTGGTGGTGTTCGGCCGCGATCCTGCTAAGGTTGAGGCTGCAGTCGCCCGGGGAGCGCAGGGCGCCGAGTCGCTCGCAGACCTCGCTCGTAAACTGAATCCGCCGAGGGC
Organism: uncultured Anaerolineaceae bacterium; assembly: GCA_964590515.1. Lineage (GTDB taxonomy): Bacteria > Chloroflexota > Anaerolineae > Anaerolineales > E44-bin32 > JADFRG01. The sequence goes on along the minus strand of CAZPZD010000037.1, from coordinate 6,570 downwards.
AGCCTGGATCATGCTGCCGGCCGGAGAGCCGACCGAAGCGGCAGTGGCCGGGTTGCGGGAGGCGTTCTCATCCGGCGATGTCATCATCGATGGGGGCAATAGCAACTATAAGGAAAGCCGGAAGCGGGCCACAGACCTCCGGGAGATCGGCATCGCCTTTCTAGATGTCGGAACCAGCGGCGGAATCTGGGGGCTCACTCAGGGGTACAGCCTGATGGTGGGTGGCGAGTCGCAGGACGTGGCGCGATTGAGACCGATCTTTGAAACGCTGGCCCCCGCTCCCGATCAGGGCTGGGGACATGTGGGGCCAAGCGGCTCCGGGCATTTCGTCAAGATGGTGCACAACGGAATCGAATACGGCCTCATGCAGGCCTACGCCGAGGGTTTCGAGATCCTCAAGAGCAAGACCGAGTTCAGCCTGGAGAACTCACAAATCGCCGAGATCTGGCGCTACGGGAGTGTGGTGCGCTCCTGGCTGCTCGATCTGGCGGCCAACGCGCTCAAAGAGGATCCATCGCTGAGCGCCATCAAGGGTTGGGTGGCCGACAGCGGAGAGGGCCGTTGGACCGTGGCCGAGGCGATCGAGCTCGACGTGCCCGCGCCGGTGATCACCCTCTCGTTGCTGATGCGATTCGTGAGTCGGCAAGAGGAGAGCTATGCCGCGAAACTGCTGGCCGCACTGCGAGCTCAATTCGGGGGTCACCCGGTGAAGTCGGCCGGCTGAGTCGCTGACCGGGCGCGACCCGACATCGGTCGCCCCCCAACTGGACCAAGGATGGAGAACGAACTACCCACTTCGATCGTGATCTTCGGAGCGACCGGCGACCTGACCCAACGCAAACTCGTCCCGGCGCTCTACAACCAGCGGGTCAAAGGGCGAATCCCCGGCGAGTTCAACATCGTTGGCTCGGCCCGGAGGCCGCTCTCGCACGATGAGTTCCGGGGCCGAATGCGGCTCGGGATGGCGGAGCTGGGCGGGATCGTTCCCGAGGCGGAGGCCTGGAATGAGTTTTCCGCCCGACTCTGGTACCTGCCGGGCGACGCCAACCAACCCGAGTCCTACGCGGCGCTGGAACACTTCCTGAGTGAGCGCGAAGGCGGAAACGCGAATCGACTCTATTACCTGGCCACCGCTCCGGAATTCTTCCCGGTGATCTTGACTCACCTTGGAGCAACCGGAATGGCCTCCGAAGAGGCGGGCTGGCGACGAATCGTCGTGGAGAAACCGTTCGGGCGAGACCTGCAGTCGGCGGTCGAGCTCAATCGGATCATTCACGCCGCCTTCGAGGAGCACCAGGTCTATCGGATCGACCACTACTTAGGGAAAGACACCGCCCAGAACATTCTCTATTTTAGATTTCTGAACACCATCTTCGAGCCGCTCTGGAACCGCAACTACGTTGACCACGTTCAGATCACGGTTGCCGAGACGGTCGATGTGCAGCATCGGGCCGAGTACTACGACCGGGCCGGGGTGATGCGGGACATCATTCAGAATCACATGCTGCAGCTGCTCACCCTGGTGGCCATGGAGCCGCCCGCCATGTTCGATGCCGACGCGGTCCGCAATGAGAAGGTCAAATTGCTCCGAGCGGTGCGGCCGGTCGGGCTGGAAGACACGGTCCGGGCCCAATACGAAGGCTATCGCTCGACGCCCGGGGCGGCGCCGAATTCGGCGACTCCCACCTTCGCCGCGATCAAGCTCTATGTGGACAACTGGCGCTGGCAGGGCGTGCCTTTTTATGTGCGATCTGGCAAGGCGCTGGCGGCCAAGACCAGTGAGATCGTGATCGAGTTCAAGCGACCGCCGCACGTGTTGTTCCAGCTGCCGATGGATTATGAACTCACTCCCAACTTTCTGTCGCTCTGCATCCAACCGGATGAGGGGATCCAGCTGCGGTTCGAGACGAAGGTCCCCGGTGCGCTCATGTTGACCCGGTCGGTGGATATGGAGTTCTTTTACTCCTCCTTCGGTGGCGCCGGCTTGCCGGATGCCTACGAGCGGCTGCTGATCGATGCCCTCAAAGGCGACGCCTCGCTCTTCACCCGGAGCGACGAAATAGAAATGGCCTGGAAACTGGTGGATCCGATTGTGAAGGAATGGGAAAGGTCCCCCAACCATCCTCCGCTGGGGCTCTACCGTCCAGGCAGCTGGGGGCCTCCGGAGGCCGAGGCCTTTATCTCCCGCGACGGACGCATCTGGCGAATGGGATGCGGGGACAATCAGAGCGGGTCCTAAGTTGTGAGCGCGCTGCGGGTGATTGTCGTCTCCGATGATCCGCTGGCCCGGGCCGGTCTCCACAGATTGCTGACTGAGCAGACCGACCTGGAGGTCGCCGGCGAAAACCCCGGTGATGCCTCCGTGACCCAAGCCTTTCAAGCCTATCAACCGGACGCCGTACTGTGGGATATGGGCTGGGGGGATCACGGAGCAGGTTGGCGTGATCCATTGGCCGAACTGGTCGAGGCGGGAGGACGAGTCGTGGCCCTGATCGCTGAAGCCTCCCAAACCGCCGAACTCCGGTCGGCCGGAGTGCGCGGGCTGCTGAGTCGGGATGCGGGACCCGATCGAATTTCGGCAGCCGTCTCCGCGGTCCAGCAAGGGCTGCTGGCACTCGAGCCCAAGTTCGAGATGCCGATGATGGTCCCGCCGGATGAGCTTCCGCTCGAAGGGCTAACCGACCGCGAGCGGGAGGTTTTGCAGCTCATGGCGGAAGGGTTGTCGAACAAGAGCATCGCCTATCGGCTGGAGATCAGCGAACACACAGTGAAATTCCATGTGAATGGGATTATGCGCAAGCTCGGAGCGCAGAGCCGGACCGAGGCGGTAGTGCGCGCTACCCGTTTAGGATGGATCTTGTTGTAGGGTTGGGCCGACGCTCGCCGAGTGCACACCGGCGACCTGCCCAGCCCGCTGCATCTCCCCCAGCCGAATGACCAGGCCAACCTAGCCATTTGGGCGGTCCGGATCCCTCCCGCCGGTCGTATGCTTGCTCCCATTCGGGAGGCTGATATGGCGAGCGTGATCGAGAACATGTCGAACGAGTTGGCCAAGGTGGTGGAGCTGGCCGGGCCGGCCGTGGTGCGGGTCGAAGGTCGGCGCCGGATGCCCGCCTCCGGCATCGTGTGGTCGAAAGATGGCCTGATTGTCACCGCCCATCACGTGCTGGAACGCGACGACCGGCTCCGGGTGGGCGTGGGCGGAGAAGAGAAGGCCGATGCCCAACTGGTGGGCCGAGACCCCAGCACCGACCTGGCAGTGCTCAAGACCGACCAAAAAGGTCTCGTAGCGGCAGATTGGGTTGAGCTTGAAGCGCTGAAGGTCGGGCACCTGGTGCTGGCACTCGGCCGCCCTGGGCGAACCGTTCAGGCCACCCTGGGGATCGTGAGCGCGTTGGGGAAGAACTGGCGCACGCCGGCCGGCGGGATGGTTGACCGTTATCTGCAGACCGATGTGGTGATGTACCCCGGTTTCTCGGGAGGTGCGCTGGTCAACGTGGAGGGGAAAGTGTTGGGCCTGAACACTTCGGCTCATGGAGGCGTCAGCCTGACCATTCCCACTTCGACCGTCCGACGAGTCGTGGAAGCCCTCCTGACTGATGGAAAAGTACGCCGGGGTTATCTGGGGGTTGGCGTGCAGCCGGTGCGGCTGCCGGAAGCGCTGCTCGAGGAACTCGGGCAGGAGACCGGGCTGATCCTGGTCTCGGTCGAGCCCGGCAGTCCCGCAGATAAGGGCGGGCTTACCTTGGGCGACACCTTGCTCTCGTTGGACGGCAATCCGCTGCGTCGGCTGGATGAGCTGCTCGACCTGCTCTCGCACGAGCTTGTCGATCGAGAAGTTGCGCTTCGTATCCTGCGGGCAGGCGAGGCCCGCGAAGTTAAGATCAAGATCGGGGAGCGCGCGTGAGTCGGGTCCTGCTGGATGTCAACTCCGGGTTAGCCCAGCTGGCCGAGTCGGTCCACAAGAGTCTGGTTCAAATTGAGAACGGGCACCACGGGACCGGCGCCGGAACGATCTGGCATCCGGAGGGCCTGATCCTGACCAATGCCCATGTCGTCAGCCGTGACCAGCTGCAGGTAGCGCTGCCGGACGGGAGTCGACACCCGGCCCGGCTGTTGGCACGTGACCGGGAACTCGACCTGGCCGCACTTTCACTGGAGGGCACCGATCTTCCAACGATAGAGCTAGGAGATTCGCGGGCGCTGCGGCCCGGGGATTGGGTGATGGCCTTCGGCCATCCGTGGGGGGTTGATGGTGCAGCGACGGCCGGAGTCGTGATAGGGCAGGCCGAGAATCTTCCAGAGCGACCGCAATTTGGGCGAGACTGGTTGGCAGTTGGGCTGCACTATCGTCCTGGGCACTCTGGCGGGCCGCTGGTCGACTCGGCCGGTCGGCTGGTCGGGATCAACACCGTCATGCTTGGACCGGATGTCGGTCTGGCGGTCCCGGTCCATGAAGTCAAGGCATTCTTGAAGCGAGCGATCCAGGAACTATAGGCATTTCAAGCCGGCGCAAGACCAAGTCTCCGCACCCTCTGCAAATACATCGATTCCCTGGCATGATTGCCTGGCAGGAGCGTAGCTTTCATGGTCTCGTCTACCTGAGCGAGGTCCTGGGTTGAGCCAAGGGCACGTAGACCCGGCTGTTTCTAAGGGTGACGCCACTGGGGTGCGCAAGTCATTTCTCATAACCGGGGGCGCTGGTTGCCTAGGGATCAATCTGGCTCGATTCCTCCTTGCCAAGGGCCAGAGCGTGACCTCATTGGATATCGCTGAACTCGACTACGCCGACGTAAGGGATCAGATCAACGTGATCCAAGGCGATATCCGCGACACGACCACTGTCGTTGCTGCCATGAAGGAAATTCAGATCGTGGTCCATGCGGCAGCCGCGCTGCCGCTCTACAAGCCCCGCGAAATCTTCTCTACGGATGTGGACGGCGCCCGGAACTTGCTTGAGGCGGCCTACTCCCATGGCGTCGAACGCTTCATCCATATCTCGTCATCCGCCGTCTATGGGATCCCTGACCATCATCCCCTGCTCGAGGACGACCAGCTCTACGGAGTGGGCCCCTACGGTCAGGCCAAAGTTGAGGCTGAAGGGCTCTGTGAAGAGTACCGGGCAAAGGGGATGTGCGTTTCGATCTTGAGGCCGAAATCCTTCCTCGGACCGGAGCGGCTGGGCATCTTCGCAATGCTGTTCGAGTGGGCGAAGGAAGGAAAGAACTTTCCTGTCTTAGGATCCGGTAATCAGCCCTATCAGTTCCTGGATGTGGAGGATTTGTGCGAGGCGATCTGGCTTTGCGCGACTCTCTCCCAGAGCGTAACGAACGATACCTTCAATATCGCCGCGAAGCGATTTGGGTCTCCAAAGAGCGACTTCCAGGCCCTTCTAAACTACGCCGGCCATGGGAAGCGGATTGTGCCCATTCCGGAGCAGCCCGGCATCCTTGCGCTGCGGGCTGTTGAGAAGCTTGGCCTCTCGCCGCTCTACCCGTGGATTTACGAAACCATCGGGAAGGAGTCCTTCCTTTCGATCGAAAAGGCGGAGCGGATGCTGGGGTTTCGTCCACGATACTCAAACGAGGAATCGTTGATCCGGAACTACAAGTGGTACCTGGATAACGAAGCGACATTTGCGGGGACTTCCGGCGTCACCCACCGAATGCCGTGGGCACAGGGGATCCTCAAGCTCGCTAAGATCTTCTTCTAGACCAAGCTGATGAACGCCTTCCGCGCAGCATCCAGGGTGGCCCCAATGTCGGCATCGGTGTGAGCCGCGGAAAGAAACTCAGCCTCGAACTGCGATGGCGCGAGATACACACCGGCTTCGAGCATGGAGCGAAAGTACGCCGCGTATCGGGCAGTATTGCAGGTGCTTGCAGTCTCCCAGTCTCGAACGGGTTGCTCGCTGAAGAACAAGGCGAACATGGTGCCCACCTGGTTGCAATGAACCGCCACACCGCTTTGCTTGGCCGCCTCAATCAATCCCTCGCTCAGCGCCGCGGTTCGCCGTTCGATCTCATCCCAAAGCCCCTCTTGGCGCAAGATCCTGAGCGTCTCGATCCCTGCCGTCATGGCGAGCGGGTTTCCGGACAAAGTTCCGGCCTGGTAGACCGGGCCCGCGGGTGCGATCATCTCCATAATCTCGCGCCGGCCTCCATAGGCACCAACAGGCAACCCTCCACCGATCACCTTGCCTAGCGTCGTCAGGTCCGGTCGAACGTCATAGAGGCCCTGCGCGCCACCTGGGTGAACCCGAAACCCGGTCATGACCTCGTCGAATATCAGCAATGCGTTATGGCTGCTTGTCAGTTTTCGAAGCCCTGTGAGAAAGGCATCTGAAGGAGGCACGACGCCCATATTGCCGGCCACCGGCTCGACAATTACTGCCGCGATCTCGTTCGGATATTGCACGAAGAGTTGCCTGACCGCGCTAAAGTCGTTGAACGGTGCGACGAGTGTATCGGCAACGGTGCTTGGAGGCACGCCGGGCGAATCGGGTAGTCCGAGCGTCGCCACCCCTGAACCGGCCTGCACCAGCAGTAAATCGGCATGTCCGTGATAGCA
>CAZPZD010000036.1:0-24900 GCA_964590515.1 uncultured Anaerolineaceae bacterium | reverse complement strand
CTCAAGGATCTGCAGCAGCAGTTCCGACGCCGGGAGGTCGAGAAGCTCTACCTGGCCCTGGTTGACGGTGCGCCACCAAGTTCAACCGGACAGATCGAAGCCCCACTCGCCCGGTCGCCGCGACATCGCAAGCGGATCGCCGTGGTGCAGGCAGCTGGATCGAGGCTGGCAGTCACCCGGTTCCAGACCCGCGAACGATTTTCCCGCCACAGCGTGCTGGAGCTGAGGCCGCTCACCGGGCGGACCCATCAGATTCGGGTCCATCTCCAGTTTCTGGGCTGCCCGGTCGTCGGGGACCGGGTCTACGGCCGCAGGCAGCCCACCCTACCGGTGGAGCGCCAGCAATTGCACGCCTGGCGGCTCACATTTCGACTGCCCGGCGAGAGCCAACCCCGGACCTTTGAAGCTGCCGTCCCTGCCGACATGCGGGAGGCGATCGAGCTGGCCCGCCGGCCATGAGCCCCTTAGGTTGGGTGTCAATTGCGCATAGCCATACTATCGAACTGGGCGTACCGACCAACACTCGGTATGTGGAGAGCGACTAGTGGAATGGGCTGACTTTCGTTCAGACACCGTGACCCAGCCGACTGCCGCAATGCGTGCTGCGATGGCCCAAGCGGAGGTGGGAGACGACGTTTTCGGGGAGGATCCGACGGTACACCGGCTGGAGGAGATGGCTGCAAAGCGGGTCGGGATGGAGGCGGCCCTGTTCGTCGTCTCCGGCACGATGGGCAATCTGACCGCCGGGTTGACCCATTGCCAGCGGGGAGACGAGATCATCTTGGGGGACCGTGCGCACACCTTTCTGCACGAAGCGGGCGGAGTGTCGGCCCTGGGGGGAATCCAGGTCCATACGGTTCGTAACCAGACCGACGGAACGCTTGACCCACAAGAGATCGTTGGCGCAATTCGAGCTGTGGACGATCACTTTCCTACGTCAAGGTTGATCATTCTGGAAAACACGCATAACCATTCCGGCGGAACCCCGCTTACTGCCGAATACGTTCGTCAGGTCGGCGGCTTGGCGAGGGAACACGGTCTGCGGCTGCACATTGACGGGGCTCGGATTTTCAATGCGGCCATCGCCCTCGGCAGGTCGCCGGCCGAACTTGCCGCACCGGCCGACTCAATCAGCTTCTGCCTCTCGAAAGGGCTGTGTGCCCCGGTCGGATCGCTGCTGTGTGGATCCGCCGAGTTCATCCGGCTTGCCCGGCGCACTCGTAAACAGCTGGGAGGTGGAATGCGGCAGGCCGGGATCCTGGCGGCGGCTGGAATCGTTGCACTGGAAAGCATGGTTGATCGACTGGGCGAGGACCACCAACGAGCCCGTCGGTTGGCGGCAGGGCTGAGCGGAATTCCCGGCATCCAGGTCGAACACGATCCGCCCCCGACCAATATGGTGTATTTTCGCCTCGATCCACAGCGCGGCGTGACGACCCAGGATCTCGTCCAGGCGTTAGCATCGCGAAGCGTGAGACTTACCGCTCGCAATCCTTATCGAATGCGGATGGTCGTGCACTATTGGATCGACGACGCTGCAGTTGAACGCGCGGTCGGGGGAATCTCAGCGGCGCTGTCCGAGTCTTGAACTGGGCCGTGTGGTAGACTAGCCCGGGCTCGGGGGTGTAGTGTAGCGGCCAAACACGCTGCCCTGTCAAGGCAGAGATCGCGGGTTCGAATCCCGTCATCCCCGCTGCAGATTTCTTCCCGGGCCTACTCCTAACGCCAGACCTGACAGCTTGAGCCTGACCGGCCACGACGGCCTTCCCTGACTTCGCCTCCGAGCGGGCAGGAGGGGGGCTTGCTTGACTTTCGGAAAATCGCTATGGTATGCTCCGCCGGCTCTGCGCCAGGCTTATGATGACTTCGGGCGACGTCAAATACTGGATTGGGTTCAACCTGGTCTCCGGAATCGGACCGGTCCGAGTTCGCGCGCTCGTTCAGACCTTCGGCGGCATCGAGGCCGCTTGGAAGGCCTCGGCGGAAGAGCTGCGCAGCGTCGGCCTCGGGGAAAAGCTGGTGCAGCGGCTGAGCGAGGCGAGATCGGCTCTTGATCTTGCGAAGGAGCTCGGCCGAGTGCATCAGTTGGGGCTGCAAGTTTTGCCGATGGACGATCTGCAATACCCAGCCCGACTGAAGGAGATCGAGTCGCCGCCGTTGGTCCTCTACTTGTCGGGGCAGCTCGTGCCCCAAGACGAGTGGGCCGTGGCGATCGTCGGAACCCGGCGGGCGACGCCTTACGGCAAGGCGGTCACAGCGGAGTTGGCCAGCGGCCTGGCAGCCAGCGGCGTGACGGTGGTCTCGGGGCTGGCACGCGGGATCGACGGGATTGCCCACCAGTCCGCCCTGGAAGCTGGAGGTCGGACGCTGGCGGTTCTCGGCTCGGGTCTGGATCACATTTATCCACCGGAGCACCGCAACTTGGCCCATTCGATTGCCGGCTCCGGGGCGGTGCTGAGCGACTATCCCCTGGGAACCAGTCCGGAGGGAGGCAACTTCCCAGCCCGCAATCGGATCATCGCCGGCCTCTCCCTGGCAGTGATCGTGATCGAAGCGGGGGAGAGCAGCGGCGCCTTGATCACGGCACACTTCGCGGCCGAACAGGGCCGGGATGTTTTTGCAGTTCCGGGCCGGATTTACGACCGGGCAAGCCGGGGGACCAATCGCTTGATTGCTTCCGGTGCATTCCCGATCACGACTGTCGATGATGTCTTGGAAGTTCTCAATCTGGAATCGGTCACTGCAACCGCCCCCCGTGAGCCATCGCTACCTAAGGATGCGACTGAGCGCCGGGTGCTTGAAGCGCTTTCCGGCGATCCGGTCCATATTGATGAGCTCAGGGAACGCTGCGAGCTTCCGATCGCAGAGCTGACTGCCTGCCTCTCGATGCTCGAGCTGCGCGGCCAGGCCCGCCAGGTCGGGGGAATGCACTATGTGCGCGCCCACGAGCCGAGGGCGGCCTATCGAGTCGGATGAGCTTCGAGCGGACGTACCCGGTGATCATGGCAGGCGGGGGTGGAACCCGCCTGTGGCCTTTATCCCGGGCTGATCGACCGAAGCAGAGCCTGCCGCTTCTTCAGGGTCGGACTCTGTTCCAGCAGGCAGTTCGGCGGCTGTTGCCGGCGTTCTCGATCGACCGGATCCAGGTCGTGACGGTTCAACCTCTAGTCCAACAACTGGTTGAACAGGTCCCCGAGCTCAGCGAGGAGAACTTTCTGGTCGAACCATCACCACGAGGCACGGCCTCGGTCATCGGCCTCGCGGCTACCGTCTTGCGCCGGAAGGATCCGCAGGCAATTATGGCCTGTCTCACCGCTGACCATTTGATCGGCCGGCCCGAGAGGTTTCTGCAGCTGCTTCACGCAGCGGAGACAGTCGCTCAGCGAGGCGAGTTGGTGACCTTGGGAATCACACCGAGTTATCCTGCGACTGGCTATGGATACATTCGTGTTGGCGAGTCGACCGGAAGCGAGGCAGGATTCCCGATCAGCCGGGTGCTCCAATTCAAGGAGAAACCCGATCGGAGCCAGGCCGAGCACTATTTGGAGACGGGAGAATACTACTGGAACTCGGGTATGTTCGTTTGGACGGTAAGCCGGATTCTGGAGCAGATCGAACTGTTGATGCCGGAGCTCAGTCAAGGTTTGGAGCGGATTTCTTCCGCCCTCGAAACCAAGGCTTCCCAGGCAACCCTGGAGGAAGTGTGGACCGGCCTGCGCAGCCAGACGATTGACTACGGAATCATGGAGCGTGCCCAGGGGGTTAGTGTGATTGGGGCGGATGATCTCGGCTGGAGCGATGTTGGCGGGTGGGACCGGTTTTCGGAGCTGCTCGCGGCCGATTCGGATGGAAACCAGGTCTTTGCAGAGCACACCCTGATGGTCGAGACGCAGGATTCTTTGATCTATCAGGAGCGCCCAGAGCATGCCAAGCGGCTGATTGCCGCGTTGGGTCTGCGCGATCTGATCGTAGTCGACACACCGGACGTGCTGCTGGTTTGCCGACGAGAGCGGGCCGAGGAAGTCCGGCAGCTCGTCGAGAAGCTGGCAGCCGCCGGCCGGACCGAATATCTCTAAGGGACAACCACCGCGTGGAAGCCTACTGTGTAAAGTGCAAGCAGAAGCGTGAGATTCTGAATCCGGAACCGACGTTCACGGCCTCCGGCTCTCCCGCCAGCCGCGGGACGTGCCCGGTGTGCGGATCAAAACTGTATCGGATGGGTCGCACCGAATTGCACGCCGGCCTCGAGCCGCCTCCAACCCGGCCGCGTTCGACCAACAGCCGGCATGGGAAGCTGGTGATTGTGGAATCGCCTGCGAAGGCCCGAACGGTCGGTCGATACTTGGGAAAAGGTTACGTACTGAAGGCCTCTGTTGGCCACATTCGGGATTTGCTGCGTTCGCAGCTTTCGGTCGATGTCGCGAATGACTTCGCGCCCAAATATCGGGTGCCGAATGAAAAGCGGGACGTCGTCAAGGAGCTCAAGAAAGCGGCTGCCAAGGCGAGCGAGGTCTACCTGGCTACCGACCCGGATCGGGAAGGTGAAGCCATCGCATGGCATCTACTGGAAGCCGCGGAAATCAACCCGGATCAAGCCCGACGGGTGGTTTTCCACGAGATCACCGAGGAAGCGATCCACCAGGCCTTCAAAGAGCCTCGGGCCATTGACCTGGATCTGGTCGATGCCCAGCAAGCCCGCCGGATCCTGGATCGCCTGGTCGGCTACAACCTCAGCCCCATCCTGTGGGCCAAGGTCCGGGGCCGATTGTCAGCCGGGCGGGTGCAATCGGCCGCCCTGCGGATAGTGGTGGATCGTGAGCGCGAAATCGAGGAGTTTCAGCCACGCGAGTACTGGACCCTTGATGCAGACTTCCTGCATCCCGATAAGCCGCCTGGTTTCCGGGCCCGCTTGGTCCGATTGGATACCGAGGAACCTGGGCTTGCCTCCGAAAGTGCGGTTGGGCCGCTGCTGGCCGATCTCCGAGGCGCGCAGTTCACAGTCGCCGAAGTCCAGCCCGGCACCCGAACCCGGCGGCCGTTGCCCCCGTTCATGACCAGCACCTTGCAGCAGTCGGCCGCTCGTCGGCTCCGGTTTTCGGCCCGGAAAACCATGGTTGTGGCCCAGCAGCTCTACGAAGGGATTGACCTGAACAGCCACGAGCCAACCGGTCTGATTACCTACATGCGGACTGACTCCTCACAAGTGGCAAGCTCCGCCCAGGCGGAAGCCCGGGCGATGGTCACTTCCAGTTTCGGCAAGGAATACATTCCGGAGCGGCCGCCGATCTACCGGGCGAAGTCTCGCACCGCCCAGGAGGCCCATGAGGCAGTCCGGCCGACTTCCTCGAAACGAACGCCGGAGTCCATTCGAAGTTTCCTGAGCGCAGAACAGTTCAAGCTCTATGAGCTCATTTGGAACCGATTCATCGCGTCCCAGATGAATCCTGCCGTCTACGAGACTTTGACCATCGAGGTCGAGGGGGTCTCGGCGGATCACGCCTATCAATTCCGGGTGAACGCCTCCACCTTGCGCTTCGCCGGATTTCTGCGGGTCCATCCCGATTGGGAGGGAGGCGAGCTCGATGGCGAAATCAGCCTGGAGAAGCTTCCCCAGCTTGAAAAGGGTGACCCGTTGCGGCTCGAAGGACTCTTTCCCGAACAGCACTTCACTGAGCCGCCGCCGCGGTTCAACGACGCGAGCCTGATCAAGGCACTGGAGGAGTATGGGATCGGTCGGCCCTCGACCTACGCCCCGATTCTCTCCACCCTCGAGCAGCGTGGCTATGTCCGGAGGGAGAAGCGCCGGATGATCCCGACCGAAATCGGGGAAATCGTTAACGATTTGCTGGTTGAACACTTCCCGGAGATCGTTGACCTGGGATTCACGGCCAGGATGGAAGAGGAGCTGGACAAGGTAGCTGCCGGCGAGCGGAATTGGGTGGAGCTGCTCAGAGACTTCTACGGCCCATTTGAACAACAGCTTGCGCTGGCCCAGAAACACATGCCCGAGATCAAGGCTGAGCCGGAGCCACTTGGGCGAGCCTGCCCGGACTGTGGAAACCAACTCCTGATCCGGCACGGTCGCTTCGGGAAGTTCATCGGCTGCGCCAACTTTCCGGAGTGTCGCCACACGGAACCCTGGCTGGAGAAAATTGGCGTCCGTTGCCCGCTGGACGGAGGCGAGCTGGTCGAAAGGCGTACCCGCAAGGGGCGGATCTTCTATGGTTGTTCGAACTATCCGGCCTGCGAGTTCACCTCCTGGAAGAGACCTGACCCAACCCCATGTCCTAACTGCGGCGGGCTGCTGGTGCACGAGACCCGAAAGTCCGTCCGCTGCCTTTCCTGCGAGCGCCAGTTCGATCCTGAGGCGCTGCCCTCTCGGTCTGCCGACGTGGCACGGTAGGTGCAACTCTCCGTTTGCTCTCACTTCTCGTTCAGTCTAGAATCCGGCCTCTGTTGCAAGCAAGCTCGAGGCCGGAGGGATTGAGGAAGAGGGAAATGATGGAAGCGATCGCCGGTCGCAAATGGTTGCTGCCCGCCCTGACCCTGATCCTTGGCCTGGCTGCCGGTTTGGGCTATGCCTGGGGTCTAAACCCCGTCCAGTGGATTAATGGCGAACCACAGCAGCTGAGGGCCGACCTGCAAGAAGACTATCTTCGGATGGCCATCGACTCCTATTCAGTAAACCGAGACCCCGATCTGGCCCTCCGACGGTACAGCGACCTCGGCGAATCGGCCAAACTTACCCTGGATGCCGTTGCAGTCGATCCTCAAGAGGTCAGCCCAACTGCAATCCAAGGCTTCCGGGCCCTGATCGAAATCGAGCAGGAGGCCAGCGCCACTCCCCAGCCCGGAGAATCCGAGGAGCCGAGTAGCCCGCTCCCCTCACTAACCAGACTCATGCTGCCGGTTTGCGGAGGTACCGCTTTCTTGGGACTGCTGTTGGTCACCGTCCTGGTCCTTCGCTCCCGCAGCCGGGAGAAATCAGCAGCGCCCAACCCGCCGTCTGCCACTGAGGAAGCGGAAGCCGGGCCGGCGGCCCAGCCATTTGCTTCCCAGCCTGAATTCGCCGGCGACGATAGCCTAGCGACCTTTCGCACCATCTACAACATCGGGGAAAACAAGTATGACGATTCATTCAGCATCGAGAGCCCGACCGGGGATTTCCTGGGAGAGTGCGGAGTTGGAATTGGAGACCTGATCGGGGTCGGGGACCCGAATAAGGTCTCCGCATTTGAAGTCTGGCTGTTCGACAAGAACGACATCCAGACAGTCACCAAAGTGCTGATGAGTAACTTTTCCTACCACGATGATGAAACGCGCACCCGCTTGTCTGCCAAGGGAGATCCAGTGGTCGCTGAGCCCGGGGGAGTGATTTCCTTGCAGACCGCATCCCTGGAAGTGGAAGCCCGGATCGTGGACATGATTTACGGAGAAAGCGCGCTACCCTCCCAGAGCTTCTTCGAGCGGCTGACGATCGAGCTTAGGGCGTGGTCGCGCGATGGAGCGGGTTAGCGAATTTCGAGGATCTTGAAGAGAATCGGCCCACCCGGGGTAGTGGCCTGGGCCGACTCTCCGACCTTCTTCCCCAACAGAGCCTTACCTATCGGCGATACATGAGAGATCTTGCCTGCCCGCGGATCGGCCTCTTTGGCTCCCACAATCTGGAAGGTCGTCTTGAGCTCGCCTTGCTCCTGTACAACTACAGTGCTGCCAACCTGCACTTGTTCGGACTGCCCGGTGCGCTCGACGATTGTGGCACTGCGCAGCACCGACTCTAGTTCCAAGATCTTGCCCTCCAGAAACCCCTGCTGCTCTTTCGCGTTGATGTAGTCGGCGTTTTCGCTCAAGTCTCCTTGGCGAATCGCCTTCCGGAGCCGCTCGGCCATCTCCGAGCGCCGGGGTCCCTTCAGCTCGTCGAGTTCTTTGCGAAGCTTGGCCGCGCCTTCGGCGGTCAGAAAGGTTTGATCATCTGCCATGGCTCACTACGGAAGGGTCTCAGGTTCGAATAGCTTGCGATGCTCTTGGATCGCGAACCGGTCGGTCATTCCCGCCAGGTAGTCGCAAACGGTTCGGTAGAGTTCGAACTGGCGGGACCTCAGCTGGATCTCGGGAGGGAGGATTGCAGGAGTTTCGACATAGGCCCTGAACAGGGCTTCCACAATCCGCTCCGCCTTGCTCTGCATCCGGACGACCCGAAAGTGTTGGTACATGTTCGAGTACAGAAAATCCTTCAGTTCCTGGTTGAGCAGCACAAAGTCGTCTGGGTATCTGACCAGGTTATAGTCCAAATTCTGCAGGTCTTCCGGCGAGCGAACCTCTGCAGCTTCGATTCGAGCACTGGTCGCCTCGAGCAGTCCGGAGACCTCCAAACCGATCAACCGCCGGATCAGTCGATGGCGAGTCAGATCATCGAGCTGGCCGCCAGACCACCCGATACTTTGCCGCAGCAACTCCCAGAGGGCCACGCCCTCGAGCATTTCCGGAGAGATGAGCTCTGAGCGCAAGCCGTCGTCTAGATCGTGGGCGGTAAAGGCCAGCTCATCCGCCAGGTTGGAAATCTGGGCTTCCAGGTGCCCGCGTTTTTGGGGCTCGTAGTCGGCGGCATCCGCAACATCGTATTCGGTCTCATGCTTGACAATTCCTTCGCGAACTTCCCAGGTTAGGTTGAGCCCAGGAAAGTCTGGATAACGCCGCTCCAATTCGGTGACGATCCTCAGCGATTGGCGGTTGTGGTCGAACCCACCGTGGGCTGCCATCAGCCGGCTGAGGGTCGCTTCGCCGGAGTGCCCGAAGGGTGGGTGGCCCAGGTCGTGGGCGAGGGAGATGGCCTCCACCAGGTCCTCATTGCCGCCGAGCGCCCGAGCGAGGCTGCGTCCGATCTGTGCGACCTCCAGGGTGTGGGTGAGTCGGGTCCGATAGTAGTCGCCCTCGGTAATCACGAAGACCTGGGTCTTGTACTCGAGCCTCCGGAACGCGGTGGTGTGCAGGATCCGGTCTCGATCGCGCTGGAACGCGGTACGGTACCTGGGTTCCGGTTCCGGATAGACTCGGCCGCGGGAATTTCGGCTACGATGAGCGAACGGCGCCAATGCCTGATCTTCGAGCGCTTCGAGCCGTTCGCGAGTGATCATCGGGAGTAGCGAAGCGGCAGTGTAACCGGGGGCCGCGTCGGCTGTCAATCCGCCTCACGCTGCGTTGACACATTCCCGGCGTTCGCGCATAATCCGCGGGGGCCGGGACATCGGAGGTCGAAGGGTGCCGAAGATCGTCAGCGTGGAGCAAATGCGCCAAATCGAGCGGGCTGCCGATGCGGCTGGGCACAGCTACGCCCAGATGATGGAGCACGCTGGCTGGTCGGTGGCACAGGTGATCGTCGAGCAGTTCGCCCCGGTCGAGGGCAAGCAGGTCCTGGTCCTGGCCGGCTCCGGGAACAACGGCGGAGACGGTTTGGTGGCCGCCGAACACCTGGCCCAGGCGGGAATGCAAGTGTCGGTCTATCTCACCAAGCCGCGGGCGGCAGATGACCCGCAGCTGACAAAACTTCAAAATCGCGGGACCCTGATCGCGACCGCAGACCAAGACCAGCGCTCCCGGGTCCTCCGCCTGCAAGTCGGGCGGGCCCAACTGATCGTGGATGCGATTCTCGGGACCGGCTTCGAGCTGCCGCTACAGGGAGCGGCGCAGGAGGTCTTGAAGGTCGTTCAAAGCTCGCTCGGCCAGCGCGCCGACCGGCCCGTGATCGTGGCGGTGGATTGTCCTTCCGGACTTGACTGCGACTCGGGAGCGGTGGCCGAGGAGACCATCGCCGCCGATCTCACAGTGACCCTTGCCGCGGCCAAGCCCGGACTGCTCCGCTTCCCGGGGGCCGGCTTCACTGGGCGTCTGGTGGTGGCAGATATCGGCCTGCCATCGGATCAAGCTCAGTTGGCAAACATCGACGTCGAGCTGGCCAGTCCGATTGAAGTTCGACCGCTGCTCCCAGGACGGCCACGCGATGCGCACAAGGGAACCTTTGGCCGGGCGTTGATTGTCGCCGGATCGGCCAATTACCCCGGCGCAGCCCTGCTGGCAGCCCGATCGGCCTATCTGGTTGGGGCCGGGCTCGTTACTTTGGCGGTGCCCGCATCGCTGCAGTCGATGATTGCCGGAACGCTGCCGGAAGCCACCTGGATCCTGCTTCCCGAGGAATCTGGAGCGATCACTCCGGACGCGTTAGGAAAGCTTGAGCCTGAGTGGGGTAAGAGCCAAGCTGTGCTCGTCGGGCCCGGGCTGGGGCTCGAGCCCGCAACTGGAGCCTTCGTTGCCGAACTCTTCGGACGCCGGTCGAAGTCAGGAAAGCGGTCGGGCGCCAGCGCGCAGGCCTCCCCAGGGCGTTCGCTGCCGCCGTGTGTCGTGGACGCGGATGGGCTCAGTCACCTAAGTGGTCTTTCCGGTTGGCCGGAGACCGTCCCGGAGGGCACGATCCTGACGCCTCACCCGGGTGAGATGAGCCTGCTCACCGGCAGTTCCAAAGAGAAAATTCAGGCCGAGCGATTGGATGCGGCCCGCCGGTCGGCCCGCGACTGGGGGCTCATCGTTGTATTGAAAGGCGCCCACACGGTCATCGCTGAGCCGGCTGGCCGAGCCACGATCCTGCCTTTTGCGACACCGGCTCTGGCCCGGGCCGGGACTGGCGACGTGCTGGCCGGAGTCATCGTCGGGCTGCGAGCGCAGGGAGTGCCGGCCTTTTCGGCGGCAGTACTGGGTGGTTATCTTCACGGCCGGGCCGGGGAGCTCGCCGCCGCGACTTTGGGAACTACGGCTTCGGTATTGGCGAGCGACGTCGCGGCTGCAATCCCGCAGGCGCTGGCCGAGCTGCAGGCCGGCTGACCCCAAGTAAGAAACAGCCCCGGAGAGCCGGGGCTGTTTGCTTATTCGAGAACCTCAATCCGTCTGAGAACTAACTCTCGGTCTCGACTCGCTTAGGCTGAGCGGCCTTCTTGCCCCGCTCGATCGCCTGCTCGATTCGGGTCTTCTGCTCTTCAAGGACGACCTGGCCCCGCTGCTGCAAGTCTGCTGCCCGGGAGCGGGCCTCTTCGGCGATCCGCTCGGCCTTCGCCCGTGCATCCGAGGCAGTCAATTCAACTTGATCGCGCAGCTCGATGCCTTTCTCACGAATCAAGGTCCGGGTCTGTTCACCGGATTGGGGGGCAAGCAGCAAAGCGACCGCGGCCCCAACGATTCCGCCAATCAGGAAGCCTGAGAAGAAGGCTCCGAAATCATCTCGATCTGCCATCCGTCATCCCTCCGTTTCCGATTCTACTTGGCGCGGCCGGCCCGAAAAAGCCCTATGGCTCTGCGGACCGCGGCCACAGAACTGTTGGCTTTGATCACTGGTGCGACCATCTTCTGGCTCAAGAATTCGCTCGTACCTCGCAGAGTCGCCACCGTCTCGTTTGTCGATTCCAGCAACGGCCGAATCTCATTCTGAAGCAGGGCGGTCAGCCGGGCGAGTTGGATCAGCAGCAAGATCAGGGCCACCCCGATCAACAGGGTTTCGGCTGCCACGAAGATAATCACGATATCTCGGATCGTCTCCGTACCCTGCGGGTTGCGCACCATCGCGCTCACGGCCAACACCAGCCCCACGACGAGGGCCAGAAATACCAATCCACCCGCGGCGATATAGAGAGTTTGCTTGCGCCGGCTGGATGGGGTACTTGCCGATTCGGTCAGCGCCATCGAACTATTAATTGTAGCACACTAGCCTGGCGGACCTGCCTTCCGATCCCGTCCAGCAGTACGGCGGCCACGCTCCGGCCCGGCCAATAGTGAAGCGATTAGCAACCCAAGCAGAGCAGCCAGAACCGCCGCGAACAAGTTGAGCGGGCCGACCCTGAAAAGATGCCAGTCGATCAGCTCCGCCACCATGTGCCCGGCAAGGAATGCCACCCAGGCAGTTACCAGGTAGAGCGCCAAGCGAGCCAGCCCGCCGCCTCGGACGAAATGGAAGATAAGTCCGAGGCCGGTGGAAATCAGGAGGGCA
Source organism: uncultured Anaerolineaceae bacterium (assembly GCA_964590515.1). Lineage (GTDB taxonomy): Bacteria > Chloroflexota > Anaerolineae > Anaerolineales > E44-bin32 > JADFRG01. The sequence continues at coordinate 12,872 of CAZPZD010000036.1, read as the reverse complement.
AAGTAGAGGCCCGGGACGGTCACTGGATAATGACCCCGCCGCCGAGGCACTCCTCCCCGGAGTAGAACACCGCGGCTTGACCTGGGGTGATTTGCAGCAGCGGCTGCTCCAGCTCCACCACCGCACCGGCCGGTGTGCCATTGAGTTGCAGCCGAGCCGGGACCGCGGAGGACCGATATCGGACCTGCACCATTAGCGAAGTCCCCACTTCGGGAGGCCTGCCGGCCACCCACTGTAGGCGGTCCACCCGAAAAGAACTCCGGGCGAGCGCCGCCCGCGGGCCGACAACGAGCGCGTTGCGGGCCTTATCTTTCGCGACCACATAGAACGGCACGGCGGCAGAGACCCCGATGCCCTTCCGCTGGCCGATCGTGTACGCAGGCAGCCCTTGATGGGTGCCGAGCGGCGTTCCTGCTTGGTCTAGGATCGGCCCAGATTCCCAGGAGGCTCCCCCGCTGTCTCTCAGAAACTCACGGTAGTCGGCGCCGCCCAGGAAGCAGAGGTCTTGACTATCCGGACGATCAGCCACCGGCAACCGGATTCTTGTTGCAGCCTCTCGAACGTGTTCTTTCGTAAGATCGCCAAGGGGGAAGCGCGACAGACTTAGATCCGCCTGTCCCAGCACGCTGAGCACATAGGACTGATCCTTCATTCGATCCCGCGAGCGGTAGAGGCGGTATTGACTTTCCGATCCCTGGATCCGGGCATAGTGTCCGGTGGCCAAGTGGGTTGCCCCAAGCTGGCGAGCATGCCGTAGGAGGTGTCCCCACCGGATCTGTCGATTGCAGGCCATGCACGGGTTGGGGGTGATCCCCTCCAGGTATCCCGCAATGAACGGCTCAACCACGGCCTGGCGGAAGGGTTCCCGCACGTCCAATACGTAGAAGGGGATCTCCAACTGCGCGGCGACCATCCGTGCGTTGGCCATATCGCGGGGCGAGCAGCAACGATTGGGGCGGTCCGGGTGAGAGTCCCACAAGCGCAGCATGAGGCCGAACACCTGCTCACCCTGCTCAACCAGCAGCGCGGCAGCCATGGAGCTGTCTACACCGCCGCTCATCGCCACGGCGATCGTACGCGGCGAGCTCATGGGAGAGCCGGTTCGACTGCCCGCAATCGGGAGATCGTTTCCGGTAGGCTGGTCAGAAAGGCCTCCACCTCCACGGAAGTGGTCTGCCGTCCCACGGTGACTCGAAGGGAACTGGTTGCGAGCCTAGGGTCGAGTCCGATGGCGAGCAGGACTTCGGAGGGCTCCGGTTCTCCGGTTTTGCAAGCGGAGGCCGATGAGCAAGCGTACCCTGCCAGGTCAAGGGCGGCCAACAGCTGATTGCCGTCCACGCCCTCGAAAACAAACGAAGTGTGGTTCGGGAGACGTTCGGTCGGATGGCCGGTCAGCCGGGCACCAGGAAGACTGCCCAATACGGAGTCAATGATCCTGTCCCTCAGCTTCCCGAAATCCTGTACATCCGTCGCGCGCCGTTCCGACACGACCTCAAGGGCCTCCGACATCCCGACAATCAGTGGGACATTGGAAGTACCAGCTCGCCAGCCGCGCTCATGGGAGCCTCCGGTCTGGATTGGAATCATCGGAGTTGCTCTTCGGATATAGAGCGCGCCGACCCCCTTTGGACCGTAAAACTTGTGGGCGCCAATCGAGAGCAAGTCCACGGAGAGGTCATCGATCTGCAACTCGAGCTGGGCGACGGCCTGCAGCGCGTCGGTGTGAAACGGGATACCCTGCTGCCGGCAGAGGATCCCGAGCTCGGGGATCGGGTTGACCGAACCGATCTCGTTGTTGCCGTAGATCACCGAAACGACAGCGGTGTTGGGTCTCAATCGCTCGGCGAGATCTCCAGGCTCCACCCGGCCGAACCCGTCCACCGGAAGGAATTCCAACTCGAAACCGTGCAGCTTCTGCAGTTGCCTGGCGGTTTCGAGCACCGCGGGATGCTCGACCGGGCTGATCAGGAGGTGGTTGGCGGCCCGTGCTTGCCGCGCGGCGAAGGCTGCCCCTCGAAGCGCAAGGTTATCGCTTTCGGATCCGCCGCTGGTAAACACAAGTTCATCGGTGGCGCAGCCCAGGTTGGCAGCAATCCGTGCCCGAGATTGCTCCAGGGCCGCCTCCGCCTGCTGACCCCAGGAGTGGACTGAGGAGGGATTGCCGAAGGCCTCCTCGAAGAAAGGCAGCATGCGCGCTCTGGCCCGCGGATCAAGCGGGGTGGTCGCCGCATAGTCGAGATAGATCGGTTTCCGCCGCATTTGGCGATTGTAACATTTCCATGATTCGCGGCTCTTCGCCTGGGTTGCCCCTCCGTGCTGGTTATAATCCGCTAACCTATGGACATGCGCATTGCTGGAGTTGACGCGTTGGAACTGCTCGACTCGCGGGGCAACCCCACGGTCGCAGCCCGAGTTACCTTGCGCAGCGGGAGTTGGGGCGAGGCCCTAGTTCCCTCCGGGGCCTCGACCGGACTTCACGAGGCGCTAGAGCTGCGTGACGGAGACCCGAATCGCTACCTAGGGAAGGGTGTCCGGAAAGCGGTTCAACACATCCGGGAGGAGATTGCCGAACGGCTCATCGGATTGGCTGCGGAGGATCAACAAGCGCTCGATCACGTGCTGATTGAGTTGGATGGGACGCCGAACAAGGCCAGGCTTGGCGCGAATGCGATCCTGGCCGTCAGTCTGGCCGCCGCCAAGGCAGTCGCCGCGGGCCGCGGCTGGTCACTTTTCCGATCATTAGGGGGTGAACAGGCGGTCAGCTTGCCGGTCCCGATGCTCAACATTCTCAATGGCGGGGCGCACACCGGCTGGCAGACCACCGATGCCCAGGAATTCATGATCATGCCGCTGGGCGCGCCGACCTTCTCTGAGGCGTTGCAGTGGGGAGTCGAGATCTACCACGCCCTCAGGGCGGTGCTGAAGCGGAAAGGGTTTGCCGTGCTGGTCGGGGACGAGGGAGGCTACGCCCCGGCTCTGAAAGCCAATGTCGAGGCGGTCGAGGTGATCCTGGAGGCCGTAGAGCAGGCCGGTTACCGGGCCGGCGAGCAAGTGGGCCTGGCGCTGGATCCGGCTGCTTCGGAGTTCTACAGCGAGGGAACTTACCGCTTGCGTCGAGAGGGAAAGGAGCTCGACTCGCAGGGGATGGTGGAATACTGGGCCAACTGGGTTAGGCAATATCCCATTGTGTCACTGGAAGACGGTCTGGCTCAGGATGATTGGGAAGGCTGGAAAGCACTGTCGCGGGAGCTGGGGGACCAGATCCAGCTGGTCGGGGACGATCTGCTGGTTACCAACCCAGCCCGCGTGCGCATCGCGATTGCTGAACGAGCCTGCAACGCGCTCTTGGTCAAAGTAAATCAGATTGGGACGCTCAGCGAAGCCATGGAGGCGGTCCGACTTTGCCGGGACGCTGGATGGGCGACCGTGGCCTCCCATCGCTCGGGCGAGACCGAGGACTCGACGATCGCCGACCTGTGTGTGGGATTGTCGATTCCGCAGATCAAGGCGGGTGCGCCGGCCCGCTCCGACCGGGTGGCCAAGTACAACCGACTGCTTTGGATTGAGCACGAGTTGGGTTCCGCTGCGAAATATGCCGGAAGGGCGGCGCTGAAGCAGCCGTGGCCAAGACGAACTAACTAGCTCCGGGGTCCAGCCCCACCTCGGCCCGTACGCCGGGAACGGGTGTTCCGCAGTAAGGGCAGATCTGCCAGGAAAGTTCCAGCAGCCGGCCACAGTGCTCACAGCCTTTCCGCAAGTGGGTGTGGCAGTTCGGGCAGAGCTGCCAATCGGCCCGGGTTCGATTTCCACATCCCGGGCAGATCGGCTGATCTTCAATCTCCGTCAAGAGCGCTTCCTCTTCCAGGGTGTGCTGGTAGGCCTGATCGATCGTCTGGGATGGTCGCAGGATCAGGTAGATGAACAGGCCGAAGGGGCCCATGACCCCAGTCGTCAGGGCAGCCAGGATTTGCACCAGGGTGTCGTGCGTTCTGGAACGGATATCGCGGTAGGTCCAGAAGATCAAACTCAGCCAAAGCGCAGCCAGGAACGCCCCAAACAAGGCGGTCAGGTACTGAAATGCAGTGGTTGCGGAGCTTAGATTCACGAGGGCCCAGTGGGGTCTGGGTGATTATACAGTGGGATGCACAATCCAGGTCTTAGGCCGAGGGAGGCTGGAGAATGACAGAAACGGGCAAGGCCTACGCACTACACCGGATTACCGACCTCGGTCCAGCGGACCGGCCGCGCGAACGGCTGCGGGATCAGGGGGCCTCGGTCCTACACAACGCCGAGCTGCTCGCCATTCTGCTCAGAACCGGGGTGGCCGGCCTCAACTCTGTTCAGCTGGCCCAAGAGCTCCTGATGAAGTTCCACGGTCTGGCCGGCCTGCACGATGCAAACTACGCGGAGTTGGTGGCGAGTCGAGGAATCGGAGACGCTAAGGCGGCTCAGATCAAGGCCGCCATCGAGCTGGGGAGGCGCCTGGCGGCATGGAAACCGGAGCAGCGCCCCGCGATCCAATCACCCGAGCAGGCGGCCGAGCTGCTGATGTACGAGCTGAGCGCCCTCGACCAGGAGCATCTCAAGGTCTTGCTCCTTGATACCCGCAATCAACTGCTGCGGGTCGTTGAGGTGTACCACGGCTCGCTGAACACTTCTCTGATCCGGATCAGCGAAGTGTTCCGCGACGCGGTTCGCGACAACGCCGCAGCGATTATCGTGGTCCATAATCATCCCAGCGGCGATCCGTCCCCGAGCCCCGAGGATATCGCGGTCACCCGCGCCATCGTGGAAGCCGGCAAGCTGTTGGATATCGAAGTCCTGGATCACTTGATCATCGGACAAGGCCGCTTCGTCTCGCTCAAAGCGAAGGGCCTCGGCTTTGGACAGCTGTAAGGGTGCTGTAAGCTCGGAGCCAAGCCTTAAATGATAGGATGAAAACCAAAGACGCCGAATGGGCTGACGATGAAAACCAGAATGCGCAATTGGTGGGAGAACTTCCCGCTCGGTGAGGCGGCCACCCTCGCTTTCTGGAACTTCGCGCTGGTTGCCTTCGTGGGCGGCGCGGCTTTGCTGGCCAAGGGGATCATCGAGAAGGAAAAGGCGCCTGAGTGTGCCGCGACCTATCGAGTCAGCGATCCTCGAGTGAACGCAGTGCTGTTCTTGGAGCGTCTGCAAGAAGAGGGGCTCTTCAATCCCGACACCGATACGATCGAAGACTTCGCCTGGGTCTCAGAAGGCGGAGAACTGCGGTTTATGGTCGCCCTGGACACCGGGGTGTACTCGGCCGTACCCTGCTACACGGTGGACACGGCCATCTTCCAAGACCTAAGAGTGGAATAGGACTTGAAGTAGGATATGGAAGCGGCCCGCCTAATCGGCGGGTCTTTTTTTTGTCTTACTCTCTCCAGCTGAACGACCTCTGTATAATGGGCCGGTGTTTCAAGTCATCCTGCTTCCCCAGAAGGACTACTGGGATTGGGTGCGGGCTTGCCGTGAATTTGTGCTCACTTTCGGGGCTTACCTGGCTCAAGACCCGCGGGCGGCGGGCCTCTACATGTCGCCCCGACAAGTCATCTCCTTTCCAAGGGCATCAGGTGGGTACGCCGAATCCGACGACATCGAGGGCTGGCTGCAGCGGGAATACCCCGAAGTTCGGCTGGATCCGATCGAAGCAGAGACTCCAGAGGGGCTGGAGCAGGCGTTGGCCCGCCGGGTGACAGATGACGACCGGTTCGGTCAGAAGCAGCGTCCCTTCTTCCTGCTCTGGCCAACCGAGTACCCGGTGATCACCCAACGCTTCGGGGCAAACCCCCGGATTTACACTCGGTTCGGCATGCCGGGGCATGAAGGGGTCGATATTCGGGCTTTACCGAACACAAAAGTATTCGCCTGTGCCGACGGGCAAGTGTACCGGGTCGAAACCAATCCGAAGGCGCACGCCTATGGGATCCACGTTCGAATCCGGCATCGGGATGGCTACCGAACGATCTATGGGCACCTGGCCAAAGCTCTGGTGAGGGAAGGAGAGCCGGTGACTGGGGCGCAGGTTATCGGCTTGGCCGACGCCACCGGCGCCTCGGTCGGTCATCATCTGCATCTCTCGCTGAAGAAAGACCAGGCCAGCGAGCTTGGTGAAACGACTTATCCCCAGGACATCATTGATCCCACCGAATTCTTGGTTTGGCCGGAGCCGGCCTGGCCGAAAGGGCTTCCGAATACCACCTGGCCCATCGGGAAGTGCCTGGTAGGTGCCCATGGCCGGGTCGGAGCCGCACTCGAAGAGGCCGACCTGCTGCTGATTGAGCGGGCCCGGCTGGAGGCCATCGTGGTGTCGCTCCAGGATTCTGCGTTGACCGTGGAGCGGATGCGAAGCCGCAGCCCGGCGATATTTCTGATGGCCCGCCTCACGGCGGATTTCTCGAGTGAGCCACTTTCCCCGATCCAATACGTTGCCTCCGTCCAACGCAGGCTGCGGGAGCTCTATCAGGCGGAGGTCCGGTACGTCGAGCTCTGCCCGAACCCGAACTTACAAAGTGAAGGATGGGGGAGAAGTTGGAAGGACGGCCAGGCTTTCGCCGCTTGGTTCGCGGAGGCGGCCAGCCGCTTTCGGGATCGCTTCCCCGAACTGAAGCTTGGTTTTCCAGGGCTCTCACCGGGAGAGCACGTGCCTGGGAAAAAGGCCGCCCCGCTGCAATTCCTTGACGAGGCAGATGAGGCGACCCTGGTGACGGATTGGGTGGGCGTGAACTGCTACTGGACCGACTTGCGTGGCATGGATGCGCTCACTGGGGGACGGATGTACGAGGAGTACCGGCTGCGCTACCCCGCCAAGCTGCTCATCATCACGGAATTCGGCAACCCCTCGATTGACCTGCCGTCAAAATCGAGGGCCGGCCAGTATCTGGAGTTCTATCGCCAGGTCCGAGACCAGGCAGGGATCGCCGCCGCGTTCTGTTTTGCGATCGCCGCCGGAGCAGGGTATCCGGGGCTGGCCTGGAGTGCCGCCGGGGAATCTGACCGCGAGATTTCGGGCGTGATCGGGGACCGAACGTTCTAGCTGGCCAGCAGCGCAATCAGCGGAGTCAAGGTCAGCGGGCTGAGCAAAGTCGTCAGCATTACGACCCGGGTAACGAAGCCTGGCTCGACGTCGAATTCAATCGCCAGGATCGTGCTCATGACCGCGGTCGGCATGGCTGACTCAAGCACTCCCACTTGCCGCGCGAGGCCCTCCAACCCGAGGTATGGCGCGACCAGCCAGGCGATCACCGGCGCGACGACCAGCCGAAGGCCAACACAGACGGCAAGCAATCCGCGATGGCCGGAGGCTCCGCCCGCTCCAATCTGCATGCCAAGGACCAAAAGCAAGATTGGAACTGTGGCTGTTCCCAGTAGATCGATCGGACGGCTCAGCGCCATCGGGAGCCGCAGGTCGAGGGCTCGGGCCGCCAGCGCCAGCGGGATCGCATAGACCGCCGGGACCTTGGCGAGCTCGCGCAGGGCGGCCAGCGGAGTTCGTCGACCTCTCGAAGCGCCATACACCCCGAGTGAATTGGTCAACATCATCGAGGCCACGAAGAATACGCCGGCCCACGCCAGCCCGGATTCCCCGTAGACAAACTGGTTGAGCGACAGGCCGTAATTCCCGGCATTCATAAAGGCCGTGGCGAGCAGCACGGCCGCGGCAAGCTTGGGATCGAGACCGAGGACGCGGCCGAGCAGCCAAGCGAATCCACCAATGGACAAGACCACAATGGTCGCCAATGCCATCATGGAAACGACCTGCACGCCACGAATGTCGGCCGAGAGCAAGAGGTCGAAAACCAGGGCCGGCGAGAGCACGTAGAAGGCGATTTGAGAGAGCGGTCGGGGGCTAAGTCCTAGCAGCTTGTGGGCGAGGAACCCCGCCGCCGCGGTGATGAGGATTGGAAGGATGTGGTCTGCAAACGAGCTGAGCAGACTGCTCAAGCGACGGAGTCCTCGTCGTCGAAGTTCAGCCTGAAGATTTCCCGCGCCCCGTCATCGAATTCCAGGCTATCGATGGCGTCTTGAATCAGCTGAGCCTCGGATTCGGAGGCGCTCTCCTGCAGCTGCTCCAAGGCGGCGGTGGCGATCGAGCCTCCCACCTGGCTGAGCGACCAGATCGCGGCCTTGCGGATCCGGTCGTCCACATCCTCCAGAAGGTCGATCAGCTCTTCTGAAGCTTCTCGGATGTCCAGCTCTCCGGCCGCCTGTACCGCCTCGAAGCGGGTGTCGGGCTCCGGATCCTGCAGTTTTGCCATGACCAAGGCGGCCCAGCGGGCATCGGCAGAACGCGACATCGCCCGCAGGGCTGCGCGCACGGAGGAGCTGTCCCCAGAGGAATAGGCGGTCTCGATCAACTCGGGGACTTCCACCCGGGTCGAGAATCCGAGAGACATTAGGCAGCTCTCCCGTACATCCGTACTTGGGTCAGAACGAACTGAATCCAACAGATCCTGCTCGATCTCCAGGCGAAGCTGCTCAGCGAGATCCTCGGTCTCAGCCAACAGGACGAACGATCCCAGCGCACTGGCGGCAGCCTTCCTCACCTCCGCCGACTGGTCGGCGCGGAGCATGACCAACAGTTGCTGAGCGAGCTGAGGGTCTTCGGACTCCCACAAGTTGCCGATTGCTTGGGCGCGCGAAGGGGGGTCGGGATCCTGGAGCGCGAATCGGTTGATCGCTTCGAAAGAGAGCTCGATCTTGGAGTTCGCCAATTCACCCAGCTTGGACAGAATGGAATGGCGCCGCTTCGCGCCGAAACCTTGCCAGGCCGAGCGCAACTGAGCCAACCGCACGGGGTCGAGATCGGAGAGCTCAGTCAGGCTGGCCAACTCGACTAGGGAAGCTTCGTTGCCCAGCAACTCAAGCAATCCAACGAAGCCACTTTGCATGGCGAACGATCAGCGGGGCAGGATGATGGGGTTGAGGAAATCCTGGACGTTCACGTAGAGGATGAGTACGAGCAGGACCATGAATCCGAGGGTGTGGGCCAACCCCTCGTGTTGAGGGGGGACTCGCTTGCCGGCGATGGCCTCGAAGGCAACGAACATGAGCCGACCGCCATCGAGGGCCGGGATGGGAAGCAAATTGGCGAGCGCCAGTCCAGCACTGATGACCCCAATCAGATTGAGAGTCAAGAACGGGCGTTGGGCGGATCGGTCGACCTCTCCCGCCCAGACCATCATGTCGTACATTCCCTTGAGTCCGCTGATCCGCGCTTCTTCTGGCGCGATTTCGCCCCGGAGCAACCGACTTGGTAGGTGAATCATCTCGCTGTATTGGAACGCGGCCGCACGGAGTCCCAGAGCCGTCGCCGCAGGCCAACTGATCCGCCGAGTTGGGTTGCCGAGGGTCACCCCGATCGGGCCTTGCCCCTCGGGAGGTGAAATGCGCGGGGTGAGCTGGACAGTCGTCAGCTCGCCTCCGCGCAACAGCTCGAGGCTTGTAGGCTGATCGCCCCGATCGGTGATCACATCTTGCAGGACCTGGAAACCGTCAACCTCGACATCGTGAACTTTCAGGATTTCATCGTTGGGGAGGATCCCGGCTAGATCGGCAGGAGATCCGGCCTCCACCTGGGTGACGATCACCCGTTCCGGGTCGGGGGCGGCGAATTTGAAGGCGGCGGTGAAGGCAAGGACTGCCAATATCAGGCTAGCGATCGGTCCGGCAATCAAGACTGCCGCCCGGGTCAGTCGTTTGGCGCCCGCCAGGCCGCCTTCGACCAGCGGGTCGTCTTCGCCGGCGGGCTTGACAAAGCCGCCCAGGGGTATCAGGTTGAGGGTAAAACGGGTCCCACCCGCCTCGAAGAGGGTGACTAGGCGTGGGGGGAAGCCCAGCCCGAATTCTTCCACCCGGACTCCCAGTATTCGGGCGACGAGAAAGTGTCCGAATTCGTGCCCAATGATGAGAGCGCCTAAGACCAGCGCGAAAAGGAGAAAATCAGACAACTTTGTGCCTTGAGGCCCCTTCCTGGGGAAGCCGCCCGATTATATCACCCGCCCCTTTGGCGCCTGATAAGACCTTCATACCAGCCAGGCGCCGGGACCTGGGACCGCACGCAGGATCCCGATTTCTAAAGGGAGGCGGGCCAATCCCTCCCTCACACTTGATTCGGCTTCAGGCAGGCAAAGGCAGTGCACGTTTGGGCCGGCGTCCACCGTGTAGCAAGCCGAAACACCCTGGGCCCGCAGCCAGCGAACCTGCGCCATGACAGCCAGTGAACTGGGCTGCCAGTAGTGCAGCGGCGGTGAGGAAGTCATCATGACGGCGTGCAGCATGTCGCTGTCTTGTTCGACAACTTCGGCCAGTCGCTCAAAGTCCCTCGCAAGCACTGCCTCCCGGCACGCCTGCAACCGGCGAGGGGCGTCCGAGACCCTGGCCGCCTGTAGCGGGCTGGTTTGAGCACTGGAATGGCCCTCAGTAGAGCCGGTCGGCTTGGGGCGTTGGTCGGTGAGGACAATGAGATCGACGATCGGCCAGTGTTCGGGTGCCGCAAGCGGAAGAGCAAAGTTGTCCACGTCGCCTGTCCCGGTGACGAGCTCCACGAATCCGCCATAGATCGAGCGGGAGGCCGAACCGGATCCGCGGCGTGCCAACGCTGAGAGTTCCTGCCGGCCGAGCTCCAGCCCGGCCGCGGCACAGCCTGCCAGCGTGAGCGCAGCGAAGGCCGCTGCCGAGGAGGCCAGCCCGGCCGCCATCGGAAAATCCGTGTCGCTGTGAACGAGCGCTGCAGCTCGGATTCCGGCTCGCTCCCGGATCAGATCGAGGTGGCGCCTGACTCGCAGAAAGGCGGCTGGCTCGGCGGGCACCTGATTGATCGTGAGCTGATCCTGGTCGAGATCGGGATCGAACCTGACCCGGGTTTGAGTTTTGAGTCCGCTCAGAGTCAGGGAGATCGAACCGTTGGAGGGGATCCGGAGGGCGTGGTCGCGGTCACCCCAATACTTGACCAGTGCAATGTTGGGGTGCGCCGCCGCAACGGCTTGTCTGACGGCCATGGGCGGCGAGTCTACCACCGGGGAGTCCCGCGGGCTTTCTGGGTGGGGGTCGACGCTTAGGGCCCGTCGCTGTCGCGGCCCCAGACTTGAATGGCAGCGCCGGCGTTGCCGCTCTTGAAGACGTAAAACGCCAGGTAGGCGGCGTCACTCGACATGCTGATGCCCAGCGTGCGAGCTACCCCGAGTGGTTGGGCGAGCAGCAATTGGCCTTCTGGAAGGCGATACAAGCGCAGCTCATTCTGAACCCCGACCGCGGCCAACAGCCTCCAGTCGCTCGTGACTGCGAATTGCCGGAAGTTCAACAGGGGCAGGTCCAGCAGGGCCTCGCCGCTCGCCACGTCGACGATCCGGATCCCTTCGGTCGGGAAACCGTAATCGACGTGAAGCAGGAAGCGGTCGCCGGTGGGCGAGATCGAGAGCAGCCGGTCGTCCTCACGAGCGATCGGAACACTACCAAGGTCGTTGCCCTTCAAATCGAAGATCCCAATTTCCTGCCGGCGCTGATCCTGAAGTGCGATTGCCGATCCGTCGGGGAATAGCAGAGCCGCGACGATTGGCCCTGGATGGTTGAAACGGGAGATCTCGCCCCAGCCATTGGGATCCCAGGTTGCAACATTCCCATCCGAGTCGACCGCGTAGAACAACCCGTTTGGATCGAAACCGGCATTCGCCACCAGAGAAAATGGCGCGAGAGCCAGGCTGGCTACTTGCTCCCCTGAGTCAGTCCTCCAGACCTGAAACTCGGGACCGTCATCAGCCACGACTGCCAAGCCATCGGGGGAGACCGAAATCGTGAAAGGCGAAAAGTAATCGAAGCCGGTGAGGTCTCGCTCAGGCTGGGCTCCAGCGAGGCCGAAGCGTTCAATTCGCAAGCCGTTGCCGTTGTGAAGCACCACCCGGCTGTCCGGCGAGAAAGCTACCCGGACGCCGAAGTCGGTCCGAGCGATCGCGATCTCCTCCAGCAGCTCGATTGCTTCGCCAGGCGCGAGATCGAGCAGCGAGCGGCTCCGAGGCGGAGCGGGCTCCAACCGCTGGTCTGCGGAGGCCGCGGTGGGGAGCGCGCCGACCGGCGCAGCCGGCGTCGGCGGCAGGGGCGCAGCAGGGCCGGCGGGCAGCACGGTCGCCAACTCGATGGCGGCCCGGGCCACTGCGGCCGGGGCAGTGGGGATGGCGGCTTGCGGGGGCTGAGCGCAGCCGACGAGGGCATTCGCCGCCACAACCAGGAACGATATTGTCAGGATCGATTTCGGCGTTCCCACTCTCGAAGGACTCCGGAACTCTTAGTGTATAGTTATCGGACTAGTACTGGGGTCATGGTCCACGTACGAATGGATTCTGTGTCTTAATGTAGTACTCTGGCGCTACCCTAGCTGTGCGCAGAATCATCTTACCTCGAATCTCTTGGAGTGGCCTAGCATTTGCCGCGGCGTTAACCGTCGTGCTCGTGGCAGTTGCGTGGGCCGGATTCACCGGGCCGAATCGGACGATCCCGCCAGAGCGGGACCCGGACAAAGACGAGTGGGTTTGCACGCAGTCTGGCAAAACATGCACCTTCCAGAACCCGGCCAACCCATGCCCAGATTTTGGAGGCATCCAGCCGAGCAAACCGGCCATAAAGAGCGCTTGTGGTTGGGACCCCCCTTACAACTGCGGCTGCAATGAGGCCATGACTCAAGAGATCAACCTCCCTCCAGCAACCATCAGCGGCTCCTCCGCCTGTGGAGTGCCGGGTAGCGCCGGCTGGTGCCGAGGTGGGGCTGCCCTCAACCTCTCGGCGAGCGAACCGTTGGCGGGCAAAGTTATCCAAGTCATTGAGGGCAACCCGGGCGGGGTCCTGTGCGATCCGGC
>CAZPZD010000035.1:17950-26564 GCA_964590515.1 uncultured Anaerolineaceae bacterium | reverse complement strand
GTTGAGTCGCATCTACCAGTGTAGCGGGAGGTGCAGCGCTTTCATATAATCAACTCGATGGAGCCGACCCGGCCAGCCAGGTCTTTGGCTTTAGCGCGATTCTAGTCTTGGGCTGGCCGGGTCGGCTCATCTCGAGGCCGTTAGGCAGCGCAAGAGTGACAGTCATTTCATGATAAGCGCGATGCGGGGTCCCGCCCACAAGAAGGGGTAGGGCGCAAATGACCATTCAGGCGAGCGCAACTCTACTCCACTGGAATTACTTCCTTGCCCTTGAGGATGATCTTAACCAAGTAGCGCGATACATAGAGTTCTCGGAGAAAAACTACAGAGCGTATTCAATCGAGCTAGCCCATCTCCTACTTGCATCCGCATCCGAGGTAGATGTAGTCTCCAAAGGTATCTGTCGGCATCTCCAGCCCCAGAATCCGGCCGACAACATCAATCATTACCGGGAGATCATAACGGCCGGGATCCCATCCTTTCCCGAGGAACCAGTCTTCGTTCCCGGGTTTGGCCTTACTCTTCATCCCTGGTCGAATTGGGTCAATGGAGGTCGGAATCCACTGTGGTGGAGAAAGTACAACGCAGTCAAACATCACCGCGATGATCATTTCTCAGATGCCAACCTGATGAATGCTCTCAACTCCATGGCAGGATTACTTGTCTCGGTCTTTCATTACTACAGGCTGGAACACGGTCACGACGCGTCCCGCAATGGATTCAGAGCCACTACTCAGCTGCTGGCTCCTGAATCGCGGCTATTGAGGCTTAGCGATGATTACTACTACGGCCACCTCCTCATCAATTGACCCGAAGCCCGGTAAAAAGAGGAGTATTCCCGCCAACACGCTGCCTAATCACTCGCCAGACTGTGTAAAAAGTCGGGTCAATCATCCGATGATTGATTGTTCGCCCCACCACCTTGCGCGAGTTCGAAGGGAATTTGGGATAGCGAATGGGAAAATCCACGAGATATGGCAATCTCGCCCCACCATTAATCTTTCGGCGGACTTTTTTCTCAGCCTCTCGCTGGAGCGGACGCCGCCAGGGCGCTAATTTATGTTCGAGGTCGCGTAGCGGCGCCGCTCAGCTCGAGGCCGTTAGGCCGCACTCCACCCGCCGAGATTTACATGGCTCTCTTGAGGCAGCCTGTCGCCCAACCTGTACAGATCAAAGGCTGACCGCTCCTCTGCCAGTACAGGGCGACGCCACCTTCTGGGAGCGGCGGGCCCAGTTCCAGAGATGCCTGCGGCTGAGCGTGCCGTATCCGGACCTGGAATCACAAAGCACCATGAGCGGTGATTCGGTGGCCAGGCCTTCATCGCCCTTCGTATACGCTTCAAACCCTCGATTGGCTGCGCACCTTGATCGCCTGCAAAGCCAAGGTTATCAGCCACACCATATATATCAAAAATAGGAACCGAGGCGGCCAGCCAAGAGGGACGCCCGGGCCATAAGCGTTGTCGCCAAGCGGGATCACATAAATGGCAAGGTGCACCCAGAAACCTACCAAGCCAAGCAGTGGTAAACCAGCGCTCCGTAGCAGAACCCGCCGCGCCGTTGCCCACGCTTGGTTCTTGAGCGCCAGGCTCAGGTTGATAAGCAATGCAGCAAATGGAAAGAGCATTAGGGCGCCAAAGGCGGATATCATATGAACCATTCCGGTCCTCGATATCGCATCCTGAGGCGTGTCGAACGGATCTGTGGTAAAGAGGCCCACACCAACTGTGCCAACAGCGCAAATCAGAAGTATTCCGAGTCCGATACGGCCAATGATGCCCCTTAGTTGCGACCTTAGCGCCACAAATAAGGCAGCGTAGCTCACGGCTGAGACAAGGAATGCCATTGACATTATCCAGCCGTAAGGCCCGATGGCCCACTCACTCAGTGTGTGCCATGAAGGGTCCAGATCTGGCCTAATGAAGATCAGCGCGATAAGTGTCAACTGATACGTAATCACCGCCGCTATCGACAGCCGGGCTGCTGTGAGTGAGATCGCCGTCACTGGCTCTGTTATCTCTTTGTGTGTCATAAGGTCCTCGCACCTTTGGTCATGGCTTGATCCTGCACCGGGGCAGGACCACCGGGAACGATGTCCCGATGGTCCGTACTGCCCCAGCGTCACTAGCTGAGCGAAACCACCACCTGCTCGAGCAGGTCCATCGCGTCCTGCATGCCGGCTTCCATGCCGGACTCGATGACGATGTCCCGGATCTCTCGACTGGGATAGTCGGAGAGAATCGTGAGGGTGGTGCGCCCGGCTTTCTCGGTGAGCGTCAACGTGTTCACCGCCGCGGAGTCGTCGCCCTGCTCCGGCGGCATTTCCATGCCGGGCATGCCCTCGAAGATCTCGGTCGACACGAGTCGCTCGTTGGTGACGATCTCCCGGAACTCGCCGTGGAAGCCCACATCGAACCCGTCGGGCGTCACCATCACGTAGCGCCACTTCCCGCCGACCCGCAGATCGACCTCGGCCACCGTCACCTGGCCGCGCTTGGCATTCCACCAACGCCTGATGAGCTCGGGTGTGGTGTACGCCTTGTACACCAGGTGCTTGGGGGCGTTGAACTCCCGCACGATCTTGATCTGCGTGTCCGCAGGGAGCGTCACCACTGCCGTTCCACTACTCGTCACTGCTACCATCTGCCTCCTCCTCTTGCTTGAGTTCCTCCAACAGCTCGTCCAGTGCTTCGAACCGCTCTTCCCACGACAGCTGGTATTCCTTGACCCAGTCGTGGATCGGCTTCAGCGGCTGGCCGTTCAGCCGATAGATCCGCTGGCGCCCCTCACCTCTCACCTCCACCAGACCCACCTCTCGAAGCACCCGGAGGTGCTTGGAGACCTGCGGCTGAGCCAGGCCAATCAGCATGACCAGGTCGTTCACGGGGCGTTCCCCGCTGGCAAGGACGTCCAAGATCTGACGCCGCCGGGGTTCCGCCACTGCATTGAACGCATCCGTTGTCGTCGCTGCTCGTGCCATGCCGGAATTATATACCCATATAGGTATATGTCAAGAGGCAGCTCGAGAAGGTGGAAAGCGCCGGTTTGAGGGGTTGAGGCCCATCGGCAGGCGCGAGTTCCGCAAGCGCACCAAGGAACGGACTCACATAACCGACCGGCGGTAGAGGCGAACAGCGAGCGGCGCGAAGGCCGCAATCATCGCGGCCGACCATAGGAGCGCCAGGGCCACCTGCCCGTTGACGGTCTGGCCGGCCGGCAGGGCGCCCGCGCCCAGTACTAGGCCGCGCAACGCGCTGGTGACCACAGTGACCGGCTGGTGCTGTGCAAACCCTTGCAGCCAGGCCGGCATCGTCTCGGTCGGTACGAATACCCCGCTGGCGAACGCCAGCGGGAAGACCACCAGGTAGACGGCCGCTTGGATGGACTCGGCAGTGCGCACCAGCAGCCCCACCGCCGCCATCACCCACGACCAGGCATAACCGAACACCAGCCCCACCGCCAGCGCGCCGAGCAAGCCCGCCAGCCCGGTCTGCTGGCGAAAGCCGATGAGAAACCCCACCCCCACCAGCAGCCCCAGGATGAACGTTGAGCGGATCAGGTCAGCGAGCAAACGTCCGGCCAGCACCGCCGAGCGCGCGATCGGCAAGGAGCGGAACCGGTCAATGACCCCCCGGGACAGGTCTTCGCTCAGGCCGGCCGCCGTCTGCCCGCCGCCGAAAAGCGCGAATTGAGCCAACAGGCCAGGCACGAGCCAGTTCACGTAGTCGCTGCCCGCGGCCGGCGGGAGCGCCAGCTCGATCGCTCCGCCGAAAACATAGTTGAACAGCAGCATGAAGGTTACGGGCTGGAGCGTGGAAAACAGAAGCAGTTGCGGCTGCCGGACGAACCGGACCAAGTTGCGCCATGTGAGGATTGCGATGTCGCTTGCGGTTCGCTCCAACGAGGTTGCATTCGACGCAATCGGGGTTTGAGGGATCAAGCTCCCCTCCCGCCTTCCGCTGAACGCTCATGGCCTTGTCGCCGTCGCGCCTCTGCTTCGATAGAAGTCTCTCTACCCTCGCCAGTGGTGGCGGCATGCCCTGTCAACGCCAGGAACACGTCATCGAGAGTCGGTTTGTGCAACGTCACGTCCTCTGGCGCAATCCCGATGTTTGCCAGCAGGCGCAGCGCCTCCATCAGGGTCCTCGAGCCGTTTGGTGCCGGCAACGAGACCCTCCTCTGCTTCTCGTCGGAGGCCGGCGATGCGACCGAGAGGCCGCGCAGCGCCTCGAGTGCCCGTCCGCGGTCCGCCTCGGGCACGGTCATCACGACCACCGAGCCGCCAACCGACGCTTTCAGCTCTTCCCCCGTCCCTTCGCGAACGAGCCGGCCATGATCAATGATGGCAATCCGGTCGGCCAGCCGGTCGGCCTCATCGAGGTATTGGGTGGTGAGGAGCACGGTGGTCCCTGTGGCGACCAAATCCTTGATCAAGCCCCACAGCTCTATCCTGGTGGCCGGATCGAGGCCGGCTGTTGGTTCATCCAGGAACAGCAGTTGCGGGCGGCCGACGAGAGACGCAGCCAAATCGAGCCGCCGGCGCATCCCGCCGGAATAGGTTCTTACCATCCGCTCGGCCCATTCCAGCAAGCCGAGGCGCTCCATCACTTCGCCGGCATACTGTCGCGCTTCGCCGGGTGGCAGCCCATACAATCGGCCAACCATCTCGACGTTCTCCCGGCCGGTAAGGAAGTCGTCGACCGCAGCGAACTGACCCGCCAGCCCGATGCGGGCCCGAACTTCAGCCGGCTCGCGGCAAACGTCGAAGCCGGCGACGCTCGCGGTGCCTGCATCGGGCGGCAGCAAGGTGGCGAGTACGCGGATGAGCGTCGTCTTACCAGCCCCGTTCGGCCCAAGCAGGCCGTAAATGATGCCCGGAGCGACGGCGAGGCTGATCCCGTCGAGGGCGCGAACCTTGCGTCCGAAGAGCTTGACGATCTCTTCAACTCGAACGATGGGCTTTTCCATCAAGGTGTCTCAGCCTTACTCTATGGACTGGCCTGGCCGCCGACGTATTCCGGGAGCAAGCCTGTGGCGGTGCAGATCCGCTGAAGGGAATATCGTGTCACGAGGCTTTGCGCAAAGACCACTCCTGAGTGCCCGGCTTCAACGATCGCGGCGACGCCAGCCGAAGGTCGGCCGGTCGTCCGATTGCCGGCAGTGGAGAGCCGGGAGACGGCCGGGCACACACGGTGGGTAAATGCCTGGACCCGCGGCGTCGGGTAGCCCTGGTTGCCTCGATTGTGTGATTGGGCTTCAGGCCCTAATAGCACTCTGGCAGACACTTCGGCGTCACTCTTTGGTTACGCGACACAGATGCATTTACGAACGCGTAGTAGACTAAATGCCGGTTCGTCGCTTATACTCTTCAGTGTCGCGGAACAGACTAGCACCCTCTTGAGACCGCCGTCAATCGGCAATGAGCCTCGGTATGTCGCACATGCGGCAGGATGTGGAAAAGTGACGCAGAAAACAGAGGACCTTCGGGTCCGCCGAACCCGCAAGCTGCTTCAGGAGGCGCTCCTTGAGGCCAGCAGCGAGAAAGGATTTGCCCACGTCACCGTGCGCGACATCGCCGAGCGGGCGATGGTGAACCGGGCCACTTTCTATCGACACTTCGAGGATAAGTACGACCTGCTGGCGCACCACATCGGGGAGCTTTCAGCGATGATTGACCTGGCTGAAGAAGAGGCTACGCCCAGCGTGGAACCGGTGTCGTCTCCCGATACGCCGCCCGCTGGGCTGGTCCGCCTGCTGCGACACATGCAGGCAAACGGAAGATTTTATCGGGTAATGCTTGGCAGGCAGGGCGATCCGGCGTTCTGCGCGCAGAGCTTCCGCAAGTACATCGAAGAGGGATTCCGCCGCATGCTGCCGGCGCAGGCGCACCTAGCCGATCCTAGCAGGCCCCCTCTGGACCTGGCCGCCAGCTATGTCCTGCACGCCGGGGTCGGTGCGATTGCATGGTGGTTAGAAAACGATCAGCGGTACACGCCTGAACAGATGGCGGCTTGGCTATACCAACTCAGCATGGCCAGCGTTCGCGCCTCTTTGGGCCCGGGCTAAGGGCCAAGCGTTGGAATCGAGATCCGGTTTGGAGTAGACGCTCGGCCGACCTACATCAAGGCGCACCAGTCTTTCAGGCCATTCTCGATGATGGCCTCGACCCCGCTCTCCCTTGCCTTCGCGCCTCCTCCGTTGAACCGTTCCGGGACATAGGTAACAGAACATTCCAAAGACATAGGTGACACATTGTCTAAGGACATTTGTATCCCTTCCCTCACCGGAGGTCCCATCCATGCCCTGGAGAGGTGTTACCGTGAGCGAACAGCGACTGAGGTCCTGGAAGACTACCAGCTCAACTACTACCCCGTTACCGAGCTGGCCGAACGCTTCAGCATCTCAAGGAAGACAGCCTACAAGTGGATCGACCGATTCGAGGAACACGGTCAGAACGGCTTTCACGAGCAGCCCCGTCGACCGCATGGCTGCCCTTGGCAGACGGACCCGGCGATCGTCCAGGAGGTGGTGGAGTTGCGCAAGGCGCACCTCCACTGGGGCCCTCGAAAGCTGTTGGACCTGATACACCGGCGCCACCGGCAATGGGTCCTGCCAGCGGTATTAACTGCCGCTCGAATCCTGGCAAGACAGCGGTGGGCTCGGTCCGAGCGCCGGTATCGACGGGCGCA
Source organism: uncultured Anaerolineaceae bacterium (assembly GCA_964590515.1). Taxonomy (GTDB): domain Bacteria; phylum Chloroflexota; class Anaerolineae; order Anaerolineales; family E44-bin32; genus JADFRG01. The sequence continues at coordinate 19,875 of CAZPZD010000035.1, read as the reverse complement.
CCCGGGGTGTCCGAAAATCGTCTCACGAAGCTAAAGATGAATGATTGCAGGAATTGGCGCGTGACCAAGCTCAAAATGCCAATTGTCGAGCTCGGAATTGGTTGGGAGAATCCCACTTCCCGCGCGTAAATAACAGGTGGCCGTGATTTCCTTAGGCGCGGACATTCTTGCCAAGATTTCAGCGCTGGGCATGTTACTGGACGCGTGAGCTTGAGAGGTGAGGGCGAGATAGCACTAAGTCGTTGCGTCCGAGTCCTCCAACGCATCGAAGGGGGCCATCGGATTGATTCCGGTGGAATGGGCAAGAAGACTTCCCAGGGATCCGAACCTCTGTGCTGGCAGATACCAATCCTGCATCAGACCATCAACGCCTGAGCTTGACATGACATAATTCCAGTGATCCGAGGATTCATTGGAGTGGATCCGCCAGGCTTTGCCTCCAAGCCCCATATAGAAAATCGCCTCATCAACCTTACGGGGAGGAGACTCCCCGGGAATTGTTCGAAACCCACGCCAGAAGAACGCGGGACCAGCGGGTTGCATCGGTTCGGGTAGCTCGTCAAATCCGGTGCTGCTCGGGATGAACGCAGCGATAAGAACTGCTTGGCAATTTGCGCCAACGGTCAGCATGTCGACCGGCATCTCGCTGCTGGTCCACCAGTGATATGTATCTTCCTGAACGTACTGCTCAAAGACGCCCAGGTAACCGGTATCGGATTGTCTGGGCAGTTTGCTTGGATTCATTGGTCTCACTCCACTTGCATGGCTGTCGGCTGATGGGTATCAATACCATTAGACTTCAAAGGGTAGAAGCACAATCAGGACCAGCCAAACTGTCCCTTCGGGCAACCAATGCCAGAACGCGAAACAGCAGACGGCGAGGCTGCCGAAGATAGTTAGCTAGCCGAGCGGGTCAGCCAGGATATTTTTCAGTGCAAGCCTGGATACTGATGATGTCAATGGCGAAAGAATGATTGAACCAGAAGCGGAGGTGCAGACTGAGGATCTCGTCTCCTACGGCAAACGGGAAGTCATCCATGGGTATCACTGCAATCTCGGGCCCCTCCATGAAGGGTGTGTTGAGGTCCCGATGATCCGCGAGGGAGACAAACCTCCAGAGTGAATCTTGTACTTCGAACGCAACCGCCGCCTCATTCCCCGGCCCCAAGACTTCCCGGCGCGCATCAAACTCCACCGCAACATACTTCCAGTTCAAGTAGAGGAAAGCGTCATCCACGTCCTCTGAATCCTGGTCTTCAGCCCAACCCTGATTTCCGGCTTCCCCCGCGAAGGTCTTGGCGCCAGCTAGGAGTCCGCAGTCAAGTTCAGAGATGTCGGGGATTGCCCGAGGGGAGGGCGAATCTGTTGGGGGCTGCTGGGCCTCCGAGGCTTCGGTCGGCGGAGCTCGCGTGGGTGGAACGACAATCGCCGAAGGGGATTCCTTGACGGTCAAAGCAGGCTCGGTAGAGGCTGGCGTAAACACGCCCGCGGCCGCTGCAATTACCGCGGCAGTAGCCGCGATGACTCCAATGATCAAACCGACCTTTCTGTAGAGGTGAGATGATTTTTCCTCTGCTCTTGTGGGGGGATCCTCTGGGAACCCAGCATTCTGAGTTGCTACGACAACCTCCCCATTTATGTGGCCGGGCGCTTATTCTGGTGCGGGCCCCTAATTGATCCGAGGCCTATTTCGTTGAGAATGGGCATTCTCGCAACGGGTAAATTAGGCGTTCTAGATGACGTGAAGAACGCGCCGGCCCCGATGATCAGAACGGCCGTGACAAAGAGCTGGAGGGCCAACCGTCGAGGGATTGTAGGGCCATAAGCCGAATTCACCTAGCTCCGAAATGGGCGCATTTCTGCTCTTCAGGGTCGGATCAGGCGAGCCCGACGTGAAGTGATGAACCCACCGAGTTAGGGCGTCG
>CAZPZD010000035.1:0-17850 GCA_964590515.1 uncultured Anaerolineaceae bacterium | reverse complement strand
CCACATCCGGCCAAAAATCCGGGTCGCTGCCGACCCCAACTTCCAGAATCCAGTCCAGGAAGTCACCCGTAGCGGCCGCCCGGCCGATAATTGGGATCGGGCCGGACGACAGGATCGAACCCTGCAGCGGAGCGGTGATTACTAGCAGCGGGCGCGGGCTGTCGGCGTCGCAGGTGGCCTCCGGGATGAAGAAGATCTCTTCCTCCTCCTCAAACCCCATCCGCTCGGCCCAAGCTTTACCCTCTTCGGCTTCGTTGATCCACTTTCGGCCCCACGGGTCTGGCACCGCCAGCCCGAGCTTCTCCTCGGCAAAATCAGGGCACACTGCCGAAGCAAGTTCTTGAGAATAGCCGTCGATCCAGACCTTGCGCCACAGATCGAGCTCCGGAGGAAGCGGCGGCTGATCCGACGCAAAAAACTCTACCCGGTGGGCCGGGCACCACTCAGAGGGTTCCGCCCCTGAAACGGCGCAGATCGGCACTTCGATGATGCTGGCAGGCCGGCTGAATGGGGTGGGCTCGCCACCGACCAGACGCTGTATTGCCAGCTGCATGAACTCGTTCCAAATCGGACCGGCGCCGGTCACCCCGGAGGTCTGTTCGATCGGGCTGTTGTCCGCATTGCCGATCCACACTCCAACTGCGATGTCGGGGGTATAGCCCAGGGTCCAATTGTCGCGGATCGGCTTGTCGGTCGTCCCGGTCTTGGCTGCCGCCGGAAAGGGAAGCACCAACGGTGAATTCGGCCCGAAGGCCGGCGTGCGCGCCGTGTTGTCGGAGAGAATCGAGGTGATCAGAAAGGCGTGCTCGGGCCGGATCACTCGCTCGCCGGCGGGGACCGTGTACTCATAGACGGTTGCGCCGGTGTGATCGGTGATTCGGGTGATCGCCACCGGGGGCAACCGCAGGCCGCTGTTGGCGAAGGTGGCATAGGCGCCGGTGAGCTCGAGCAAGGTGATATCGCCCCCGCCCAAGGTCAGGGCGATCCCGTAGTCGCTCCGGGTGAAGGTTGTAATCCCCAACCGCTGGGCAAATGAAATCAGCCCCTCTTCCTGCGGAGTAGACGGATCATCGTAAATGCCAACAAACTCAAGGGTCTTGAGCGCCGGGATGTTGTAGGAGTTGGCGAGGGCCGCTCGGACCGTGACCGGGCCGTGGAATCGGTCATCGTAGTTTCGGGGCTTGTACGGCTTGGAAGAATCCTCCGGATCCTTATAGGGCGGGAACTCGCTCTCCACGTCCCATAACAAGGTGCCGGGTGTCCAGCCTCTCTCGAAAGCTGCAGCATAGGTCAGTGGTTTCAGCGAGGAGCCGGGCTGGCGCAGCGCCAGAGTCATGTTGACCTGGCCATCGATCGCCTCGGCGTAGAAGTCCGCCGACCCGACCATGACCAGGATCTCGCCCGTGCTGGGCCGCAGCGCGATCAGAGCCCCGTTGCCGACCTTGTGCTGCTCGGTCAGACTCGTGACTTGCTTCTGAACGATGTCCTCCGCGGCCTCTTGCAGCTCCGGGTCCAGGCTGGTGTACACCGTGAACCCGGACCGGTAGATCGTCTGCGGATCGAAGCGAGCCTCCAACTCGGCCCGCACGTAGTTCACCCAATGCGGGAACCGGATCGCGACGTCCGGGGAGTTGAACTCGTATTCGACCAGCTCGGCCGAGGCCGCCCCAGCTAGCTCCGGGGTGATGCACAGCCGTTGGATCGAATTGCTGACATAGATACACCCCTGCTCGGTGCTGGCATTTACCATCAGGACCAGGACCACTCGCTGGCGGTTTAAAGCAGCTTCCCGGTTGACAAACACATCGTAGACCGCAGGGGCCTGGACCAGCCCCGCCAGGAATGAGGCTTGACCGAGGGTCAGGTCGGCGGCCGGAGTATCGAAGTAGGTCTGAGAGGCGGCCTCGACCCCATAGGCCAGGTTGCCGTAGTAGACCTGGTTCAGGTACAGCTCGAGGATTTCGTCCTTGGTATAGCGACGGGCGATCTCGGCCGCCAGCAAGATCTCGCGAACCTTGCGCAGTGCGGTCCGCTGGGTGCGTTCCTCGGGGGAGAGCAGCAAGTTGCGGGCAATCTGCTGGGTGATGGTCGAGGCTCCCGAGACCGTCTCTCCCTCCTGCAGGTTCTGCCAGATGGCGCGAGCGATCGCGGCCGGGTCGAACCCCGGGTTGCTGTAGAAGCCAGAGTCCTCGGTCGCGATGATCGCGGCCAGCATGTCTGGGGCGATCTGTTCCAGCGGCACATAGGTGCGGCGCCCCGCCTGCGGATCCAGGATCTCGTAAAGCAGATTGCCCTCCCGGTCCAAAATGCGGGTTGTTTCGAACTGGGCCGCGTGCTGCTGCAAATCCCCGACCGGGGGCAGGGTAGCAGCCAGGGCGTAGTACTGGTATAGGCCGAAAGAGGCGACTCCAATCGTCACCGCGATGATTGCGAACAGGCCAAGGATCGCCATCCGCAGCAGACATCCACCGAAACCACCCCTCTGAGGGGGATGGCCGAGGTTGGCTTCCCAGACCTGAACGTAGGCCGCAGGGGTGACCTGGGTAGCCGAGAGGTCACGCTCCGGCACCCGCTGGGGAAGTTCGCCGAGTGGTGGCGGAGCCGCTCCGGGATCGGTTCCCGGTTGAGTGGAGGGCTTTGTCTCGCCTAAATCCTGCTCGGCCCCGGGGGAGCCTTCCTCAGCAGGTTCGCCGAAGCTCCCTTCAACGAAGGGTGACGTAGGTGCCGGGGCTTGGGATGGCTCGTCCGCCTCCGCCATCCAGCCTCCGGTCAACCCAGGTGAGCCGGTGGGGTGGCGATGCGGAAGGGAACTGGGAGTTTCGGGCTGGGGTGCGCCCTCGGAAGCCTGCTCGTCAGGCCTGCCCTTGGGCGCCGGCTTGTCGTCTACCGAGCCCTCATCCGGCTCGTGACTCATGGGGAGGGATTATAGCACCGGCTCTACCGGACCTGCTTGCGGCCTCCGGCCGCTGGCTTCACGGCTGGTTGAGGACCAGCAGGGTCCAGCGCCCGTTCATCACCATCTCGCCGTCCTGATTGTTGACCTGCACATTGAGGCCGACCATCCCGGCATTCAATCGAGGCATCGGTTTGGTCTCGATGACCTCCAACAGCACCTGAACCGTATCGCCGATAAACACCGGCTGGCTGAAGCGCCAGTCACTGATCTCCCGCCAGGCCAACACCGTTCCTTCCATCATCCCGGTCCTTACCGCCAGGCCGGATGCGATCGAGAGCACGAGCAATCCGTGGGCCACCCGTTTCCCATAAGAGGAGCCCGCCGAATAGGCCGCGTCGGTATGAATTGAGTTGAAATCACCGGAAAGGCCGGCGAAGTTCACGATGTCGGCTTCGGTAACAGTCCGGCCGGGAGTGCCAATTCGCTTCCCGAGTTCAAACTGCTGAAAGTAAAGGCCGTGTTCCATGCGGCAATCCTCAACGGTCGGGAGGATTGTATACCAGCCGGTCGGCTGGCTTCCGGTCGTGCCGATCGCTTTGACCGAAGCCTAAAGCCTCCGTACAATTCCGGCATGCGCGAATGGTCTCTCGGCGCCGATGCGCCGCTTTCATTAATAATCGCGGCCGACGCCCGGTTGACCCGCCCCAACTACGTAGACGATCAAATCTGGGAGCTGCGGATTGGCGGCGGCGAGCCCTCAGCTCTGGCGCTCGAGACGAGCTACGGCCGGAGAGCGCGCAGCATGCGCATCTTTGCCGGTTTCCGGATCGATCAGGACTCTCTTCTTGATCCCGCCCGCTTTCATCGACCACCCGAGGTTCGGCTGTTTCTACCGAATTACCTTCGGTTGGAATTCTTCCCATTCCCGGAACTGCAGGTCAGCGCCGAATATTGGGTGGCCGAGTCCAACCTGGTGGGGGGCCGATTGACTCTTACGAACCAGGCCCGACAGGCGATCCAACCTGCGCTACTGCTGCATGCCGTCTTGCGCCCCGCGGAGCATGGGCAGACGATGACCAGTGTGGCTCACCAAGGAGCGATGGTGTTGATAGGTGCGAGCGGGGAACTGGCCCCGCTGGTGTTTCTCTCCGGAGGTGCGTCTGCGGCGATTGCCCCGTACCCTGGCCTGCAGCTGAAACCTAGCCTGCCGGCGGGGGGTTCGGAGAGCTTTAGCTGGGCCCACTCGGCACTGCCCGAGTTGGACGCCTCATTCCAGGCAGCTCGGCGCCTGGTCGCTCTCAATTGGGACGCCGAGATCGCCCGGGTCGAACGCGCCAATTCGGGCCTGGTCGAAATCGAGACGGGCGACCCGGATTGGGACGCGACCCTGGCAGCCGCCCAAACCATCTCGCTGGCCAGCTTCGTCGGGCCCACTCGCTTGCTCCCGCACCCCGCATCCGTTCAGGTCCGCACTCCGGAGTACGGCCACTCCGCTCGAACAGATGGGCGTGACTACGATATCCACTGGAACGGCGAGACCGCGGGACAGGCTCTGCTCAACGCGCTCCAGATCTTGCCGGCTGCTCCTGAACTAGCCAAAGGGGTCGTGCTCAACTTCCTGGCGGCCCAGAATTCAGACGGCTCCATCGATTGGAAGCCAGGGCTTGGTGGCCAGCGAAACGGTGCCCAGAGCATCCCGCTCTTGTGCAGCCTGGCCTGGCGGATCTACCAGCACACCGAAGATCAGGGTTTCCTCGCCCGGGTCTATCCCAGGTTGACCTCTTTCGTGGAGAGCTGGTTTGGCAAGCGGCATGATCGCGATCAAGACGGCTATCCGGAATGGGACCACACCCTCCACTCCGGATTCGACGACTGGCCGTCCTTCGTCCGCTGGCGGGATTGGGGGCAGGGGCTCGACGTCAGCTATGCCGAGACTCCGGATCTGGCCGCCTATCTATCGCGGGAAATCACCTCCCTACTCGAAATGGAACGGGTGCTCGAGTTGGAGCCCGCCGATGCCGAATTGCCCAGCCGGCTGGAACGGCTGCGATTAGCGGTTGAAGAGACCTGGTCCGACGCGGATGCCAGCTACCTGCATCGGGATCGCGAGCTGCACACCAGTCCTCCCGGGCGCAGGATCGGAAGCGGCAAAGGGGAATTTAGCCTGAAGCTCACCAAGCAGCTCGAGCCACCTTCCCGTTTGCTGTTCCGCATTCACTCGAAGGAAGGCGAGCGGCACGCGATCCAGGTCTTTGTGCATGGGAGCGGACGGACCCAGCGCAAGCGGATCGAACGGTTGACCGAACGGCGATTCAGTTGGTTTGGGTCGCTCGGGACCGCGACCACGGATAAGACGTACACCGGTCTGGATCGGATCGAGGTGCGTGGAATTGGCAAGGGGACTGCGGTCGAGATCCGAATTCCCGATTTCCGCCGCCAGGACCAGAGCGGCCTATTGCCGCTCTGGTCCGGCCTCCTGGACGCAGGGCGGGCGGCCCGGCTGGTGCAGGACACAGTTCTGCGACCGGAGAAGTTTTGGCGCGAGTTTGGAATCACGAGTTGCAGCGCGCAGGACCGCGCCTACCGGGCGGCACAGGCTGCCACGGTGTGGATGCTGCCAAACGTCTTGATCGGCGAGGGACTCGTCGATTACGGCTTTCTGGAACAGGCCGCTGAATTGGTCGGAAAGTTGCTGCGGGCCTGCATCGCATCGCTGCACGAGCAGCAGGCCACCCGGGAAGCCTACTTTGCCGATCGACCAGGAGGTGTAGGGGAGCGAGGTCACAGCGCAGGCATCGCGCCAGTGTCCTTGTTGTTGTATGTCTTGGGGGTCCGCCTGATCACCCCCACCAAGATCGCGCTGCGGGGCCACAATCCTTTTCCGTGGCCGATCAACCTGCGATGGAGAGGGTTGGCCATTCGCTGGGATGCAGAGGGGGCACAAGTCCGGTTTCCCGACGGTGGTGAGATTCGAGTGGCAGGCAGGCAGACCCAGACTGTGGAGCAGGTCCGCCAGGTCGCGGAAGCTATACTAGCCGGACAGTAGCATGGACAATCTCGCCCCGCTCGTTCCCTTAGTGCTCATCATGCTGACCATCGCCTCGCTGGTGGCCATTGCGGCGCGCCGCGTCCGCATCCCCTACACGGTCGCGCTAGTCTTGGTCGGGCTGGTTCTTTCGGTTAGCTCCCCGCTGCGGATCGACCTCACCCCGGAGCTCATCCTCTCGATCTTCCTGCCGCCGTTGGTATTCGAGTCAGCCTTTCACCTCAACCTGAGGGAGCTCCGCAGAAACCTGGTTACCATCGGCCTGCTGGCCGTGCCTGGTGTCGTGCTGACCATGCTGCTCGTGGGAGGAATTCTCTCGCTCGGTCCCGGGCTGGCGCTGGGGTCGGCCCTGGTATTTGGAGCGTTGATTGCGGCCACCGACCCGGTCTCAGTCGTCGCGATTTTCCGGAAGCTCGGGACGCCGAAGCGATTGGAAGTGCTGTTGGAAGGCGAGAGCCTATTCAACGATGGCACCGCGATCGTAATCTTTGGGATCGCTCTAAGTGCGTTGGAGACCGGACAATTCGATCTCGTCAGTGGCGTGATCGATTTTTTCCGGATCGGCGGCGGAGGGATAGTGGTCGGTTTTGTCTTGGGCTGGGCTGTACTGCAGCTCATCGGCCGGATCGATGACTACCTGGTGGAGACTACCCTGACGACCGTCATAGCCTATGGCTCCTACCTGCTGGCCGAGCAGCTGCACGTCAGTGGCGTGCTGGCCGTGGTTGCGGCGGGGCTGATCAATGGGAACATCGGTGAGCGAGGGATGTCCCCCACCACTCGGATTGTCGTGCTCAACTTCTGGGAGTATGTCGCCTTCTTGGCCAACTCGGCGGTCTTCCTGCTCATCGGCTTGGCCATCGATCTGCCCAAGCTGCTCGTCAATTGGAAGCTGATCCTGTGGGCGATCGCGGCCGTGCTGGTGAGCCGGGCGGTCAGCATCTATCTACTCTCGCGCCTCGGGCCAGATCTGCCCTCTCGCTGGCGCCCGGTCTTGTTCTGGGGTGGGTTGCGCGGCGCCATTGCGTTGGCTCTTGCCCTCAGCCTGCCTATTGAAATGGGAGCGGATAGAGAGACGCTGATCCTCATCACTTTTGGCGTCGTGTTATTCACACTGCTGGCGCAGGGATTGACGATGGGTGAACTGGTGCGGCGCCTGCAGCTGGTCTTCCGAACCGAAGAACACATTGAGTTTGAGCTTCGCCACGCCAGGGCGTTAGCCGCCCGGACCGGATTCGACCACATCCAGCAACTCCACCAAGAAGGGCTGATCTCGCTGCCAACCTGGGATCGGGTCCAGCCCGTGTTGCGTCAGCGGGCGGACGCCTTGGCAAAGGCGGTTCAGGAGGTGTTGCAGCGGGCACCCAGCCTGCAGGCGGATGAGTTCATCGCGGCCCGGCGGGAGGAGCTGCGAGCCCAACGCGGAGTGTTGGCCAACCTGAGGCGGGACGGCGTAATTGCCGAGGACACCTACGTGCAATTGGTGGCGGAGGTGGATACGGCCCTGGATTTGAGCCGCGAAGATTGGCCCGGCGGGCCATTTGACTACGGCCCGGCCGGAGACGTCAAACAGCTGATGCTGGTTGTGGTGCACGATCGCGATCTGGAGTCGGTCTCGCACGCTTTGGCGATCCGCAACTTCCCCAGCACTCGGATTCAAAGCACCGGAGGATTCCTGCGACAGTCGAACCATACCCTGCTGGTGGGAGTGCCGAACGGCATGGTCGAACAAGCAGTTTCTATCGTGGAGAATGCGGCCCGGGACCGGGTGGAGTACGTCTCCTCCCTCGCCGGGGCTCAGCTGGCACCACCGATCGAGCCCCAGGCGGTCCGGGTGCGGGGGGCTACGGTCTTCGTGTTCGACGTTGAGCGCTACGAGGCGATCTGAACATGAAACTCTTGGTCGTAATCCTGAACGATGTAGACGCGGAGAGCGTACTCCGCAAGTTGATTGAGGCGGGCTACCGGGCCACGCGAATTTCCTCCACCGGCGGCTTCCTGCGTCGTGGCAACACGACCTTGCTGATGGGAATGGAAGAAAACAAGGTGGACGGTGCGTTGGACATCATCCGGGCGAACGCTCAACCACCGGAGGATGCCGTCCAGCGCCGCGCTACGATCTTCGTTCTAAACCTCTCTCGCTACGAACAGGTCTAGCCCAGCCAGCGATATTCTGGGTCGAAGCGGATCCCTTACTGGTCGGCCCCAAAGATCAGCGCCAGGATGGCAGGGGCGAAGGACGTCAGGTCCCGCAAGTGGGCCGCAAAGGCAAGCCGTTCTTCCCGCCGACCGATCAAGAGCGCCGGCACCGGGTTCCGGGTGTGACCGCGCCGCGAAAGATCTTCCAGATTCCCGTGGTCCGAACTGATCACGATGAGGTCTCCCCGATCGCCCCAGGCGCGGGCCAATCCTCCAAGGACTCCATCCAGGTTTTCCAGCAGAGCGACGGCGTCGGCCAGCTCGCCCCGGTGCCCGACCAGATCGCTCAGCCAATAGTCGAACCAGGACAGATCGTACTGCCGCGCCAGGAGCGCCAACTGTTGGCCGGCTTGCTCCGGACTGTAGATCGGCGCGGCTGGAAAGCCCGGCTGAGCTGCCCAGCCCGCGCCGGTGAAATCGGCCGCCATGGCCCTTCCGGCCTGCATGTCCTCGACGCTTTTTAGCTCAAGGCCCGCCGCGGTGGCGGCCAATGGAATCGAAGAATACAACCGATGGCCGCTTTCGATACTCTGAAAATATCGCGGCGGATAGCCGTTCAGCAACGCGGCCGACCCCCCTCGCTGCACAACCTGCTTGAATAGGTTGTCGGCCCGCACGATCCCCGCAACCGCCTGATTGGGTTTCGGGCCATAGTGTTCTCCAACCAGGGCCGGCACATTGCGTCCAGTCAGCAGCGCGGCCTGTCCGGTCGCGGACTGCGGCGATCCGTCGACTCCCAGCAGCGCATCGACCGCCCGCAAGCTGGCCCGGTCGCCGTCCCAGGGGGCCGAACCGGCGACCAGCCGCCTGCCGTTCAACAGCTCAGAAAAGTTCGGCAAGTTGGCGGCGGCGAAGGGGTTGACTTGCGGGTCGTCCGGTCCCAGTCCGACGCCGTCCAGGAAGAGGAACAACACTCGAGCCAACCCGGTCGTGCTCGCGCCGACCGGTCGAGCCGCCTGGTTTTCCGCCAGATTCACGGCTTCTCCAGCAAGCTGCGGACCTGGGCTGGGTCGATGGCTCCGGCCCAGCGCCGGACGAGCGCTCCCTGAGCATCTAGCAGCACAAAGGTGGGCGTGTACTGAAACTCGAACTGCCCCGCTAGTTTCGCTCCGACTTCGTCTTGAATGTTAAGTCGGATGACCCGCAGCCTCGCCCCATGTTCCCGTTCGATCCCATCCACGATGGGTTTGGCTGCCATGCAGCCTGCTCAGAAGAGGCTTTGAAATTCGAGCAGAACCGGCGTGCCGGCCCCGATCTGCCGCAATACCTCTCCCGGTTCAGATTCGGTGCTCTTTCCCGGGTTGAAGTAGGCGTAGGAGAGGCCGAGCCCTAGAATCAGCGCCCCGAGGGCGAGCAAATCGGCCGGCTCAATGCCGTCCCGTAGCAGGGCGAACGCCAACAAAGCCAGGGCCGCCCCGGCAACGATGGTGAACGAGTGCTGGTTAAAGAACTGGCCGGCAGACAACGGGCGGATTGTATCATCGCGGGTTTCGTTGACATCCCCATACCCCTCTTTTACAATCCCTCTCCCCCCGGCGAAGAGTTCAGCGTATGAAAGACTACCCAACTCAAGCAGTGCGCAACATCGCTCTGGTATCGCATGGCGGGGCTGGCAAGACCTCGCTAGCAGAGGCGATGCTCTTTCACACCGGGGCCCTCACCCGGGTGGGTACTGTGCAGGAGGGCACCACGGTCTCCGACTTCGAAGCGGAGGAGGTCCGACGCGCACATTCGCTTTCGACCAGCGTCTTGCCCATCGAATTCCGAGAGCACAAGATCAATCTGCTGGATACGCCAGGCTTCTTGGACTTCGTGGGCGAGGCCATCTCAGCCCTCTGGGTGGTGGAAGGCGCCGCGCTGCTGGTCGATTCGGTGGCCGGGGTTGAGGTCGGCACCGAGCTGATGTGGAAGTACTGCGACGAGTTCAAGCTGCCGCGCCTGGTGGTCATCTGCAAGATGGACCGCGACAACGCCAATTTTGCCAAGGTGTTGGCGACCCTGAGCGCCCTTTCCAGCAGTGTGTCCTTTGTTCCGGTTCAGCTCCCGTGGGGCGAGAAGCACGGATTCCGGGGGACGATCGATCTGCTGCGGATGATGGCCCGGCCTGCGGACGGGAGGACGGAAGAAGCCATCCCGGCCGAGTTTGCAGAGGCGGCCGAGGCGGGGCGAACCGTGCTGGTGGAGGCCGCAGCCGAGGGCGACGATGCGCTGCTCGAGAAGTACCTCGAAGGGGAGCCGCTCAACGCGGATGAAGTCACGCGAGGGTTCCAGCGCGCCGTGCTCTCAGGACGCTTCGTCCCGGTCTTCGCAACCGCCGGAACAGCCGGGTTCGGAGTCATCCCGCTGCTGGAAGCGATCGTCGACCTCATCCCCTCTCCTGCTGAGGCCCCGCCGAGGACAGGTACCGGACCAACCGGAGAAGTCAAGCTGGATGGGGGAGATACCGGACCGCTCGCAGCCTATGCCTTGAAAACGACCGCCGATCCATTTGTCGGCCGCCTGACCTACCTGCGGCTATTTTCGGGGACGATGAGCTCCGACAGTCGGGTATGGAACCCGGCCCGGCGAGAGGAGGAGCGTCTGGGAACCCTCCACCTCATGCGGGGCAAGGAACAGCTTTCAACCAGGAACCTGCACGCCGGCGATATTGGGGTGGTGGCGAAGTTGAGCACGACCCAAACCGGAGATACGCTGTGCGACAGGCATATGCCCATCACGCTTGCCTCCCCGACTTACCCCAACGCACTGTACTCAGTGGCGGTGCTGCCGAAGACCGAGGCGGACGCGGCCAAGATTAGCTCGGTCCTCACTCGACTAGCCGAGGAGGATCCCACCCTCAACTGGCACCAGGAACCCAGCACCAACGAGACGATTCTGCAAGGGATGGGTGATCAACATATCGATGCAGCGATTCGCAAAGCCGAAGCGAAATTCCAAGTCGGACTGAGTACGGAGGTCCCCCGGGTCCCGTATCGAGAGACCATCACGAAAGTAGGGAACTCCATGTACCGCCACAAGAAGCAGACCGGCGGGTCCGGCCAGTTTGCTGAGGTTCACATGCGGGTTGAGCCGCTGCCAGATTCCGATTTCGAGTTCGTCAACGAGGTATTCGGCGGGGCGATCTCTTCCAGCTACTTGCCCGCCATCGAGAAGGGAGTCCGGGGGGTGCTGAAGGCCGGGGTCCTCTCCGGCAACCCCGTGGAGAAGGTCAAGGTTTTCGTGACAGACGGCAAGGAGCACCCGGTCGACTCAAAGGCGGTCGCTTTCGAGATCGCCGGCCGGGAGGCCTTCAAGCTGGCAGTGCGAGATGCCCACCCGGTGATGTTGGAGCCGGTCGTCACGCTCCGGATTACGGTTCCGGAGGCCAACATGGGTGATGTAATGGGCGACCTCAATACCCGCCGGGCCAAGGTGCAGGGAATGGAAAGCGAGCGTGGCCGAAGCATCGTTACCGCTCAGGTTCCTTTGGCCGAAGTCCAGCGCTATACGACCGAGCTGCGATCGATCACCGGCGGTCGGGGGATCTTCGACATGAAGTTCAGCCACTACGAGACCGTCCCGTCGCACGTGGCCGAGGGGATCATTGCCCAAGTGAAGCACCACGGCGAAGAGGGCTAAGCGCTTCCCCAACCGGATCCTCGAGTCGCTCCTTGGCCGGCCGTCCCACCCGTTCCACGAACTCAGCCGCAGACTGATACACCTGGCGATGGGCCGGCTCCACCGTCACCACATGTCCGCTGTTCTCGAGCCACTGCAGCCGCTTCTCTGCGGATCCCAATCGCTCGAAAATCGACCGGGCGTTGTCCGGAGAAACTCCACCATCGTGAATCGAGTGCATCAACAGCACGGGCACGCGGACTTCAGACAGACGTTCCCGCATCACGGTCAGGAGTCGGGCGGTCTCGGTGATGGCGCGGACCGGCATGACCGGATAGGTGAGATGGTTCCGGGCGGCTTCACGGTCTCGATAGTCCCAGGGGGGGAGTTTCGGCAGGAAAGGCATCACTCGACCGAGCAACCCGAGCGGCCGGAGCAATGTCTTCAGGAAGCGCAGCCGAGGCTGGGGCGGGACTTCATAGGGAGTCGACATGGCAACCACTCCGGCAATGGGCCGGCTGGATGCCAAGAGCAGTCCGATCGCCCCGCCCAGCGACAGTCCCAGCACGATGACCTGGCGTACATTGTTCTCGAGCAAGTGGTAGCCATCCTCGGCCGCCGCCAACCAATCCTCCCAGCGGGAGTGAAGCATCGCTCGGGGCTCAGTGGCATGGGCCGGCAGACGCAGCCCGAGTACCGTGTGCCCCCGGCCTGCGAGATACTCGCCCAGGCCGCGCATCTCTTGAGGAGCGCTGGTGAGCCCATGCAGCAGCAAACATCCGCTGCCCGAATGCCCGAGGAAGAAGAACGGTTCCCCGCCGGGGAGGATCGTCCTCAACCCACGACCTTCAACTCACGCGGAGTGCTGGTCAGGGTGCTGCTGCCCTCTGAAGTGACCACGACGTTATCCTCCACCCGGACTCCCCCACGAGCGGGGAGGTAGATTCCCGGCTCGATGGTGAACGTCATCCCGGGAGCGAGTTCGGTGGTCTCTCCCTCTCGGATGTATGGCGGCTCATGGGCCTCGAGTCCGATTCCGTGTCCGGTCCGATGAAGGAAGAATTTCCCGTATCCAGCCGAAGAGATCACCGCCCGCGCCGCCCGGTCGACCTCACCGCAGCGAACACCGGGCCCAACTGCCGCCCGGCCCGCCGCGTTGGCTTGCTGGACAACTCGATGAACCTGGGCCAATTCCTGGTTAATCTCTCCCACGGCGTAAGTACGGGTAAGGTCCGAGATGTAGCCGGAAGCGCTCGCTCCCCAATCAAGTACAAGCAATTCTCCGGCGCCCAGCCGCCGGTCCCCGGGGACCGCGTGCGGATGGGCCGAGTTGGGGCCGGTGGCGATGATCGGGCTGAAGGGGAGTTCCGGCTGAGAACCCGCCCGCAGCAGCTGGACGATCAACTCGGAGGCCAGCTCGGATTCGGTCATCCCGAGCCGGATCTGGGGGACGGTCGCGTCCAAGGCCACCTGAGCGATCTCGATCGCCCGGCGGATGGCCTCCAGCTCGGCCGGATCCTTCGCCATTCGAAGGCTTGCCAGCAGGCTGGCTCCCGTGACGAACCGGGTCTGGGGCGAGGCAGCTTGGAGCAAGCCAAGCTCGTGGAATCGGGCCCGCAGCGGCTCGACCGCCACTGCCCGGCCGTCGGCTGGCATCCCGCTCAACGCGGCTTGAAAAGCCGAGAGGCTGGCCCCCTCGTGCTCGCCGTAGGAAAAGAGCTCCAGCGCGACGGCCCCAGCCTCGGCTTTTGGCTGTTCAAATTCGGGAAGAATGAGCCGGGGTGGGGCGCCAGCCGAGAACAGGCCGACCACCGGGCGCTCCATCAGATGAAAGGAAAGCCCGGTGAGATAAGTCAAGTTTGGCCCGGGGAGCACCGCCAGCGCTTCGAGCCCCTCGGTCCGCAAAAGGTGAGACAGCCGTTCGATCCGTTTCAGGTAATCCATAGGGGATTTGCGGTATTATAAGCGGGGGCCTGTAGCGCAGTTGGGAGCGCGCATCAATCGCACTGATGAGGTCGCGGGTTCGAATCCCGCCAGGTCCACCTGTTTGATCCAGGGCCCATAGCGCAGTTGGGAGCGCGTCTCAATGGCATTGAGAAGGTCGTGGGTTCGAATCCCACTGGGTCCACCTGCAATCCGGCGAACGGTACATAGCCGCACTATCATCTAGCAGGCGAACGAGTGGCCCGGAGTCGGTCCGGGCAATCAGGGTGGTACCGCGCAGCGCCCCTTCGACCCTGAAACGGCGAGGGGGCGTTCTCTGTTCTGGGCGAAGGGAACCACGGGTAGGGAGGATAAAGTGACCGAGGCAATCAGAAGCGGGCGGGTCATGGTCGATCGCTACGATCCAGTGACCATCGAACCGAAGTGGCGGGCACGCTGGGAACGCGACGGGCTGTATGCGGCTCGGGTCGATCCAAAGCGTCGGAAGTTCTACTTCCTGACCATGCTCCCCTATACCTCCGGCAACCTGCACATCGGCCACTGGTACGCCATGACCCCCTCCGATGCGCGGGCCCGCTACCTCAGCCGCAAGGGCTACAACGTGATGTATCCGATCGGCTTCGATGCCTTCGGGCTGCCGGCCGAGAACGCCGCCATCGATCACAACACGCATCCTATGAAGTGGACCTATGCCAACATCGACCGCATGCGCGGACAGCTGCGGAGCATGGGGGCGATGTGGGACTGGTCGCGGGAAGCGGTGTCCTCCGATCCGGAGTATTACCGCTGGACCCAGTGGTTCTTCCTGCAGCTCTTCAAGCGTGGCTTGGCTTACAAGAAGATGGCCCCGGTGGACTGGTGTCCCAAGGACCAGACGGTGCTGGCCCGCGAGCAGGTAATCGGCGAGGAACGAGTCTGCGAACGTTGCAAGACTCCGGTCGTGAAGAAGGATCTGGAACAGTGGTTCTTCCGGATTACCAAGTATGCCGACGAACTGCTGGACTTTTCTCATCTGGATTGGCCGGAGCCCATAAAGCTGCTGCAGACCAACTGGATCGGGAGGAGCGAGGGCGCCAAGGTCACCTTCCGGACGGAGGCCGAAGACGAGTTTCCGATCTTCACCACCCGGCCGGATACGTTGTGGGGTGCTACCTTCATGGTGCTGGCGCCGGAGCATCCATTGGTGGCGCTGCTGACCACCGCGGAGCAGCAGCACGCAGTGCGAAAATATGTCGAGAAGACCGCCCGGCAAACCGATATCCAGCGCGAGGCGGTGGATAAGGAAAAGACCGGGGTGTTTACCGGCGGCTTTGCCATCAATCCGGTGAACGGCGAGCGTATCCCGGTCTGGGTGGCAGACTACGTGCTGATGACCTACGGCACCGGCGCGATCATGGGGGTCCCGGCGCACGACGGGCGCGATTTTGAGTTTGCCCGCAAGCACGGCATTGAGGTGCGTCCGGTGATCCGGCCTCCGGAAGGTGGCGCGCCCGACGGGGCCACGATGAAAGAAGCTCTGGTCATCTACGGAGAGATGATCAACTCCGGACCGCTGACCGGAACGTCGCAGGAGCAGGCGGTCAACGCAACGATCGAATACCTGGAAGAACACAAGCTGGGCGAGCGAGCGGTAGGTTACCGCCTGCGGGACTGGTTGATCTCCCGTCAGCGGTATTGGGGCGCCCCGATCCCGATCGTCTACTGCCCGGTGCATGGCCAGGTGCCGGTCCCGGATGACCAGCTGCCCGTGCGGCTGCCGGAGGATGTCGAATGGCTGCCAACCGGCCAGAGTCCGCTCAAGCTGCATCCCACCTGGAAACAGACGATCTGTCCGATCGGTGGCGAGCCGGCCGAGCGCGACACCGATACCATGGACACCTTCATGTGCTCCTCCTGGTATCACCTGCGCTATCTCAGTCCGGACTACTCGCAGGCTGCGTTCGATCCGGAGCAATACGACTACTGGATGCCTGTCGACACCTATACCGGGGGAGCCGAGCACGCCACGATGCACCTGATCTACACCCGGTTCTTCCACAAGGCCCTGCGCGACCTGGGTATCGTCCGGGGTCCGGAACCGATGCTCCAATTGCGCAATCAGGGACATATCTTGGGACCCGACGGGTCTCGGATGAGCAAATCCCGCGGCAATGTAATCGATCCGGACGAGCAGGTGCGTGACTACGGAGCCGATTCGGTCCGAGCCTATTTGATGTTTGGCTATCGTTGGCCCGAGGGAGGACCCTGGAAAGCGGACAACATCCACGGCGTGGTCCGCTGGTTGAACCGGGTGTGGACACTCGTGTTGGAACCGGCCGGAGCGGCTGCTGCCGAACCGAATCCGGCCGCACAGCGGGAACTGACCCGCAAGACCCACCAAACGATCCGGGCCGTCTCGGAGGATCTCGAGAACTTCGAGTTCAACACGGTCGTATCCGAGTTGATGGAGCTGACCAACGCGATTGGGGAAGCCAAACAGCAGGGGCTGGCCGGATCAACCGAGTTCGATGCGGCGACTGAAGCGCTGTTGGCGTTGATGGCCCCCGTGACCCCTCACATCGCTGAAGAATTGTGGGAGCGGTTGGGCAAGCCGTACTCGATCCACACCCAACCCTGGCCGGACCACGATCCGGAACTGGCCAAGGACGAGCTGATCACCCTGGTCATCCAGGTGAACGGCAAGGTCCGCGACCGTATCTCGGTTCCTGCCGGAATCTCCGAGGCCGCGGCCCAGAAACTGGCTATGGAACGTGAGGCGATCCAGCGCCATTTGGGAGAGGACCCGCCGCAAAAAGTGATTTACGTTCAGGGTCGGCTGATCAACCTGGTTACCAAATGAGAGAGTTTGGCGCTCGTAGAGTGGAAGCTCGCGAGCATGGAGGGATGGATGGGTTCCAAGAATCGGGAAGTGGTCCTGCCAGAACGGTCGGCCAAGCCGCTCGGGCCGTACTCGCCGGGAATCCGAACGGAGGGATTCGTGTTCGCCTCCGGCTCGACTGGGATAGATCCCGCCAGCGGCGCTTTAGTTCAGGGTGGAGTAGAGGCCCAGACCCGGCAGGCGCTGCAAAACCTGGGCCGGGTGCTGGAGGCCGGAGGGAGCTCCTTTAAGCAAGTTGTGAAGACGACGGTCTTCCTACTGGACATGGGCGACTTTGCCAAGATGAACCAGGTGTACGCCAGCTTCTTCGGCGACGAGCCCCCAGCTCGTTCGACGGTGCAAGTCGGCGCACTTCCCGGCGGAGCTTCGGTCGAGATCGAAGCGATTGCGATCACCTAGGACCCGCCTGCACAAGCCGGGCCGCGGAGCAGCGGTTGCGGTGGATTTTACAGAGCCATAACGCGGGCGGCCGAAGAATCAGGTAAGCTGAAACATGGCGGGTGAGCGCATTCTGGTGGTTGACGACGAACCGAACATCGTCGAGCTGGCCAGAATGTACCTGGAAAAGGAAGGCTATCGAGTCGAGTCCGCCTCCGACGGGGCCACGGCGCTCGAACAGATCCAGACCCACGAACCCGCATTAATCGTCCTAGATCTCATGCTTCCGGAAGTGGACGGCTTCGAGGTGTGCCGCCGGACTCGGGCAAAGTCGGACGTGCCGATCATCATGCTCACCGCCCGGGATGAGGATGTAGACAAGATCGTAGGGCTGGAATTGGGGGCGGACGATTACCTCACCAAGCCCTTCAATCCGCGTGAATTGGTCGCCCGGGTGAAGGCAATCCTGCGCCGGAGCGAGCGCTCGGTTCGTCCGAATGAACAGCCGCTGCATCTCGCAGATCTCACGATCGACCCGGCCCGCCGGGAGGTATCCGTCGCCGGTGAGCCGATCGCCCTCCGGGCCAAAGAATTCGACCTGCTGCAGGCCTTTGCCGAGAACAAGGGCATCGTCCTGACCCGCGAACAGCTGTTGAACAAGGTGTGGGGATATGACTTCTACGGGGAGACCCGCACCGTGGATGTGCACGTCGCCCACCTGCGCAAGCGTCTGAAGGGAAGCCGAGTAAGTATTGAGACGCTGACCGGAGTGGGCTACAAGCTCGTGGATTGACTGGCTGTGTTCCGGTCGCTTCGCTCCCGATTACTGTTTACCCACCTCCTGGTCAGCGGGCTCGTGCTGCTGATCGTCGGCGTGGGCCTGGTGCTCATCCTGCTCAACAGTCGGCTGCT
>CAZPZD010000034.1:5469-27680 GCA_964590515.1 uncultured Anaerolineaceae bacterium | reverse complement strand
TCGCCTCCGGAATTGTGCGTTCGCCCCCGCTCGAGCAAATACCGAATGCGAGGTCGTGGGCCGGCGTCGGCAAGTTCCTTCTCGACCTCGTTTAGGAGTTCGTGGGCCTCCGCGAAGCGTTGGCGCAGCCCGTAAGACCGAGCAATCTGAGTGAGAAGCTCTAGACGCTCATCGCGTTGGGCTGAACTCAACGCACTGCGAAATCGCCCTTCGCTGGAGGCGGGGTCCGCATATTCCCAGAACGAGTCGATGTCCATTGAATTCCCTGTTGCTGCTCGCGAGCCGAGTCGGCTCCAGTGAGTTGTTGGGCGGCGTGAGCTCAGACCCCGAGAAAACGTCCGACTAGGCGGTTGGCGACATATAGTAGGACGGGAAGGGCCATAGTGCTAAGGAGAGATCTGAGGGTCTCTGGCCTCCATGGCCATGTGGTAATCCTTGCCAGAGCGTCTCGCTGGCTGGTGAGGCTGGCGATCGCGCGTGATGTGGATTCGAGGTCTTTGAATCTGGCGCGGTCGAACTCGCGGTTGAATCTATCGACGATTGCGGAGTATCGCTCATCTGCTTCAGCAACGAGTCGGCCTTTCTCCTCGACGAGGCGACGGTGCATGGAGGACAAGGGCAGGATGAAGGCGGCCAAGGCGGTCGCGATCGTCAAGCCAATGCCTGCCGCGTCGATGGCGGTGAGGTTAGCTTGTTGTCCCCAGACGTCTAGGTAGAACGCTAGGAAGAAGTAGTAGTAAATGATCAACAGTGCACCGATTGCTGTTCGCAGAGTGAGTGAGGAGAACGCGTAGTGAGGTTCCCTGTGGAAGAGGCTCAGGTTGGTGGCCATGCGATGGATACGATCAACAGTTCGCAACTGCCGGATGGTGTGTATAAGCCAAAGAAGGGCGCCGACATTGACCGCCGAGGCGAGCAGGACGACGAGGGCCGTGGTGCCGATGGAAGTATTAGCGGACAAGCCCCAGGCTGCCGGCCCTGAGTAGACGGTTGAGATTCCGAGAAGGGTGCCAACGAGGACCGCGAGGATGCCGGCCCGCCTGGAAATTGTGGTGAGAATGTATTCGAGTCGCGTGTATTCCTGGTCGCTCGCCTGCAGGGCAGGTCTAAAGGTGGCAAGCGCTCTTCGAGAGGCGGAATTCAAGTATTGAATCAGGGCCAGAAACCAGACGGGGACGAGAGCCTCGGCGAGGCGGGCGATTTGAAATGAACCCGGCGAAAGTGACCCGTCCAACCAGCGCACGATATGGCCGAGGAGCGCTATCGTAAGGACGATGACGAGATAGAACAGCCATGAAGGGAACGGAAGGCGCTCGATCCATGCGAAGAGCTGATCAACCCAACTGGCGGGGTAGGGGGGCACGCCGGTTTCGAGCTTCGCTGGCTTCTTCAATGTCTGAGTTCGTGCTGGCATTCGCAAGCTCCTCCTGTTTGCGATTCGCTGGTCTGGCTGCCCTGCTCGGCACGCCGCCTAACGGATAGCGGTGGAGCACCCTGCCGCGCCTGCGGCACGCCGCAGCGGAGGCACACTGATGTCCAGCGGGCGGATCGTCAGCTTCAAGCGCAAGTTGGACGGCGGTAATGTGGCGACACCGCATCCACCAGACCCTCATTGGGCGATTCGCAAGTCGAACTTACGAAGTGCCCTTCGAGGGGAAGCGTACCTTCTCCTTCATGTCTCTCACTCCAAAGATCAGCCAGATGATGTATATGAGGGTGAGAGTCAAGGCAATGGTGAGTGGAAACCAGAAAGCCAGAACAGTGCATGCGAGATATATGACAAATGCAAATCTGCCCTGCTTGAGACTCCTTTCCATCGCTTCTCTTGCAGCCTCACTTCTTGTCAGCGGTTGAGGCTGAAGAGCGGCACTCGCGACCAGCAACCAGCCAATATTTCCGAGCAAATTGACGAAGCTGTAGATGACTACTGCCGGGGCTGCTGCTTCAGTGAATGCAAATTCAGCCAGCAGTGCAGTAGCAAATGGCAGTATTACGATGGTGAGCAGCAAGAAACCATTTGCATAAATGAATGGAGGAGTCGACTTGTCAACCAATTTCATGATGGCATGATGATTCACCCAGGTAATGAGAATAATCCCAAAGCTCAAGAGAAATGCCATCAGGGACGGTAGTAGATGTCCAAGCGAGCGCCATAGGTCTTCTGAAGTATGAACAGCTTCTGCTACAGGTGTCTTGATGTCCAAGATCAATAGGGTTAGGGCTATCGCAAACACCCCATCACAAAACGTTTCTAACCGGGAATTGGTGGTTGCCTGTGCCATATGTGGGCTATGAATTGCCATCGCGGCGTGGAAGAGGAATGAGGGGAGTTTGGGAGTTCGCGCTCAGGATCAACGTGGAGTTCGACGTCTCCATCATAGAATGGGAGAGGTCGTTTCGCTTCTCTGTACAGTTGACAGACACCAACTTCATATCAAGGCCCCTCGAGTATCAAACTGCACTGCGCCGCCTAACGGCCTCGAGCTCAGCGGCCCGGCAAGCCCATTATCGACCTAAGATTGCGCACAGGCCGGGACCGCTGCGGCGAGTGGTTAGGCGTACAGCCACCTGCGTTACTGGTCTGACCAAACGGCCAATTCATTGCCGTTGGGGTCGGTGAAATGGAATCGTCGGCCTCCTGGAAATGCGAAGATATCCTTGACGACTTCTCCACCGCCAGCAATCACAGAGTCTTTGGTCTTTTCCAGATCGATGGCGAAGATAATGACCAATGCTGAGCCCTGCTCAGTCGACGACTTCTTCTCTGCTTTGTAGAAGCCACCATCGATCTTTCCATCAGTAAATGCTTTGTACTCAGTGCCGTAGTCTGTGAATGACCAGCCAAACACTCTTTCGTAGAAGGACTTAACCGACTCGAGGTCTCGGGCAGGAAATTCGATATAGTCTACCTTCTGATCCACGGGCATTCCCGATCTCCTGCACGCCTAACGGCCTCGAGCTCGGCGAGTGGTTAGCTGGCGCCAACCACCCGAACCATGACTGCGATGCCGACAATGGCAATTGCCAGCCAGATAGATACGACTACGACCGCTGCATACCGATTGACCGGTGTACCACCGTCCATCATGATCTGGGCTCGCGCCTGCGCCTCTTCCATCACGAGCGGGGGAATCATCCGAAGTGCAATCGCCACCCCTGCGGGCACCAGGATCAGATCATCCAAGTACCCAAGCACTGGGATGAAATCTGGGATTAGGTCAATTGGACTGAAAGCATAACCAACTACGAGAGCTGCAAACACCTTCGCATACCAAGGAACTCGCGGATCCCGGTAGGCGAGGTAAAGCGCGTATGTCGCAGCCCTGAGGCGCTTTGTGCCGGCCTGCCACTTCGCAATTGTTGCTTGCATCCCGACTTGTTAGGACTCGCCCTTGGCGCCAGCTAACTAGTGATTATGACGCAATAATGCCGCATATCACCCCCGATCCTGGTGTTATTGTGAATTGATTGTGCAAGAGCAAACCAGGACCTGTGCAGCAGGAATTCACGAATGGGGGACAAGTACGCCCGATACGTGAATTCTTGGCCGTTTCTGGACTGCCTGATCCAGAAGACTCAGTCGCTCCCGGATGGGGCGGCAAAGTGCTCATGGGCCAAGAACGCTCTCGCTTTAGCGAGGTCACCCAGGCCCACCGCACCCACGAGCTCCCAGTAGTCGAGCAGCTGGGAGAGGGTGAAGACCGTGTGAAGGCGCAGACCGGCCTGTGCCAGCGCCTGGCGCGCCCCGGCTTGCCGATCGATCAACACGACGACATCCCGCACGGTCAGGCCGGCTGCCCCGAGTCGTTCGATGGCTTCGAACTTGCTTCCGCCGGTCGTTGCCAGGTCGTCAATGAGCAGGGCAACCTCGCCGGACTTGAATCCACCTTCGACCACTGCACCCGTCCCATACTCCTTGAGCTCCTTGCGGGGGTAGACCAGCGGAACGCCTGACTGCAGCGACAGTGCCGTCGCTATCGGCAGACCGGCGTAGGGGACGGCGGCGAGCCGATCGAAGGTCAGCCCAGTCAGCAGCGGAAGGTAGGCATCCGCGACTCGGCGGAGCAATGCCGGATCGCCGGTCAGCCGGCGCAGATCGAAGTAGATCGGTGAGTGCTCGCCCGACTTCAGCTTGAAGTCGCCGAACTGAACACAGCCCGCCTGCAGCAGTCCGTCGGCGAGGCTCGCCAGCCTGGGCGAGAGCTCCGGAGTGTGGCTCGGACGCCGGCTGGTCCGCCCTGGCCGGGACGCAACGCCTTCACGAAGCGCGTTCACCTGTGCTTTCAGCCGGGCCGCCTCCTGCGCAGGGGACTCAGCCTGGGCGATCGCCCGCGAGACTGCGACCAATAGTCCCGCCCCGTCCTCCCGCAATCCCGATCGCAGCGCCGCCTCCATATCGCCTCCCTGCGGGCCGACGCCCGGCGCCAGGATCCACAAGTCCGGCGCCAACTCCCGCACCGCGGCCAGCGCCTGCGGATCGGTAGCTCCGACGACCAGCCCCAAGTTATCCGCGGTGTTCCAGGCGGTCGCCAAACGGGCAACTCTCAGATAAAGAGCTTCGCCGTCCAACGAAAGGGACTGCAAGTCTCCGGCCCCCGGATTGGAGGTCTTACAGAGCAGAAAGACTCCCCGGCCCGCATCTTCCAGGAAGGGTTCAACCGCATCGTGGCCGAGATACGGGTTCACCGTCACAGCGTCCGCACCGAGCCAGCCGAAGGCCGCCTGGGCATACGCCCGGGCGGTCGAGGCGATGTCGCCCCGCTTGGCGTCGAGGATCACCGGGATATGCTCCGGGACTGCCGCGATCACTTCTCGCAGGGCGGTCCAGCCCGGCGCTCCGAACACTTCGAAAAAAGCGCTGTTGGGCTTGAAGGCGCAGGCGTACTCGGCGGTCGTCTCGATCAACCGCAAACAGAAGTCACGCGCCCCACGGCCGGAGGTCTCCGAAAGCAGCTCGGGGTGGGGATCCAGACCGATGCACAGGAGTGAATCGGCCTGCACAACCCGATCGGTGAGCCCTGCAAAGAAAGATCTCGTACCGCTCATTCAGGCTGGGTGAACGCTAATCTCGAGGCCGTAACGCTCGCGTCGCCCGGGGCGCGGCATTCTCAGCTCGGACGACTCGAATTAGGCCTTCCCGAGCACCATGGCCAGGAGTGCCATCCGGACATAGAGCCCGTATTCCATCTGGCGGAAATAAGCGGCCCGCGGGTCGGTGTCCACCTCGACACTGATCTCGCCGACCCGGGGGAAAGGGTGCATCACGATCATCTCGTCCTTGGCCTGCTGCAGCGTCTCGGGAGTGATCACGTACCCGCCTTTGACTTGTTCATACTGCTCGAGATCCTGGAAACGTTCCTTCTGTACCCGGGTGACATACAGCACGTCGGTCTCCGGAAGGACCTCCTCGAGGCTGGCGGCCCGAGCTTGCGGAATGCCTCGGTGCTCGAGCTCGCTGACCAGCTCATCCGGCATTGGCAGAATCTCCGGCGAGACGTAGTTGATCCGGACCTCGAACGAGGCAAGCAGCCGGGCCAACGAGTGCACGGTGCGGCCGTATTTCAGGTCGCCCAGCATCGTCACTGTCAGGCCGTCTACCCGGCCCAGCTCTTCCTCGATCGTGAAGAGATCGAGCAGGGCCTGGGTCGGATGTTCCCCCACTCCGTCACCGGCGTTGATGATCGGCTTGCTCGCGTACTGGGCCGCCAGCTTGGCAGAACCCACCTCCGGATGCCGCAGCACAATGACATCCGCGTAAGCCTGCAGGGTTCGGATCGTGTCGGGAAGCGACTCGCCCTTGGCGACCGAGGAGTAGGTGACCTCGTTGATCGGAATCACGCTGCCGCCCATCCGTTCCATAGCCGCCAGGAACGAGGAGGAGGTGCGGGTGGAGGGCTCGTAGAATAGGTTCGCCAGGATCTTGCCTTTCAGCAGATCGAAGGTTCCGACCCGTTCGACCATCGAACGCATCTCCTTGGCGACTCCGAAGATGTACTCCAGATCTGCCCGCCGAAACTGCAGCACCGACAGAATGTCCATCCCATAGTAGGGCGTCTCGCGCCGATCTCCGAACGGCAGATGCGGGCTTCGGACGCGGCGATCGGTCGCCGGAACAAAGGTTGCCATGGGTCTCTCCTCAGGCCGGAATAGGTTGAACTGCCGCGACGAGATCCTGGCCGTATCCCTTCGGCGCCAGAACCTCGCCGTCTTGGTAGGCGAGCCGGCCGCGCAGCGTCACTCGCCGGACTCGGCCGCTCAGTCTCATTCCCTCGAACGGGCTCCAGCCGCAGCGGCTGTGCAGCTCGGTGGCCCGCACCTCCCAGGTTGCGTTTTCGTCCAGCTCGATCCAGGTCTCCGGCTGGGCGGGCAGGCCGAATATCCGGCGCGGGTTGGTCTGCATGCGGCGGACCAGATCGTCGAGGCTGAGCCGTCCCTCCCGAACCGCGCCGTACAGCAATCCCAGTGCAGTCTCCAGCCCTGGGTACCCCGGCGGCGGCTCGGCACCGTCCTTCTCCTGAAGCGTGTGCGGGGCATGGTCGGTGGCGAAACAGTCGATCCACTCCAGCCCGTCCCACAGGGCCGCGACATCTTCCGGAGGCGCCAGCCGCGGCCGCACCTCGGCGCGTCCCGGCCCGAGGGCGGACAGGTCGGCTTGCGATAGAAACAAATGATGCGGCGTCACCTCGCAGGTCACCTGCGCGCCGCGCTCCTTGGCCAGCCGGATCAACTCGAGTTCGACAGCCAGGCTGACGTGGCAGATATGTATTCGCTGCTCGAACAATTGAGCCAGCCCCAGCACGATCGCCAGGCTGCGCCCTTCCGCGTGACAGGCGATCGGGCCTGGGCCCGGCCAACGCTTAAAGTGCGCCAGCAAAGCGGACAAGGATCCCATGCGCAGCGGACCATAGGTCTGGTCCATATAGACCTTGAGACCGCACATCTGGGGCGCCAGTTCGCCCACACCCTCGAGGTTGTCTTCCCCGGCGCCAAGAAAGATTCCGTAATCACAGCGGGCGTTGGCGCGGGCCGCAGCCCGGGCTTGCTCGAGGCTGGAGGAATCGACCAACGGTGGCTGGGTATTGGGCATCGCCAGCACCGTCGTGAAACCCCCGGCCAGGGCGGCGGCCGTGCCGGTGTCGAAATTCTCCTTGTGCGTGCCGCCCGGCTCGCGCAGGTGGACGTGCGGATCGATCAACCCCGGCAACTCAAGCATCTGTTTCAGGTAGCAGGCGAAAAAAAGAGAGCCGTCACGGCTCTCGGTTCGCTACCGATGAAGAACGCCCGCCTCGAGGCCGCAGCCTCCCGGCGGGCGTCCCGGAGTCTCCTGTCTGCATGCATCAATTGACCCGTGACATTGTAGGACAAGTTCGGCGGCTGTCAAGACACCGGGTGCCGGGGCGCGGACGGATCGCGCCGTTCAGAAGTCACCCCGCCGGCTTATTGTGCGGAAAACCTTTCCCCTCCTCAAGGTACTTGACCAGGCTGAGTAAGTAGCATCCCCAACTGTAGTTGATAAAGGCGAAGGACTGCTCGGTGGACGTCCAGCCGCGGTGGCCGAAGAGC
Organism: uncultured Anaerolineaceae bacterium; assembly: GCA_964590515.1. Lineage (GTDB taxonomy): Bacteria > Chloroflexota > Anaerolineae > Anaerolineales > E44-bin32 > JADFRG01. The sequence continues at coordinate 20,117 of CAZPZD010000034.1, read as the reverse complement.
ACGCTCGTGCCTCCATCGCTCTCCGAGAGATCCCAGGTCACCTCGGTTCCCTTCCATTCGGGCGGCGAGGGTTCCTCAACCAACCAGTGGACGCGACGGCCCGGAGTCAAAGACTTCACCCGCATCCGCATCTGCACTTGCCCCGCCTCAAACCGAAAGACAGAGATGGTTCCCTCTCTCGCTTCGGCTTCCACTTCTGAAGTCCACCAGGAACTCAGACCGTCGGGTTCGGTGATCGCTCGGTACACCGCCTCCCGGGGAACCTTGATCGGCACTCGGTGCAGGATATCTACCATCGTCTCCTCCTCATCCAATCATTCAACCACTTGGTTGAATATTACCCCAACCAAAAGGACTTGTCAAGGACGGGCGGTCTCGACCAGCTTCAGCATCGCATCGAGCGCTTTGAAGCAGGTCTCCCACCCCGCCTCGTGTAGCGTCCTGACCGGCGGCTCGTCGAATGGAGCGTGCTCGAGCAGGAGCTCGGTCCCCTCCCGGTGGGCCCGAAACTCGACCCTGACCGTCGTCTCGAGCGTGGCACCCATCGCCCCTTCGAGGGTCCAGGTGTAGACCAGGCGCGCAGGCGCCTCAACCGCGAGGAATCGCCCAGAGATCACTGCGTCCCCGTCCTCACCGCGGACCGCGATGGAATAGGCACCTCCCGGGCGCAGATCGAGCACAACTTTGCCGACTTCAACCGCCGGGCCTCCAAACCACTTCTTGATGGACTCCGGCTCGGTCCACAACGCGAACACTCGAGCGGGTGGCGCAGCCATCACCCGGCGGAAATGAAGAATTGTCGGCTCACCGCGCCGCTTCATGGCTCAGCTTCGGCTGCCAGCGCTTCCAGGGCGTCGAGGCTGATCTTCCAAAAGCGGCGGTACCGGGCCAGCCATCGGGTGGCCTCCTGCATCGGGCGTGCTCGCAACGCGAGGTGGTGCACTCGGCCCTCCACCCGGCGCTTGACCAGGCCAGCCTGTTCCAGGACTTGAAGGTGCTTAGAAACCGCGGCAAGCGAGATTGAGTAAGGGTCAGCAAGCTCGGTTACCGTAGCTTCGCCGGCTGCCAATCGTTCAAGCAAGGAGCGACGAGTGGGATGGGCCAACGCGGCAAAAGTGGCGTTAAGCCGAGGGGCGGAACGTTCAACCATTTGGTTTATTATACTGCCCTATTCCTTCGGGACAATCACCCACATCACGATGTAGGGCACTAGCCCCGGCAGCCCACCCGGCAGGAGCAGGATCACGAACAGCAGCCGGAACCAGGTGGCGTTGATCCCAAAGAACTCGCCCAGGCCGCCGCACACTCCGGCGATGACCCGGTTCGAGCGCGATCGCCTGAGGGCGCCGCGGCTTTCAGTCATGACCTCTTCTCCTCCGAGGCAGGAGCTGCCTCGATTCGCTCAGGGGAAGATCCCTCTCCCCCGGTACACCGATTGCAAACGCGATAGCGCAATGATATACGCACCGGTACGCCAGTCGGTCGCGTACTCCTCGGACTTCTGTTTGACCCGTTCGTAGGCCCGGATCAGCCTCTTGTGCAGCTTGCTGTCCACCTCGTCCAGATCCCAGAATTCGCTACGCTTGTTCTGGAGCCATTCGAAGTAGCTGACGATCACCCCGCCGGCATTGCACAGGATATCCGGCAGGATGTGAATGCCGCGCTCCTGAAGGATCCGGTCGCCGTCGGTGTCGGTGGGCCCGTTGGCCCCTTCCGCCACCAATCGAACGTTGAGTATCGGCGCAGTCTCGGCCGTGATCTGGTTCTCGAGGGCGGCTGGAATAAAGATATCGGCTCGGGTGCTCAGGAAGGTCCGGTGGTCTACCGGGCTGGCCTTGGGGTACCCGGTGGTCCCTCGATGCGCGGCCGCATACTCGCTCAGGTCGTCCGGATCGATGCCGTCCGGGTTGACCAGGGACCCCGAGGCATCTTCCACCGCCAGCAGCTTCGCTCCCAACGTTTTCATCAGCCGGGCGGTCCAGGAGCCGACCTTGCCGAACCCTTGAACGAAGTAGGTTGTCGCCGCCAGGTCGAGGCCTTGGTCTTTAGCCCAGTGTTCGATCAGGTACACCACTCCCTGCCCGGTGGCCTTGTCTCTCCCCAGGCTGCCCCCCAGGTCAACCGGCTTGCCGGTGACCACGTGGTGACAGCGCTGGCGCTCCTGGGGTGGGATGATGGAGAGATAGGTGTCCAGGATCCAGGCCATGATCTGGGCATCGGTGTTCATGTCCGGCGCCGGGATGTCGAATTCGGGTCCGATATTGTTGCCGAGGGCGAAGGTGAAGCGGCGGGTGATCCGCTCCAGCTCCTGGGCAGAGAACTGTTTGGGATCTATCTGGATCCCGCCCTTGGCGCCGCCGAATGGAAGGTCGACGAGGGCGGTCTTCCAGGTCATCCAGGTGGCCAGCGCCCGCACCTCGTCGATATCAACCCCCGGGTGGAACCGCAGGCCGCCCTTAAAAGGGCCGAGCACGTTGTTGTGCTGCACCCGGTAGGCGGTGAACATCTCGACCCGGCCGTCGTCCAGGATCGCTGGGAAGTTCACGGTGATCTCATTCATCGGCTCGGACAAGATCCTGCGCACGTCGGGATCGAGGTTCATGAGCTCGGCGGCCCGGTTGAACTGCCGGGAGACGTTCTCGTAAACCTGAGTTCCATTGCTCATACAGTTACTCCCGGAGCTTCGGCGGGCAGGCCGAGTAGGCCGCCGTCGACCGATCGGAGACGCCTTCCATCATCGGGGCTTGAATCGAAAGCAAACCGCCAGGTGGTCGTCTACCATTCCAACCGCCTGCATGAAGGCGTAGCAGATCGTGCTGCCGACGAACTTGAATCCGCGACCCTTCAGCGCAACCGACATGGCCTCCGACTCAGGGCTGGTGGTCGGCAGCTCGCGCCAATCGCGCCGCGGCGCCCCACGCACGGTCTTCCGACCCGTGAATCCCCAGATGAAGCGATCGAAGGTCCCGAACTCATTCTGCAGCTCCAATACCCGTTGGGCGTTGACGATCGTGGCCTCGATTTTCTGCCGGTTGCGCACAATCCCTATGTCCTTCAATAGCCGCTGCACCTCACGGCGCCCGAAGCGCGCCACCTGCTCCGGATCGAATCCGGCGAAGGCCTCCCGGAAGGCTTCCCGTTTGTGCAAGATGGTCCGCCAGGAGAGCCCGGCCTGGAAGCCATCGAGGGCCAGGTGCTCGAAGAGGATTCGATCGTCGTGGACCGGCCGGCCCCACTCCTTGTCGTGGTAGGCGGCGAGCTGCGGATCATCGCTTCCCCAGCAGCGGACGAGGGGTCTAGTCACTCACTTTCCTCACACCCGCGCGGCATGCTCTGGGGTCAGGCGGGCTTTGGCTGCCTCTTTGCGATAGCCGATCAACTTCAGTAAATCATTGATCCCTTTGGTCCCTCCGGTGAGCATCAGCGCGGTCAGCAGCGCGTCGGCCCAGTCGGGCACCTCAGCCCCGAGCGGGCCGAGGCTGCGCAGGCCGACCCCGAAGGTCAACCCCAAGGCGGCGACCAGGCTCACCACGCTCAGGATCCACTTCTTCCGCTCCCCGAGCGCGGCGTCCAGGATCGGATCCAGCAGCTCGATCAGCTGCTGCAGCGCAAAGCTGGCGATGAAAATCGGACCGATGGCGCGGGCGAACTCATCCATGATTCCCTCTCCTCTGGGCCCTAGGTCTGCTCAATCTTGCGCCAACCAGGCGACTGTCACACCCTCGCCCCCTTCGGCCGGAGTGCCACTCTTAAAGGAAGCTACGTAGCTGCTTTCCTTCAGGGCCTGGCGGATGGCCTGCCGCAGCCGACCGGTCCCTTTCCCGTGGACCACCCGTAGGTAGGGCATCCCGGCCAGATAGGCCGCGTCGAGGCTGCGCTCCAACTGCTCCAACGCTTCTTCCACGGTCCGACCCCGCACGTGCAGTTCCAGCGGCGGCGGAGCCGAAGGCGGCGGAAGCCTGCCTTCGCTCACGGCTTGCTCGCCGGCAGGTTCGGTGGGCAGCGGCACCAGGTCCTCGGGGTCGGCCTTGATCCGCAGCCGGCCGAGCCTCACCTCGGCCTGTCCTCCTCCCAGCGCGGTCAGAACTCCCTCTGCGGCAATCGACCGGACCAAGACCCGGTCACCGACGGCAAGCTCGTGCCAGTCGGATTCAATATCGAGAAGCTCGGATCGAGGTTGCAGGTTAGGCCCCTCGAGGGCTGCCGCCAACTGCTCCAGCTCTTCCTTAATATCCCCGAGCGATTGCAGCGGTTCACCCGCAGCCGTTAGCCGGCGACGGAGGTCCGCCAGTTGGCCCCGGGCTGCTTCCAACTCTGCGCCGGTCTCCCGGCGGGCCTGCTCCAAGATCTCGGTCCGCTCTTCCGCGATCCCGTCCAGCCGGCGTCGCAGTTCGTCCCGCAGCGATCGGGCTTCCAAACTCGCCCGCTCGGCTTCGGCCCCGGCCTGGATGGCCGCGTCGCGTTGACGGCGGATCTCTTCCAGCATGCTATCGGCCCGAAGGTCATCCGGCGAAAGCTCGGCCCGGGCCGCCTCCACGATCCGCTTGCGCAGCCCCAGCCGCTCGGCAATCGCCAGCGCGTTCGAACGGCCCGGCAGGCCGACGGTGAGGTGGTAGGTCGGCTGCAAACTTTCCAGGTCAAACTCAACGCTGGCGTTCCGAACTCCCTCGGTCAGATGGGCGAAGGCCTTGAGCTCCGGATAGTGAGTGGCCACCAGGGTGAGGCAGCCTCGGTCCAGGAACTCGACCAGGAGCGCCCGGGCCAGCGCGGCGCCCTCCCCGGGATCGGTCCCGGCTCCCAACTCATCCAGCAGCACCAATGAGCGAGCGTCGGCCACTCGCAGGATCCGGACGATATTCGAGATGTGGGAGGAGAAGGTAGACAGTGACTGTTCGATCGACTGCTCGTCGCCGATGTCGACGTAGATTCCCTGAAAGACTTCCAGTTCGGAGCCCGCCGCGGCCGGAATGTGCAGCCCGCACTGCGCCATGGCCACCAGCAGGCCGGCCGTCTTCAAGCTGACCGTCTTGCCACCGGTGTTCGGGCCGGTGATTACGATCGCCCGCACCTCGGGGTCGAGGGTCAGTTCAATCGGGACGACCGTCGCCGGATCGAGTAGGGGGTGCCGGGCAGTCAGCAAGCGCAAGCGAGAAGTGCGCACCCCGGTGGGCTTGAGCACCGGCTCGCTCGCCCTCAACTCCTCGGCATACCGGGCCTTGGCAAAGGCCAGGTCGAGTTGAGCCAGCGACTCCACCGCCCGCTCGATCGTCTCCCGCTGCGCGCCGATGGCGGCGGAGAGCTCAGCCAGCACTCGCCGAACTTCGTCCCGCTCCTGCAATTCAAGTTCGCGGACTGCATTGTTGAGCTCCACCGCCGCGAGCGGCTCAACGAACAGAGTTGCGCCGGAGGCGGATTGATCATGCACGACCGACGGCAGGCGTCCCTTGTACTCCGCCCGCAGCGGAATCACATAGCGGCCCTGACGTTGGGTAACAATCGGCTCCTGGAGCATGGCCGCAGTTTTCGGATCCGCAACCATACGATCGAGTTTGCGGGCCAGGCGCACCCGGGCCGCCCGCAGATCTCGGCGGACAGTTCGCAATTTGGCGGAGGCGCCGTCCAGCACGTTGCCGCGGTCGTCGAGGGTGCTCGAAATCGCCTCGATCAGACCCGTATCGTCCGCCAACCCCGCGGCGATCTCGGCCAGGGCCGGATAACTGGGGCCGTCTCGCCGGAAGGTCCGCCGCAGAGTTCTGCTCGATTCGAGGGTGGCTTTCACGTCCAGCAGATCTTGCGGCTCCAGGACCGCTCCCCGTTCTGCGGCCCGGACCTGCGGCCGCACGTCCCGCGCCCCGCCGATCGAGAGGGCCGGCCGATCCGACAGCAATTGGCGTGCCTGGCTGGTCTGCTGCTGGCGTACTCGGGCGATTTCGAGGGCTGCGGTCGGGCTGAGCTCCAGCGCCAATCCCTTCGAGGCCGAGAAGGCGCTGTAGCTGGCCAGCCGCGCCAGCACCTTGGGCAGCTCGAGGGTTTCCAAGTCCTTGGGGTTGATGCCTGGGCTGACTTGAACTACTGGATCGGTGGCCACTGAGCCTATCCCTCGAGCTCGACCAGTTCCGATAAGGTAACTACCCGATAGCCTCGCCGGGCAAGCTCCGGCAGCACTCGCTCGAGGGTTTCGGCGGTGCGTTCTCCCCGGTTGCCGGAATCGTGCAACAGGATGACCGCCCCCGGCCGCGCCCGCCACAGGATGAACTCGCTGGCGAACCGGGTGGAGGGGATCGTGGCATCAAAGGGGTAGATCGAGGCCAGGGCCAACCGGTATCCCTGCGACTCGGCGGTTTCCAGCATCCCGCTGCTGTACCAGCCGGAACCCGGCCGCAGCCAGCGAATCTCGCCGAACGGTGAAAGAGTCGAGTCCGCCGCCAGCAGTTCTCGGGCAAACCCATCCTTGCCCAGCAGGATGCTGGGCTGCTCGCGGGTCATGTGATTGCCCAGCTCATGTCCCTCGGAAACGATCCGGTCGACAAGCGCCTCGTTGCCCGAGATTCGCTCCGTGATCAAGAAGAAGGTCGCCCGACTCTGATGCTTGCGCAGGATCTCGAGCAGGGCAGGGGTGGTCTGCGAATCCGGGCCGTCGTCGATGGTGAGCGCCACGGCAGGCTCGGCGGTGTCCACCGAGTAGGTCACCCGTTTAGAGACCGTGCGGGCGAGCCAGTCAGGCTGAAACATCAGGCACGCGGCAGACAGCAGCGACAATGCGAAGACCGCGAGGAGCTTCCGCATCACTCACCTAGGCACTCTCCGCGATGAGCATCCGGCGCAAGACCTTCCCGACGAACGACTTGGGAAGCTCGGGGCGGAACTCGATTTGCCAGGGAACCGCGTAGGGTTCCAATCGCTTGCGGCACAGCTCCAGCAGCTCTTCGGCCGACAGATTCGAACCGGGCCGCGGGACGACAAAGGCCTTGACCTTCTGACCGCCCTCGGCGCTGCTCACTCCAACCACCGCCACTTCCATCACCTTGGTGTTCTCGTACAGGACTTCTTCCACATCCCGCGGAAACACGCTGAATTCTCCCGCCATGATGGTGTCCCGTTTGCGACTGACGATCTGGAAAAACCCGTCCCGGTCCATCACGGCTACGTCTCCGGTGTGCAGCCAGCCGCCCACCAGCGACGATTCGCTCCCGTCGTCGCCGTCCCAATAGCCTTCCATCACCTGGGGGCCCTTGACCGCCAGCTCGCCGAGGCTGCCCGGCGGGAGCTGCTCCCCGGTGATCAAGTCCAGGATCACCGCGTCGGTGTTCGGAAGCGGCACCCCAATCGATCCCGGCTTGCGAGAGGAGCCGAAGGGATTGACGTGGGTGGCCGGGGAGGTTTCGGTCAGACCATAGCCTTCGACCAGCCGACCTTTGGTCAGTTTCTCGAACTTCTCCTGCACCTCGACCGGCAGTGGCGCGGCGCCGCTGATACAGGCCCGAATCGAGGACAGCCCGTAGGAGCCGACGTTCGGTGCATTGTTCAGCGCCATATAGATCGTGGGAACCCCCGGGAACAAGGTCGGTTTGTAATGTTTGATGTGATCCAGCACCTGCTGCAGCTCGAAGACCGGGAGCAGGACCATCGTCGCTCCGAGGGCGATCGGCAGGTTCATGGCCGCGGTCATTCCATAGCCGTGGGTAAAGGGCAGCACGCAAAGCAGGATTTCTCCCCCGAATTCGATGTCCGGCACCCAGTGGCGAATTTGCATCGTGTTGGCGACCAGGTTGAAATGGGATAGCCGGACCCCCTTGGGTTCGTCGGTCGTCCCGCTTGTGAAAATAATCACAGCAAGGTCCTGGGGCGAGACGGCTACGCCGGGCGACTCGAGCGGCGCGTCCTGCATTAGCCACTCCATCTGCAGCGCGGAACCGGATCGGGCCGCACCCGTTTCCACCCCGGCGGCATGCCAGCGGTCCATCAGTTGGCGGTATACCCGGGGCGACACCGCCTGCTGGATATCGGTCTGCACCAGCTCCAGCCGCCCGCCGGCCGCCCGGGCCAACTCGGAGAACTCGGCGAGGGTGACGAGCACTTTCGCCTCGGTCCGCTGGATCTGCCGCACGATCTGCGGCGCGGTGGCCTCCGGATTGGCCATCACGACCACCGCCCCGGCCTTCAAGATCCCGTAGTAGGCGATGATCATCTGAGGCATGTTGGGCAGCACCACCATCACCCGGTCGCCGGGCCGCACCCCCAACTTGATCAGGGCATGGGCGAATTGATTGGCCCGCTCGTTGAGCTGTCGGTAGCTGAGGCTGGAGCCGTAGAACCAGGTGGCGGTGCGATCCGGCAGCCAGCGGGCGGTGGTCTCCAAGAATTGATGCAGCGGCCGGCGGGGGATCGGGATCGAGGGCGGAGTGTGCTGCTCGTAGCTGGCCAACCACGGACGGTTAGCCGCTTGGCCGGGGTGGACAACCGGTTCCCGCCAACTTACCCGGCGGCCGCCGTCCTCCAGGAACCGCTCAATGGCCCGATTGACCGCCGCATGCCGCTCGAGCTGCACCTTGTGCTTTGAGGCGCCAACGTCGACCACCTCGGCGCCCGCAATAGCCTGGCTGACACCGTCGAAGACTCGCCGCGGGAAGTAGCGGTCTCGCTCGCCGGTGATTACCAGAGTCGGGGTCTTGATCCGGGCCATCGCCTCCCATCCGTTCCAGATGCGCAGGTTGTTGACCATCATGCGCTTCATCACGTGAACCTCGGCGTTCCAGCGCGGGCGGTAGCGCCAGAAGGGCCTGAAGAGAGCAGTCGGCAGATGGGTGACCAGCCCGGTCAGCTTTGGCAAGGGATGCTCGCCGGCGGTCGAGAGCAGGATCAGCTTCTCAAGCCGCTCTGGATGGGCCGCAGCGAACTCGACGCAGACCGCCCCGCCAAAAGAGTGCCCGGCCAGCACGAATCGCTCCGGCAGCTTTAGCGTGTCAGCGATCTGGATCAGGTCGGAGACCAACTCGGGCATGGTGTAGGCGCTGTCGGGCGCGTCGCTCAGCCCGTGTCCGCGCAGATCGGGTGCGATTACTCGGTAGCCGCCGGCGAAGTAGTTGAGCTGGTAGTCCCAGGTCTCTGCCACGCCGGCGTAGCCGTGCACGAAGACAATGGTCCGCTCCACGCCTTCCGGCTGCAGGTCGACGACACTGAGCTGAGCCTCGGAGTAGCTGGGAATGGGGACCGCCACCCGGTACAGGTCGAAATCGAGCCTGACCGCTCCCCGCTTGAACCCACGCGGCTTATGCTTCATAACTTGCTCTCCGTCGGGCTATTCTACTTTGGGGAAGCGCCTCGGCGCCCCCGGTCTGAGTCAGGCCGACGCGCCAGAGTAGTGGCGCAGGCCGACGTGCCAGAACCAGCGGGCGGCGACCAGGGCCAGGGCGGCCATCCCCAGTGCCAGAACCAGATACAGCGGAGTTAGGCGGGCGGTGAGGGCCTCGGCCGGCACGGTCACTGCGAAGGCCACCGGCACCAGGAAGGTCAGACCAAACCGCAGCCAGGATGGATAGATGCCCACCGGCCAACGACCGGCCTGATACAGCCGATCAAACATCTCGTACATCGACCAGGTCCGTACCACCCAGAAGGAGGTGGTGGCGATCGCCAGCCAGAAGCTGTAGAAGATCACGACGCCGCACAACAACACCACGCTGAAGGTGACCGCCTCGCCCAGCCCGATTCCCTCCCCCAGGCGATCCACGGCGAAGATCAGGACCCCCAGCCCAACGAACACGTCGACCAACCGCCACAATTCAAACCGGGTGATGCTCACCAACAGCTGGGAATCCTCCGGCTTGGTCAAGATGTAATCCAGATGACCTTCCTGAACTCCCTCCGCGATTTGGTACATGTTGGGCTGGATGACGGATTTGATGACGCCGCCGAGCAGGGTGTGAACGCCCACAACCACCAGCAACTCCAGCGGGCCCCATCCCGCCAGGCTGTCGGTTTGGGAGAAGACCAGCGCCAGGCCGGCGAGCCCGATGGCGAGTCCCAATACGGAGTTGAACATCTGCACCAACAGATTTGCCCGGTATTGCAGCTCGTTTAGAGCACTCAGTCGAACATAGGTCCAGATCAGTCGCAGGTAGTGCATGCTCAGCCTCCCACCGCGGCGTAGCGCCGTGCGGCACGCTGCCACACGAAACGCATGAGCAGGACCATCACCGTCAGCCAGAGAACCTGCATCGCGAATCCGAAGAGCATTTCGTCCGGCTGGCTACGTCCAAGCAGCAGCTCAAGCGGGAAGTAGAACATCCACTTGAACGGCAGGAGGTTGGCGACTTGCTGGGCCCATTCTGGCAGCACGGTGAGCGGCGCGACCCGCCCAGAGAAGAAAAACTCGACCCCGTACCACAGCTCGAACAGGCCACCAAGCCTCGTCGTCCAGAAGGCGGTAAGCGCCAGCACGTACATGAGTACGTAGCGAAGGACGAAGGCCAAGATCAGCGCCGGGATTAGAGCCAGTAAAGACCACGGAACCAGATCGAAGCTAGGCTTGAACAGGAGGGCCAGAGCGATCATGGCCGGGACGACCGTGATCATGGCCACGGCCTTACTGGCCAGCATCTCAGAGGTGTCGGCGAAGATTGGATGAATCGGTCGAAGCAGCAGCGAATTGAAGTCGCCGCGCCGAATCCGCCCCTCCATCGCGTAGGGGCTCCACCCGGTTGTAATGTTGCGGACGAACATCCAGGCGATGAAATAGCCTGCGATTTCGTCGGTCGAGAAGCCCCCGACCTCCCCACCGCGGGCCTTGGCCACCGTGGTCCACACCACCAGGTAGATCAACGACTCGACCAAAAGGCCGATCATCGACATCCCCTCCTGGACGCGGTACTGAAAGGTCGCGATCAAATGGGCCTTGAAGGCTGCCAGGAGCACCCGAGCAGTGTGCCTCACTCGATCGCTCCCTTGGCGAACACCATTTCAATCACATCCTCAATGGGCGGATCTTCAACCGCCAAGTCAACGATCGGGACCTCCGCCAACAGGCGGGCGGTCATGCCCGGAACCTCACTCTTGGGAACCCGGAAGGAGACGCTTCCCAGCTCCGATTCCACGATCTCGCCATACCCGCTCAGGTCGAGACTCTGGTCCGCGGGTTTCACGATCACTTTCTTGTGGCTGGTGAAGCGAGCGGCCAAAGCCGACAGATCCCCGTCAAACAGGATCCCGCCCTGATGGATGACGATCACCCGCTTGCACAGCGCTTCCACGTCGGCCATATAGTGGCTGCTCAGCAGCACGGTCGCGCCTTCGCGCTGGTTGTACTCTGCGATGAACTTTCGGATCCGGCGCTGCATAGGGACATCCAACCCAAGGGTTGGCTCATCCAGGAACAGCACCCGCGGGTGGTGCAGCAGGGAGCCAGCGATCTCGACTTTCATCCGCTCGCCGAGCGAGAGGTTGCGCACCGGCTTGCGGACGAGGTCCTTCATGTCCAGGATCTCGATGAATTCCTCGACCGTGCGCTTGTATAGCTCAGGATCGATCTCATAGATCGCCTGATTCAAATCATATGAGTCGGCCGCCGGGATATCCCAGATCAATTGGTTGCGCTGCCCGGTCACTAAGGTGATCTGGCGCAGGTACTCCCGCTCGCGCAGGTGCGGCAGATGGCCCAATACTCTGGCCTCGCCTCCGCTGGGGTGCAGCAAGCCCGAGAGCATCTTGAGGGTGGTGGTCTTCCCCGCTCCGTTGGGGCCAAGGAATCCAACAATCTCTCCAGGCTGAATCTCGAAGTTGATGGCCTGGACCGCCTTAACTTCGCGCTTCTCGCGGCGGAAGAGCCCGCGCATGGCGGCCCGCACTCCGCTGGAGCGCTCATGCACAATGTAGGTTTTGGAGAGATCGTGAACCGAAACCGCCGCGCTCATCTGCTCACTCTCGATCGCTGGGGCCAATCCGCCTCGCGGCGAAAGGAAAGCCCTCTCCCCTCGGGGCGAGAGGGCTGTGATGGGCTACGAGTATAAACGAGGCGAGAGCTGAGCGGATCGGGCCTAGGGCGCGACCGAGAGTGAGACTCTCAGCGAGCTCAGGCCGTGGCTGTGAGTTTGAATCCGTGCGCGCTCAGGGCGCGACGGTGGGCTTGAGCAGGTCCCAGATCAGCCCCCCGTCGGTGGTGGTGACCAACGCAATCGCATCTACGGTCCGGGCCACTGCCCAGCCGACCTTGTCATTGACGAAGCTGAATTGGCCGTTCCACTGCACGGTCTTGATGTGCTCCCAGGTCTGGCCGCCGTCCTCGGTTCGGTAGATCTTCTGGCCGAGAGCGAGGGCGGTCCGCGGGCCGGTGAGCGAGAGCGTGCCGCCGGGGTATAGATAACTCCGCCAGGTCTTGCCGCCGTCCTCGGTCCGATAGAAGTAGTTTAGGAGCAGACCGGTGCTGCAGCTGACGGCCAGCGCGCCCTCGGTCGGGGACAACAGTTGGGGCGAGTGTCCCTCGCACAGTTCGGTCTCGAAGAGGGTCGGCCGCTTCTCTGGCGGTGGCAGCGGCACGGATTCCCAGGTCCGGCCACCGTCGCTGGTCATGGAGAGCTCAGGAGCTGAGATTGGGCATTCGGCCACGGTGGCCCAGCCGGTGAGCCGATCGGCAAAGACGATCCCACTCTTGTGGCAACTTTGCAAGCCTCCGGTGAACGGATCGATGGCGATCTCCCAATTCCGACCGCCGTCCACGGTCCGCAGCAGGTAGACCGGATAGCGGTGCATCCCGGAGGGACCGTTGGCTGCCAGCAGCCAACCGCTCTCCGCATCCTCGAATCCGAGTGCGGGTGGGTAGTCGGTCGTTCCCAAGAACTCCAGCTCGACCGGTTGGCTGGCGGTCCAGTTTTTCCCACCATCCTGAGTGGACCACACCCGCAAGCGCCCGGGGCTCGGCTCCAGGCTAGCCCGGTAGTAAGTGACCCATCCGACCTGCGAATCCAGGAAGTATCCAACCGCGGCCGCGCCCGGACCCTCAACCGCCGGAGCCGGCTCCGGAGGAGTCACGTCGAGCCAGGTACTCCCTCCATCCCCGGTACGAAGCACGTGGTCGGAGGCGCCCTCCAGGCCACCGATCGACCAGCCCAGATTCTGGTTGACCATCTGAATGTTGGTCACCAGGAACTGCTGGCCGGGTTCGAAGTGCACGATCGCCGCGCCCAACGGCTCTGCTATGGGCTCGCCAACCTCAGAAGTGGCTTGCGGGCCGGCCTGGGAGACCTCGTTCGGTTCTGCCGGTTCGGCTGGAACCGCGGTCGCCTCGGCCTCCGGCCCCGGGGCGGCACCGAACGGCAAATTGCAGGCGGACAACATCAGCACGATGCCGATGGCACTTGCTTTTCGAATCATGACCACTCCCTCAGCTTCGTGAGCTCAGTGTAGGGGAGAAAGGTCGGTTAGGAAACCGACCCTTGGGTACTTGGTTGCGGCAGCTCTAGAGGCGGGAGCTGGAGTCATCCGGCGCCTGTGCCTGCAGCCACTTCCCGAAGAAGGCGGCCCGGTCAGGTCGTCTGAGCCACTCCGGTCAGCACGGCCAATCGATCCACCAGGTCGTCGAGCACTTTGAAGGTCTGCTCAACCGGCTCCGGCGAGCTCAAGTCCACTCCGGCCGCCCGCAGGGCATCCAAAGGATAGACCGAGGCGCCGGCCTTGAGGAACTCCAGGTAGGCCTCCGCCGCGCCGGATTCGCCCGCCAGAATGCGGGCAGCCAGCGAGTGCGCTCCGGAAATCCCGGTGGCGTATTGGTAGACGTAGTAGTCCTGATAAAGATGGAGAAACTGGGCCCAGGTAATGCCCACCCGCTGCCGGTCGAGCTGCATCTCGGCCCCAAAGGGTTCCGCGAACAGATCGGCCATCAGCTCGATTAACCCGTCGGCATTGAAGCCCTCGCCTCGTTCCACCCGTTGGTGGGTCTCAAGCTCAAAGCGGGCCAGGGTGGGCATGATCAGGAAGTAGCGGTGGAAGTTGTCCATCGCCTCCTCGATGATCGAGATCTGCAATTTGACATCGGCGTTGCTCTGGAGTAGATGCGCCCGCACCATCGCCTGATGGAAATTCGAGGCCACCTCGGCCGCGAAGAGCGAGTAGTCGGAATAGATCACCGGCTGATGCTTCCAGGCCAGATGGGAATGCATTGAGTGGCCGAGCTCATGGGCCAGGGTGCTCAGCCCGGATACGTCATTGTCGAAGCTCATCACGATGAACGGATGCGTGCCGTGCGATCCAGAGGAAAAGGCTCCCTGGCGCTTGCCTAAGTTGGGGTACACATCCACCCAGCGCTCCTCCAGGCAAGCCCTGCGCATCCGCTCGACATACTCCTCTCCCAACGGCGCCAAGCCTTCGCACACCCAGTCCACTGCCTGCTGATAGCTGACCGTGGGCGGACTGTCAGTCAACGGCGCCCAGACATCGTAAGGATGGAGCTGCTCGACCCCGAGCGCCGCTCGGCGTACCTTCCAATAGCGATGCCAGGTGCCGACGTGCTTCCGAAAGGTCTCAATCAGATTGTGGAAGACCGGCTCGGGGATGTTGTCCTTGAAGAGGGCCATCTCCACACTGGAGGCGTGGCGCCGGGCCCGCATCCGATACACGTTTTGCCGGATGGAGGCCGACAGATTGTTGGCCAGCGTGTT
>CAZPZD010000034.1:0-5369 GCA_964590515.1 uncultured Anaerolineaceae bacterium | reverse complement strand
GCTCGGGCCATCAACAGCTGAATGAGCTCGAGCGCAGCCAGCAGCGTCGAGGGTCCTTCCGCTAATTTTCCCTGAACCTGGCCCAGGCCTTCCAGATCTACGCTGAGTGCCTTGAACTCGGTTTCCCAGTCCTGCGGACTGGCAAACACACTCTCGGCGTTCCAGGTGAATTGCTTCGGGATGCGAGTCCGTTCTCGAGTGTCGATTGCCATGTTCCTCTCTCGCTCATGGGCCGAATCTAGAACCCGAGCAGATCTGCGATTGCCGCAGCGAGCTGCTCGGCGTTGGGAAGCACCGCGCTCATCAGGCCGGCGTTGTAGGGGATCGGCAGGTCTCGAACCGCCACCCGGCGCAGCGGCGCGTCCAGCTCGAAGAATGCCGCCTCGGCCAGGGTGGCCAGAATCTCGGCGCCGAAGCCGGCGGTCCACCCGTCCTCATGGACCACCAGGCAGCGCCCGGTCTTGCGCACCGAACCGAGGACGCCTTCCTGATCCCAGGGGCTGATCGTTCGTAAGTCGAGCACTTCCACCCGCCCCTCGAAGTGCGCCGCGGCCTCCAGTGCGGGGTAGACCATCGCGCCCCAAGTGACCAGGGTCAATTCGTCGCCCTCGGTCAGGATTGCGGCCCGGCCGAAAGGAATCGCGTGCTCGGCACCGGGATCTGGCCGGCGGGCTTCGGAGGCATCCAGCAGCGCCCGGTGCTCGAAAAAGAAACACGGGTCCTCGCCGCGCAGCGCAGCCCGCAGCAATCCGGCCGCGTCGGCCGCGTTGGAAGGGAAAGCCAACCTCCAACCCGGGGTGTGAGCAAGAACGGCCTCGCCGGTGACCGAGTGCCAGGGATCGCCAATCTTCTTGCCATGCCCCACCGGGATCCGGATCACCATCGGCACAGCGAACTTGCCCGCCGTGCGCCAGCGCACCGTTCCGCAGTCATTGAGCTGCTCGGTCGCCGGGTCAGCGTATTTGCGGAATTGGATCTCGGGGATCGGCAGCAGTCCGGCGAGCGCCAGGCCCACCGCCCGGCCAATGATTCCCTCCTCCGAGAGCGAAGTGTCGAACACCCGCCCCGCCCCAAAGCGTTCCTGCAGCCCCACGGTGGCCCCATGGACCCCGCCCTTAATCCCAACGTCTTCACCAAAGACTAGGGCCCGCGGATTCCGCTCCAACTCCTGTTCGAGGACTGCCCGAACCGCATCGATCAGATTGACTCGCGGACCGGCGCTCGGGGCCGGGCGGGGCGTCGGCAGTGTCCGCGGGCCCAGCTCCGGCAATAACCCGCCGACCTGCTGAGGAACGCCCGAGAAAAACAAATGCTCGGCAACCGAAGCCGCATCCGGTTCGGGCATCTGCCTCGCCTGTTCCAAGGCCTCCCGCAGCTCCACTTCAGCCTCCGCCTGCAGGGAACGTATGATTGCGGAACCCAGGACCGGCTCAAGACCCAGCATCGGATCCCGCTCGCGGTCCGCTTCCAGCTCCGTCTGACTCCGGTAGGCCTGGTTGTCGATGAAGGTGTGCCCCGACAGGCGGGGTACCCGTAGATGCAGCAGACAAGGCCCAGAGCCTGCCCGCACGTATTGGATGGCTTCTTGTATCAAGTCCGGGGTCCGAGCCGGATCGAAGCCGCTACCACTCAGACTCAGCAGATTCCGGAAGGAGGCCAGGTTCTCGGCGATGTTGCCGCCGGGGGTCTGCATTGAGCTGGGGACCGAGATCCCGTATCCATTGTCTTCAATGAAGAACAGCATCGGAAGCCGAAGGGTGGCAGCAATGGTGAGAGCGGCCCAGAATCCGTTGGTGGCCACCGAGCCATCCCCTCCGAGGGCGACGGCCACGGCGCCGTCCCACTCCGAGTCGCCCAGGACCGCAGCTCGGTAGCGGATGGCTTGAGCCCAGCCGGCCACCGGGGTGAACTGCGCCCCGACGCCTCCGGAGGCGGGCAGTACGGTTGGACCGCCGCGGGGCGGCAGTGAAAAGACCACCCCGACGTCCCTTCCCTCGGAAGGACTGCCGGGCTTTCCCATTCCGGCAGCCAGCGCCTCTTCCAAGCTCAGTCCGACGCTCAACATGAACGGTCGGGAGCGGTAGTACACGCCCGCTGCATCGTGAGGATGGTCCAGGCTGAGCGCCAGCAGCACCTGGGCGAGCTCATGGCCTTTGGCCGAGAACTGGTAGGGCACCTCGCCGCTGGGCGCTAGCTCGGCCTCTTCCAGCTCGTCGAGCGCCCGGGAGCGCAGCATCAGCCGGGCCACTTCGGTCCAATCAAAGGCGGATGGCTGCTTGACCGGAGCCCGGACTGACTGACTTTCGGCCATCCCGGCGATTATACTGACATCAGACCATGATGCTTGCGACTCAAGCATCATTTTCAACTACCAAGTATGGCGACCGAACCCTCCTCTAAGCTGACCGCCGACCGGCTGGCGCTGGTCTACCAGCTTTCGAAGACTTTCAATTCTTCCCTCAACCTGGAAGACGTGCTTAATTCGGTCATGGACGAGGTGATCTCCGCCACCCATGCCGAGCGCGGCTTCGTGGTGCTGCGGGCAGACGACGGCCGGCTGGAGTTCAGCGCCGCCCGGGGGGTGGATCAGGCGACCATCGGTCAACCCGAGTTCCAGATCTCGCGAGGCGTGATGGAGAAGGTCGCCCGGGATGGCGAGGGCGTGCTCACCAGCGACGCCCAACAAGACGAGCGGTTTATGTCCCGTCAAAGCGTGATGAGCCTCGGTCTGCGGTCGATCCTATGTGCTCCGCTGCGGGTCAAGGAGAAGGTCCTGGGCGCCATTTACGTCGACAACCGGCTGCATGCCGGGATCTTCATGCCCGGAGATCTGGAACTGCTCAACGCAATCGCCTCCAGCGCGGCCACCGCCATCGAGAATGCGCGGCTCTATCAGGTGGCGGTGGAAAAGGGTCGCATGGAGCGCGAGCTGTCGATGGCCCGCCGAGTGCAGACCGGCCTCATTCCGGAGACGATCCCGGAGCTTGCGGGCTGGGAATTCGCCGCCAGCTGGCTGCCAGCCCGAGAGGTCGCCGGCGATTTCTACGACTTCATCCCCCGCGAGGGCCGGGATCTCGGATTGGTCATCGCAGATGTCACCGACA
Source organism: uncultured Anaerolineaceae bacterium (assembly GCA_964590515.1). Classification (GTDB taxonomy): domain Bacteria; phylum Chloroflexota; class Anaerolineae; order Anaerolineales; family E44-bin32; genus JADFRG01. The sequence continues at coordinate 2,265 of CAZPZD010000034.1, read as the reverse complement.
AGGGGATGGGGGCCGCGCTGTTCATGGCGCTGACCCGCAGTATGGTGCGGGCCAGCCTGGAGGGAGAAACCACCGCCGCCGAAGCTATCACCAAGGCCAATCGGCTGATCTGCGCCAATTCCACCACCGCCATGCCGGTCACCCTCTTCTATGGAAGAGTAACGCCCGTCGACGGCGAACTGATTTACGTGAACGCCGGCCACAATCCGCCGCTGCTGTATCGATCCGCATCGGGGTCGTTCGAAGAGCTGGGACGGACCGGCCTGGTGTTGGGCGTGGATACCTCGATCAAGCTCGACCAGCACTCCACTACCCTTGAATCGGGCGACTGCCTTGTGCTGTACACCGATGGAGTGACCGACGCCTTAAATGCGACCGAGCAGGCTTTTGGCGACCAACGCCTACGCAGCACGATCGAGGCGAGCGCCTCCGGTTCGGCCCAGGCGATCGCCCAGGGCTTGCTCCAGGCCCTGCAGGAATTTATCGGCGGGGCGGATCCATTCGACGACATCACTCTCCTGGTCGCCAAACGCTCATGACTGACCTGGCTGTCGGGACCATGCTCAACGATCGCTACCGGCTGGAGGGCGAGCTCGGGCGAGGCGGCATGGGCGTGGTGTATCGCGCCCACGACACTCTGCTCGACCGGGATGTGGCCGTCAAGATGGTCTCCGCTTTGAATCTCGGCACCGAGGGTCGGGCCCGACTCTTGGGTGAGGCCAAGGCCATCGCCAAGCTCAATCATCCCCACATCGTCGCAGTCTATGACGCCGGCGAGATCGAGAAGGCACCCTTCGTCGTGATGGAATTGATCGCAGGCAAGAGCTTGCACGAGGCTCCGCCGAAGGACTTCGCGAGCATCGTCGCGGTCGCTAGCCACGTTTGCCGAGCCCTCGAACACGCCCACGCCCAGGGCATCGTGCACCGCGATCTCAAACCCGAAAACGTGGTCCTCCTGCCGGATGGGACCGCCAAACTGATGGACTTCGGCATCGCCCGTTCGGTGACCTCTCGGATGACTTCCGAGGGGAACATCATCGGGACGGTCTTCTACCTCGCTCCAGAACTGGCTCTAGGCCAGGAGTTCGACGGCCGGGCCGACCTGTACGCGCTTGGCGTGATGCTGTACGAGCTGACGACTGGCAGCCTGCCCTTCTCCCACAGCGATCCGTTGGCAGTGATCTCCCAGCATTTGCATGCCTCAGTCGTGCCGCCGCGGGCCAAGCGCCCCGAGGTCCCACCCCTGCTCGATGAGCTCATCCTGCGCTTGATGAGCAAGCAGCGGGAGGACCGGCCGGCCTCTGCGTCCGAAGTGCTCGAGGCTCTTCAGCGCTCCGACTTGCTCGACCCGGAGGCCAGGGCCGGGCAGGAGCTGCGGGTGATCGACCGGATCGCCCGGGGCCGCTTCATTGGCCGCGAGCAAGAGCTGAACGAAGCTCGCGAGCTGTGGGGCAAGGCGGCGGGTGGTCAAGGGCAGACCCTGCTGATCAGTGGCGAACCGGGCATCGGCAAGACCCGGCTGATGCGCGAGTTGGCGACCCATGTCGAGGTCACCGGAGGCCGAGTCCTGGTAGGGACTTGCTACGCCGAGGGCGGCGCGCCTTACGCGCCGTTTGCCCAAATCGTCCGCCGGACGCTCGGGAAAGGCTCACAGAACGGCAACCCGCTGCCGGAGTTTGTGCTGGCCGACTTGCTCAGCCTCGCACCGGACCTCAAACCCTACTACCCCGCGCTGCCTCCCAACCCACCCTTGGAACCGCAGGCCGAGCAGCAGCGGCTCTTCGAGAACGTAGTGGCGTTTTGCGGCACGCTGAGCGAAGAAAGCCCGGTGCTGCTGGTGCTGGACGATGCGCACTGGGCCGACAGCGGTTCGCTCTCGATGCTGCGTCACCTGGCTCGCCGGACCCGCCGCAACCGGGTGTTATTGATGGCCACCTACCGGGAGGTCGAGCTCAACGAATCCCGACCCTTCCATGAGGTGATGCTCGATTTGAATCGGGAGCGGCTGGCCACCCGGTTGAAGCTCGCGCGGTTGACCCGCGAGGAGACCCAGGCGCTGCTGGCCGCCATCTTTGAGGAGAACATCACGCCGGATTTCTTGAGCGGCATCTACCGCGAGACCGAAGGCAATCCCTTCTTCATTGAAGAAGTCTGCAAGACTTTGGTGGAGGAAGGCAAGCTGTACTTCGAGAACGGCCGCTGGCACCGGCCAAGCATGGATGAGCTCGAGATCCCGCAGAGCGTGCGGGTGGCCATTCAGTCCCG
>CAZPZD010000033.1:0-28493 GCA_964590515.1 uncultured Anaerolineaceae bacterium | reverse complement strand
GGATTGCTCCCCGAAGTCGCCGACCGGGATCCGCGGGCGCAGTGGATAGAGAAAGGCGCCCTCGACTCCCAGGCCCGGGCGATGCGGCGGGTAGAGGACATCCTCACCCGGGAAAGCTCGGTGGTCTTCGCCCCGGAGGTCGATGCTCGAATTCGGGCCGAGTTCGTCGGTCTGATCGCCGGTGAGCTGTCGGCCCCAGCCGGGTGGAAGCGGCAGGCTGTCCCGACGAGCGCGGGTGACGAGCGGCGGCGGCGCCGGCGGGGAGCCGTGCGCGAGGTCCAGGGGACCCCGGACCCGGCGGCAGATCCGGCCGCGCTGGAACCGGATGACTGAATCGGCCGCCTGCCAACAGGAAGGCTGAACAGGCCCCCGCGTAACCGTATGCCTGAGTCGACCACACTCGAACACACCGTCGTCCTAATGCCTTCCGGCCGCCGCGGCCGCGTTCCGCACGAAGCCAACCTGTTGGACGAGGCCCGCGCCCTCGGGGTCGAGCTCGAGTCCATTTGCGGCGGAAAGCAGACCTGCGGCAAGTGTCAGGTCGTTGTGGAGGTGGGTCACTTCGCCAAACACGGTCTCAGCTCGCGGGCAGACCACCTGACTCCGGTGGATTCCCGCGAAGCCGAAACCTGCCGCAGCCAGGCCATCGATGGACGTCGGCTGGCCTGCGCGGCGCGGGTGATAGGCGATCTGCTCATCACCGTCCCCGATGAGAGCCAGGCTCACAAGCAGATCATCGCCAAAGCCGCGACCGCTCGCGTGATCGACGTCATGCCGGTTGTTCGCCAGGTCTATGTGGAGGTTGAATCGGCCGAGCTCGGAGAAGCCGGGGGGGACTGGGAACGTCTGCAGCGGGCCCTGTACGAGCAGTGGGATCTAGTCAGCCTCAAGATCGATCCCACCGCGCTGGCCGAACTGCAAGCCGCGCTGCGGGCGGCAGATGGCGGACTCACGGTCACCCTGTGGGCAGATGCCGAAGTGCTGCGGGTCGAACCCGGCTACGCCGAAGGAGTGTACGGACTGGCGGTCGATGTGGGAACGACCACGATCGCCGCCCACCTGTGTGATCTGCGCACCGGCGAACTGTTGGCCAGCAAGGCGGCCATGAACCCGCAGGTGCGCTATGGCGAAGACCTGATGAGTCGGGTCAGCTACGGGATGAGCGAACCCCAAGGTGTGGAACGAATGCACCGGGCCGTCGTACGGGCGGTGAACGAGCTGGCCGAGGCCGCCGCTGAGGAAGCCGGGATCAGTCACCTGGATATCTGCGACTCGGTGTTTGTCGCCAACCCGGTCATGCACCATCTGCTGCTGGGGATCGATCCGGTCGAGCTGGGGCGGGCTCCCTTCGCCCTGGCGGTCTCCGGCCCGGTCGACATTCACGCCCGCGAGCTCGGCCTGGCGTTCCATCCCGCGGCGCGGACCCACCTCTTACCGTGCATCGCCGGACACGTCGGCGCCGATCACATGGGGGTGCTGCTGGCGGAAGCTCCCCATGAACAGGATGAGCTCATGCTGGTGATCGACGTCGGCACCAACGCCGAGATCGCGCTGGGGAACCGCCAGCGGCTCCTTTGTGCCTCTAGCCCCACCGGTCCGGCGTTCGAAGGTGCGCAGATCAGCCACGGTCAACGAGCCGCGCCCGGCGCAATTGAACACGTTCGGATCGACCCCGTGACGCTCGATCCGCGACTTCAGGTGATCGGGCAGGAGGGCTGGATCGAGCCGAACGCACAGCTCGCGTCGGCTGGCCCGGGCCGACCAACCGGAATCTGCGGCAGCGGCATTATCGAGGCCGTGGCTGAGATGTTCTTAGCGGGAATCATTGATGGCGACGGGCGCTTCAATGAGCAGGCCGCCGAACGGTCTGATCGGGTCCAATTCGAAGGCCGCACCGGGCAGTACCGGCTGGTTGATTCGAGTGCGACCGCGACCGGCCGGCCGATCATCATCACCCAACTGGACGTGCGGGCGATTCAGCTCGCCAAAGCGGCCCTGTACACGGGGGTCAAGCTGCTGATGGGGGAGCTGGGGGTCGAGCGAGTCGACCGGATCGTGCTGGCGGGGGCCTTCGGCAGCTTTATCAGCCCAGAACACACCATGCTGCTCGGCATGATCCCGGATTGCGAGCTCACCCGGGTGGTCGCGGTGGGCAATGCCGCCGGGGATGGGGCCCGGATCGCGCTGCTAAACCGCGCTCAGCGGGCGGCGGCCGTGCGGCTGGCCGGCTGGGCCGAACATGTCCAGACCGCCAGCCACCCCGATTTCCAGGAGCAATTCGTTGCGGCGCTCGCCATCCCGCACGCTTCGGATGGTTTCCCACATCTGGAGCCGAAGCTCTCCGGGCGGCAAGCGAGTCCGGTTGCCCGCCGCAGTCGGCGGCGGGAGCCCGTTCCGCAGAACCGCGGAAGCTGAGTCCAAGCTGATATTAATGAGGAAGGGATGAGCCAGGAGACCGATCTCACCATTTTGGAGACTGCCGAGCTGCTCGAAAAGATCCAGGACGACCTGTACGATGGGCTGGCCGCGGATGTCGTAGCAGGGGTCCGGGAGCTGCTGCGGCGGGGGATGTCGCCGTACGATTCGCTGACTCAGGGCCTGGTGGCCGGCATGGACGTTGTCGGGGCCGACTTCCGGGACGGAATATTGTTCGTCCCCGAGGTGCTGATGGCCGCCAAGGCAATGAAGGCGGGGATGGAAATCCTGCGCCCGCTGCTCGCCGAGACCGGCGCTCCCCAGATTGGAACCATGGTCATCGGCACGGTGAAAGGCGACATCCACGACATCGGTAAGAACCTGGTGGCGATGATGATGGAGGGGGCAGGCTTCAAGGTGGTCAACCTCGGAGTGAATAACGACATAACCAAGTTCATGGCTGCCATCGAAGAACATAAGCCGGACATCCTGGGGATGAGCGCCCTGCTCACCACGACCATGCCCTACATGGGAATCGTGATCCGGGCGTTGAAGGAAGCCGGGATCCGGGACCAACTGATCGTGCTGGTAGGCGGAGCACCACTCAACGCCGCGTTTGCCAAAGAAATCGAGGCGGATGCCTACTGTCGGGACGCCGCGATCGCGGTGGTGACGGCCAAGCAGTTGATGGCCATCAAGCGCGGCGAGGTGTCCGTTCAATGAATAGTCAGAGCTGGCTCAGATTCCTGGATGAGGCCGGGGGCGTGCTGTTGGCCGACGGCGCGATGGGGACCATGCTGTTCGATACCGGCCTGGAATCCGGCGAGGCTCCGGAACGCTGGAACCTCGAGCAGCCAGATCGAGTGCGATCCGTGCACGCGGCCTACCTGTCGGCCGGCTCCCAGTTGCTGCTCACCAACACCTTCGGGGCCAACCGTTTTCGGCTCGCGTTGCATGGGCTGGAGAATCGGGTCGCGGAGATCAACCAGGCGGGGGTCGAGATCCTGCATGCCGCGGTCGCCGCGTCCGGGCGGCCGGCACTGGTTGCCGGTGATATCGGCCCGAGCGGATCTTTGCTCACGCCGCTGGGCGACTTAGAGTTCTCGGATGCGGTCGCCGGCTTTGCCGAACAGGCCGGAGCGCTGGCTGCGGCGGGGGTCGATCTGATCTGGATAGAGACCATGTCGGATCTCGATGAGATTCGTGCGGCGCTGGAAGGCGTGCGGCAGGTGGCTCCGGAGATCGCGGTCGTGACCACGATGAGTTTCGATACCCACGGGCGAACGATGATGGGGGTGAAGCCGGAAGATGCAGTGCAGAGCCTGCACTCATGGGGCGCGACCGCAGTGGGCGGGAATTGCGGCAACGGACCGGAAGAGGTTTTGCAGGTGGTCGCCAAGATGCGGGCCATTTCTCCTGAAACGGTGCTGGTCGCCAAAGGGAACGCCGGAATGCCAGAGCTGGTGCACGGAAGGGCCTGCTACGATGCCACGCCAGAGAGCATGGCGGATTATCTAAGGCGAGCGGTCGAGGCCGGCGCGGCGGTAGTCGGAGCCTGCTGCGGCAGCACACCAGAGCATTTGCAAGCGATGGCGGCTGCATTAAACGAGATCCGCCACCCGCGGGTGCTCACCCCGGCGGAGGGTCCGGCTTGACCCGAACCGCCTTGATTGCGTGCGGCGCCCTCGCCCGCGAGGTTCTGGCCCTGCGGGACAGGCATGGGTGGGAGGCCGACGTCCTGGGTGTCCCGGCGCTGCTGCATAACCGGCCGGATCGGATTCCGGCCGCCGTGCTGGAGCGGATTCAGGAAGCCCGCTCGATGTACGAGCGGGTGCTGGTCGTGTATGGCGATTGCGGGACCGGCGGCCTGCTCGATCGGGTTTTGGAGCGAGAGGGTGTGGAGCGAGTGGCCGGTCCGCACTGCTATGAGATGTACGCCAATCGTGAGTTTGATGAGCTGATGGCGGAGGCCCCCGGCACCTTCTTCCTCACCGATTACTTGGTGCGTTCCTTCGATCACCTGGTGATCGAGGGTCTGGGGCTCGACCGGCATCCCGAACTGCGGGACGACTACTTCCACAACTACACTCGGGTGCTCTACCTGGCCCAGCTAGACGACCCCGCACTTGTGGCCCGGGCGCAGCAAGCCGCGGCCTGCCTGGGGCTCCCGCTCACGACCCGGAAGGTAGGCTACGGCGCGCTCGAGGCGCGATTGCTGGACTGGTTTCAGGGATGAGCTCTTCCTTCCAAGTCGTCTACTGGCGGGACATCCCGGCCCAGGTCAAGATCCGCCACGACGGAGGCCGGGTTGCCAAGCCGCTGAGCGATCGATTTCAGGTCGCCATCGACGAGGCGGCCATGCGCAGTGGAGCGGCAGACGCCGACAGCTACCTGGCCGGGTGGCGCACCTCCGATAGGCAGACCCGGGATGGAGAGCCCGAGGCCCTGGCCGCGGCTCTGGTCTCAGAACTCGAGGCCGCTTACCCACCAGCCCGCTTGACCGCTCTCGCTGCAAACGGCGGGCGAGAAGTCTGAGCCCGACCGTCCCACTAAAGCTCCCGGGCCACAATCCATGAGCTCAATCAGACTGGGCGCCGACGCGAAGCCGGCATCCAGCCTATCCGATTGACCATTCTCCGGAATAGAATTACGCTTGACTTCAAGGGAAGGGCAACTCGTGGCTCCCCGCCGGCGGGGGCTTGTGGGGAGACCGGTTGACGCGCCTTTTCTTTGCTACCGACGTCCATGGCTCTGACGTCTGCTGGCGCAAATTCCTGAACGCGGCCAAGTTCTATCGGGCCGACGTGCTGGTCCTTGGCGGCGATATGACCGGCAAGGCCCTGGTTCCGATCACCCAATTCCCCGACGGAACCTACAAAGCCACCCTGCTGCAGCAAGAATTCATCCTAGACGGCGAGGATGCGGTTAGCGAGATGGAGCGGCGGGTTGGAAGCCGCGGCTACTACCCGTTCCGGGTCACTCCGGAGCAGTTGGCGGAACTGGAGGCGGATCCCGCCAGGGTAGATGCCTTCTTCCTCGACCGGACTCTGAGCTTGTTGGATCAGTGGATGGCCCTGGCGGACGAACGGCTGAATGGGACCGGCATTCGCTGCTACGTCTGCCCGGGGAATGACGACTCGCCTGCCACCGATGAGGTGATCCGGCGCTCCAGCCGGGTCGAACTGGCCGAAGGCCGCGCCGTAGAGCTCGGGGAGGGGTTCTCCATGGTGAGCACCGGGTGGTCCAACCTGACGCCCTGGCGCACCTTCCGGGAGCTGCCCGAACCGGAATTGGCCGCCCAGATCGAAAGAATGATTCCTGCCGGTGCGACGATGTCCCGGACCGTATTCAACTTCCACTGCCCGCCGTACGGCTCCGGTTTGGACGAGGCCCCAGAAGTGGATGAAGAATTCAATATCCGGGACGCCGGCCGATCGCTGATCCCGGTGGGAAGCACTGCGGTGCGAGAAGCGATCGAGCGCCACCAACCCGTGCTCGCCCTGCATGGGCATATCCATGAAGGCAAGGGCGTAGCCCGCCTAGGCAAGACCCTGTGCATCAACGCCGGCAGCGCCTACGAGCAGGGCGTTCTTCAGGGAGCCATTATTGAATTGAACGTCCGCAAGGGGATCAAGAGTTACAGCCTGACCACCGGGTGAGAACGAGGAGGTGAAGCACGGCCAAGAATTCCCATCGCAGCCCTTCCTGAAACCGATCCGAGTTCTCTTGAGGAGAGATTAATGACCGCGACTAATCTGTTTTTGCGGAAGGCGACCGGACTGGTGCGCTCCTGGTCGGTGTTCGACGCTTTCGTCTATGCCTTCTTCTCCATTAACTTGGTGACCCTCGGGCTGTACATCATTAGCCAGATGTACTTCTTCGAGGGCGGCCTGGTCCCCACCCTGATCATCAGCGGGATCATCATTCTGTCGGAGTGCGTGGTCTACGCCGGACTGATCGCGGTGATGCCGCGGGCCGGGGGCGACTACGTCTGGCAGAGCCGCATCTTGGGCGGTGGCATTGGTTTCGTGCTGGCAGTTACCGGCTGGTGGTTCATCCTGTGGCTGTGGACCCCGCTCTACTCTGACATGCTCCGGCACATTTTCTTCGTGCCCCTGACCGCAGTCTTGGGGATGAAGGACGCCGCGCTGTGGTTCGCCTCGAGCAGCGGATCCTGGATGCTGGTGACGGTGCTCATGCTGGTCTTCGTGTCGGTGGTCATCGCCCTCGGGATGAAGGCCTACGCCCGGGTGCAGAAATTCAGCTTCTGGGTGGGCAACGCCGGGCTAGCGGTGGTGTGTTTGTTTCTGCTGTTAGGGAACAATGCCTCGTTCCGGACTGGACTGGAGGCCAACGCTACCAAGCTGTTCGGCGCGGCACCGGGGGTGTACGACGCCACAATCGCGGCTGGCCAGGCGGCAGGAGCCATCACGCCGCTCTTTGGCGGATCGTTGGCCGTCATCTTCCTCGCCATGCCCTACATTGTGTTCTTCAATCTGTGGCCGAACTGGGGCGCTACCCTCTATGGCGAGGTTAAGGGGGCCGATGACTTCCGGAAGAATCTCAAAGGCATGGCCTACGCGCTGCTGCTGACCACCGGGCTGGCCGTGGTGTTCTTCCTGCTGGTGAACAAGACGATCACCTGGGACTTCATGAACAACGCCAACGCCGCCTACTGGAACTCCCGCTGGGGATACGTCACCGAGGCTCCGCCGCTGGCGGCCTGGCCCTACCCGGCGATGCTGGCCATGTTCTTGACCTCCAGCCCGATCCTGCAGTTCGTCGTGCTGTTGGCGATGAGCTTCTGGTTCTTCGGCTGGGCGGGAACAGTATTTCTGTCTTCGACCCGGGTGATCTTCGCCGCGGCCTTCGACCGGGTGCTGCCCGAGCGGGTCGCCTCGATCGAACCCCGCAGCCGGGCGCCGATCTGGGCCATGGTGTTGATGGTGGTCCCGGGGCTGATCGTCTCCTATCTGTACATCTACAACAAGCAGGTTTTTGGGAGTGGGTTCCAGTCCATCACGCTGGCCTCCACTCTGGTGATCGCGATTACCTACCTGGGTTCGACCATCGCCGCCATCCTGCTGCCCTTCGTGAAGAAGGACCTGTACAATGCCTCTCCCATCGCGAAGTACAAGGTGGCAGGCCTGCCGCTGATCTCGGTGGCTGGGGTAATCTTCGGGGCTTTCCTGGTATTCCTGCTGTACCAGTGGTTCCTGGATCCGAACGCCTTGTATGGGATCGGGCTCAAGAACAAGGCCTCCGTCACGTTCATGGGAGTGATGTACGGGCTGGCTGTCGTCATCTATGTGGTCGCTACAGTTGTGCGCCGCCGCCAGGGGATCGACCTGGGTATGGTCTACAAGGAGATCCCCGCCGAATAACCTCGAAACGCGAAACCCCTGCCGGTTTCCCCGCCCTCCCTGGTCCTCAACGCCGGGGAGGCGGGGTCCGGGCAGAGTAAACTTAGGCGCTCCTTCCAATGAATACCCTCCCTGATCCACAGGGGGAAGCCCACCGTATTGTTCGCGAAGCGGCGCAGCATAACCTCACCGTTCGGCTGCTCGGCGGCGCGGCGATCAGTTTGCACTCGCCCAGCGCCAGCCATCGGGCCTTGGCCCGCAGCTACCCCGATCTCGATTTCGTGCTGCGCGAGAAACGGGGCGACCGCGCTGAAGCGCTCTTGGCAGAGCTTGGCTACTCGCCCGACAAACCGTTTAACCTGTACAACGGTCAGCGGCGACTGCTGTTTCACGATGCCCAGCTCAACCGGCAAGTGGATGTCTTCGTCGGCGAGTTCCACATGTGTCACACGATCCCGCTGGGCGACCGGCTTGAGCTCGAGCCGATCACCGTACCGCTGGCCGAGCTGCTGCTCACCAAGCTCCAGATCGTCCAAATGAACGACAAGGACGTACGCGACATCTGTGCTCTGGTGCTGGATCATCCGCTCGGCGATCGGGACGCGGAGATGCTCAACCAGCCGCGGATCGCCTCGCTGTGTGCTGACGATTGGGGGCTATGGAGAACTGTTGGGTTGAGCCTCGAGAAGGTGTTGGAGGTCAGCCAAGGTTTCGGCTTGGGTGAAGAATTGCACCTGACGCTCGGCCGGCAAGTGGCCTCGCTTCGGCAAGCGCTCGAGGCGGCTCCCAAGTCAACCCGCTGGAAGATGCGCGCTCGGGTAGGCGACCGGGTCCCGTGGTACGAACTTCCGGAGGAGGTCCGCAGGGCCTAGGTCTTGGCGCCCGGCGCCAGTGGCTCCCCGATCGCGAAATGAGCAAGTCACCAGTGAACGCGGCTCGCCTGCGCACGATCCTCCGGGATACACCCCTGCTCGTGGTTGGGGCGCTAATCCTGGCGGTCAATGTCAACCTCTTTTTGGTTCCCCAGAACATCGCCCCGGGCGGAGTATCCGGCGCGGCAATCATCCTCAACCATTACACCGGCTGGCCGATCGGGATCAGCATGTTGGTGATGAACCTGCCCTTGCTGGCGATTGGATTTCGCTATCTGGGCCGATTCCGCTTCTTGACTCGCACCGTGGTCGTAGTGCTGATCTACAACCTGGGGGTGGATCTGCTGGCGGGCTGGCTTCCCACCGGCGGCATCACCGAGGACTTGCTGCTGAATTCGCTCTACGGCGGCCTGCTGGGCGGCGCGGCGACCGGGTTGGTCTATCGAGCGAGCGGCACGATCGGTGGGACCGGCATCCTCAGCCGGATCGTCCAGAAGCGCACCGGGATCCCAATCAGCCAGGTGTATCTGCTGGTCGATGGCGGGATCATCCTGCTCGCCGGTTTGACCTTCGGATGGGAGAGGGCGCTCTACGCCTTGATTACCCTGTTTGTATGGGGGGTGGCGGCCGACTTCATCTTAGAGGGTCCCAGCGTGGTACGGATGGCCTTCATAGTGACCGACAAGCCGGATCCGGTGGCCCAGGCTCTGCTCACCCAGCTTGGCCTGGGCGTGACAGCCTGGGCGGCGCGAGGCAAATTCAGTGAGGCTACCCACACCGTGTTGTTCTGCACCGTCAGCCGGCCTGAGGTCGACGCGTTGCGGTCATTGGTGGCCGAGATCGACCCGGACTCCTTCGTCGTCATCGGCCACGGCCATCAAGCCTCGGGTGGGATGGTGGGGCAGGGCTTATAGATCAATCGCCCCGTTCGGCCGACCGCAGCCACCCGGGGAACTCGGCCGAGTCCAGCATCGCCTGGGCTCGCTCCCAGCGGGCGAGGGCGTAGGCCCAGAAGTCGAAATCGAGTTTGGAGATCTTGTTCTGGATCGCGCCCCACAGAGTCCAGCCCACGTCCGACATGATCGCATGCAGGTGCATCCGCCCAAGCATGGAGGGGCGCGCCTCGCCAAAGTAGGCGGCGCACAACTCGACGTAACGGGTCTCGTCGTAGCGGGCCTCCTGGCAGGTGTTGCCGAGCTCGAAGCACGGGTCGTTGTTCCCGCTGTACTCGAAGTCCACCAGAACCAGCCGTTGCCCATCGTCGATGAAATTCTCCGGGAGCAAATCGTTGTTGCAGGGCACTGAAGGCAATGGGTGGCTGCGGATGGCTGCCTCGATCTCCGCTACAACCGGCAGCCGGTCGCGGTAACCCGGCGGAATCCGCACAGCCTGCCGGTCGGCGATCTGCAAGTAGAACTCGACCAGCCGGAACATGTCGAAATCGCGTAGGAAGCGCCGGCCGGCATGCAGGCGCTGGATGGAGGCCGCGACCTGAGCCGGGACCCCCCGGGACTGCATGGAGGCGATGGACTTCGTCGTGCCATTGATGAACTCCAAGACCATGACGTGCTGTTTCGGAAGGTGGTGGATGACCCGCGGGGCGACCCCGGCTTCCGCCGCGGCCATCGAATTGTGGGCCTCGTTTTCCCGGTCAATCGCCAGCAGCTCGGTGCTGGCACCGGGAACCCGGACGAAATACGGCTTACCGTCGACCTCTACCCGGTAGTTGGTGTTGGTCAGTCCGCCGCTCAGAGTCTGGACGTGCGTCGTTCGGCCGCGCCACTCGGGAATGCTCTGGATGACGTGCTCAATCGACACGTCCAAAGCATACTCCGATCGAAGCGAGGCTCAAAACGTGTCGAAGTACGAGGCGAGTTCGGTTTTCAAGTCTCCGTTCTCTCGGATGAGGCCGAACTCGGTGCTGAACCAGGCCAGGCGCTTGAGGTCCTCCCGCTGCCACATCATCCGGCCTGTAGGCTCCTCGCACTGCTTGACTCCTCGCATCGGACACCTCCGTATCGCTATGGGATGGGGTCCACTCTATTGGGGGAGGTACTGTCAGCGAACATGTAGGAGATGATGTCTCCGTCAGCAGTCTGCAGGTATGCTGTCTCTTTGTGTGATAGGTCGCCAATCTGCTTAGCTGGGTAAGAATCGAATTGCTCTCGCGCTGCTGCGAGAACCTTGACCTCGGACGAAGAGGAGGTTTGGCCCGCCGTTTGGGCAGCCAGTAGGCTGGCACGCTTTCGCTACCCGCGCACAGCGACCATTCGGAATAGTCTGGGGTACGCCATGGCGTGCCCCAGACAACGGCTCGGTTCCCGTGGCCGAGCATTCCTCAGAGCATCCACCTCACGGAATCCACAACCCCTCCAGCTCGCCCTGCCCCATCGGCAGCCGCAGCGCCTGACAGCTCTCCGGCTTCACAATCACCAGCGTGCGCTGCACGTCCTCCGTATTCATCAGGCTCACGCCAAGCCAGCCGGAGGCCGTCCACCGCACGCCGCTGATCGCCAGCGCCGGCTGTTCCATCACTAAGTGCACCGCGCTGCCATCCGTGTGCATCACGAACAGGCTGCTGTTGTCGCGTCCGCGATACGCAATCCACTCCTCATCCGGTGCGAGCGCCGCCGCGAGCGTCTTGCGCGACCCGTTCTCAATCGTCACCAGATCCTGCGCCGCACCGCTCGCAACATCTACCACGCGCACCATCCACGCGCTGCCGCCGGTGAACATCACCGCTAGGTAGAGCCGCGCACCATCCGGCGAGAAGCCAATGACTGAGGCATAGCTCGCATCCGAAACACGCCGCACGCCGCTGCCGTCGCTCCGAACGATATACACCCCCTCCGCGCTCGAGCCGATAAACGCTATCTCCATTCCGTCTGGGGACCAGTGCAAGTCGTACCCTGCGCCGGCTAGCTGGATGACTTTCTCCGCGGCTGTGTCGATATCGATGATTCGGATTCCATCCTGCGCAGGGTAGGCCATCTGCGTTCCATCGGGCGAGAGCGCGCCGCGCACGCCGTCCGCCACAAGCACGCGCCGTGCGCCCGCGGCCAGGTCGTACAGCACCATGCCCCACGAGTCGCCCCCCGCGAGCGGCTCATAGACCAGCGCACGCCCCACGAGATCGGCCGGCGCGAGCGGCAGGCCCGCGATGTCGTCCGCGGTCAGGCATAGGCCCGGCTGTGGCGTGACATCCGCCAAATCCGTCCTGGGCGCGGATGGCGACCACTCGCCCTCCCAGGTGACGCGGTCTTCCACGAGGGCCATGTTCGACACGTTGACCGTGAGCTTGCCGGTCGGCATCTCGGCATAGTCCAGGCTGGTGTAGAACGTGCCGCCGGTCACGCCGCTTTCGCCTCCGCCACCGCCTCCCGCGGCCGTGTAGCCCTTGATATCGACGCTCACCGAGTACACCTCCGGGCCGGACTCGATCTTGAAGGCGTAACCGTTGCGCGCATCAGTGGAGATCGAGACTAGCGTGAGCGTGTGCCCCACCAGCTCGAAGTTCTGATTGAGCGTCCATTCCTGGCCGGGCTGTGGGTCCGCGCCGGCGTCGAACTCGATTTGGGCGCGCGCCGCGGGGTCGGCCGGGCCGATGACCACGCCTGGGAAGGAGAGGCTGAGCGGGTATGCGAGCCCGGGAGCCTTGAACTGGAACACGAAGCCATATCCGCCCGTGCCGTCGTTCACCTCCGGTGGCTGGATGTCGCTTGGCAAGGTGTAGGCGACCTTCGCGCCGGATGCATCGCGCATCTGCGGCATGCCGGTCACCGCCGCCCACTCGCCTGGTGCTACCTGCGGCATCAGCCGGCCGAGCAGGATATATCCTTCGGCCGTCTCGATGACTTGGTCGAAGGTGACGGGCGAGGCAAGCGATGCGCCGGGTGTCGTGGGCATCTCTGCGGTCACCTCCGGCGAGGGCGAGAGCTCGACGACCGGCATCACGGTCATATCCGCCGGCGCCGGGACGAAGCGCAGCGGCAGCGCCCAATTCTCGGGGACGGTGCCGGGCAGCGTCTCGCCGATGCATGGGATCATGAGCAGCGCGTGCGGCACGTCCGCCGGGACGGGCGGATAGTCCTGCATGCGTTCGAGCTTCGTCCCATCCGGCAGGAGCAGGTACTCGGGCTGGAAGCAGCCGCTGATATCTTCGCGATCCGGGTAAGCCGAGCGCGGCACGCCGAAGATGCGGTACTCGACGTGCGTCCTATCGGAGGTGAGCGTGGCGCTGGTCACGGTGATGGTGATGCCCTCCCGCGTCTGGCTGACAGCCTCGGCCAGGACGCGGATGGGCGCGGATTGGTCGACGATGCCGACGCCCGGGATGTAGCCGAGTAGTTGGCGGACGGCCGCGTAGACGCGCATTGGCCCGATGATAACCGTTGCGATGACGAGCGCGGCGAGAACAACGCTCACCCCGATCCAAGCGGGCCGAAAGTGCATCCCGCGCGCGCCGCTCGTCTGAGAGGCGCGAGATGCCGGCGCGGCGCGCGCGATGCGGGTCCACAGATCCTGCACGAACTCGTCGCGCGGCACAGTGGTATCGACCGCTGCCCGCACCTTGTCTTCGAACGGCAGGCCCGAAGGGTTAGCCATCGTCGTCCTCCATCTGGGATTGCATCCGAGCCAGGAGCCGTCCGAGCTGTTTGCGCACCGCCTCGTCGCTTTTCCCGAGCAGCGCGCCGATATCGCCGTAGGTCAGCCCGGCCGTGAAGCGCAGGCGGACGAGGTCGAGATCGGCCTCGGGCAGCGCGCGGATTGTACGGTCGAGGCGCTGGATCTCGTCGGACCGGATGGCCTCTGCGAGGAGGTCCGGGTCAGACCCGTCCGCTTCGACATCATCAAGAGAAACGCTTCGGCCGGCCGTGCGGTAGTGGTCGCGGGCCTTGTTGCGCGCAATAGTGAAGAGCCACGCCGCGAATCGCCCTCTATGGTTGTAGCGCGGCAACTGTTCGCAGGCGGTGAGGAAGACCTGCGCGGTGAGGTCTTCGGTCTCGAGCGGGTCTCGCAGGCGGGAGAGCAGGTACTTGTACACCGGCGTGACCCACTGCAGGTAGAGCGGCCGGAAGTGGTCCGGGTTGGCTTGCGCCGCGCGGATCAGTTTAGCCTCGTCCTCGGTGGAGAGGTCCGTCGCCCGGTCAGCGGGTAGGGGCGGGTCGCCCACAGGGCTCCTTGGTGGGGCGTCGAGATGCATGCATTCTCACATAGATAACGGAAGTGGAGGGGAAAGCGGACAGGAGAGGGGGAATCCGGACTGGAGGGGGCTGATTCCACGCTTGCGGATGGGTGGGACGCCGCCGCGGAGCTGACAGCCTACCTTGACTTGAGATTGCATCGTTCGAGGAATACGGAGCAGGTGGAAGGCGCCCCGACTGAAGTTGGCTAGCCAAGTGACCGAGTGCAGCTCACTACGGGCCTAGCGGCTATGAGCTCAGCAGCGTAGCAAGCCTTCTTTCACTTGAATTTCGCGCCGTGGCGGCGTCCGTGCATCCTGAGAGCGAAGCGATCAGGGCTGCCGTGAATTATTGGCGGGCGATGATTTCATTCAAACCTTCCACCAACAGCTCCAGCTCCTCCGGATCGACCCGCCCAGCTTTCCTACCCAAGCGTTTGATAGAGAGCGTTCGAATTTGGCTTATCTTGACCCAGGATGGCTTAGAGAGCTTTCCGCGCGTCAGCCCTAAGGTAAGCGGAAAGCCAGCCTTCTGCGGCTGACTCGTCACTGCCATGGCGATAACAGTTCCGGATCGCTGGTTGAACACATCATGGCTGACCACCACCACGGGGCGGCGACCTGCCTGCTCTCGACCTCTCACCGGATCGAGATCAGTCCATACGATATCGCCTCTCAGTATTCGGGCCATTCCTCGAAATCCTCAGCTAGGCCTTCGTCCGCCAACTTCTGTTCATACTCCGGATCTAGCTTGGCACTCTCCCGTATCAGCCGCGTTTGATCCATGCGGCTCAACTTCTCTTCAACGGCTTCTTGGATAGCGCGACTCCGGTTGGGGAACTTCTCCTCGTCCACTAGCCGATCAAGCTTCTTGAGGGTCTCTTCGTCCAGAGTAATCGCCACCTTGGATGTCGGCACGCCAGCCTCCAGTATTACCAACTATCATACCACAGGCTGTCGAACTGGTGAGCCAAGAGTTTATCGCCCGCTATCCGCACACTACCTTCCCCATATCCCCCCCCGAGGGGGATTTTTTTGGCAAATTGGCCTCGTTTTGTCCACGCCCAATACAACGCCCCCACGGTCCTCTTCAGAGCAGAAGTTCGGCTGATACAGATCTGCCTGACCGGCCTTCAAATGCGCGCGGCCCGGGTCAGCTTCGAATCCGCTCACCCTTCGGGTCGTAGAGCACGTCTGCCGCGACGGTGGCGCGGACGCGCTGACCAAAGGCCTCGACCTCGAGCGGGGTGTTGAGCTGGGTCAGTGCGAGCGGCAGGTAGACATACCCAATGAAGCTGCCTACGGTATAGCCGTAGCCTCCGCTGCGTAGCCGCCCTACTAAGCGCCCATCGGAGTACACCGCCTCGCCGCCATAGATCACTTTGCCTTCGGCATCGATGGTCACCGTGCAGAGTTTTCGCGGGATGCCCTCGGCCTGGATCCGCTGCAGCGCCTCTCGGCCCAGGAAGTCGCCCTTCTCCAAACGGACGCAGAACCCCAGTCCGGCGGAGTACGGATCGTCGGAGGGGGTCATGTCCACGCTCCAATAGCGGTACCCCTTCTCGAGCCGCAGGGAATCGATGGCCTTGTAGCCAACGGCCCGGATCCCATGGGGCTGGCCCGCCTGCCAAAGTGCATCCCAGACCGCGAGCGCGCCCGGCGAAGCGACGTAGAGTTCCCAGCCCAGTTCGCCGACATAGGTGACCCGTTGGGCGAGCACCTCCCGGCCGGCGAGCTGGATGGGCCGGGTCCGCATGTACGGCAGCGCCTGATTCGACACGTCGTCGGCGGTGCAGGCCTGCAACAGGTCGCGGGCCTGCGGGCCCCAGAGACCGATCGTGACAAGGTCCTCGCTGACCTCCAACACTTGCACCGATCCATCCGAGGGCATGTGGAGCCGGATCCAATTTAGATCGGAGGGCACGAAGGCGCTCCCTGTGATAACCCGGAAGTGGTCGGGCCCCAGCCGGGCGATGGTGAGATCGGACTCGACTCCCCCCCGCACGTTGAGAAACTGAGTGTAGACGACCGTCCCCACCGGCCGATCCACATTGTTATCCGCCAGCCGCTGCAGCAGGCCGAGTGCGCCGGGGCCGCGGACCTCGATCTTGCCGAACGAAGTCAAGTCGAAGATGCCGACGCCCTCCCGCACGGCGCGGTGCTCCGCGCCGACGGTCTCGAAGAATCCGGCCCGTCCCCAACCCCAGGCTCGCTGATCCGGGCCGGCTCGCCGCCAGGGCTGGCCCGGCTCGTAGTAGTTCACCCGCTCCCAACCGTTCTTCTCTCCGAAGACTGCTCCAAGCGCGCGCGACCGCTCATCGACCGCGCTCACCCGCTTGGGACGGGCCCACTCATTCTCGTCGTGGGGATAGCGTAGGAAGTAGTAATACTTGTAGGACTCGCGGGCGCGCTCCGTAGTGTAGGCCTGATCCTCGTAGATCGGTCCGAAGCGCCGCACGTTGAGTTCAGAGGTGTCACTTGCCGGCTCCCCGTCGACGATCCACTCGCTTAGGATCTGCCCGATCGCCGCTCCCGCTCCGAAGCCGGTGTGGGACAAGCCGGCCGCGACGTACAGGCCGCGCAACCCAGGAAGCGGACCGAGCAGCGGGCGACTGTCGGGCGTAATTGATTCCGGCCCGCAGGTCAAATGCATCAGCTCAGCCTGTTCCAGGATCGGGATTCGGGTGATGGCGCCCTCCATGATTTCCGAGAACAGCTCCCAGTCCGACGGCAGCAACTTCTGGGTGAAATCCCAGGGCACGCCGTTGACCGACCAGGGTTTGGGCTCTCGCTCGAACCCGCCGATCAAGAACCCGCCGATTTCCTCCCGCAGGTAGATCAGGTGATACGGATCGCGCAGCACGGGGGTGTTCTTCGGCAGCTCATGGCCCGGGATGGGCCGGGTAGTCAGATGTTGGTGCAGCAATGGGACCATGGGCAGGTTGGCGCCGACCATTTGGCCGATCTGGCGAGCCCACATCCCGGCCGCGATCACCACGGTCTCGGCCCGGACCTCCCCTTGATCGGTCTGGACTCCAGTGACCTCCCGGTTGGATGACAGCGAGATGCCGGTGACCCGCACTCCGGTATGCATCGCAATCCCGGCCTGGCGGGCGCGGCGAGCGATCTCCATCGTGGCGGTGCTCGGGTCCAGGTGGCCGTCGCCCGGGATGTAGAGCGCGCCATACAGCTCGGCCTCCGACATCAGGGGGAAGATCCGCAGGGCCTCGGCCGGTGAGATGACTTCGACGTCCATCCCCAGGGCCTTGGCCTGGCTGACCTGCCGCTGCAGGAAGAGGAAGTGATCCGGGCTGGAGGCCACCCGCAGGCTCCCGACTTCATGCCAGCCGGCCGCTCCAGCAGTCTCGGCGTTCAACTTACGGTAGAGCCCGACGCTGTAGATGCGCAAGCGCATCAAGGTCGGTGAGGTATGAAACTGGGTCACGATGCCGGCCGCGTGCCAGGTGGAGCCGCTGGTCAGCTCTCCCTTGTCCAGCAGTAGCACGTCGTTCCATCCTCGTTCGGCCAGGTGATAGGCGATGCTGCAGCCGGCGATTCCGCCGCCGATGATGACGACTCGAGCCTGACTAGGGAGCGCTGCCAATCCGGTTGACCTCCAGAAATGTGCGGGCGCGGCGGACCTGGGGTCCGAGCCGGCCGCACCCGGCTTGTCCGTTCAAGATAACCCCTCCCCTCCGCTTTGTGCAGAGGGGAGGGGGCGGGTGGTCAGTTGCAGAGAGAGTGAGGTTTACTCGGGTGGGATCTCCTTGAAGGCGAACTCGACGTTGATCCCGCGTGCCTTCTGGGAAGTCTTGGCCCAGAAGTACAGGATCACCGACACCAGCACGATTCCCAAGGCGATTAGCTGCGCCCTTAGTTCATAGATCCCGTCCCGGAAATTCCCTGAAAGGAGAGTGTCCAGGCCAGTCCAGATCCCGAGGACGAAGTAGTCCGCCTTGAGCAGGAAGGCCGCCACCATCGACGCGGCGAACCCGGTGCCGAGTACGCCCAGAGCTGTGACCCACGGCATCGGCTGGCCGCCGGCCCAGCGGGTGAGATGGTCCCGCATACGGTAGACAACCATCCCGGCCCCCGCGATTGCCAGCAGCCGCGTGAACCATAATAGCAGCGGCTGATTGGCAAAGACGACTGCCATGCTCCAGGTGGTCCAGACAAACGTAACAATCCCGATCAGCATGAGCAGCATCCCCAGGATTCCGTTCACGTTGAATCGGGACCCAGGCGAGGCGTCATACAGCGCTTTCGCTTTCAGCGGGAGAAAAGCCCCCGATAGGGCAGTCGCCGCGAACACATAGCCGCATCCGAACGTCACGCCAAGCGTGAAGAGGACGAAGTCGGTGTAGCGGAAGCTGTACAGGGCGAAGATCGGGATACTCAACAAGAAGTACAACAAGTGGGCGTTGACCGGGGTGTGAAGGCGCTCATGTACCTTGCTCACCCACTCGGGGAGCAGCCGGTCCAGGCTCATCGCCACCATGACCCGGGTCATCCCGACGTAGCAGTTGCAGACGATCTGGAAGGCGTTCAGCGTGAAACCGAGTCCGATGAGCAGGATCAGAAGCGGGCTGCTTGTGATCACCGCCGCCAACATGCTCGGGGCCAGGATGATCGTACCGGCGATCTTGGCCGTCGGGTCGATATACCAGTAGCCATAGGAGGCCACCACCTGCCCTTCCGTCCCGGCTGCGTTTTGCAGCGCCACCCCCAGCAATGCCAGCAGCAGGCCCGTGACAATCAGAGACCCCACCATGATGAAGGCCTGGTTGCGGAAGGAGCGGGCCTCTTTGATCTCGCCGTTCTGCTGGGCCGAGTAGGTTGACCACTGCAGGCTCTGCCACGCCACCGGTGCAACCAGCAGCGTGAGCAGCCAGCTGAAGGACGGTGCGGTGTTCACCCCGGCCCCCTGGGCCGTAGCCAAAGTATCTTGGTAGAAAGTCGGCGAGTCACCGACCGCGGCCGCGAATTCATTCAGCCGCTGCGGGAACACGCTTGCTGAGCTGCCGAAAAGAATCAACAGGGCAGCCGCGAAGCCGATCAGAATGCTATACCAGATCACGTGCTGGAAGCGGACGTAGTTCTTGAATCCACTCACAAGCAGCGCGGCCGAGGCGGCCGCATTGATGAGACTGACCACGAACAGTCCGAGCGGCGTAGTAACCCACAGCCCGGCTGAGATCAGGCCGGCACTCCCCAGGACATTGCCCAGGCCGAGCAGCAAGGGTGCCAGGCCCAGGGACCCTACCAGCCAGCCGGACAGAGCGGTCCACACCAAAATCCAGATCACGAACCCGCTCATCACGAGGGTAAAGCCCCAGCCCCCGCCCAACACTCGGCTCTGGAAGACATAGTCACCGCCGGAGCGCGGGAGGGCAGTGGAGAGCCAGACGGCCGAGAGCGCGATCGGAATCTGGATCAGGGTGCAGATCAAGATCCCCAGGGGAATGCTGCCCCCCGGAAATGCCGTCGGCGATACGAGGAAGACCCAGGGGAAGATGATCCCCATCGTGAGAATGTTGTAGATGAACGCCGAGTAGGGGGACATCACCCGCACCAGCCCAGAGGCCTTGCGGGTGAACACCTCGGCGGTTGCAGCCATCGTAGCCATATGTCGTTCCTCCTCTTGAATGATGCAACGCGGATCGTAAGAATCTAGCGGATGGACTGTTCGATAGCACCCTCCTCACTCCTCAGCTTCACTCGGCCCGATCCCGGCTTGCCCTCATTGCTTCAGTTAAGGAGATGCTGGGTCAGGCAAAGCGGCGTGAGCTCACCCGGAGGTCAGCTGATGCCCCGTGACCTCTCCGTCGGAAAGCGACACTAGAACCCCGCGCAGGATCCCCTCCCCGTACTCACTGCCCGGGTTGACGCACAGGGTCCGACCGATGTTGATTACTCCCGGAGATTCGTGGATGTGGCCGTGCAGCCCAAGCACCGGTTGATGGGTCTCGATGGCCCGGCGCACGGACTGGCTGCCCGCTCCGAACAGGACCACCTGGCCGCCCTTGACGATCTGGGCCGGCGGGTCGGTGTTCCAGTCCAGCATGGGACAGGTGTCCAGGCTGGAGTCGACTGGTGGGTCGTGAAAATTGAATATGCTGTGGCTTAGATCGGTGACCTGCCTGACCGCCGCCTCGATCATTTCGCCCAGTTGGTCATCCGTGACCTCTCGGGGCGTATGCCAGGGAGTGGGGGTACTGTAGCCGACGCTAATCAGGGTGTGCTCGTCATCCAGGTTGACCAGCTTGCCCTCGCAGCCGAAGATTGCCTGAGCCCCGTCGCGGTAAAGCACTTCGAGCACCTCGGAGTAGTCATCATTGCCGCCGGTGACATAGCAGCGCACTCCAGAACCGGCCAACCGGGTCTCTGCCAGCTCGACCCAGCCCTCGAGCCGCTGGCGAGCCAGTTCCTTGAAGAGAGCCTCGACCGCAGCCGGTTCGGCCTGGATGCTGCGGAACTCCTCTTCATTCATCACCTTACTGTAGAACCCCAGGGTCCCCAGACGGGAGCGGAGCTGCTCGAGGCCAGAATCGCCCTCGATCGCCTCGGTGCGCCCTTGCAAGGTGGCCCGATAGCGGCCGTTGCCTTCCTGGATGATCGGGATGGCCAGCTTGCCGAGAATATCGCCGCCCATCACCAGCACATCGGCCTCGTAGAACTTGGCGGAATTGATGAACTTGCGAAAGGCACGGTCGGAGCCGTGGACGTCGGTGGCGAAGAAGAGGCGGGTAGTCTTGCGGGCTGGCTTGCGGGGGAACAGGGACATGTCGTTTCTATTTCAGGGAGCAGCCTGCACCCATCCGTCAGGCCGCTCGGCCGCCGCGATCAGAACCTCGATCGAGCGGGCCCGCAAGGCCGTTTGCCATTCAGGAGCGAGCCCCTCGTCGGTCACCAGGGTGTTGACCCTCGAGAGCGGGGCCACTGCGAAGTTGGACACGACCCCCCACTTGCTGTGATCGGCGACGATGATCACCGGACCCTGGGTCCGCTCGATCATCAAACCGGCGACTTCGGCCTCGGTGTTGATCGGGGTAGTGCACCCGTGGTGCAGACTGATGCCATCCACGCCGATGAACGCCTTATCAGCGAAGACCTGGCCGATCATCCCGGCCGCGAAGCGGCCGGATACCGAATTGGAACGGGGCCGAAAGGAACCTCCCACCAGGATGAGCTCAAACCCGGGCTCACGGACTTCCAGCGAGGCGGCCAGGTTGTTGGTAACGACCGTGAGGTCGGTCAGTCCGCGGGCGCCCAGCTGCCGCAAGACTTCGGCGGTCGTGGTGCCGCTGTTCACGAAGATCGTATCACCTGGCTCCGCCAGCGCGGCGGCGGTCGCTCCGATCCGCCGCTTTTCATCTGGGTGGGCGAGGGCACTGGAGGCGAAGGCCGGCTCGATGGGCAGTCGCTGGGTCAGCAGCGCGCCGCCATGGGTCCGTTCGACTTCGCCCTTCCGCTCCATCCAGACCAAATCGCGCCGGACGGTAGCTTCGGAAACCCCCAGGATTTCGCTCAGGGTCGCGCTGCGCACAATTTGATGGCGCTGGAGGAACTCTCGGATCCGAAGGCGCCGCTGCGCCGGGATCAGTGGCTGGCTTACCTGCATTCGACCCTCGGGTGATGGAACTTGAGCGGTCTTGTGCGAATGGGGCCGTGTAAGTATGATCGATTCTGACCAGTTCTGCAAGACTCAGTCCTTCGGTTACAATCGCGCCCAGGCAGCCGAGAGACCCCCCATGAGCTCCTCAGCGATCGGGATGGGCAATCAGGACCAGCAGGAGCGCCAGCGCTTCGAGGCCGAGGTGCGCCGCATTGTTGAGGCCAGCGAGAGCGGCGGAGTCACCCTGCGTCTCTTAGGTTCGCTGGCCTTCCACGCTCACTGTCCCCAATATGGTTACCTGCAGGCCGCCCTCGGCCGCGCCTACACCGACCTCGACTTCGGCGGCTACGTTCGCCAGGCGAAGGGGGTTGCCCGAATCCTGACCGACCTTGGCTACCGGGAGGACCGGGAGATCTTTGTCGTCACGGAAGGCGGCCGGGCCATTTTCGAGCACCCTGGCAATGGACTGCACGTCGACGTCTTCTACGAAAAACTTGACTTCTGCCATGTCATTCCCTGGCAAGGACGCCTGGAACTGGACTCCCCGACCTTACCGCTGGCCGAGCTGCTGCTCGAGAAGATGCAGATCGTCGAGATCAACGAGAAGGATGTGATCGACACGATCATGCTGCTGCTCGAACACTCCCTTGGCAAAGGTGATGCCGAGACGATCAACCTGGACCGGATCGCCGGGTTGTGTGCAGGAGACTGGGGGTTGTGGAGAACGACCACGATGAACCTGGGTAAGGTCCGCGCTCTGGCCAACGGTTACCCCCAACTGAGCGCGCACAATAAGGAACACATAGAAGCCCAGGTCGAGGCGGCGCTCGCCCGCATCGAGGCCGAACCCAAGACGCTGGCCTGGCGGCTAAGGGCCCGAGTCGGCGACCGGGTGAAGTGGTACAAGGACGTTGACGAGGTGGTTTGAGCTCGCATCGGATCGGTACGCAGGGAGGTGCCTCCATGGGGAAGTCCGTTCGTGATTTGATGCACCGGGGCTTGATTACCTGCCCGCCCGAAATCCGGCTGGGACAGGTTGCTCGCCGCCTCGCTCAAGAGGGAGTTCATGCGTTGGTCGTTGCAGATCGGGCCGGCCAGCCGATGGGAATCATTTCGGACTTTGACCTGTTGACGGGCGAGTGGCTATCGGCCACTCCGGAGAGTCTGGAAACGATGCGCCAGATGACGGCCGGCGAGCTGATGAGCACTCCGCTGCACACCATCGAGGCCGATGCCCCGGTGGCCGAGGCAAGTCGGCGCCTGCGGGCAGGCAACGTCCATCGATTGCTGGTGACTGAGGCGGGCCGGGCGGTCGGCGTGATCTCGATCGGTGACCTGGTGGCCAACCTGGCGCGGCCGGCAACCCGTCGAGAGACCGTCGCCGATGTCATGTCGCGGGCCCTGGTCGTCTGCCGGGCTGACATGCCGCTGCATGCCGCGGCCCGCGCGATGAGCGAACGCCGCTCTCGTTCGATAGTGATTGTCAGCGCCGCCGGCCACCCGCTTGGAGTGGTGACGGGATGGGATCTGCTGGAAGTCTGCGAGGACGACTGCGGAGACCGCACCGTCTCCGAGGTCATGCATCCGCCGATCACTATCGAGCCAACCGCCAGTCTGCGGGAGGCGATCGACCGGATGATCGTTCATCACATTCACCGGCTGGTCGTGGTGGACCCGCAGGATGCCAGCGCCATGCCGCTTGGGGTACTCTCGACCACAGACATCTTCGTCGAGATGGCCGGACCGGACTCGGTCTGGCAAGCGTCGATGAGTTGACCCCCTAACCAACGTGGCTGAACTCCCTTCCCAGGCCCGGGTCGTGATCGTCGGCGGCGGGGTCGGCGGCTGCAGCCTGGCCTATCACCTGACCTTGATGGGCTGGCAGGATGTGGTCGTGCTAGAGCGCAGTGAACTGACCAGCGGCTCGACCTTCCACTCCGCCGGGTTGGTGGGCCAACTGCGCAGCGACGTCAACCTGACCAAGATGATTCGTTACAGCATCGATCTCTACCGGCGGCTGAAAGAAGAGACTGGGCATGACCCCGGCTGGCGGGAGGTGGGGAGCTTGCGCCTGGCTTCCTCGCCCAGCCGCCTCGAGGAGCTCAAACGACAGGTCGCCGTTTCTCGCTCCTTCGGGGTGCCTCTGGAGTTGATCAGTCCGCAGGAAGCCTTCGAGCTCTTCCCGCTGATGAACCTCGAGGGGGTCGAGGGGGCGGTCTATTTGCCGAGCGACGGCTTCATCGATCCCACCGGGTTGACGATGGCGTTGGCCGCCGGAGCCAAGGCTCGCGGCGCCCGATTCCATACCGGTACCCGGGTCACTTCGATCGAGCTTGATGAGGGTCGGGTCGACCGGGTCGTGACCGATCAGGGCGACATCCGCACGGAGATCGTTGTGAACGCCGCCGGCCAGTGGGCGGGCGAAATCGGCGCGATGGTCGGCGTGCAGCTTCCCGTGATTCCGATGGCGCACCTGTATCTGATCACCCGCCCGATCGATGGGGTTCGACCGGACTTTCCCACCCTGCGTGACCCGGACAACCTGGTGTATTTCCGGGAGGAGGTCGGAGGCCTAGTCGCGGGCGGCTACGAGCGCACGCCAGCCCCCTGGGGGCTGGACGGCATCCCGGCCGACTTCAACAACAAGCTGCTGCCTCCCGACTGGGAGCGCTTTTCTCCGCTCATGGAGAACGCCATCCGGCGGGTGCCGGCTCTGGAGCGGGCGGAAGTCATCACCCTGATCAACGGTCCAGAGGGCTTTACGCCCGATGCAGAATACCTGCTCGGCCCGACCGGGGTGAGAGGCTTCTGGGTCGCAGCCGCCTTCTGCGCCCACGGGCTCGCGGGAGCCGGGGGACTCGGCAAGGCCATGGCGGAGTGGATCATTGAAGGCCATCCAGAGTGGGACATCTGGCGGCTGGACGTCCGGCGCTTTGGATCCAACTACACCGGGCAACAGTATGTCGTGGCGCGGACCGTCGAGACCTATTCCAAGTACTACGACATCCACTACCCGAATGAGGAGCGAGAGTCGGCGCGCAACCTGCGCCTGTCCCCAGCCTATCAGCGGCTGCGCGAGCTTGGGGCCGCATTTGGCGAGAAGACTGGCTGGGAACGCCCGAATTGGTTTGTCCCCTATGAAGCCCGCGCCGACCACGGCCACGAACCGCGGGGATGGGCACGCCACCATTGGTCTCCCGCTATCGGAGTTGAGCACATCGGAACCCGCGAACGGGCCGGCCTGTTCGACGAGACCTCATTCAGCAAGCTCGATGTCCGAGGGCGGGAGGCGGTCGATCTGCTGCAGCGGCTGTGCGCTAATGACATCGACCGCCCGGTGGGGACTGTGGTCTATACCGCGATGCTCAATCCGCGGGGCGGGATCGAGTGCGACTTCACCGTGACTCGGCTGGCGCCTGACCACTTTCGGATCGTGACCGGGACCGCTTTTGGTCAGCATGATGACTCGTGGATCCGCATGAATCAGCAGGCAAACGGATCCGTGGCGATCGAGGATGTTACCGGGGGCCACGCCTGTTTCGGGCTGTGGGGTCCGCGGGCCCGGCTCATCCTGGAGCGGGTGACCAAGCAGGACGTCTCGGCTGCGGCCTTTCCCTATATGACGGCCCGGCCAATTACGGTTGGAGATGTTCCATGCCTCGCCCTCCGGGTTACCTACGTCGGAGAGCTGGGGTGGGAGTTCTACTGCTCGATGGAATACGGGCAGCGGCTCTGGGATGTGTTGTGGGAAGCCGGCCAGGCGGACGGCCTCGTGGCCGCCGGCTACCGGGCGATCGATACCCTGCGGCTGGAGAAAGGCTATCGCTACTGGAGCGCCGATATCGGCCCAGATTACACCCCGTATGAGGCGGGCCTTGGTTTTGCGGTTAACCTGACCAAGCCCGAATTCATCGGACGCGCGGCCCTCATCCGCCAGAAGGAGGAGGGTCTGCGCCGCCGATTGCGCTGCCTGATCCTGGCCGATCCGGCCGCGATCGCGATCGGCAACGAACCCATCCGAACCCCCGAAGATTCGCAGGTTGTCGGCTGGGTCACCTCCGGCGGCTACGGTTATTCGGTCGGCAAAAGCATCGCCTACGGTTATTTGCCCACCGAGCACGCGGGGTTTGGCACCCGCCTTGACATTGAGATCACCGGTGAGCGGATTGCGGCCGAGGTGGCCCGTGAGCCGCTCTGGGATCCGAAAGGGGAGCGGATCAAGGCCTGAGCCGGGGACCCGGCGGGCGCTCCTCCCAGCATCCTTCAATGGGGCTGTCCCTCGAGCAGGCAATCCAAAGGGTGCCCTTCCTGGCTGGCGCCGGAAATCTGAACACGACGCCGATCACCGGCGGCATCACGAACCTGAATTACCGGATCGATGCCGATGGTAAGTCCTACGTACTGCGAATCACCGGCGCCGACACAGAACTGCTGGGGATCCGGCGGGAGGTCGAGCACGCGGCCAATCTGGCCGCCGGGAGGCTGGGGATCGCACCCGAAGTGGTGTACTTCATCGAACCGGAAGGGTACCTGGTGACCCGTTTTGTCGAGGGTGGCCCGATCCCACCCGAGGAGATGGTCAAGCCTGAGAACTTGCGGCGGGTCGCGGAAAAGATCCGGACGTTCCACACAAGTGCGCCGCCACTCTCCGGGGAATTCAATGTGTGTCGTCGGGTAGAGATGCTGACTGAGGTCTCACGCCATCACAATTGCCACTTTCCGAACAACTTCGACTGGATCATCCAACGGATGCGCCAGGTCGAGCACAGGCTGGGCGAGAGCGCCGCGGTTCTCCACCCATGTCATGACGATCTACTCAATCTGAATTTTCTCGACGAACAGGGCGAGATCCGAATCCTGGACTGGGAGTATGCCGGTATGGGGGAGGTCAGCTACGACCTGGCCAACTTCTCCTCCCACCATCGGCTGAACGATGACCAGCTGCGCCAGCTGCTGCGCGCCTATTTCGGCGAGGTGGCGCCCCAACAAATCGCCCGGGTGAGCCTGCTCCGGCCGATGTCGGAAGTCCACGAGGCGATGTGGGGTACGACCCAGACCGGGATTTCCAAACTCGACGAGGATTTTCAAGCTTACGCTGACCTCTGGTTCGGGCGAGCCACCGAGGCGATGAGCGATCCGCGCTGGGACCAGTGGATCCGCGAGGCGGGCATGCAGTGATCGCCCAGCCTAAACTCTCGCAGGGGGATACGCTGATCTCAACGATCCGTCATGGATTAACTGAGCTCAACCGGGACAAACGAGTTGGAGGCCATACCGATGTTCCCCTGCTGGAGGTGGGCCGCCAACAGGCCAAAGCGGCCAGGGCCGAGTTTGCCGGAACGCCGTATGACCTCGTCATCAGTTCGCCTTTGCAGCGGGCAATCGAGACGGCCACAATCGTGACTGGGCTCCAACCAGGCGAGCTCGTCATCGAGCCGCTATGCATCGAACGATTCTTTGGGGAAATGGAGGGGCTCACTCGCCAGCAGGTAGAGCAGCGCTTCCCGCAGGTCGTCTACCTCCAGATTGACCAGATCGGCTACTCGCTCAATCCCCCTGGTGGGGAGTCGTACGAAGTGCTGCGACAACGCGCCGAGCAGTTCCTCGAGAAACTCTTGGCCAAATACGGGGGCCATCGATTGGTGATCTCCTCCCATCAGGCATTCATGCAACAGCTGCATGGCCTGCTCCGGGGGCGGGATCCTTTTGACTCGCTGCGGGTGGACCTGCTCAACCTTGAGCTCAATCAGTTTCATCTCGACCCGCATCGAAAGCTCATCCAGCATAAGAAGGTGCTTCTAATCCCGGACGCGCAGAAGTATGCGTCCTTCTGACCCGCTGCTCGCCGCGATCGCCGAGCAGTACGAGTCACGCTTCCGAGAGACCCTGGGCCCCATCCGCAAAGTCGGACGCGAGGCGGAATTTCCGGTGGTGTGGCCCGACGGCCGGGCCGGGGAGGTCAGCCTGCTCTGGGAACCGCTGCTGGCCCAAGGCGGCCTCACCCCGCAATATGACGACCCGGACAGCCGGCGTCTGCTGGTTGAAGTGAGCGAGCCGGGAATGATGGTGGCCATCGAGGTCGGCCGCTGCACCGTTGAGCTGTCGCTGGGGCCGTACGATGATCTGTGGCAGCTGCAGACTGGGTTCGACAAGGCGCTTGCTCGGGTGAACGGGGCCGCCAGCGAACGCGGCATGGAGTTGTTGGGTTTCGGTATCCAGCCTCGCACCCCGGCTTCGCAGCAATTGATGACTCCCAGCCGTCACTACCGGGCCCTCCGCCGGGCGGCAGGAACAGCCTGGCTTCGCCTGACGACCTCTGCCTCCGACCAGCTGCATGTAGACATCACCCGGGCCGAGATCCCTCCGTCGGTCAACGTGATGAACCTGCTCTCCGGCCCGATCATCGCGCTGTGTGCCAACTCGTCGGTATACGCGGGGCGAGCCGGCCGATATCAGGCCGGCCGTGAAGCATTCCTGGCGGACCTGGGCGAGCAGCGATATGGGATGCCGCCGCGCCCGTTCGACACAACGACTGAGTGGATCCAGTACCTGTCCGAGTTTCGCTGTTTTGTTTTGCCGGAGTCAACCGGGTTTCGCCGGGCCAACCGGCCTTTCAGCGAGGTACTGGCCACCGAGGGAAAGCGCGGCACATCCACCGAGCAGCTCTTCCAATATTTTCTCTGGCACGAGCACTATGTCTGGAACTCAGCCCGGGCGCGGGCGGCCCATTCAACGATCGAGGTCCGCCCTGCCTGTCAGCAGCCGCCCGGTGAGTCCATGGCAGCCAATGCGCTCATCCTGGGATGGGTCGAGGCGCTGGAAGAGGCCGCAGTGCTTGTTACGCGGACACTCGGCGACGACCCCTGGCTGGCGATGAGCCGCTACCGACAGGCCGCGGTGCGAGATGGGCTGGGCGCTCCCGAGCCTGCTCCGGGGCTGCTGGCCGGCCTGGTCGAGATTGCCCGGTCCGGGCTGAAGCGCCGCGGCCGAGGCGAAGAACGTCTGCTGGTTCCGATCGAGCAACGGCTGGCCTCTGGCCAGGCGCC
>CAZPZD010000032.1:3258-30138 GCA_964590515.1 uncultured Anaerolineaceae bacterium | reverse complement strand
CGGCCGAGGCGGCTGATCGCTTTGCCCGCAGCCATCCCGCGACTCGAGTCCTGAGCGAGCCGCGGGCTGGTAAGGGGCTGGCCGTCCGCAGCGGGATGCTGGCGGCTCGCGGCGACTATTGCTTTATTTGCGACGCCGATCTCTCGATGCCGATCGAGGAAGTCGTTCGGTTCCTGCCTCCGACGCTCACCGACTTTGATATCGCGATCGCCTCCCGGGAAACTCCCGGGGCGGTCCGTTTCGGTGAACCCCGCTATCGGCACTGGATCGGTCGCGGCTTCAATACCCTAGTGCGGCTGCTGGCCGTGCCCGGCTTTCAAGACACTCAGTGCGGATTCAAGTGCTTTCGCGCTGAGGCTGCACAGGCCCTCTTCCCGATCCAGCGGCTCGATGGATGGACCTTCGACGTGGAGGTGCTCTTCTTGGCCATGAAGCATGGCTATCGAGTAATCGAAGTTCCGATCCCCTGGTATCACATCCCCGGCAGCCAGGTTCGGCTGTTGCGCGATTCTTGGCAGATGTTCGTCGATCTGTTCCGAATTCGCAGCAACTGGCGGCGCGGGGTCTATTCATCGCCCGCCGGGTCAAGGCCTTCCATGCCCATCCGCGAGGAATAGGGGCGATCCATCCAAGCTCTAACCCATCGGCCGGATCTGGTGGTCGAACTCGAGCTGCGCCGGCTCGGCCATACTCTGGTCGCGGGCCTCGATGAGGTCGGACGGGGAGCCCTGGCCGGGCCGGTCGTGGCGGCTGCTGTGATCCTGCCCCTTGATCGGTTCGACCTGGCGGCGGCCTTGGAGGGTGTGCGTGACTCGAAGCAGCTCTCTCCTCTCGCCCGCCAGCGCTGGGCTGCCGAGATCCAGCGGATTGCCCTTTCGGTCGGGATTGGCCAGAGTTCCGCCCGGGAGCTCGATCGGGTTGGAGTGCTCTCGGCAACTCGCCTGGCGATGGGCCGGGCCCTGGCTGAATTGAGCTGGGAACCGAGCTTCCTGCTGATCGACCATCTGCGCCTCGTCGATCTGGCCCTCCCTCAGTATGCCATCACCCGGGGGGACCAGTCGGTGCTGTCGATCGCGGCTGCCTCGGTCGTCGCCAAGGTAGCCCGGGACCGCCTGATGGAGAAACTCGGCGCCCGCTTTCCGGCCTACGGCTTCGACCGGCACAAAGGCTATGGCACGGCCCACCACCGGGCGGCGTTAGATCGGGTTGGGGCTTGCCGCGAGCACCGCCGGTCATTTGCCCCGGTTAAGCTCGCGTTGGGAGGGCCGCCCAGTGCTAAGATTCGTTCACGCCGACAACCACAGATCCTGACTTGTCGCTCTCGCAGTTCTTCGCCCCTCGAACCGTTGCCGTCATCGGCGCCTCGACCGACCCTACCAAGCTCGGCTACGCAGTCCTAAACAACCTGCTCCGAGGCGGGTTCTTAAAGGAAGACCGCCGGGTATATCCGATCAATCCGACTGCCGAATCGATCCTCGGCCAGCCGTGCTTCAAGTCGGTACTCGCGGTGCCCGGTCCGATCGACCTGGCTGTGATCGTCATCCCATATCCCGCCGTTCCGGACGCGGTGCGCGAGTGTGGGGAGAAGGCCATTCCGGCCGCCATCGTCATCAGCGCCGGATTTCGGGAGGCCGGTTGGGAAGGCGCTGAACGCGAGCGGGAGCTGCTCGAGGTGGCCCGCCAGTTCTCGATTCGATTGATCGGCCCGAACTGCTTCGGAGTCATCGACACGATTACCCCGCTCAACGCGACTTTCTCGGCCGGGATGCCTCCCTCTGGGCCAATGGCCTTCATGTCGCAGTCCGGTGCGCTGGGCGCCGCCATCCTGGACTGGGCGATGGCCGGGCGGCTGGGTCTGAGCAAGTTTGTCTCACTGGGAAACAAGGCCGACGTGAGTGAGACCGACCTGTTGAAGGAATGGGGAGCGGATCCCACTTCGCGGGTGATCCTGGCTTATATCGAGGGATTGCCGGACGGCCAGCAGTTCATTCGAGTCGCTCGAGAGGTGAGCAGGCAGAAGCCGGTGGTGGCGATCAAATCCGGCATCACTCAATCCGGAGCCCGGGCGGTGGCCTCCCACACGGGCTCGTTGGCTGGTTCGGAACAGGCCTATCAGGCCGCCTTCCGACAGGCCGGAGTGATCCGAGCGGACACCCTGGAAGAATTGCTGGACTTCGCCTTGGCGTTCGGGTACCTGACGCCGCTGCGGGGGGACCGAGTGGCGATCATCACCAACGCCGGGGGGCCCGGGATCCTGGCGACCGACGCGGTGGAGCGATACGGCTTGCAGCTGGCCCGCTTCGAACCCGAACGCCAGGCCAAGCTCGAGCAGTTCCTCCCCGGCGCCGCCAGTGCCGCCAATCCGGTGGACCTGCTTGGCGATGCCCGCGCCGACCGATTCGATTTCGCCCTGCGGCAGATTCTCGATGACCCGCAGGTCGACGCGATTCTGGTACTGGTCACTCCTCAGGCGATGACCGATATGGAGCAGACTGCGGAGGTGATCGTGCGGGCCTCAGCGCGGGCCTCGATTCCAGTGCTGGCTTGCCTGATGGGGCAGGCGAGCCTAGGTCGCGGCCCGGACATCCTCCAGCAACACAACGTGCCCCGATTCCCGTTTCCCGAGCGGGCAGCCCGTGCCCTCTACGCGATGAACCAGTATCGGCTGCTCCGGATGGAGCCGATCCCTCAATTCGCTGCGCTGGAGGTCGATCGGGAGCGGGCGAGCCGCGCGATCGGTGCCGTGCGGGCAGCCGGCAGGGTCAGCATTGGCGACTTCGAAGCCCGAGAGATCCTACTCGCCTATGGGTTCAAAGCTCCCGCCACTGAACTGGCGGCCTCCGCCGAACAGGCGGTAGAGTTCGCCGATCGACTGGGTTACCCGGTGGTGCTGAAGGTCGCCTCCCCGGAAATCCTGCACAAGACCGACATTGGAGGGGTGCGGGTGGGGCTGGCAGGCCCATCCGAGGTTCGGGACGCCTTCGATCTCATCACCTATCGAGCGCAGCGCTTCCTACCGGAGGCCCGGCTGTGGGGCTGCACGGTCCAGAAAATGGTTTCGCCCGGCCTCGAGATGCTGGTCGGGATGAACCGGGATCCCCAATTCGGGCCGTTGGTCACCTGCGCGCTGGGAGGGGTATTCGTCGAGATCCTGCAGGATGCGGTATTCCGTTTGGCGCCGTTTTCGCGTCGGGAGGCCGAGGCGATGTTGACCGAGCTGCGGGCCGCGGCCCTGTTCTCCGGAGTGCGCGGGCGACCGCCCGTCGATCGGGAAGCGTTGGTGGAGGCCTTGCTGCGGGTAGGTCAACTGGTTGTGGACTTCCCTGAGATCGAAGAGCTCGACATCAACCCCTTTGTGGTATTCGAAGCGGGGCAAGGCGGGGTTGCCCTGGACATGCGGCTAATCCTGTCCTCGCAGCTGGAGCCAAGGAGATAGTCATGGCTGCCTTATATGTAACCTCCGTAGAACCGTATTCGGGCAAGACTGCGATCGCCCTCGGCCTGGCCAAGCTGCTGCAGGCAAAGGGCAAGCGGATCGGGTATTTGAAGCCGCTCAGTACCCAGCCATGGCGGCGGGCCGATGGCCAGCTGGCGGACGAAGATACCGATTTTGTTCGGCGCACGTTGGGTCTCGGGGCAGAGCTGGTTCCCGAATCCCCGGTCATCGTGACCGCCGCTTCATTGCGCCAGCGGCTCAGTTCGGGGGAGCAGGTCGATCTGGCCGACCAGGTGGAGCAAGCCGCCACATCGGTTCGGCAGCAGGTAGATCTTTTGCTGCTGGAGGGAGGCGGCTCGCTGCGCGAAGGATATGCAATGGGGCTCTCGAATATCCGGTTGGCACAAAGCCTGGATGCGCCGGCGTTGGTGCTGGTGCGCTGCCATCGGGAGATGCAGGTTGTGGATGATGCGTTGGCCGTCAAGCACCGGCTTGGCAATCAACTGCTCGGGGTGGTGTTCAATCATGTGCCCGAAGAGATGCTAGAGTTTCTGAATGAAGTCGTCCGCCCTTCGCTCGAGGCCCGCGGCATCCGGGTCCTCGGCTCACTGCCCCGGCGGCCGCGGCTTTCCGCGCTAAGTCTCGGCGAGCTGCGGGAGCTGCTGGGTGCAGAAGTGATTTCCAAGGGTTTCGATCCGGACGCCCTGGTCGAGACCTTCACCGTCGGTGCGATGACTGCCGAGGCCGCTCTGTCCCGATTTCGCCGCCAGCAAAACAAGGCGGTCATCACCGGCGGCGATCGAGTCGACATCCAGCTGGCGGCCCTGGAGACCTCCACCGTGGCTCTGATCCTCACCGGCAACCTGCAGCCGAGCCCGATGGTTGTGCAGCAGGCCGAATCGCTTGAGATTCCGATTCTGCTGGTTCCGTCGAATACGATGGAGTCGGTCGACCGGATCGAGCAGGCCTACAGCCGCACCCGGCTTGGGCAACCGGAGAAGCTGGAGGCCTTCATGACCCTCATGCGCGAGCATGTGGACAGTGAGCGATTGTTCGCCGCGCTCGGGCTGACTTAAGGCCGCTCCCCGGAGCCGCCAGCCCGTTTGGTTGCCCTCCCCTTGCCCACGCTGGCTGCTCGGCACCTGGCGCAGCCGTCGGACCCCGTCGGGTATACTGCCTCTCCGTCCGGTCTTCTCGCTGATCTTGAAGCCCTAGATGAATAGCGATCCGTTCGGCACGCTCTCCGAGTTCCGCACCTCCCACGGCAGCTTCAAATACCACCGGTTGGAAGCGCTTGCCCAGCAGGGGCTGCCGAGCGTGGCCCACCTGCCCTTCTCGCTGCGGATCCTGCTTGAGGCGGTGCTCCGGCAGGTCAATGGCCGCGAGATCACCGAAGAGCATGTGCGGGGGCTGGCCCGCTGGCGACCCAAGAATCCAAACCCGCCGGAGGTGCCCTTCCTGCCGGCCCGGGTGATCATGCAGGACTTCACCGGAGTTCCGGCCTTGGTCGATCTGGCGGCCATGCGCTCCGCCTTGCAGCGGCTGGGCGGCGACCCTGCCAAGATCAGCCCGCGGGTCCCGGTCGATTTGGTGATCGATCACTCGGTGCAGGTCGATTTCTTTGCCTCTCCCGAGGCGCTGGAGCGCAACGCCGAGATCGAATTTCAGCGCAATCGGGAACGCTATGAATTTC
This sequence comes from uncultured Anaerolineaceae bacterium, assembly GCA_964590515.1. Lineage (GTDB taxonomy): Bacteria > Chloroflexota > Anaerolineae > Anaerolineales > E44-bin32 > JADFRG01. The sequence continues at coordinate 25,009 of CAZPZD010000032.1, read as the reverse complement.
TTCGCTGGGGCGCGGAGGCCTTCGCCAACTTCCGGGTCGTGCCCCCGGCCACCGGTATCGTCCACCAGGTCAACCTGGAGTACCTGGCGACCGTGGTCGCCACCCAGGACACCGGGTTCGGAACCCTGGTCTTCCCGGACACGCTGGTCGGCACTGACTCCCACACGACGATGATCAACGGGCTGGGAGTGCTGGGCTGGGGGGTGGGTGGCATCGAGGCCGAAGCCGCAATCCTGGGCCAGCCGCTGGTGATGATTGCTCCGGAGGTGGTCGGAGTCCGGCTGACCGGCGCTCTCCCGGAAGGGACCACCGCTACGGATCTGGTGCTCACGGTGACTCAGATGCTGCGCCGCCACGGGGTGGTCGGCAAATTCGTGGAGTTCTTCGGTCCCGGGTTATCCACCATGTCGCTGCCGGACCGGGCCACCATCGGCAACATGTCTCCCGAATACGGCGCCACCGTCGGCTATTTCCCGGTCGATGACGAAACGCTGCGATACTTGCGAATCACGGCCCGCGACGAGGCTCAGGTCGAGCTCGTCGAGCGCTACTACAAGACCCAGGGCCTGTTCCGCACCGATGAGACGCCGGATCCGGAATTCAGCGAGGTACTGACCCTCGATCTTGCGACGGTCGAGACCAGCTTGGCCGGGCCGAAGCGGCCCCAAGACCGGGTCCCGCTCTCAGCCATGAAGCAATCCTTCCGGGAGATCCTGACCACCGATGTCGGGCGGGGCGGTTTCGGGTTGGCTCCGGAGGCGGTGGAGGTCACGGCCTCAATACGGTCCAATGGCCATTCGGCCGAAATCGGGCATGGGTCGGTAGTCATTGCCGCGATTACCTCCTGTACCAACACCTCGAATCCTTCGGTGATGGTCGGCGCCGGATTGCTGGCCAAGAAGGCCCTGGAACGGGGACTGGCGGTGAAGCCCTACGTCAAGACCAGCATGGCGCCCGGATCCCGGGTGGTTACCGAATACCTGCAAGCCGCCGGACTGCTCGAGCCGCTGGCCGAGCTCGGCTTCAACATCGTGGGCTATGGCTGCACCACCTGCATCGGCAACAGCGGTCCGCTGCCGGCCGAAGTGGTGAAGGCCATCAGCGAGGCCAATCTCGTCGCAGCCTCGGTGCTCTCCGGTAACCGCAACTTCGAAGGCCGGATCAACCCCCACACCCGGGCCAGTTACCTGGCCTCCCCTCCGCTGGTGGTGGCCTTTGCCCTGGCCGGCCGGGCCGATATCGACATGCTGAATGAACCGCTGGGGACCGACCCCTCCGGTGCGCCGGTCTTCCTGCGCGAGATTTGGCCCTCCCAGTTCGAAATCCGAAGCGTGATCGAGCGTTCGCTGACCGCCGACATGTTTCGCCGGCGTTATGGGGATGTGTTCAGTGGAAACCCGACCTGGAACGAGATCCCCATCAGCGGTGGTGAGCTGTACGAATGGTCGCCCGATTCGACCTACATTCAAGAGCCGCCCTTCTTCATCGACCTGCCGCCGGAGCTGCCAACCCCACGCGACATCCGCGGGGCGCGGGTGTTGGCCATGCTGGGCCACTCCGTTACCACCGACCACATCTCCCCGGCCGGAGCCATTCCGGCCTCCGGCCCTGCCGGTCAGTACTTGACCGAACGCGGTGTGCAGCCGCGCGAGTTCAATTCATTCGGCTCCCGGCGCGGCAACGATCAAGTGATGACCCGGGGGACTTTCGCCAACATCCGGATCAAGAATCTGCTGCTGCCTGGGGTGGAGGGCGGCGAGACCCTGCACTTCCCGGACCGGGCCCGGCTGCCGATCTTCGAGGCTGCGCGGCGCTACCGTGAGGAAGGCGTTCCGCTGCTCGTGCTGGCCGGCAAAGAATACGGGGCCGGCTCTTCGCGGGATTGGGCCGCCAAGGGCACTGCGCTTTTGGGCGTGAAGGCCGTGCTGGCCGAATCATTCGAGCGGATCCACCGTTCCAACCTGGTCGGCATGGGAGTGCTGCCGCTCGAGTTCCTGCCCGGTCAGGGGTCCGAGGCACTGAGTCTCACCGGCGAGGAGCAGTTCGACGTCTTGGGATTGGAAAAGAGTCTGACCCCTGGTGGAACCGTGCAGCTGCAGGCCGAGAAAGCTGACGGTACGGCGATCGAATTCCAGGCCCGAGTGCGAATCGACACCCCGATCGAGCTCGACTATTACCGAAACGGCGGAATCCTGCACATGGTCTTGCGGCAGATGCTTCAGGCCAGCTGACCGCGGCCGGCGGGGGCAATCCTCTAGCCACGGAAATTGAAAAGCGAGGCAGCGGCAGCCGGCCTCGCTTTTGTGTTTGTCCCTTGCGGGAAGCCTGCAAGAGGCTCGCCCGCAAGGGCCGGTGTACTGCGGCGGGGATTTGTAGCCCGCCTCATTTGCATTATAGGAAGTGCGGTGGAGAAGTGGTTCGGGTGTAAGTCGACTGTAAGCTAGGTTTGACGGCCGGTGCGAAAGGCCAGATAGCCCAACAGCCCGGCGCCCCCCAACATGGCGAGCCCGATCGCTCCCAACAGCGACGAGCCGCTGCCTTCCGGGCGGGGGATCGTGGCAATCGCCCCGCTGGGCTGCCCGCCGAACTGGACAAACTTGATATCCCCCGGCTCCAGCCGCACCGGGACATTCATGGAAGTGGTGGGGTTGTAGTTGGGCGGTACCGCTCCACTGACGTTGTAATCCCCGGCTTCCAATTCTGCAAAGCAGAAGCCCTCCGGTTCGGTGCCGGTCGTGTGGTCACCGGCCAGGTTGCCCTGCCGATCGGCCACGCTCACCTGACCCTCCCCCAGCGCCAGCTCGCCTTCGTCCAGGCGAGCGTTCCCATTTTCGTCCAGGAAGAGCAACACGCAGATCTCACCGGTGCCGGTCAGCTCCTCGGGCGCCAGGGTGGGAGTCGGGGTGGCCGCCGGCGTGGCAATTGCAGCCACCGACCCCAGCAGCAGCTCCATTCCTGGTGAAATGAAGTCACCCGTATCGATCCCATTCAAGGCCATCAGCTGCTCGACCGTGATCCCGGCGATGGCCGCGATCCGCCAGGGGGAATCACCCTCCTGGACGATGTAGACGATATCCCCCTCGGCGTTGGGGGTCGGGGTCGCAAAGGCCGTGGGCTGCAGGAGCACGACCGGAGTCGGCGATGCGGCGGCACTGTATTTGGAGACCAGCGCCAGCCCGATCGCCCCAGATACTAACAGCAGCCTTAGCAGCTTCACCTCTTGGCCTATTCCGGGGGGTCTGTGTTCCAGAATTATAGCTGGAGGCCATCCCCGAGCCCGAATTGGACCCCGGTGGTCCACATTGAGGACAGTTGTCACTCGCTCCCCTGCCAATAGTCAGTACACCCTCCTAGGCCTGCATGCTATCTTCTGCCCAGGTGAGCGCTCCTGATTTCCTCATCCCTGACACCCTAGACCTTGATGACCCCCTCGACGGCTAAGGGACGGCCGGCGACCAAGGAGAGCAGACCGATGCGACAGATCAATCGCCGTGAATTCCTACGTCTCTCCGGAACGACCGCGCTGGGGCTGGCGATTGTCCGGCCCGAATTGCGCCTGCTTCAGCCCATCGACGTAGACAACCCGCTTGAAACCTACCCGGACCGGGACTGGGAGAAGATCTATCGCAACCAGTATGCCTACGACGATTCGTTTGCCTTCGTGTGCTCCCCCAATGACACCCATGCCTGCCGGATGCGGGCGTTCACCCGAAACGGGGTCATCCTGCGCTCCGAGAGTAACTACGACGTGGAGCGGTACGCGGATTTGTACGGCAACACCGCCACCGCCCACTGGCACCCCCGGGGCTGCAAGAAGGGCCAGACCTTTCACCGCCGTGTCTATGGCCCCCACCGCCTGAAAGGCCCCTTGATGCGCCAGGGCTGGAAGGCCTGGGCCGACGACGGCTTTCCCGAACTCGACTCTGCCAACAAGGCGAAGTACAAGTTCGACTCGCGCGGCACCGATGAACTGCTTCCGGTCTCCTGGGAAATTGCCTATGACTACATCGCCCGCGGCATGATTGCCATCGCGACCAGCTATTCTGGTGAGGCGGGCACCGCGCGGCTGAGGGCGCAGGGCTATCCGCCGGAAATGATTGAGGCCACCCAAGGCGCCGGTACTCGGACGTTCAAGTGCCGCGGGGGCATGGGCCTGCTAGGAGTCATCGGCAAGTACGGAATGTACCGCTTCTCCAACATGTTGGCGCTGCTCGACGTTCACCTTCGCGGAGTGCCGGAAGCGGAGGCGCTGGGCGGACGCAATTGGTCCAACTACACCTGGCATGGTGACCAAGCACCGGGCCATCCCTTCACCACCGGGCTGCAGGCCTCCGACGAGGATCTCAACGACCTGCGCAACTCACGCCTGCATATCCAGTGCGGAAAGAACCTGGTCGAAAACAAGATGCCGGAGTCGCACTTCTTCATCGAGGCCATGGAGCGCGGCTCGAAAATCGTGACGATCACCCCCGAGTACTCGCCGCCGGCCACCAAGTCCGACTATTGGATCCCCATCCGGCCCGCCACTGACACTGCGCTGTTCCTGGGCATCACCCGCTGGCTTATGGACAATCAGCGCTACGACTCGAACTTCGTCAAGCGCTTCACCGATTTCCCGCTGCTGGTGCGCGCCGACACCCTCACCCGGTTGCGGGCCCACGAGGTTTTCCCCAACTATCAGCCTGGGCTGAGCACGGATGGCCCCAGTTTTCGCCTTCATGGATTGAAGCCCGAGCAGTACGCGGCGCTGGGTGACTTCGTCGTGCGGGACCAACGCACCGGTAGGCTGCAGCCGATCACCCGCGACGACGTCGGCGAAGGCCTGCAGGCCAAAGGGCTGGACCCCGTTCTGGATTGGTCTGGAACCATCACGCTCGTCGACGGCACCCAAACCGAGGTGTTGACCCTCTGGGCGATGTACAAGGAACATCTGCAAGACTACGATCTCGACAGCGTAGCCGAGATTACGCATGCTCCCAAAGGTCTGATCGTGCGGTTGGCCGAAGATATCGCCACCCTCCGGCCGGTCGCCATCCACATCGGCGAGGGCATCAACCACTGGTTCCACGCCACGCTGGCCAATCGGGCCCAGTTCCTTCCGCTCATGCTCACCGGCAATATCGGTCTGCCCGGAGCCGGTTGCTACACTTGGGCCGGGAATTACAAGGCCGCCCTGTTCCAGGGCTCGGCCGAGGTTGGCCCGGGCTTCAAGGGTTGGGTGGCTGAAGATCCCTTCCATCCCGAGCTCAACCCCACGGTACCCGGGAAGGACATTCCCGCCCACGCGTTCACCAAGGATGAGGAGCCCGCCTACTGGAACCATTCCGAGCTGCCTCTCATCGTGGACACGCCGAAGTACGGTCGCAAGGTCTTCACCGGGGCGACCCACATGCCGACCCCCACCAAAGTGATGTTCTTTTCCAACGTGAACTTGCTCAACAACGCCAAGCATCACTACGAGATGATCAAGAACGTCAACCCGAGGGTCGAGCTGATCATCACCGCCGACATCGAGATGACCGCCACCGTGGAGTACGCCGACTTCGCCCTGGCCGCCAATTCCTGGGCCGAGTTTGAGACCCACGAGATCACCGCCTCCTGCTCCAACCCTTTCCTTCAGATCTGGAAGGGCGGAATCCCACCCCTCTACGACACCCGCGATGACGTCCGCATCCTCGCCGAACTCGCGGCTGCCCTCGGCGATCAACTCGACGATGTTCGCTTCCGTGACTACTGGAAATTCGCGCTGGAGGGGAGGCCGGAGGTCTACATTCAGCGGCTGTTGGACTCCTCCACGACGACCAGCGGCTACCGCTTCGATGACATCATGGCCGGCAAGTACGGAGAGCCTGGCGCAGCGCTGATGTTGTTCCGCACCTACCCGCGCATCGCCTTTTGGGAGCAGGTGCACGACTCCGTACCCTTCTACACCGACACCGGCCGACTCAACGCGTATTGCGACATCCCCGAGGCCATCGAGTATGGCGAGAATATCATCAGCCACCGGGAGGGGCCGGAGGCCACCCCCTACCTGCCCAACGTGATCATCTCCTCCAGCCGTTTCATCCGCCCCGACGACTACGGCATCCCGCAGGACGCCATGGGTTGGGAGGAGCGTACGATACGCAACTTGGCCATGCCCTGGAGGGAAGCCAAGGAAACCAAGAACCCGCTGTGGGAGCAGGGATACCACTTCTACTGTCTGACTCCAAAGACCCGCCACCGCGTCCACTCTTCCTGGAGCACGGTGGACTGGTCGATCATCTGGGATTCCAACTTCGGCGACCCCTACCGCATAGACAAACGGCTCCCGGGCCCGGGCGATCACCAGCTCCACATCAACCCGCAGGCCGCCAAGGATCTGGGGATCGAGGATGGTGACTACGTGCACGTTGACGCCAATCCTGCCGATCGGCCATACATCGGGTGGCGGGAGGATGACCCGTTCTACAAGGTCGCCCGCTTGATGCTGCGCGCCAAGTACAACCCGGCATACCCCTATCACATTGTGATGCTTAAGCACGGGCCCTTTATGGCCACAGAGAAGTCGGTGCTGGCCCACGAGACCCGCCCCGACGGCCTGGCCCGGTCCGAAGGCACGGGATACATGGCCAACCTGCGCTACGGATCCCAGCAGTCGGTCTCGCGCGACTGGTCTATGCCCATGCACCAGACCGATACCCTGTTCCATAAGAAGAAGGTGAGCATGGAGTTCCTGTTCGGCGGGGAGGCCGACAACCATGCCTTGAACACGGTACCTAAAGAGACCTTGGTAAAAGTAACCAAGGCCGAAGATGGCGGGTTGGGAGGCAAAGGCCCTTGGAAGCCGGCACTCACCGGGATGACTCCCGCCCACGAGAACGATTTCATGCTCCGCTACCTCTCGGGAAAGACCATCGATGTGAAGGGAGCTCCGGATGGCTAAGGAATTCGTCGAAGACGACCCCATGCAGCTGGTCGGCACGATGCTGCCGGCGGAGGCCGGGGAGTTGGAGGCGATGGCCGAAGCGCTGGTTGAAGAGTACGTTCGCTTGGGCTGGGGCGAGCGCAAGCTGATGACGCTCTTCGTCAACCCCACCTTCCTGGCTACCCACAACATTTACCGCCAGAAGGGGAAGGCCTTCGTTTTGGAGTTGATCCGAAGGACGCTGGCCAAGTGGACCCTGCCCAGCAAGGAGCCTTCCGATGCCTGAGGTCTACAACTGGCAGCTCGGGCGCAAGATGAGTTATGTCTTCGATGAAGTGCACCCGCAGCGACAATTCGCGGCCGTGTTCAACATCAATCGCTGCATCGGCTGCCAGACCTGTTCCGGAGCGTGTAAGGCCACCTGGACCTTCTCCAAGGGTCAGGAGGCAATGTGGTGGAACAACGTGGAGAGTAAGCCGTATGGCGGCTATCCCCACCACTGGGACGTGAAAGTCCTGCAATTGCTGGACGAGGCCCACCGGGCCGCGGGTCGGCAGCCCGCCTGGGACCCCTCCCAAGCCAACCCCAACGCTCCCTATGGCGTCTATGAGGGGATGACCATCACCGAGGCCTCTGCCCCCGCCGACCAGGCCCTGGGCTATCTACCCGAAGATACCGAGTGGAGTGCACCCAATCTCTACGAGGACACCTCCACCAGCTATGAGGGCGATCGTCTCGGCATCAGCCGGCAGGGAGCCTCCCTTCCCGAACACCAGACTTGGTTCTTTTATCTGCAGCGTCTCTGCAATCACTGTACCTACCCCGCCTGCGCCGCGGCCTGCCCACGCAAGGCGATCTACAAACGACCGGAAGATGGAATCGTCTTGATCGATCAGGCCCGTTGCCGTGGTTACAAGAAGTGTGTCGAGCAGTGCCCGTATAAGAAGTCTATGTTCCGGGGGACGACCCGCACCAGCGAGAAGTGTGTGGCCTGCTATCCCAGGGTCGAAGGTCTCGATCCTCTGAGCGAGGGTGTCCCGATGGAAACCCGCTGCATGGCGGTCTGCCCGGGGAAAATCCGCTTGAACGGCCTGGTGGGCATCGCAGAAGACGGTTCGTGGATTGAGGATCGCCAGCATCCCCTCTATCACCTGGTTAAAGTCGAGCGGGTGGCGCTGCCGCTTTACCCCCAGTTCGGCACAGAACCAAACATTTACTACATCCCGCCCCGCTGGGCGCCGCGCGCCTACCTGCATCAAATGTTCGGCCCGGGTGTGGAGGAGGCCATTGCCCGTTACACCGCGCCTTCCCGCGAGCTGCTGGCTGTGCTCCAGCTTTTCCGCACCACCCAGCGGATGATCTTCCGGTATGAGATCGAGGAAGGGCCGCTGGTGCTCGAAACCGAGGTCAATGGCCGCCCGTGGCAGATGTACGACGACACGGTGATCGGGTTCGACGCCAAGGGCCGGGAGGCAGTGCGTTTGAGTGTCGTCGAGCCGCTGTACGAACGGCCGGCGGAACGGCTGAACTCCATCTAGTGGGTCAGGCGAGGTGCCATGAGAGTCTTAGATAAAACTATCAACTCGGAAATTGACTTTCGCCGGGCCCAAATCTACGGCTTCCTCTCGGCGGCGTTCTTGTATCCCGAGGAGAATTGGACAGTTGATATTCCGTTCATTCAAGACGCGCTAAGCGACCTGAATGAGGTGAAACCAGGGCTCGACCTCGAGCCACTCGAACTCGCCGAGCTGCAGCGGGCCCATCGGATGGCCTTTGGCCTGACCGGCCCACTGTGCTACGAAACCGAATTCGGACTTCCTCACGAATTCCGCCAGAGCCAGGAGCTCGCTGATCTGAGCGGCTTTTACCGCGCCTTCGGGTTCACCGTCGGCGGTGCAGTCAGAGAACGCCCTGACCACGTAGCCGTCGAGCTCGAGTTCATGCACGTGCTCGCGCTCAAGGGCTGCCTGGCAGCCACAGAGGGCGACGCCGTACACGCCGAGGCTTGTCTGCAGGCCCAGCGGATGTTTTTGGGGGAGCACCTCACTCCCTGGATCGAGCCCTTTGCGAAAATCATCGCTGAACATGCCAGCGACAGCCCCTATATGTCCCTGTCGCGATTTGCCGCTGCCTTCATTCAGGCCGACACCGAGCGGCTGGGGGTCGCCGCGGGAGCTCTCGAGGGTCCCGGCCCCACACCTTTTGATCCAAACTTCTCCTGTGAAGGCTGCCCCGTCGATCCGCGCTAGGGCCAGGCACAGAGGGATGACATGATCACTCGTTCGAGACTGACAACCCTGGCGGCCATTGGCTTGGTGGGGATTCTCACTCTCGCCCGGGTGCCCCTGGCCAGCTCCCAGGGCCTCACCCTCAGCGCCGCCTATGTCCCAGGTAGTCTGACTGCCGGCGCAATCGATTCCCCGATGTGGACGGAGGCGGCCCCGGTCCCGGTCCCGCTGAGCGCGCAGCAGGTGGCCCTGCCACAGTTGACCGGTGCCTCGATTCAATCCGTCAACGTGCGGGCCCTCCACAATGGCTCCCAACTCGCACTGTTGCTCGAGTGGGCGGACGACACGCAAGATAGCCAGATGATTCGGGTCCAGGATTTCCGGGACGCAGTGGCCGTTCAGTTCCCGCTAGTAGAAGGGCCACCGTTCTTCTGCATGGGCCAGGCAGGGGGTGACGTGAACATCTGGCACTGGAAGGCAGACTGGCAGGCAGATATCGCGGCGCGCCAGGATATGGAGACCATCTATCCCGACATGCACGTGGATTCATACCCCTTTGCCGACCCCAGCCTGGGCTTGCTGGCCGGGCCGGCCGATTACACCGACCCCAACTACCTGCCCGCGCTGGCTGCCGGCAATCTGTTCGCGATCGGCAGCCGTTCTTCGCCAGTGGAAGATTTGGTCGCAGGTGGATTCGGAACGATGACCTCTCAAACTGCCGAGGAGCAGAACGTTCAGGGCTTCGGATCCTGGGCCGACGGACTCTGGCAGGTCATCTTCCTGCGCGAGCTGGCCTCGCCCGAATCCCACGATGTCGTCTTCAGCCCGAGCCGGGTTTATCCTCTCGCCTTCGCGGTTTGGGATGGCAGCAACGGTGAACGCGACGGCCGGAAGTCCACCTCCCAGTGGATTTCCCTGCAGTTTGAAAAACCACCTGCCCCCACGGCTCCCGAGGCCCGACCGACTTCTCCTGCCACGAATCGAGAGCCTTTCATCTTCGTGATTGCGCCCATGGCCGCCACGCTGGCTCTGATCGGTCTCGGGGTGGGTGGGCTGTATGTGTTGGGAAGCTTGATGGCGAGGCGAAGGTAGTTCCGGCGTGGCCTCAACCCCCCGCCTCTTCAAGTGGCTGGCGGCGGCCGCAGTGGTTGATTGGCTGCTGGGTCGGACGCTAACCCGCACGGCGATCTTCATGCCAAAAGCACCTCCGGTGCTGCTGGCCTACCAGGGCATGAACGCCCTCGCCCAACTGGCTCTGACCGCCAGTGCCCTCCTTGCCCACCTGGGCCTGCTCTGGCTGATCTGGTGGCTGTACCAGCGGTCGCACCGTCTGCTGCCCACGCTCCTGCTCATCCTGACCGCGTTGAATCTACTCAGCTTGTTTCTGGCGCTTCCAGGTGGGATGGCGCTTGGCTACCAGGTCATCGCCCTATGGGCTGTCGTGGAGATCGCCCGCCAAGCGGCAAAGGCATCCACAGGATGGTTGCAAAGGCTGACCTGGGCAGTTCCTGCCGGCGCATTGGCAGCCGGAAAGCTCCATCAAGCGGTGGCATCCCTACCGGGCGTCCTGCCGATAGCTGGCCAACCCCAGTTGTCGAATGCACTCTTTAGTGCCGGGGAGGCGCTGGTGGTAGCCGCCGGCCTCGTCTTCGGATGGGCTTTTGCTCGTCAGGTTCCGCACCGATGGATTTGGCCGGTGGCTTCGATACCTGCGCTTGCCTTCTCGCTGCTGTATTTGGCCGCACCGGCAATGGCAGGGGTCCTCTCCATCTGGTCAGTTGGGCTGACCCTCTACTTGCCCTGGCCACTGTATGCTCTGAGCCTGTGGGCCTGCACAGCAGCCATGCTTGCATCCCTTCGCCGCGGCCATGCCGCCGGTCTGGCCATCCCGCTGCTCATGGCCGCCGGCTATGCGCCTCAACTCAGCACTCTCTTCGCCATGGCATTGATCGCGCTCTGGCTGCTCCCCTGGGGATACGGGCCTGATGGGCTGGCAACCACGACACCTACTGCTGCGCGCTCGGTGCTTCGCGGCGGCCTTCAGGCCTCGCCGCGAGCCGCCCGGCCTCTAGCAGCATCAACTTGCTCGGGTCGCAGAATCCGCTTATAACCTGCCCCTGTAATTACTGTGCCGCAGGCGGTGCAGCGTAACCGCCCGACCCTGCTGATCAAAGGAGAAGAACAATCATGAGTTCCAGCCGTCTGGGGTTGTTTGGAGTGATCCTGGGTGTGGTAGCCCTCCTGGTTGCCGCCGCCGCCCTCTCTCAGGCCTCGCCGCTGAGAACCGACCTCGCCGACCTGCAAGCCGCCGCCCAGGTCGCCATCGACCGGGTTGGGGTAGCGAGCCTGGCTCCTGCCCTGTCGTTGGACGTTCCCAATGTCGCGCGTGATCCGTCGGTCGTACCTCCGCCGATCCAGCGCAGCGAGCCGACCACGGTGAGTGTCACCCTGACCGTCCGGGAGCTCACCGCCGAATTGGCCAACGGCGCCACCTACAGCTTCTGGACCTTCGACGGCACCGTCCCCGGCCCGATGCTGCGGGTCATGCAGGGCGATACGGTGGAGGTCACCCTGGTGAACCCGGCGGAGAATCAAGGGACCCACAATATCGATCTGCATGCCGTGAACGGGCCCGGCGGGGGCGCAGCCGTCACGACCGTCGCACCCGGGGAAACCAAGACCTTCACTTTCAAGGCCCTTAATGTCGGCGCCTACGTCTACCACTGTGCCTCCCCACCCCCCTGGCACCACATTGCCCAGGGCATGTACGGTGGGATCGTGGTTGAGCCGGCCGGCGGGCTGGCTGAGGTTGACCGGGAGTTTTACGTCCTGCAAGGCGACTGGTACACCGCCGGGAAGTTCGGCGACCAGGGGCATCAGGCCTTCAGCGGCGAGAAGGCCGCCGCCGAGCAGCCGGAATATTTCACCTTCAACGGGCATGTGGCGGCGCTGACCGAGCTCCACCCGCTGGTTGCAAACGTTGGTGAGACAATCCGCCTGTTCTTTGGAGTCGGAGGACCGAACATCGGCTCCAACTTCCACATCATCGGGGAGATCTTCGACAAGGTGTACACCGGTTCACCGGACACGTTCATCGCCAACGAAGAGACCTGGTATGTCCCGCCCGGATCGGTTTCGATCTTTGAGTTCTCGCTGGACGTGCCAGGCAACTACTTGCTGGTGGATCATGCCTTGTACCGGGTCGGAAAAGGCGCAGCCGGGTTGCTCAAGGTCAGCGGTCCTCACGACGAGAGCATCTACTCTCCGCCAATCGAACTCGGCGCGGAGGATCCGTCGGGCCACTCCTGACCCTTCGAAACCGAAGACCGCAAGCCCCGAGGGCACCGTGGTATGCTCTCGGGGCTTGCTCGCGCATGGAGAGCGTTCCGGCCGTTGACGACTGTCGCGTCTCTGAGGAGCGCCACTGAACGGTCGCGCCTGATCCCCGCGCTGGCCGCCTCCGCCTGGTTCAGCACCGTTTTCCTGATTCTGATCGGCAGCGTCGTGCGGGTCACCGGTCACGGGCTGGGCTGCCCGGATTGGCCACTCTGCTACGGGCGGGCCATTCCCCCCGCTTACGGTAGTGCCTGGGTGGAGTTCAGCCACCGCCTGTTTGGCGGCATCGCCGGCGTTCAGATCGTCCTGCTGGCTAGCCTTGCCTGGCGCGAGGGGCGGAGAAACCCTTGGTCCTATCGGCCCGCGCTTGCGGCCGCAGTCCTGTTGGCAGTGCAAGTGCTCCTGGGCGGGCTGCACGTGGTTTTGGAACTCCCGGCAGCAACCGGCCTTGTGCATACCGGTGTGGCAATGTTGATCGTCGGCCTGCTCGCCGCCCAGTTGGCGGTCAGTTCGCCCCGACTCGATCGGCTGCGCTCCGACCTACAGCGGGTTGGTGCGGGCCGCAGGCTGGGTGCTCAACTCTCGTTGACCGGCGCAGCGACCTACCTGCTGCTGTTGACTGGCTCCGCCGTCACCCGTTCGGGCGCCTCGCTGGCCTGCCTCTCGTTTCCGCAGTGCGGAGCCGCGGACCCGGTCAGCCAGCATCTGATTGATCTCCACATGCTGCATCGTTTCATGGCTCTGGCGGTGTTGATCGTGAGCGGCTGGGTGATCGGCACGCTGCTCTCTAGCAACCGGCACGCCGCCGTCCGCCGCTACAGCTACCTGCTCATCGGCCTGCTGGCCGTGCAGACGGGGCTCGGCATTGCCAACATTCTGCTGCTGCTGCCGATGTGGTCCCGGGTACTTCATCTGACGCTGGCGGCTGTATTCTGGAGCGCGGTGGTGCTGCTGTGGGCCGCCACGCTCTCCGGCCCCGCCAGCCCGTCGAGCCAAGTTGAACCCGCAGCGTGAGACTCACACCCCTCACCCACCCCAGACGCTTTCCTTTGAAATGGGTCATTATCCCGTTAGCGATCGGTGTATTGGCTTTCTCGGCCTTCAAGCTCACTTTCGTACAGGAGGAATTGGTCCCGCGGATTTCCGAGCTGCGGGCCCGCATCACGTACGCCCTCGCCCCGCCGGGTGAAGCGGTCTTCACTCCCAACCCCACCCTGGCAGCCATGGTCAATGCCACTCTGGCCGCGTTCGCGACTCCCGTGCCTCCTCAGGCGCCGACCACCGGTCCTACTCCCGATCCTGGCCAAGCGTCAACTCCCACCCCGATCCCGACCGGTATTCCCTCCCGCCTGCTGCTCACCGGCATCCGGCACGAATACCAGGGGTGGAACAACTGCGGCCCGGCGACCCTGGCAATGGCCCTGTCTTTCTGGGGCTGGATCGGAGACCAGCGCCCGGTGGCCGAGTACACCAAGCCCAACCCGCGGGACAAGAACGTGATGCCCTACGAGTTGGCCGACTTCGTGCGCGAACAGACCAACCTCGAGGTGGTGGTGCGGATGGGAGGCGATCTCCCGCTGCTGAAGAGTCTGATCGCGGCCGGCTTTCCGGTGATGATAGAGAAAGGGCTTGTGGTGCCCGATGTGGACGGCTGGATGGGACACTACGAGCTGCTGGCCGGTTACGATGAGGCTGCGGGCATCTTCAACGCGTACGACTCCTACGAGGGTGATTTCAGCAACGGCCAGACCCTGCCGGTCAGCTACCAGACGGTCGAAACGTACTGGCGCCACTTCAATCACACTTACCTGATCATCTATCCCCCGGAGCGCGGCCGCGAGCTGTTCTCCATTCTCGGCGCTGACGCTGACGAACAGACCAATTTCCGCCGCGCCGCCGAGCGGGCCTCGGAGGAGATCTTCCGCACCGCTGGCCGCGATCTGTTCTTCGCCTGGTTCAACCGCGGCACGAACCTGATGCTGCTCCAAGACTATGGTGGGGCCGCCACGGCTTATGATCAGGCCTTCCAGGTGTACGCGGGATTGGACTCGGAAGTGCGGCCCTGGCGAGTGATGTGGTACGAGACCGGGCCGTACTTCGCTTACTACTACAGCGGCCGCTACTGGGACGTGATCGGCCTGGCGACTCAGACCCTCGACAACATGAGCGAACCGGTCCTCGAAGAGAGCTACTACTGGCGGGGTCTGGCCAAGGAGGCCCTGGGCGATGTGGCCGGCGCCATCGCCGACTACCAGAGCAGCCTCGACCATCACCCCGGGTTTGGCCCAGCGACTACCCAACTCGTCCGGCTCGGCGCCGCTCCGTGAGCCGGGACAACCCTCTGGCAAGGCAGTTTGCACTTCACGTCGAAAATGTCATTTGCCCGGCCCAAAGTTGATCCGGGCCCACGCCTGAACCTGTTGCCTTTGCAATGAACCCCCGCTCCATCCCGGTCGCCCGCTCCACCTTGATCGTGATGGGCGGCATGTTGGCCTCGATGGCGATGGGGCTGGTACGCCAGCGAGTCATCGCCGCCCGGTTCGGCACCGGCGCCGAGCTCGATGCCTATGCCGCCGCCAACGGGTTGCCGGAGCTCTTGTTCGTGATGCTGGCTGGCGGTGCTCTGACCTTCGCCTTCATCCCAATCTACAGCGAATTCCTGACCGGCGACGATCGCCCGGGCGGTAACCGGCTGATCAGCCAGGTGATCAACTCGATCACCTTGTTGGCCGTGGGGGTCTCGCTGCTCGCCGCTTGGGCCGCCCCGACCTTGGTCAGCGCGCCCTGGGGACTCGGCCCCCACTTTCCCAGCGAGGTCCAGCGCCTGACCGCCGACCTGATGCGGGTACTGCTGCTATCGACGATCCTGTTTGCAATCAGCAGCATCATCAGCGGCGTGCTGCACGCCCACCAGCACTTCCTGCTGCCGGCGGTCTCTCCGATCGTCTACAGCCTGGGGGTGATCTTCGGCGCGCTGGCGTTGTCTCCCTCGCTAGGGATCCTGGGGCTCGGCTGGGGAGCGGTGGCTGGCGCCGCACTCCACCTGGGAGTCCAACTGCCTGGCCTGATCCGCTATCGGGTGCGCTGGTCACCAGGCTTGGGCTGGGCCGACCCCGCCCTGCGCCGGGTGGCCACACTGATGGCCCCCCGAGTGGTGGATCTGATGATGGCCCGGGCCAGCATCGACTGGCTCAACGCCAACCTGGGGTCTGGGCTCGGCGAGGGGCGGCTGTCCGCTCTGCGCTACGCCTTCCAGATCATGAACATGCCCTGGAGCCTGGTGGGCACCGCCATCGGGATCGCGGTCTTTCCGACCTTTGCTGTGCTAGCGGCCGAGCAGGATCGCGCTGCCCTGCGCGGCGCACTGAGCGGCGCGCTGCGGGCGATTCTTACCCTGACCCTGCCGGCCGCGGTCGGGCTGCTCCTGCTCGGTCGGCCGGTCATCCAGGTCTTATTCGAGGGCGGGGAGTTCACGGCCCAGAGCACCGACCTGGTGTTCTACGCGCTGCGCTTCTACGTCCTGGCGCTGATCAGTCAGTCGGTGTTGGAGGTTGTCGTTCGGGCCTTCGCTTCTCGGAAGGACACCCTGACCCCGCTGCTTGTGTCTTTGTTCACAACCGCGCTCAACATCAGCCTGGCGCTCGCACTGGCTCGCCCGGAGCGGCTCTCCCATGGCGGACTGGCACTCGCCAACGGGGTGGCGGTCGGGGTCGAGTCGCTGATCGGGTTGGCTATTCTTCAGCGGCGCTGGGGACTCCTGGAAGTCCGCCGAGTAGTGGGCGACCTGGCTCGCTCCGGCCTGGCTTGCGCTGCGATGGTGTTCGCCATCGCGATTGGCCGTTCGCTGGCTCCGGCCGCTCCACTGGCAGAACTCGTCCTTGCCGGGGGGCTGGGGACGGTGGTCTATTTCGTCGCGGCGGCCGCCCTCGGAATCCGGGAGGTGCGCAGCCTGCCTGCAAGCCTGCTGCGCGGGCTGCAAGCGGCTCGGGCTTGAGCAGACAATAACTACCTACTCCTTGATATACGGCTGGCCGTCGGCAGCCGGTGCGACGGCCCTCCCGGCTAAGCCAGCCACCACGATGATGGTGACGAGGTAGGGCGTCATGAGCAGGAACTCAGAGGGGATCGGGGTGGCCAGGATCCCCAATTTCTGCTGGAGCGCCCGTGCGAACCCGAATACTAGACCCGCCGCCAGGGCGCCGAAGGGCATCCACCGACCAAATATCATGGCCGCCAGGCCGATGAACCCGATGCCAGCGGTCATGTTCTCCTCGAATCGGGAAACCTGGGTCAGCGAGAGAAACGCACCGCCAAGACCCGCGATCAGACCGCCCAGGATCACGTTCCGGTAGCGGGTCCGAAACACGTTGATCCCAACTGTGTCGGCGGCCAGCGGATGCTCGCCGACGGACCGGGACCTGAGCCCCCAGCGTGTGTAGAAGAAGCCTAGGTGAAGTAGGACCACCAGCAGGAACGTAACGTAAATGAATAAGTTGTGGTTGAAGAACATCGATCCCAACATTGGAATGTCGGCGAGGATCGGGATTCGAATCGCAGGGAATTGGGGCGCGGCGTTGAGATCCTGGGCCTCAGCGAGAACTCGGGTGGCCAAGAAAGACGTCAAGCCGAGAGCGAAGATGTTGATGACGACCCCCGCAATGATATGATCGACCCTGAAACGGATGGCCATCCACGCCAGGAAGGCGCCAAGCAGAGCACCTACAATCAGCGCACCAACAACACCTGCCCACAATCCGAAGGCGCTTCCGAGAATGGTGGCTGCGAATGCTGAGGCCAGGAGCTGCCCCTCGATCCCGATGTTGATGATCGCCACCCGCTCGCACATGATTCCCGTCAGGGCACCCAGCGTAACTGGCACCGACAAGATGACGGTCGAGCGCAGCATCCCCACCAAGCTGAACGTTTTCCCGGCCGCCGCCCACGCCAGGAAGGCGAGTACGAAGAAGGCAAGCCCGACGGCAAGAACCGAGTTGGTGCGCTTCACGTTTGAGCGCCGAAGTTGCACTCCGCCGAGAAACGCCAGGACGCCAGCCACAACGAAAGCGAAGGCTCTTGAGTTAACCGTCCATACAATGTCTGGAAACCGGTCGGTAGGGAAAGCCAGGTTGAAGCCGGCGGCCAGGTCGCCCATCACATTCAGGCCAAACGCCCAGAAAACGAAGCCCCCCAGCCCGAGGAGAATCGCCGCCACGATCCTGGCGCGGCGCTCCTCCGGGGTGGCCCGTATCCGGAGCCGAGATGCCGATGTCTCCGTCGCCGTCATCCGCCCCAACCTCTTGTCACCTGGACTGGTTCCTTCTCGAGAGGCTTGACTCTGAAGATGGCCCTGACGAGCTCGGGAGCGGCGATGAACACGATGATCAGCGCCTGAACAACAACGACCAGATCGAGTGGTATCTGGGCTGCAGCCTGCATAGCCCGGCCACCCGCCTTAAGGGCTCCGAAGAGCAGAGAGGCCCAGAGAACACCGACCGGATGCGATCGTCCCAGCAGCGCCAAAGCGATGGCATCGAAACCGATGGTCCCTGCAAACACCGGCGTCACCTGGTACGGCGAGAGCCCCATGACCTGGTTGGCCCCCGCAATTCCAGCGAGGCCGCCGGAGATCGCCATCACGAGGACATAGAGCCACGCCACATTCATGCCCGCATATCGGCTGGCAGCTGGGTTAAAGCCAACCGCCCGAAACTCGAACCCCAAGGAAGACTTGAACAGGAGCCAGTTCACAAGCAAAACCGCCGCCACTGCAATCAGGATGCCAATCGTGACGCGATAGTCGCTACTGAAGATGCCCGGGAAACGCGCTGACAGTGGAAGTTGTTCGGAAAGGGGGTTATTCCTTCCGGCCTCCTGGAAGACGGGGGTCTTGAGCAGGAACTCAACCAGGAAAAGGGCGATGAAATTGAGCATGATCGTTGTGATGACTTCATGGGCTCCGGTCCTGGCCTTCAGCAAACCGGCGATCCCGGCCCACACAGCTCCTCCGAAGACCGCTGCCACGAGAGCCAGGGGAATGTGCAGGACGCCGGGCAGGCTGATATGAAGCCCCACCCAGATGGCCGCCATCCCTCCGATCAACATCTGACCATTGGATCCGATGTTGAACAGCCCCGTCCGGAAACCAAGCGCCACGGCGAGCCCGGCGAGGATCAAGGGAGTCGCGGCAAAGAGCGTCTCTGACACTGCGTACACGGAACCGAAGGCTCCGACGAACAGGGCCTTGTAAGCCACCCACACGTCCTCGATCATTTGACCGAGACCACGGAGTGGGGTGTCATCGACCAAACCCAAGGCCTCGAGATCAGTCAGCGCGATGATGAAGGCCCCTACGATCAAGGCCGCCAGCAGCGCCAGGGAAGGTATCAACAGCACCTTCCCCATTCCGACACCGGCTCTGGTGGCCCGGATGAGCCAATTGGGCTGCCGGCCCCGCGGCCGCGCTTCCTCGGACCCCGATTGGGGAGGACCAGCCGTTCCGTTCATCCCGTCGCTCCCAGCATAGCCAGACCGATCTCGGTGGTAGACGCGGTCTTGGGATCAAATTCGCCAACGATCCTGCCCCGATAGATTACGAGCAGCCGGTCGGAGAGGGCCATCACCTCGTCCAGCTCGGACGAGACGATCAACACGGCCGCGCCTTCGTCTCGCTTTTCCACGATCCGGGCGTGGATATACTCGATCGAACCCACGTCGATCCCCCTTGTGGGTTGAGATGCCACGACCAGCCTCACTTCACGGTCGAATTCGCGGGCCACGATAACTTTCTGCTGGTTGCCGCCCGATAGCGACGAAACCTGAGTAAAGATGCTCGGGGTCCGGACGTCGTACTCCTGGACCAGCTTGTTGGCGGCCCGCGCCGCCTCCCCCCAATTCATTTGAAGTCCGATTGAGTATGGGCGGGCGTAGTAGCCGTCGAGAATCATGTTCTCAGAAACCGTAAAATCGATGATCAGACCGCTCTCCAAGCGATTTTCCGGAATGTGAGCCACGCCCATGCGGTGGATGTCGCGCGGCGAAGCATCGATGACCTCCCGCCCCCCGATCGACACCGTTCCTGCCAGCGAATGGCGTAGCCCCATGATTGACTCGACCAGTTCCGTCTGACCGTTGCCTTGCACGCCCGCGATCCCGGCGATCTCTCCGGATCGCACCTCCAAAGTGACGCCGTCGACCGCCCGATGGTCGCGGTCGTCGAGAACTACAAGGTTCCTTACGACGAGGACCGCCTCGCCGGCTTTGGCGCGCTCTTTTCGCACCACGAGCTCAACGGGTCTCCCCACCATCAACTCGGCGAGCTCTGCCTCAGTGACCCGATCCGGCAGCACCTCTGCCACGGTCTTGCCGTCCCGCATCACGACGATCCGGTCGGCGATCTCGAATGCCTCCTTGAGCTTGTGACTGATGAAGATGATGCCCTTGCCGTCCTCTCTGAGATCTTGGACGATCCGGAAGAACTCCTTTACCTCCTGCGGCGTCAGCACCGAGGTCGGCTCGTCGAACACCAGATAGCGCGCCTCACGGCTGAGCACTTTGATGATCTCGACCCGTTGCTGGACACCCACCGGAAGGTCTTCGACGAACGCGTCAGGGTCGACCTCGAGGTTGTAGCGTTCGGAGATCTCCCGGACCATACGGGACCCAGCCTTCATGTCGAGCCAGCCAACGGGACTTGCCGGCTCCATACCGAGAATCACGTTTTCCGAGACGGTAAAGACGGGGACCAGCATGAAGTGCTGGTGCACCATGCCAATGCCGGCGGCAATGGCATCACCGGGCGATGACAACCGCAGGGGCTTCCCATCGACCAGGACTTCTCCGGCGTCCGGCACGTAGAGCCCATATAGGATGTTCATCAGGGTCGTCTTGCCGGCACCGTTCTCGCCCAGTAGGGCCAGTATCTCACCGGGCTCAAGGGTGAGATTGACATCGTCGTTGGCGAGCACCCCCGGAAATTGCTTGGTTATTCCTCTCAGCACAAGCACAAGTCGGTGCCTCCTCGCCCGGTCGGGTCGTCACAGAGTGGAGATAAAAGGAGCCCCCGCGGTTCGCGCGGGGGCTTCCTTCACTCGTCACCGGTCGCTAGCTACTGCACTAAGGTGAAAGCGGCGTCCACCTCTCCATTGACGATCGCGTGGAACAGCGCTTCGACCTCTGCCGCTAACTCCGCTGGGACGTCATCCTCCCAGCTGTGGAACGCGGACAGACTAACAGCGCCGTTGGCAGCTGTGCCCAGGGCACCCCCGGACGTCCAGTTGCCTCCGGCATGCGCCTCGATCGAACGCAAGACCTGGAAAGCAATGCCCTTTTCGATCGTGACCAGCCAAAGGTCTTGGTAGGTTTCGGGCATGGCTTGGTACGCATCGACATCCACACCGATGAGAGCGCCAGCGATGCCGCGGGCGATGATCGCATCACCACACGGCAGGTTGATCGCTCCACCAACCGGCAGCATGATGTCCGCTCCCTCGTCGAGGATGCCCTCACAGGTCGTACGAGCCAGCCCCATATCGGTGAAACTCCCGGTGAACTGGCCGTCCTGTGTATCCAGGTCCCATCCGATCACCCGCACCGAAGTCCCCTTCTGCTCGTTGTAGTACTCGACCCCTCGCGTCATGCCATCCATGAAGATGCTTACCGTCGGGATATTTAGGCCTCCGTAGGTCCCGATTATCCCGGTCTTGGTCATTCCAGCCGCCAGATATCCGGCGGCAAAGGCCGCCTCATCGGTCTGGTAGACCAGCTCTCGGACGTTGGAGATGTCCGGGTCGTAGCTGAAGTCAACAATTGTCCAGAGGACGTCCGGATTCGCTGCGGCGTTGGTGGCCGTCGCCTCGCCTAATTCGAACCCGACTGTCACGATGTGCTGGGCGCCTTGAGCCAAACAACCGTCGATGTTCGGCTGGTAGTCCTCTCGGGAATCCGACTCCAGCAGTATCGGATCAGCGTAAGCAACACCGGCCGAGACTGCGTCATTCACACCTTGCCAGGCGCTGGCGTTGAAGCTCCGGTCATCGACCCCGGCCAGGTCCGTCACTAAACAAACCGTGACCGGTGTGACCGCCACCGGCGGCTCGGTTGGCTCCGTGGGCGGCTCGGTGGGCGGAACCGCGGTTGGCTCTTCTACTGCAGGAGGCGGTGCTACAACCTCCTCGGTCGGGGTGGCGGCTGCCGCACAGGCCCCGAGCATAAAGGCCATCGCTATTAACACGAAAAGGATGGCGTAGGTCTTCTTCATTAGTTTCTCTCCTCCAAGATTTTT
>CAZPZD010000032.1:0-3158 GCA_964590515.1 uncultured Anaerolineaceae bacterium | reverse complement strand
ACCTGCCCGGCGACCCTGAGGTCCGGGGTCGGCAGCTCGCCGACCCACACCAGCCACAGGCCGCCTTCGGCCAGTTGGGCCCCGGCTTCGGCCGCCGCTGGCCCCGGTATCATGAAGACAACCTCTACGCCCTGGGCACGGAAGCCGTCAGCAGTCGCCTCTGAAGCGGGTGACGTAACCAGCCGGCACTTCGGGCACCCGTAGCGCAGGCCCACCTCGAAACCGGCCCGGTAAACCGGCTCCCGCGGTCCCCCCGTACCCTCGACCAGGCCCACCCATCCCACCGTCTGGCCGGCCAGCCCGACCATGACTCCGGCCAGGAACCCAGCCTGATCGTGCCGCCCGCCCGGTTCGCCAACCGTGCTCAACCGCGGGCCCGGCTCGATCTCCCCGGCCTCCACCAGCACCAGCGGAGCGACGTCGACCGCAATCTGGGCTGCCCGCCCACCGAAGTGTTCTCCGAAGCTGACAATCGCCCGCAGATCGACCCGGGCCTCACCAACGATTGCACTTGCCCCCTCTGGATCAGAGTTCAGCACGCCCAGGCCGTGGTCCGCGGCCCACCCGGCAAGCTCACTCGCCACGAACCCTTCCGGCGCGCCAATCAGCAGCAGGCTGGGAGTGGGGGTTGCGGTTGGGCCGGGAGTTGGGCTGGGAAACTCGGTCGGCCGCGAGTCAATCGATTCTGGAACCGCGCTCGGAGCACAGGCGGCGAGCGCCGCCATCAACAGCAGGCTTGCCCAGCGGCGCCGGCCGAGAAACGATGCCACCCGGCCTCGTTCGGAGTGCGAGCTCATGGGGGAGCAGGTGTATTAATGGAAGAGCTGCGGCGCCAGCGGTCGGGCCGACGCTTGCAATCAGACCGCGCCTGGGGAAGTCCCGTAGTCCAGCACCTCTCGAGCCCCTGAGCCCCGAACGGCCGGTCCGACGATCCCGGCCGCCTCGAGCTGATCAATCAGTCGGGCCGCCCGAGTGTATCCGATGCGCAGCCGGCGCTGCAGCACCGAGACCGACCCGCGCCGCATCTCGCGCAGCACCCCCACGGCCTCCTCGAAGAGCTCATCGCGATCTAAGGCTGGTTGAGTTTCCTCCTCCCACAGCGGAGCCTGGGTCAGCGGGGCGCTCGCCGGGAGATTGCGCACGCCCTCGACCCGCGTGCTCAGGCTGGCGGCCTGCTTCCAGAAGTTGATCAGCCGGCCGAGTTCGGCGTCCGAGACATAGGAGCCCTGCATCCGCATCGGCGCCGAGGCGTCGGCCGCCTGGAACAGCATGTCGCCCCGTCCGAGCAGCCGCTCTGCGCCCGGCTGGTCAATGATCACCCGGCTGTCGACCGATGAGGCGACCGCAAACGCGATCCGGGCCGGGAAGTTGGCCTTGATCAATCCGGTGACCACGTCGACGGAGGGCCGCTGGGTGGCAATGATCAAATGGATTCCGGTCGCTCGGGCGAGCTGCGCTAATCGGGTCAGGACCCGCTCGGTTTCGTCCGGCGCCATCATCATCAGGTCGGCCAGCTCGTCGATGAAAACCGCAATGTAGGGCAGCGGTTCTTGCTGGATCGCCTCGCGGCGGGCGTTGTAGTCGGCGATGTTGCGGACGCCCTCCCGGGCAAAGCGGCGATAGCGGTCGTCCATTTCCCGCGAGATCCACTGTAAGGCCGGCACGACCCGTTGCAGATCAACCACGACCGGTGCCAGCAGATGTGGGATCCCGTTGAAGCCGGTCAACTCAACCCGCTTCGGGTCAATCATCAGGATCCGCAGGTCGTGCGGCGTGTTTTGCAGCAGCAGACCGGAGATCAGCGCGTTTACGCACACCGATTTCCCCGAACCGGTGGTCCCGGCTATCAGCAGATGGGGCATGCTGGCCAGGTCGGCTGCGATGGCCTGGCCCGAGACGTCCCGCCCCAGGCCCAGCCGCAGCTTCGAGTTGATTTGCTCGAAATTCGGGGAAGTCATCACATCTCGCAGTGCGACGACCGAGATCACAGCGTTGGGGACCTCGATTCCAATGTAGCCTTTACCCGGAACCGGCGCCTCGATCCGAATCGAGCGGGAGGCGAGCGCCAGGGCCAGATCGTCCGCCAGAGCAGCTACTTTGCTCACCTTAACCCGGGTCTTCCGTCCGCCGCGGACCTCGATGAAGTCCGGCTCCACCCCGAACTGGGTGATCGTCGGGCCGCGATTGACCGTCACGATCGTCGCTGGGGCACCAAACAGGCGCAGCGTCTCCTCAATCAGCTTGGCCCGCTTGTGGTCCAGCTCCTCATCCGCCTTGCTTTCCGAGCCCGGTTCCAGAATGTCCTCGATGCCTGGCAGACTCCAATCCTCGCGGTCGAGTCGGGGCCCGATCGCCTCTGCCGTGAAAGCCTGCCGGCCAGTAAGAGGGGTGCGATCAGCGGCCGCGGCAATCGGGGCAATCGAACGGACTGGAGAGCTCGTTAGAGGTCGAGCCTTTCTTCGATTGAAGCGGACCGCCGGGAAGCGAGCCTGGATCGCCTGCCACACTCGGCCCGCCCCGCGCAGCAGTTCACTCGCCGGCAGCCCCGAGGTCAGGCTGACTCCGATCAGCAGGAGCGCAAGCAGGGCGACCGCCGCGCCGGCTCCCCCCAACCCACTGACCAGCAGCGCCAGGAGCGCGGCCCCTATCAAGCCGCCCCCGCGTCCTGCTCGGGCGAGACTCATCCCTTCGTCGAACCCGCTCGCTCCAAGCACGGCATGGAAGGTCGCCAAGACCACCAGATAGAGCACTGCCGCGCCCAAAATCCCTTCGAGGTCCACTCCGGGAATCCGGCGCCTGAGACCGGGCGCGACGAGCAGTGCACCGGCGCCGATCAGCCCAATCGGGATCACAAAGGCCCCCCATCCGACCGTGTAAGCCAGCAGCTTGAGCCAGGTGGCGCCCAGGAAGCCGCGACCGGAGCTGAGGGCGCTGACCATAATGACGATCCCGAGTGCAACCGACACGACTCCGACCAGTTCGCGCTTGCGGTCGACCGACAGCTGAAGCTTGGGTCGCTGGGAAGCTGAACCCCGAGTTTCACGGGATTTGGCGGCCGGCTTGGGTCGGGGTGAACGCCGCTTGCGGCCGTTCGAACTCGAAGCTTGGCTGCGTTTGCTCATATCAAAGAACGAGGACGCGCAGTATAGCACAGGCAT
>CAZPZD010000031.1:8953-30856 GCA_964590515.1 uncultured Anaerolineaceae bacterium | reverse complement strand
AGGGTAATGGCGATCGCCCAGGCCACTTTTCCAACCAGATAGGCCCACACGACCGCGTTGAGCCCGGCTTTCGCCAGCACCGCGGCGAGGATCAATGCCAGAGTCAGCCCGCTCTGACCGACCTGGACCCAAGCTTGCAAACGGAACTCGTCTAGATACTGCAGGACTCCGGCGCTGGTCTCCACCACCAGGTGGGCCAGCACCATGGATCCGTAGAGGGTGAACAAGCCGACAAGGCTCGGATCTTTGGCCAGGTAGCGCGCACCCACGGGGGCCAGCAGCGCGATCAGCCCAAAGGCCAGCACCGAGCTGATCGCCTCGGCCAGCGCCGCCACCTTGATGGTGGCGACCGCCTGGGCCGGCTTATCCCTCGAAGCGAACTCGCCGACATAGTTCACCACCAGTTCGCTCATTCGGAAGGAGGTCAGCCGATTGATCACGCTGGCAAATACGGTGATGATCCCCAGCACCCCGAAAGCCTGCACACCCAGCAGCCGAGCCGCCAGGATTCCCTGCAGCATGCTCATCGCGGCCGAGAGGGTGCTTCCGGTGAACAGGTAGCCTGAGTTGCGCATCACCCGCTGCATGAGCGGGTTGCGCAGCATGCGGCCGAGCGGACCCCGGCCGAGCAGCCCGGTCGCCGCGGGGCCAAGCGGCTTGCGGCCCAACCTGCTAGTCAGCGGTGTCCACCTTCTTCGCCCACTCCCGCTCCTGCAGATACCAGCGGACCGTCTGTTCCAGGCCGGCCCCGAATTCGGTCTTCGGCTCCCAATCCAACAACCGCCGGGCCTTGGCGATGTTGGCCCAAGTTCCCGGCACATCCGCGGCCTCCGGGGGATAGGGGTCCAACCGGGCCTGCTTGCCCAACAGCTCCTCAATCCGATGGATCGCGTCCATCAGCTTCCAGGGTCGGTCGCTTCCCAGGTTGATCACTTCATATCCAAGCGGCCGCAGTGCGGCGACCGTCCCGCGGGCGATGTCGTCGACATAGGTGAAGTCACGCTCCTGCTGACCATCGCCATGCAGCCGGAGCGGCCGGTCCTCGGCAATCCATTGGATAAAACGGTAGATGCTCATGTCGGGTCGTCCAGCAGGGCCATACACGGTGAAGTATCGCAGCACACTGACGTCCAGCCCGTGCAGGTGATGGTAGGCATGGGTCAGCAGCTCGGCACCCCCTTTCGTCGCGGCGTACGGCGAAAGCGGCCTACCGATCGGGGCATCCTCCTGAAATGGACGCGGCGTGTTTGCCCCATACAGGCTGGAGGTCGAAGCCTGTACCAGCTTGGCAACTCCCCGCTCCTTGCACAGCTCCAAGATGTTGATCAGCCCGAGTACGTTGGTTTGGGCATATTCCCATGGACTGCGAACGCTGGCCCGAACTCCGGCTCGGGCCGCGATGTTAAGTACCGCTTCGAAGACCTGCTCACCCCATGCCTGAGCGAGCGACGGTCGGTCGCTTATATCGACTTGCGAGAATTCGAATCCAGGGAGCTTCCGCAGACGTGCGAGCCGGTAGTTTTTCAGCCGCGGGTCATACGCGGGATTGAGATCGTCCAGCCCGCGGATCTGATGGCCCGCTTCGAGCAGCAGCTCCACCACCCGCGATCCGATGAACCCGGCCGCGCCGGTGACCAGGTAATGCCCCATCAGCTGCCACGGGTTCGGTTCCCGCTGGCTTGAGAAGGGTTCACAGCCGGATGATCCTGCCGTCTCCGATGTTCACCCCGGCCAGGACGTTGCGCGCATCGAACACCAGCGCCGCGGCCTGCGCGATGCCGGGATAGTCCACCCCACTGTGATCGGTGACGATCACCACACAATCCACGACCTTTGCCGCCTGGAGCGGATCGGCAACCGATTGAAGCCCCCAGCCCTCGTCCTGCACCTCGGGGACATGTGGATCGTAGTAGCTGACTTCGGCGCCCTTTTCTTTGAGCAGTCCAATCACGTCCAGGGCGGGGGACTCGCGAGTATCGGACACTTCGGCTTTGAAGGCGACCCCCATCACCAGCACCCGGGAGCCGCGCAGCGCTCGGCCGTGCTCATTGAGCGCGTCCTGTACTCGCTGCACGACATAGCGGGGCATGCCGGTGTTGATTTCACTGGCCAGCTCAATGAAGCGGGCATTGTATTTCACGCTCTTCAGCTTCCAGGAGAGATAGAGCGGATCAATCGGGATACAGTGGCCGCCCAGTCCCGGCCCGGGGGTGAACTTCATGAATCCGAACGGCTTGGTAGCGGCCGCCTCGATCACCTCCCAGACGTCCAGTCCCAGCCGCTCACACATCAGGGCCATCTCATTCACCAGGGCGATGTTGACGGCTCGGAAGGTGTTCTCCAGCAGCTTGGTCATCTCGGCGACCTCGGTCGAAGAGACCCGCACGATCGACTCGATCGCCTGCTCGTACATGGCCCCGGCCACCGCAGTGCAGGCGGGTGTGATCCCGCCAATGACCTTGGGGGTATTGCGAGTGGTCCAGTCGGTGCGCGCCGGGTCGAGCCGCTCGGGAGAAAAGGCCAGGAACAAATCCTCCCCAACTATTAGCCCCGAGCTCTCCAGCTCCGGCAGCAACAACTCCCGGGTTGTTCCCGGATAGGTGGTCGATTCCAGGATGATCGCCATCGGCGAGTGCAGCGCCGGCTGAAGCGCGCTGGCCGCGTCGAGGATATAGGAAAGGTCAGGATCGCCGGTCTTCCGTAACGGAGTCGGCACGCAGATGCTCACTCCATCGGCCGCTGCCAGATCGGCATAGGAGCTGGTCGCCGATAGCTTGCCCGCCTGCACGACCGCCGCGAGGGCGCTCGCCGGCACGTCCATCAGGTAACTGTTCCCCTCATTGATTCGGCTGACCTTCTGCGGGTCGCGGTCCACCCCCAAAACCCGGTACCCGGTCTCCGCCAGGAGGACCGCCAACGGCAGGCCGACGTAGCCCAGGCCGACTACGCCGATCGTGGCGCGCCGGCTGGCGAACTTCTGCAGCAGCTCTTTCGCTGCAGGCGGGAGCCCCTCCTCAGCGCGGCGGACCATTAGAACAGGCTCAATTGCTCGATGTTGGCCGGCGGAGCTTGCTCGGTGGGCGCGGGGTGGCCGGCCTTGGCGATCAGGGCCGGCAGGCGGGCGAAGTCTTCCTCGATCGTCCGACGCAGCGACGGCTGGTGAAGTGCGGCCGCCGGGTGATACATGGCGACTACCGTCCGGCCCCCGATCCGCTGCGTCCGGCCATGGATGGCGGAGATGCGAGCGTTGGGGATGAAGCGCGCCATCGAGAATCGCCCAAGAGTGACAATGACCTTCGGATTGATGCTTCGAATTTGTCGTTCCAGGTAAGCCGAACAGGCTTCGATCTCTTGGGGTTGAGGATCGCGATTGCCCGGCGGCCGGCACTTGACGATGTTCGTGATATAGACCTGATCCCGCTTCATTCCGATCGAGGCCAGCAGCTCCTCCAGGAAGGTGCCCGCCGCGCCGACAAACGGCCGGCCCTGCTCGTTCTCGTGAAAACCAGGCCCTTCTCCGATAAACATCAGTTCGGCCTTCGCCGGTCCCTCCCCGGGCACCGCAAGCTTGCGCGAAGCGTGCAGCTTGCAATCGGTGCACACCATGACCTGATCAGCGACTGACTTGAGCTCCAGCTCCGGATTCACTGTTCCCCTCCTTCACTGAGCCCATGCAGCGTCATCAGGAGGGCGTCTTCTCCGTTGTCTCGATAGTAGCCCGCCCGCTTGCCCACCTGCTCGAAGCCCAGCTTCTCGTAGAGATGAATCGCCGGCCCATTGGAAATCCTCACCTCCAGAGTCGCCATGCTTGCACCTCTGGCTCGAGCGGTCCGCAGGGCGCGCACCAACATCAGCTCACCGATCCCCTGCATCCGGTAGTCTGGATGAATCGCGAAGGTGCTGATGTGAACTTCGTCGGTGATCAGCCAATATCCGATGAACCCGACTACCTGGCTTGCGGGCTCATCCGACTTTTCCGCAACAAAGAGCTGGGCGGCCGGATTCTCGATGAGTTCAAACCGGTAACTGCGCTCCGGCCAGGGGACCGGGAAGGAGGCTCGGTCGATCTCGAGAACCTCCGGCAGGTCCTGCAGGGTCATCTCCCGGATGTGGACCTGCGCAGGAATTGCGATCACGCCAAGCTAGGTTCGAGATAAATTGGAGCGAGCCTACCCGGATCCTCGGGCTTCCCTTGCCCAACTTTCTCCAAGGCCAGTTCTGCCAGGACGCTGGGGCGGCGGACACACAGTGCAGGCGGGGCCAGCTCGACGAACTCGGATTTGCGCAGGGTCTCGCGGCTCTCCAGATCAAGCTCTCCGCAGATGTAGGTGGCCTGCTTCAGTCCAGCCAGGATCTCTTCCCACCGGAGGTTGAGCGCGCCTTTCCGAGCGGACCAACCCTTGCGGCTCCATTTGTACCACACCCCCGCCACTCGGCCGCGGCCCACCTGCATCACCGCCAGCATCGGTCCCTCCCTCGGGGGCTGGGGTTTGGCCAGGATGTCGAGAGTCGGGATGCCGACTACCTGCAGATTGTGTGAAAGGCTGAGGCCCTTGGCCAGCGCGAGGCCGATTCGCAGTCCGGTGTACGATCCGGGACCCAGCGCGACTGCGACCGCAGTCAACTCCGAGGCTTCGACGTCCGCCCGGCTCAGTGCCAACGCCACCTCCGGTGCCAGCTCGGTGGTGTGATGTCCGGCCCCGTACCAGGTGCTTTCACTGACGACCCGGCCACCGTCATGCAGCGCAACGCCGAGCATCCGGGAAGCCGTATCAATTGCCAGCAGCATCGTCAGCCTCCGAACGCAGCCTGGCGGAACCGCCGCAGCAGTCTTTCGTAATGCAGGCCGTGGGCTTCGAAGCGGAAGTTACGGCGCATTTCATCGACCCAATGCAGGCTGATCCAGAGCCGCTCGGCCGGGAGCAGCCCCTGCAGCCGCTCTGGCCACTCCACCAACACCGGCCCTACCCCATCGAACAAATCCGAGAGGCCCAGGGCCGCGGCTTCGGCTTGGCTCTCGAGCCGAAATGCATCCAAATGGATGAGGCGGTTCGAGTCGGCCCGGCGGTATTCGTTGATCAGGACGAAACTTGGACTGGTGACCTGGTCTAGCGCCCCCCAGCCGCGGGCGATCCCCTTGGCCAGGGTCGTCTTGCCTGCCCCCAGGTCGCCGGCCAGGCAGAACACATCCCCCGGTCTGGCCAGTTCCCCCAAGCGCACACCCAGGCGTTCCGTTTGCTCTGGACTATGGCTCAGGAACTCCAGGCTCCGCTCATCGAGGATCGGCATCGAAAGGGGCCGGATTATACGTCCGAGGTACCCCCCTCACAAGCACTAGCCTTCGGGTATGCTTGCATACTAGAATCCTTCGAATGCGCGTCCTGGTCATCTCTGATGTACATGCCAACCTCACGGCGCTCCATGCGGTTCTCACCGACGCAGCGCAGCGCCTGCCTGCCTATGAGGCGGTCTGGTGCCTGGGCGACGTGGTCGGATATGGGCCAGATCCGAACGAGTGTGTCGAAGTCGTGCGGTCGCTCCCCGGGCTGGTCTGTCTGATCGGCAATCACGATCAGGCCGCATTGGGAATCACGCCGCTCACCCGCTTCAACCACGATGCTCGGGCGGCGGCGGCCTGGACTCAAGAAGTACTCTCGGAGCAGAGCGCCGAGTTTCTCCGCACCCTGCCCAGCGACGCCCAGGTCGACGGCTTCACCCTGGCCCACGGCAGCCCGCGCCAACCGGTTTGGGAGTACATCCTGGACCCACGGACCGCGGATGCGAATTTCAATGAGTTCCAGACCGACTACTGCCTGGTCGGCCACTCGCACTTGCCGCTGGTCTTCCAGCGTGGCACGGCCGACTCGTTCGCCCTCTCCCGCCAGGTGGCCGGAGAGCAGGTGGTCTCCCTCTCGCCGCGAATGATCTTGAATCCCGGCTCGGTTGGCCAGCCGCGCGATATGGATCCCCGGGCCGCCTACGCTTTGCTCGATATGAAAACTCGCAGTTGGGAAGCCCGACGCGCGGCGTACGACATTAGTGACGTGCAGCTCCGGATGTTGAAGGCCGGTCTGCCCGAACGGCAGGCCCTGCGCCTGGTGGCAGGCTGGTAGCGCGCTTGGATTGGACACCGAGCGGTCAAACGGGAACCCGCCGAGGGCGATCGGCGTCCTCTAGGCAGATATCCCGACAACTAAGGAGCGTTCCATGGTCAAGCCACTGAAGTTTGGTCTCGCCCTCAGCTTCACCTTGCTGCTGACTGCCTGCGCGGCACCTGCTTCGGAGCCGAGCTTCGCGGAGCCCGCGATCGGTTTCGAGGCGCCGTTCGCATCGGGCGACTCCGTGGGTGCCCCGGCGGAGGGAGCGCTTTCCCGAGAATCACTCTCGAACTTCGCCAGTCAGCCTGAGTCCATCGAGCGGCTCGTCATTAGCAATGCATACCTGTCGATGGTCGTTCCTGATCCCTCGACCTCGGTGAACGAGATCGCCGCACTGGCCCGCGAGCTGGGCGGGTTTGTGGTGAGCTCCAGCGTCTTTCAGACGACCTTTGGAGAGGAGTTTGGAACTGAGGCGCGCGTGACCGCCGACCAGGCTTCGATCACAATCCGGGTTCCCTCCGAGCGGATGGATGAGGCCCTCGAGACAATCAAGGAAGGTGCGACTGAGGTCCGGAACGAGAATGTCACCAGCGATGACGTCACTCAGGAATTTACCGACCTCGAGTCGCGGCTGCGCAATTTGGAATCTGCCGAAGAGCAGCTGCTCGACATCATGAACGAAGCCACCAAGACTGAGGACGTGTTGAGCGTCTTCAATCAGCTGACCCAGATTCGAGCAGAGATCGAAGTCATTCAGGGACGCATCCAGTACCTCTCTGAGTCGGCCCGGCTGTCCGCCATTTCGGTGGACCTGATTCCGGATGTTGCGGCTCAACCGCTGGAGATCGGCGGCTGGCGACCGGAAGGGACCGTCAAAGATGCCTTCACCGCCCTCATCCAGGGACTGCGGACCTTGGGGGATGCCGCGATATGGGTGCTGATCTGTGTGCTGCCGATTGGTCTGATCCTGGGGGTCCCCGGCTACTTCGCCGCCCGGGCGATGCGCCGGCGGCGCGCGGCTGTCAAGCGGCAGGCCGGCTCAAGCAAAGACTGAACGCCGAGTCAGGCCGGCCCGATTGCGGACCGAATTTGAAGCGCCAGCGCGCCAAACTCCGGGGTGTGGGTCATCTCCAAGGCCCGCGGACGGTTCAGCGTGATCGGCAGATCTAGCGTCACCGATCCCGGCCTCGGGCTGAGCACCACGACCCGGTCGGCCAGCAACACGGCCTCCGGGATGGAGTGGGTCACCATGACCACCGTCACAGTCCGGGCCCGCCAGATCCTCATCAGCTCGAACGCCATACGCTCCCGAGTCAGCGCGTCGAGCGAACCGAAGGGCTCGTCCAGCAGCAGGAGTTCCGGGCGATGGACCAGCGCTCTCGCAATCGCCACCCGCTGAGCCATCCCGCCTGAGAGATCTCGCGGCAAGCTGGCCTCAAAACCCCGAAGCCCCACCAGCTCTAAGAGGGAACCCGCTCGCTCGGATAGCTCATTTGATTCCACGCCTTGCAGTTCGAGCGGAAGGGCGACATTCTCGACCGCGGTACGCCAGGGCATCAGATTGGCTTGCTGAAATACGAATCCGATTCGGCGCCGCGGCCCTTCAAGCCGCAAGCCCTCGAATTGAACTTCGCCGGTTGATGGCCGCAGCAGACCCCCCAGCAGCCGCAGCAGGGTGCTCTTCCCGCAGCCGGACGGTCCGACCACACACACAAAGGAATTCCGGGCTGCTTCGAAGGACACCCGCTCGAGGGCCGGCAGCCCTCCATTCCCGTTCGGGTAGACCATGCTGAGACCAACCGCCCGCAGAATCGAGTCGGAGCTCAAGGCAGGTACTCGTTGGTGAAGGCTGCGGCCAGATCGAGCGGCTCTGTAAGCAAACTCATCGCGAGCAACAGCTCCTGCATGTTCTGCCAGGCCTCCGGATCCGAATGCCCCGGCCGATCCGTCTTCCAGAACTCGATCGAAGCATCCAGGATCCGGCGCTGCAGCGCCTGATCGGCCGCGCTCAGCTGATCCAGCCCCTCCACATATGTCTTGCTAATCTCGAATGCCGCACTCGGGTCGGCGATCGTATCTTCAATTCCGCGCAAGGTCGCCCTGACCATGCTCCGGACCAACTCCGGATTCTCGCTCAGGGTTGCCTCGTTGGTCAGCAATCCGTTGGAGGCCAGTGAGACGTAGTCCGCCACCCGAATCAGGGTGA
This sequence comes from uncultured Anaerolineaceae bacterium, assembly GCA_964590515.1. Taxonomy (GTDB): domain Bacteria; phylum Chloroflexota; class Anaerolineae; order Anaerolineales; family E44-bin32; genus JADFRG01. The sequence continues at coordinate 22,552 of CAZPZD010000031.1, read as the reverse complement.
CCGGGTGACCGCGGGCTTCGAGCTGGAGCGGCTCATTGTTGGCGTACACCACCACCGCCTCTTCCTGCCCGGCGACTAAGGTTTCGACCTGGTTGAATCCAATGGTATCGAGCACCATCTCCTGCTCCTGCAGACCCGCCGCATGCAGCAGCGCCCGATAGCCGATGTACGAGGCGCCCTCCAGCAGTGGGATCCCGATCCGCTTGCCGGCCAGATCCTCCGGCGCTCGAATGTCGCTGGCCACAGGCGCCGCGATCGCAATCGGGAAATCCTGAAACCAGGCCATCACATAGACCACCGGCAGGCCTTGAGCCCGGGCCAGGAGCACTTGTTCCCCAGAGACTAACGCGAACGGGAGCTCGCCGGCTCCCACCAGCTTGACCCCGTTTGTCTCAAAGGAATAGTCGAACTCGATTTCCAGACCTTCGTCCGCGTAATAGCCGCGCTCGACCGCGACATAGAAGGGCGCGTACTGCACGTTGGGAATGAAGCCCATCGGCAGCCGCGTGGGTGCCGACTCGCGATCGGCTGCGCAACCGGTCAGCAGGATGACCGCCGCCAGCCCGCAGCCAACTAAAGGTGTGCGCAAGTCAACCCTCCACCGTTCTCCAGGCCAGCAGGCGCCGCTCGAGCGCAGCGACCAGCCCGAAAAGAGTCAAAGCCATGCCAATCAAGGTGAGGACTCCGACGAAGACCAGGGGAGTGTCGTACAACCCATCCCCCAGGTTGATCAAGAAGCCGAGCCCTTGATCGGCACCGACGAACTCTCCGACCACCGCCCCGATGACCGACAGGGTCGCACCGATCTTGAGGCCGCCGAGCAGCACCGGCATGGCGGCCGGCGCTTCCAGCTTTAGAAAGACCTGCGAACGGGTTGCGCGCAGTGAACGCATCAACTCATACAGTTCGCGCGGCACGGAGCGGACCCCGACCACTGTGTTGACCAGCACCGGGAAGAAGACGATCAACCCGCAGATCAGGACTTTGGAGATCCGCCCCGGACCAAACCAGATCACCAAGAGCGGCGCGATCGCAATGATCGGAATCGCCTGAGAGGCGACGACATAGGGCGATAAGAGCCGCTCGAGGGTGGACGACTTAGCGAGCGCGTAGCCCAAGAGGCTTGCCACACTCACTCCCAGCGCCAGCCCGGCCAGTACTTCGGACAAGGTGACCAGCGTGTGACCCAACAGGCTTCCATCCAGAATGGCCCGACTCAGCCGCGCCACCACTGCCGACGGCGGCGGCAGGATGAACTGAGGCAGGCCGCTGGCTCGCGCAACTCCTTCCCAGCCGATCAGCGCGACCACGGCCGAAAGGGCAGGCAGCCAGCTCCCCAGCCGTACTCTCCCACGCTTCCTCGGTCCAACGGCTTGCATACTCTTCCTCATTAAACAGACCTGCCCCGAAATCGTTCGCTCGGGGCAGGCAAACCGGCTTCTGCAGTCCTCCGAAGGCTCTTGCCCTCATCGGTTCTGCCAGATTGGCCTCTTAGAGAAGCTGCCCCGTAGACTTAGTGTCCGCGGGGCAGCAACAAAGCTCAGGCTTAGGCCTGAAGCCTTCTCCTATCCGGACTGTACCGTCGGCCCCGGAGTTTCACCGGATCCTGCGCAACTGCGCTCGCGGGCTCTACCGCCGATCGGGAATTGGGCCTGTGGCCCTCACCCTGCCCCGAAGGCTTCTCGAACTATTCAATTGTCGGCCCGATTATACCTGCATTCCGGGCGGCTTCAGTCGTTCAGTTCCCGCAAGTCCCCGGTCGTGACAAACACGACCCGCTCTGCAATGTTCGTCACCCGGTCGCCGATGCGCTCGAGGTTGTGGGCGCACCAAAGCAGGTAGGTCGCTCGGGTCGCGCTGTTGGGCGTGTGAGACATGATTTCGACCAATTCACTAAAGACGGCCTTATAGAGCCCGTCCATCTGGTCATCGAGAGCGGCGACCGCCTTCGCCTTTGCCGCATCGCGTTCAGCATAGGCGGCCAAGCTCTGGCGAAGCATCTCCCTGGCCAGCTCCGCCATGCGCGGGATGTCGACCAACGGCATCAGGAGCGGTTCGTCTCCAATTCGCATCATGGTCTTTGCGATACCGGTGGCGTGATCACCCATCCGCTCCATCTCCACGACCATGTGCATGGCAGCGATGATCGAACGCAGGTCGCTCGCCGCGGGCTGCTGAGTGGCGATCAAGGCAAGGCAATCTTCCTCGATCTTGTAGCGCAGGTCGTTGACCTGGATGTCCTCGTCGATGACCTGCTGAGCCGTGGCGAGATCACGCCGCTTGAGGCTGTCGACCGAGCGAACGATCGCCTGATCCACCAGCTTGTGCATGCGCAGCAAATCATCATTGATCTCGTTGAGCTCGCGGTCGAGGGTCGATCTCAGACTGGTCCGTGTCATGGTGTCCTCCCTGGCCGCTACCCCATCCGGCCGCTGATGTAGTCCTCGGTCAGCTGTTGGGTCGGTCGAGTGAATATCCGGGCCGCCTCATCGAATTCCACCAACTTCCCCAACCAAAACAGCCCAGTGCGATCAGAGACCCTGGCGGCTTGCTGCATATTGTGAGTGACAATGACGATGGTGTAGCGTTCCCTGAGCTGCCGCATCAATTCTTCGATCTTTAAAGTCGCGATCGGATCGAGGGCCGAGCACGGCTCGTCCATCAGGATGATCTCGGGCTCCACTGCCAACACTCGGGCAATGCACAGGCGCTGCTGTTCCCCGAGCGAGAGTCCGAGGGCCTCCTTGGCAAGATCGTCTTTGATCTCGTCCCACAGCACGGCCCGGGTCAGCGATCGTTCGACCAGCTCATCGAGCTCACCGCGGCCGTTTGTCAACCCGAGCACCCGTGGACCAAACGCCACATTGTCAAAAACCGACTGTGGGAACGGGTTTGGCTTCTGGAAAACCATCCCGACCCGCCGACGCAGTTCCACCACATCAACTCCCTGATCGTAAATATCCTCACCCTGGATCAGCACCTTGCCCACTACCCTGGCGCCTGGGATGTCGTCGTTCATTCGGTTGAGGCAGCGCAGGAAGGTGGTCTTGCCACAGCCCGACGGGCCGATCAAGGCGGTGATCTGTCGCTCCTGAATCTCCATCGACACGTCATGCAGAGCTTGGAACGAGCCGTAGTAAAAGTCTAGCCCTTGCACCTCGATCTTGGGGTGGTCTACGCCGGCCATTGATCGAATTGTACCTACTCTCTCCGAGTCCCCTCTGCCGAGCGGCCTGGAACCCGGCTTCGGGGTTCGGAGCAGTATAATCACCGGCGGTATGCCGGTACCGCGCCCTCCAACCCAGCATGGCTTGGCAATTGTGCTGGTCCTTGGCCTCCTGCTATCCGGCTGCAGATCCACCCCGGCGGATCCCGAGACCGACAATCAGACGATCGTAAACAAAGGTTCAGATACGATCGTCAACCTGGCCCTCGCCTGGGCCGAAGCCTATCGGCAGGTCGAACCGCAGGTCAGCATTTCCGTCACCGGCGGAGGGTCCGGCACCGGCATCGCGGCCCTGATCAATGGAACTTTAGACCTCGCCAATGCCTCCCGGCAGATCAAACCCGAGGAACGGGAGCAGGCGGAGGCCAACGGAATCGTTCCGGTTGAGTTCGTGGTCGCCCGGGACGCCATCGCCATTATTGTGAATCCAAACAACCCGGTCGAGCAGCTCACGATCGGTCAGCTCTCGGACATCTACAGCGGAAAGATTGACAACTGGTCTGAGGTCGGTGGAGACGATCGACCAATCGTGAAACTCTCCCGGGAGACGAATTCCGGGACGCACGTTTATTTTCTCGAGGTCGTGCTCAGGCGCGGCGATTCGGAGGACAAGACCCACTTCTCGCCCGACACCTTGCTGCTGCCTTCTTCAGAAGGGATAACCGCCGAGGTCCGCGACAACCCGAACGCTATCGGATACGACGGCCTGGGCTATGTGACCGCGGACGTCAAGGTCATCTCGGTCGCTGCCGACGCTGCCGGACCGTTCGTTCAACCATCCAGCGAAACCGTGAACAACGGCCAGTACCCGATCGCCCGGGACCTGTACATGTATTCGGCCGACCAGCCGACGGGTCGGGTGCTCGATTACTTGAACTGGATCTTGGGCCCCGAAGCGCAGCGGATCGTCTCCGAACTAGGATTCGTGCCAACCTCCTCCTGATGCGTCTCACCACCCGGTCCGAATTCATCGTCACCCGCTTGATCAAAGCCGCTGGCTATTCCGCGATCCTGTTCATCGGCCTGATCTTCCTCTTCTTGCTTCGAGAGGGAGCGCCTGCGCTCTTCGAAATCCCGATCAGCAACCTGCTGGCGGATCGGTGGTATCCGATCGAGGATTTCTTCGGGATGCTGCCCTTGATCGGCGGCTCGCTGCTCGTCACCGTCGGGGCAGCTCTGGTCGCCGTCCCGCTGGGGCTCTTGACCGCGATCTACATTGCGGAGGTCGCGCCCCGCTCCGCCCGCGAGTTGCTAAAACCAGCGGTCGAAATCTTGGCCGGGCTCCCTTCGGTAATGCTAGGGTTTCTCGGCATCGTCGCCCTGGCGCCCTATCTGCGCCGGCTGCTGGACCTGCCCACCGGGCTGTCAGCGCTGACCGGATCGCTGCTGCTTGGGGGAATAGCTATTCCGACCGTCGTAAGCGTTGCCGAAGATGCGCTCGATGCCGTCCCGGCGACGTACCGCGAAGCGGCCAGGGCATTAGGTGCCACGCGCTGGCAGATCATCTGGCGGGTGACCCTCCCTGCGGCCCGCTCGGGTGTACTGACCGCGATCATGTTGGGGATCGGACGGGTGATCGGTGAGACCATGACCGTGATGATGGTCACCGGCAACGCGCCGGTCGTGCCCACTGGCCTGGCGTCGCTCTTCCGGCCGACCCGCACGATGACCGCCACGATCGCGGCCGAAATGGGAGAGGTGGCAACCGGAAGCGTCCACTATCATGCCCTCTTCCTGATCGGGATCCTGTTATTCCTGATCTCCCTGGTTGTGAATTTGCTGGCAGCTCGCTTCGCATTTCGGCAGCGAACGCGAGCCGAGCGCGTGCTCTCTTAGTCTCATGGCCGCACTGACTCAACGCAGGCACCTGATCCAGCGGGCCGGCTTCGCTGGTTTGCTGCTCGCCACCTTCGTAACCGTCGCGCCCATCATCCTGGTCGTCGGCCTGATTCTCTGGCGAGCCGCTCCGGCTCTCTCGCTAGAGTTCCTTGCCGCTTCGCCGCGGGAGGGGATGCGGGCCGGCGGCATCCTGCCAGCCATCGTAGGCACCTTCTGGCTCACACTTGGAACGGCCGCGGTGGCGGTGCCGTTCGGCGTCGGAGCGGCCATCTACCTGTCCGAATACGCTCCGGACACCCGCTGGACCCGCGCGATCCGGATCGCCATCATCAACCTTGCTGGAATCCCTTCCGTCGTGTACGGCCTTTTCGGCCTCGGGCTGTTTGTCTTGTTTCTCCGGTTCGGCACGAGCATCTTGGCCGGGTCACTGACCCTCGCCATCATGACCTTGCCGGTGATCATCAGCACCTCAGAAGAAGCCTTGCGGGCGGTGCCCCAGAGCTTTCGGGCCGTCAGCATCTCCTTGGGCGGAACCCAGTGGCAAACTGTCCGGCGAATCGTCTTGCCGCAGTCCTTGCCGGGCATCCTTACCGGAGTGATCTTGGGCCTCGAGCGGGCCGCCGGAGAGACCGCCCCGATCTTGTTCACCGCGGCCGCTTTCTTCTTGCCGCGACTGCCCAGCTCCCCGTTCGACGCCACGATGGCGTTGCCTTATCATCTCTTTGTCATCTCGACTCAGGTCCCCGGGATGCCGATCGAACTGCAGTACGGCACCGCGGCCGTGCTGCTCGTATTTGTGCTCGGCATGAACCTGCTGGCTACGGTCATTCGATCCAGAGCCCGCGCCCGTCGGCAGTGGTGAGATGAACGAGATCAAGGTCTCGGTCCAAAACCTCTCTCTGGGCTATTCGGACGGGAAGGAATCCCTTCGCAACGTCAGCCTGGATATTCGCAGCCATGCCATCACCGTGTTGTTCGGACCGGCCGGCGGCGGTAAGTCGACCCTGCTGCGCACGATCAATCGCCTCAATGATCTGACCGATGTTAAGCATTTGTCCGGCAAGGTCTGGTTGGATGGGATCGACGTTCTCGATCCCGCCACCGATCTCATCGCGCTGCGGCGCCGGGTCGGGATGGTGTTCGCCCGGCCGGTAGTGCTCCCGATGAGCGTTCGACAGAATCTGACCTACGGCCTCGAATTGGCCGGCGAGCGGAACCAGGCGCGTCTCACTGAGGTCGTCAAGCGCAGTCTCCAAGCCGCAGCGCTGTGGGAGGAGGTGCTCGACCGCCTGGACGACCCGGCCATCTCACTTTCCGGCGGTCAGCAGCAGCGCTTGTGCCTGGCGCGGGTGCTGGCGCTCGAGCCGGAGGTCATCATGCTGGATGAGCCGACTTCCGGTCTCGATCCAATCTCGACCGGAAAGGTGGAGGCGACCCTGCAGGAACTCAAGCAAACGTACACGATCCTGCTGGTCCCGCATTCAGTCCAGCAGGCTGCCCGCACCGCTGACCACGCCGCCTTCATCCTAGATGGCGAGTTGATCGAGTTTGCGCAAGGCAATGACCTCTTCACCCGGCCGAAGGACCAACGGACGGAGGATTACATCGAAGGCCGATTTGGCTAGCCGATGGCCCTCCCGAACTGGAGCCGCGCTCATTGTGCTGGTGGCAGCCTGTGCCGGCCCGCTTCCCTCCCCGACTAGCACCTTCGCCCCTAGCCCCTCCCCTACTCTCTCCCCCAGCCCGAGGCCGACCCCCTCGCCCCAGCCTTCGGCCACCCTCGAGCCGGTCCTGCAGTGCCTGAGCGAAGGTGGCCATGTTGTCCAATCCGAGCTCATCGATCCGGCACTGCCGCGCAGCCTTCCGTATCGCGTGTTCGTGCCGCCCTGCGCCGCAGAGCAGGCCGGCTCGCTGCCGGCATTGTTCCTGCTTCACGGTCTGGCCCGCACGGACAGCGAGTGGGATGACCTGGGTGCGGATGAACTTGCTCAGGCCTGGATCGCCTCCGGCCTGGTGCCGCCTTTCCTCATCGTAATGCCTTGGGAACGGCTCGGGTTGGATTTTGAGCTGGCGATCGTAGAGCACTTGATCCCTCACGTGGAGCAGGTCTACGGGGCCATCCCGGAGCGATCACAGCGGGCCATCGGTGGGATCTCGCGCGGCGGCGGCTGGGCCCTGCGGATCGGGCTCAAACATCCCGAACTCTTCGGCGCGATCGGGCTGCACAGCCCGGCGGTCCTGGTCCCCGACCTATTCGACCTGCGCGAGTGGATCCAGCCGATCGCTCCCGCGGACCTTCCCTCCATTTGGATTGACATAGGAGAGCGCGACCCGCTGCGATTCAAGTTGGTCGAGCTGACCGGATTGCTTGACGAGCAGGAAGTGCCTTACTCTTTGAACAGCTATCCGGGCGAACACATCGAGGCCTACTGGGGCACGCACTTGGAGGAGTATCTGAAGTGGTACGTGTTGGGCTGGCAGACCCTTGGGCCCGGGTCGGACTAAAGTTGCAGCGCCGCCTCGACCTCTTGCATTGAAATCGGACCAGCCCGGAGAAGTTCCGGCGGATCTACCGTGCAGTCGACCACGGTCGAGGGCACGCCGCCGGGTGTCGGTCCCCCATCAATAACCAGTTCGATCCGACCTGACAGCGCCGCAAACACCTCCGCTGCAGTGCGAGAATCCGGGGACCCCGATCGGTTGGCAGACGTGACCGCCAGCGGCCCGACCTCCCCAAGCAACTTGAGCGTGAAGGGATGATCCGGGACTCGCAGGCCGATGCTATCGGTCGCGCTCAGCTCGGAAGGGAGGGTCGACAGGCGCCTGACAATCAGGGTCAGGGGTCCCGGCCAAAACCGGGTCGCCAGCCGCCGAACAGCTTCGGGTGGGGTATCCGCGACCTCCAGGAGCCACTCCCAGCCTGCCAGGAGGACGGCCACCGACTTGAGCGGGTCGCGACCCTTCACTTCAAAGAGCCGGGATACTGCTTTTCTATCCCAGACATTGGCGGCCAGCCCATACACCGTGTCAGTGGGCAGGGCGACCAGCTCACCGCGGCGCAGCGCTGAAGCGGCAGTCTCTAGGGCCCGCCGATCGGCCGCGGCGAGAATCTTCGTTTCAAGCTGCATGGGAGTCGCCGACTCGGATCACCACCACCCGATCCTGACCGGCCAAGTCTGGGAAGACCTCAACCGCCGAGCCAAGTAGGCTGGCCTGCGCCAGCTTGATGACCTGCTCGGCCTGGCGCGGATCGATCTCCAGAACCGCCCCGCCTCCCTGCCGCAGGCAGCGAGGCAGGTCATTGATCAGCCGGCGGATGAGGAGCAGACCGTCGGAACCGCCGTCCAGCGCCAGCCGCGGCTCTCGGCCGAGCAGTCCCACGAGCTCAGCCGTCCTGACGTAAGGTAGATTGGCACACACGATATCGAAGCGACCCAGGAGGCCGTCCAACAGGTCGGCCTGTACAAATCGAATCCGATCGGTCGCTCCATAGGCTTGCGCGTTGAGCCGGGCAATGCCCAGGGCGCCTCGGTGTACGTCGGTCGCGATGACTCTGGCTGCCGGAAGCTCCAGGGCCAAGGTAACCGCGATGCAGCCGCTCCCGGTCCCAACCTCCAGGATCGATGGGGAAGTGTCCATCGCTCTAGCCAGCTCGAGCGCCTTGTCCACGACCAGTTCGGTCTCCGGCCGCGGGATGAGCACCGCCGGGCTGAGCCGAAACCGCCGGCCAAAAAACTCCCACTCTCCCAGAACATGCGGTAGGGCTGTCCCGGCCAGCACCTGCTCGAGCGATTCGGCATACGAGCGGGCCTGCGAATCGTTCAGCTCGATCTCCGGATGGGCCAGCAGCCAGGCTCTGCTCCGGGCGAGGGTCGCAGCCAGCAGAACTTGGGCATCAAGAGTGGGAGAGGCGGACTGGTGCTGCAGCCTGCGTTGTGCGGATTCGAGCACTGCGCCGATCGTGTGGTCCGGCATACCGCTTCGCTCAGTTGGCGGCACCTGGATCCAGACCCGCCTTCGGCGACGGGGGCGAGAGCGCGCCCCGTGGCCTCAGGCCTCGACGGCCTCCAATCGATCAGCCGCCTCGTGCGAAGCGAGCTGCTCGATCAAGTCTTCGAGATCGCCATTCAACATGCCCGCCAGGTTATGGGAGGTGTAGCCAATCCGATGGTCGGTGATTCGCGATTGGGGAAAGTTGTAGGTGCGGATCTTTTCGGAGCGTTCCGCGCTGCCAACCTGGGCTCGCCGGGTGGCGTCCTGGGCGGCCTGCTGCTCCCGGATCTTCAGCTCGTAGAGCCGGGCCCGTAAGATCCGCAGCGCCCGCTGCTTGTTCTGCAGCTGGGAGCGCTCGTCCTGGCACTGAGCGACGGTTCCGGTCGGGAGATGCGTGATGCGGACCGCAGTCTCGTTCTTCTGCACGTTCTGTCCACCCGCACCGCCCGAGCGATAGGTCTCGATCTCCAGATCTTTATCCGGGAGTTCAATTTCAACTTCCTCCGCTTCGGCCAGCACCGCCACGGTGGCGGTCGAGGTGTGGATTCGGCCCTGGGATTCGGTCGCTGGGACTCGCTGGACGCGGTGAACACCCACTTCGAACTTCAGCTTCGAAAAAGCCCCGGATCCTTTGATCTGAAAGACGACCTCTTTCACCCCTCCAACCCCGGTGTCGCTCTGCGACAGCACTTCGGCCTTCCACCCCAGCCGTTCCGCATAGCGCAGGTACATCCGCAGCAGATCGGCGGCGAACAGCCCGGCCTCGTCGCCACCGGTGCCGGCCCGGATTTCCACGATCACGTCCCGCCGATCGCGTGGATCGCGCGGGATCAGCATTTCCTTCAGCCGGCTCTCCAAGCCATCGAGCCGGGGCTGGAGCTCCTTGACCTCCTGCAGCGCCAGCTCCCGCAGCTCGAGGTCCTCGCCTTCACCAAAGCTCTGGGCCTGGGTTAGCCGATCGCTCAGGTCGCGGTATTCGCGGAAGGCCGTCACCATGGGCTCAAGCTCTGCCCGCTCGCGGCCTAGCCCGGCCAGCCGCTGGTAGTCGCTGCCGGCCTCCACCATTTGCTGTTCCAGGGCCTGGAAACGCTCTTCCAGGTTCGCCAGTTTCTTTAGCATGCCTTAGACACAAGAAACTCCCACAGGTGCGGTGGGAGGTCTGGCGAGATTATACCCCGAAGCCTTCGAAGCTCGGCGCAGCGCATCGTCCGCGATTTCGACGGATGGGGAACTCGACCGGGGCCCCGGACGTCCTTAGAGCAAGTTCGTCCACCCGAGGAGACGTCCCATGAAATCGCACAAACCCCTTCCGTTTGCTGCATTGTTGGCCGTGCTGGTTGGTCTGCTGGCGAGCCCCGCCTATGCGGACGGTATCGTCGTCCCAGAGCCGCCGATTTGCGAATTCGGACCCTGTCCGATGCCCATCCCGATGGCCCAGCTGGCCATCGAATACCATCGGGTCCAGGTCCGAATCAAGGACCAGGTCGCCGTGACCCATGTCGATCAGGCATTCCGCAATGACAACGACTGGACCGTAGAGGGGACTTACATCTTTCCTCTTCCGGCGGGCGCGGCGGTCTCCAGTTTCACCCTCTGGATCGATGGGGAGCCGGTCGAAGGCACAGTGCTGGACCGGGAGCAGGCCCGGGAGATCTACCAGGAAATCGTCCGCAAGCTGCAGGATCCGGCGCTGCTGGAGTACGTCGACCGGGGCGCGGTCCAGGCTTCGATCTTTCCGATTGAACCGGGAGAGAGCCGGCGGATCGAGTTGGAGTACACCCAGGTCCTGGAGGCCGATCACGGCCTGATCGGCTATCGCTATCCGCTCAATACCGAGAAGTTCTCGGCCCAGCCGCTCGAGCAGGTCAGCATCGCCGTGCAGGTGGATTCTGCCGACCCGGTTCGGGCCATTTACTCCCCCTCCCACGAGGTGGACATCGATCGCTCAGACGACTTCGAATTCCGGGTTGGATACGAAGCGGCGGACGTCACGCCCGATCGCGATTTCGAGCTCTTCTACAGTGTCGCCCAGGACGAAATCGGGCTCAACCTGCTCAGCTTCCGCGATCCGGAGTCGGACGACCCGGATGGAACCTTCCTGCTGTTGGTCGCACCCAGCGTCCAGGCCGATCCGGATCGGCGGGTGGACAAGGACCTGATCCTGGTGCTCGACCAGAGCGGAAGCATGGAGGGCGAGAAGTTTCGCCAGGCTCAGCAGGCGCTGACCTTCGTGCTCGACCACCTCAATCCCGGCGACCGGTTCAATATCATCGCCTTCAGTACCGGCACCGAGTCCTACGCCGGCGGGCTCCGATCGGCCGACGAGGCTGTCGATGCCAGACGCTGGGTAGAGCGCCTGTCCGCAGGTGGCTCGACCGACATCAATCGAGCCCTGCTGGAGGCCGTGGCCCAAGCCGACCGCGAACGCCCGACCTTCGTGATCTTCCTGACCGATGGACTCCCGACCGAAGGGGTAACCGAAGCCGAACAGATCCTCGACAACCTCCGGGAAGTGGCTCCCTCCAACCTGCGCCTGTTTACCTTCGGCGTGGGGTTCGACGTCGACACGTTCCTGATTGATTCGCTGGCCAACGAACACCATGGGACAGCCAGCTACGTGAGTCCCGGGCAGCCGATCGACGAAGCCGTCTCGACCTTTTATGAGAAGGTCAGCACCCCGGTCCTGACCAATCTTCAACTCGACTTCGGAGACTCAGTCGTCTTCGATCTGTATCCCGATCCCCTTCCCGATCTTTTTGCCGGCGGGCAGCTAGTGCTGGTGGGCCGCTATCGAGATTCCGGCAACCTCACGATCCGGCTGACCGGTGAAGTGAACGGAGAGACCCAGGCCTTCCGCTACGAGGGCCAGCAGCTGCGTTCTTCCGGCGGGCCGGAGTTTCTTCCCCGCCTTTGGGCCACCCGCAAGATCGGCGCGCTGCTCAGCCAGATTCGGCTGGGAGGACCCAATGAGGAGCTGGTGGATCAGATCGTGCGGCTCAGTATCCGCTACGGGATCGTCACTCCCTACACGTCCTACCTGGTGACCGAACCCCAGGCGTTCGGCGCCGAAGCTCAGGAAGACCTGGCCGCCCGCGCGTTCTCTGATTTGATGGGCACCCCGACCGCCGTCTCCGGCGAAGCAGCCGTGCAGCGAGCTGCGGAAGAGGGCCAGATCCTGCGGTCGGACATCGCATTTGCGCCCGACTACGATGTCGTAAAAGTGGTCGGGACCCGGACCTTCAAACTGGTGGACGGGGTGTGGATCGACACCGGGTTCGATCCCCAGCAGGACGAGACCATCCAGGTCCCCTTCCTGTCTGAGGACTACTTCCAGCTTGCGGATTCCCGCTCAGAACTGGGGGCCGCGCTGGCGCTCGGACCCCGGGTGATTGTTGTCCTCGACGGAGTGGCCTATGAGGTGGTCGACTCGAGTGCCCACGGAGATCCGCTAGAGCTGCCGGCGGAGCAGTCCCGGCAAGAATCGGTTCCGCCCGCTGAAATCGACCCTGGTGATCGGCCCGATCGGCCGGCCGGGGTGCCGTGCTTGGCCGGGCTGCTCGGGCTCGGCTTTCTGCCTTTTCGGCGTGTTACCCGGGGAGCGGGGTCGCGGTCGGGGTAGCCGCTGGATTTTCTGTCGGCAACGGAGTAGCCGTCGGTGCGGGTGCAGTTTCCGTCGGCGGAAGCAGCGTTGGGCTCGGGCCCGGGGTAGCGGGAGGATCCTTGAACGTGCTGCTGCTCAGCGTACAGGATCCCTGCCCGGGGAAATTGAAGATCAGGGTCAGACCAAAACTACCGTAGATTCCTTCCGCGGGCTCGTCATCCCAATCTGCCTCCCAGGTCCGAGTCTTCCCTGCACTCAGCTGCCGGCTAGTCCCGGTCTTGCTCGTCGGAGAATTGTAATCATCCCCGTCATAGTACCGGTTGCCATCGAACTCAAACCAATCCACATAGGCTGGCGGCGGAACATTGGGCCATTCGAGGATCGTGTCGGTGAGGAAGGCTTTGACCGAAGCATCATTGCGAACGCTGGCTTTCAGCTTGTCACTGCCGTCGATTGAAAAACTAATGATCGAGAGCTTGCTGCAGAGGGACACCACAGGGGTCGGCGGGACCGGTGTCGGGATCGGCGTGCTGCTCGCGGTCGCGGTGGGCGCGGCCAACACAGTGCTCGTGGCAGCGGGCCCTATTGCGGTGGGCTCGACCGTGGCGAGCGTCTCGCTCGTCGCTGTCGCCTCAGATTGCTCGGCCGGAGTGGCGGTCGGAACGGGGTCGCTAAGTTTGGAAGCTCCGGACGATGACCTGGAATCCTGATCGCTGCCTCCGCCCAGCACCTCATCCATAATCGTCAGCCGCAGCTCGTGGATCTTCGCCCCGAGCGGATCGGCTCCGTAGTCAGCGAACAGCTTCGAACGCAGTTCGCCCTCAAAAGCCAGCGCGCTGAACGGGCCCGGCGAGAACATCAGCTCCAGCATCAGTGTTGCAAAGGTGATACCGGTGATTAGGGTGAGGAAGGGGACCAACCAGCTTCGCTTCGGCTTGCG
>CAZPZD010000031.1:0-8853 GCA_964590515.1 uncultured Anaerolineaceae bacterium | reverse complement strand
TGATACCGGTGATTAGGGTGAGGAAGGGGACCAACCAGCTTCGCTTCGGCTTGCGGGCCAGGCTGACCAGAGTCGCTTTGGCCAGCGGGATTGTAGTCCGCAGGTCGAACGGGGTGCGCCGCTCCGAGTTAGTAGCCAACCTTACCGGGTTCCTTCGTGCATTGGAATCATTCTAACCGCCACAAGAGCCAGCCAACGTGTAAGTTCCGTGCAGCACATAGCTCTGATTGCCGGCGTTGTCTTGAGCGATGGACCACACTTCGACGGTAAATGGGTCGGCGGTCAGCGCTGCGGAGGGCCCACTGAGCGATGGCCGGAAGAACAGCTTGCCACCGGCCGTGAATGCGTACCCGTCCGAGAAATTGATCGTGAGGGTGCCCTTGTAGTAGGCATCCCAGGTCGAGCCTTCTCCGGCCGTCCAGCCACCTATGATCGGCGGACCGATGTCGCCAGAGAACTGATAGTCCTTCGAGCCGGGCCCAAGGATCTTGTACTTCAATTGGAGCCACTTGATGCCGCTCGACGGCGCCGGATCCTCCACTCGCAGCCCGGTAACCGCGATATCGTTACCGTCGCAGTCCGGTAGCGGGGTGCCGAATGTAGGGAGGAATGAGCCTCCTGAGATGCTCGGCGCAATGCTGTCGTCCGGCAGTTCAGTTGGCTCTGGGACCTCGGTATCGGTCGGCTTGGGGGTCTTTGTAGGAGGCTTTGGAGTTGAGGTCGAAGTCGGTAGCGGCGTGATAGTCGGAGTCGGGCTGGGTGTCACGGTCGCCGTGAAAGGCGGATCCCCCTCGAAATTCCGGGCGGTGGCGGTCGGCACGGGGGAGTCCAGCCCTTCCAGCAGCCCAGAATCGTCTCCGCCAAACCCAAGATCTTTCAATAGATCCGTGATGATCGAGATCCGAAGCGAAGTGATCCGACCCGCCCCCGGATCGGCCCCGTAGTCTGCCGCTAGGTTAGAACGTAGATTGAAGGGAAAACCAGGCTGCCCGGCGGAAGCTCCGGTCAGGTGCAACGCCGCCGCGAACCACCCGGCGATGAGGACGGCGAATGCTGTAAGCGCGAGCCAGCGAGCGAGTCGAGTGTCCAATCTGGCAGTAGATGCAAGGCTGACCCCCTTACATGACCACGCCTGGCTCTCAGTTTCGCTGGATGGCACCGATGAGACAAGGTTACGTCCTTCCTACAGCTCTTCCACGCCTTCGGAAGGCCGCAATCGCTCCTCAAGGAACTCCCGTTCTTCGGGGCTGACTTCGCCTCTTTCGTTCGAGTCGACCGGCTGCCCCGAGAGGATCTGCGTGATCCGGGGGAGGCTCGCCGTGTATTCCTTGACTTGCTGCTCCAGTCGGTCCTCCCTGACCAGGCGAGACTTTCGGGCAAGCACTTCATGGATCATCACCTTTTGTTTCTTGCCCGGCAGCAGGGCCTCACCCGCCCGCCCGAACTGGAATTGGCTGCGCACTGCCGCAAGCTTGCGATAGGTGGGCTCGTCGATCACCAATGCAGTCCCGCCGAGATCCCGGGTGATCTGCTGAATACGCTGGGCGGTATTGACCGTGTCCCCGACCACTGTGTAGTGCACCCGGTCCTCGCTGCCCAATCCACCTGCAATCACAGTGCCGGTCGAGATGCCAATCCCCATTTGAAAGGACGGTTGTCGCGCAATTTCCCGCTCTCGGTTGACTTTGCGGATGTGTTCCAGCATGGCGAGGCCGGCGTGGGTCGCCTGCAGGGCGCTGACTCGCGGGGGGAGGTATCGGGGCAGGATGCCGAAGAAGGCCATCACCGAATCGCCATCAAACTTGTTGACCACTCCACCATGCAGCGAGATGATCGGCACCACGCCCGAGAAATAGTCGTTCAGGGTCTTCATGACCAGCGCCGGATCGGTGTCCTCGGCCATGCTGGTATAGCCGCGGAAGTCGGCGAACAAGATCGTTGCCTCGACATTCTGGCCTTTCAGGATCAAGGCCCCATCGGAGAAGGCGGTCCGCAGTTGGGCGCGCACTTCAGGTGTCACGGTCCTGCCCAACAGGTCACGGTAAATCGATCCCTCCCGCAGGCCTTCGACCATTCGGTTGAAAGTCTTTCCAAGCACCCCAATCTCGTCGGTCCCCCGTTCGGGGACCTGGATCTCCAGATTCCCCATTGCCACCTTGGCCGAGGCTTCGACCAGCCGGGTAAGCGGTCGGGTGATCGAATTGGAAAGCAGCAGCCCGATCAGCACGGTCAGCACCAGGCCGACCACCCCGAATCTCAACACGTTGGTGAGATCGCCCTCCGTTCCAGTCTGCACTGGCACCCGGAGCAGAGAGACACCCATGGTCCCCAATGTGACCGTTTGCTCCCGGACGACGAGCGGTGTGAGAACTTCCCAGTACTCAGTCTCGGCCACCAAAATCGAACGCACTGGCCTGCGGGCCTGTTCGATCTCACCGACACCGGCCAGCTCCTCGGCCGTGAGGTTCAGCGAGCTGAGGTCGCTTAGTTCGAGGGTGCTGCTCAGCGCCGCGCCGGTCGCCAAGGCGTAGATCGAGACGTTTGCCGCAGCCTCATTCTCAACCGTCCTGACCAGCCGGTCGCTGTATTCACCTACCAGCACGGCCCCTTTCAAAGTCTGCGCGCTGTCGAACAATGGACCCGCGACGAAGAATATGTGTTGGTCAACCCCCTCCAGGACGATCGGCTCCATGCCGGCATGCTTGTCCCCGACTACTTCATCGCTGACCCCTGCGAGCACCTGCTGGACGAACGGCCACTGTGCGTAGTAGGTCTCCCCCCGCAGGGTGTCGTAGTCGCCGGCGGTTGAATCCGGCCGGCGTCTGACGGTCAGCAAGCTGGTTCCTTGGTTATCCAGGACGGCTACCACATCCGCCCCGGCATTTACAACGAGTGGCAGAACCCGAATTCGAAGATCTTCGGCGCTCGCGGCCGCAGCCGCATCGGCCACGCCTTCCGTATTGGCGATCAACCGCTCCAATTCCAAGAGATCGATCTCGGCCCGGACGACCGAATCCGCCGCCTGTTGGCCGCTGTTCACTAGCTGACGCTGGAATCGGAGGCCCTCGTCTTCGCTGAGGAAGCGGTTGATCAAATAGGCCGCGCCAAATCCAAGGATCATCGCCAGCAACATGAAGGGCAGCGTGATCCTCCACAGCAAGCTGATCCGTACCCGCGGGCCGACGAGGCTACTATCTTCCATTCAGAAGTTCACAGACCCGCCGCCTCTATGCAATGCGAGGGGCGGAGCAATCGAATTGTAACAGTCTGACTTGCGAGGATTCTGAGGGGGTCGTCGCCTTCCTCGGTTAGCTCTCCACCAGCTCCGCGGTGACGACGATGCGCTGCGTATCGATCAAATAGGGATAGCAAGAGATCAAGGTGATGGTCGGCCGGGCGGTAGGCTCCATCACGCCGACTTCGGTGGGTTCCACGATCTGGAGCCCGGTGACCTTGTAAACGAAATCCTGTGCACCGGTGGAGAGCACCACGTCATCCCCGGGTTTCAGGCGATCCAGGTCTCGGAACAGCTCTCCAAAGATGTCGTTGTGGGCTGAGAGCACCACGTTGCCGGCCTCCCCCGGATTGGCACTCCCGATGTGCTGGGCCACTCCTTTCTTCAGCTGCTCCCAACCGTCCCCCTGCACGACCGGCGCGGCAGTATCCCACAATGCCGAAATGTAGATCCGTTGGGCTTGGGCCACGCTGGGAGTCGGGATCTCGGGGGCCGGCATCGATTGGACCAGCGGGCGGAGATGTTGAGGAATCTCCGATTCGTTCGGTTGCGCTCCGCCGGGGGCGGTGGGAGGCGTGTGACCGGAAGGCAGCACGACTGCGCGGATCAGCGGGGTTGGAGACGCCGGCAGCCGGGCGGCCGAGACCTCCTGGTTGAGCGATCGCAGGGCGCCGACCCCGCTGAACAGGACGAAGAGCAGTCCTAGCACGGCCGCCACCTCCACTCCCAGCAGCAGTTTGCTGGCGCCTTCCCGCAGCGGCACCGCGGCCTGGCCATCCTGGGGGCCCGCTTCGTTTTCGGCGCGGTACCCCTGCAAGCCGGTGACAGGGTCGAGCTCCCGCCGCAGCCGCACGGCCCGGCCGCTCCGTCGAAACTGGCGTAGCCGGGCTCCGCGGGCCTCGAGTCGTTTCTGAGCCAGAATCGCTTCGAGTTTCTCGATCGAAAGGTCTTCGGCGGCTGGTCGAGTTTTCGCCATCAGAGACTTCGGCCCTGCAGGCCCGATGCCGGAAAAGGGGCGTGATTATACCCAGGAGGCGGTGCAGGGCGCCAAAGGCTCCAGGGATCCGCGGCAGGTGCCGACGCGGCGGGCCTGCAAGCCGGCCGTGGCCGATGGCCGCTGGGTATAATCCTAAGCGATGAGTTCGCTTGCGCCCATCTTGGCTGCCTACCAGGCAACCCTTGAAGGGACTCTGGTGGTCCGACACTCCGATCCAGGCGTCATAGAACTTGCCGGGAAGGATCGGTTGGAACTGCTGCATCGCATGTCGACCGCCGACCTGCTGGAGCTGGCCCCGTTTCACGTTCGCCAAACGGTCTTTACCGACCCGCTCGGACGCACGATCGACGTCGTGTGGGTGCTCACTCGCGATCAGGATCTGGTCCTGCTCACCAATCCAGGCAAGGAAGTCCAGCTTCGGGCCTGGCTTCGAAAGCACATCTTCTTTCAAGACCAGGTATCTCTCGTGGCGGCTCAGCCGGGATGGGCCCTTTGGGGAGTCTACGGTCCTACGGCCGTCCAGGCGCTTGCGGGCCTCCACTGTCCGGCTCCTTCCAATGATCAAATCGTTGCTTTTCAGGGCGGCCTCGCCTGGAGCGTGTCTACCCCCGTGCCCGGATTCCGAGCGCTGATCCACCCGGGAGTTGACCTCTCCGGCTGGGAGCAGCTCGGGGGCGGCGCCGCCGAAGCGGAGGCATACGAGGTGCATCGAGTCGAGGCCGGGCTCCCCGAGGCGGGCCGGGAGATCCTCGATGACTCGATTCCATTGGAAGTGGGCCTGGCATCCGCGGTGAGCTTCAGCAAGGGCTGCTACACCGGTCAGGAGATCATTGCCCGCATGGAGAGCCGGGGCAAGCTGGCCAAGCGCCTCGCTGGAATCACCCTGCCCCACTCGGCCCAATCCGGATCCACTCTTCAACAGAACGGACGAACGATCGGCACCCTCACCTCTGTTGTCGAGTCGCCGCGGTTCGGCTGGATCGGCCTGGCGGTGGTGAAGCCGGATGCGATTTCAGCCCACGGCGGTCATGTGTCGCTCGAGGGCGACGAGCAGACGGCCCAGTTGGTCGAGCTACCCTTCGGCATCGAGGGCCGGACGCCGATCGCTGCCCCGCGGGCCGCCCCGCTTGAGCAAGCCTAAACCCGCCGACCTGACCCTCCCCGCGTGAGACGGCTGCTCTTCGTCTGCCTCGGCAACATCATTCGCAGTCCACTCGCCGAACACCTCTTCATCGATCTTGCGCACCAAGCCGGGGTCGCCAAGAACTACACGGTGGACTCCGCAGGTACGGGCGACTGGCACACGGGCGAATCGCCGGACCCGCGCATGGTCGAAACTGCGAAGAAGCACGAGCTCGCCCTTGGCGGAACGGCCCGCCAGGTCCGCCCGAACGACCTGGACCGTTTCGATCTGATCCTGGCGATGGATCAGAGCAACCGGGCCGACCTGCTTAAGTTGGCCCGGATGCCGGCGCAGCAACCTAAGATTCGGATGCTGCGCGAGTTCGATCCGCAGCGAGACGACCTCGATGTCCCTGATCCGTGGTACGGCGGCCAAAGCGATTTCGAGCAGACCTACCAGATCATTGAGCGGTCAGTCCGCGGCCTGCTGGAGGCGTTGGAACGCGGGGAAGTGTGAGCGTCCCGGAACCGGTCGTCGCCCTGCTTGAGATCTCGGGCCGCAGCGCAGAGTGACCGTTCCAGGCCCGGTTCTCGCCTGGCTAGCCGCTGAAGGGCACGGCCGGGTCGTCGAGCTCCAGCCTGTCGCCAGCGGCTGCATCAATCAGGGCGCGATCCTGCGCACCGCTGGCGGTCCTTCCTTCTTTCTTAAGCAGAATTCCTTCGCCCCTGCCGACATGTTCCTGCGCGAGGTCGAAGGCCTGCGGGCGCTTGTGGTGGAAGGCGGGCCGCGGCTCCCATCGCCGCTGCTGGCCGGTCCCGACTTCCTGTTGCTGGAAGACCTGCGCCCCGCGGCTCCCGCGCCTGGGTACTGGGACGATTTCGGCCGCCGGCTGGCCCAGCTACACAACCACATCGCAGACAGCTTCGGCTTCCCGCACGATAACTTTCTGGGAACAACGCCGCAGCCGAACCCGCCCACCCCGGATGGCTTCGAGTTCTTCGCGGTCCACCGATTGGAGTTTCAAGCCCGCCTCGCCCACGAGCGCGGAATCTTACCGACGGGAGATCGTGACAGAATTCACAAGCTGGCCCGCGGCCTGCGTGAGCGGATTCCCGAGCAGCCCGCCTCGCTGATCCACGGCGATCTGTGGTCAGGAAACGCGCTGACTGGCCCGTCGGGCGAACCGGCGATCATCGATCCGGCCGCCCACTATGGTTGGGCCGAGGCTGAGCTGGGGATGACGGAGCTGTTTGGCGGATTCCCGGATCGATTCTTTGCGGCCTACCTGGAGACCCGGCCGTTGGAGTCAGGTTGGCGGGAGCGGCTGCCGATTTACAACCTGTACCACCTGCTCAACCATCTCAACCTATTCGGGGAAGGCTATCTGGGCCAGGTTCAGGCGATCCTGAGTCGTTACGTGTAGGCTGATCGCAGCCGCTAGGCCACCCGGTTCGGGTCCACCACGTAAGCCCACCAGTTGTTAAGGATTCCCTGGGTCTCGCCTTCGACGTGGGGCAGATGGCGGTACCACCAGGTGTGGTGCAGCCGGATATCACCGCTGCCCCACTCGCGGCAATCGACCATCCGAGAGCGACCAGCCAAGCTGGGGAAGTCGTACCAATCGTCGCAGGCGCTCGGCACCGCTCGTTGGTTGCCCCAGTCGTAATCGCGCACGCTGTTGGGCGCGAAGTGGATATTCCCGACTTCGGCCCGGCCGGGATTGCGCTGGTCGTACCGAGTGAACCGCTCCCAGAGATTCTCGGGACCACCCACCCGCTCATGGACCTTGGTCAAGATCGATTCGGTCCGATGGCCGTAGCTCTCCATCATCTCCCCCACCCCGCGTTCGTAGTTGAACCCCATCACCACAAACCGGCGCCCGGCCACCTCCCATCCTTCCAGCGGCGGCGAGTTGCACCAGAACGAACCGGGGCCCGCCATCCGCGACTCGTAGTAGCCGCCGTAGGGGAACCCCATCAGCCAGACTTCGTCGATGGCTCCGCTCTGCACTTTGCCCAACGTGCCGAACACGTTGAGCAGCGTTGAGTAGTCCACCAGATCCGGCTGGTGGAAGCCGGCCCGCTGCCGCCACAACGCGGCGTACTCCTCAGCCTGGTAGCGGAAGCCGTCGGCCTTGATCGGGAAGTCATCCACCTCGAAGCGCTCCACCACTTGATAGTTGACGATCCCATAGCTGGCCGACCGCATGTCCGCGATGAACTGCGCGACCAGTTGATCGGGGTCGTTCCACCCGAAGAGGTGCTGCACCCGGCGTCCGCCTTCCGAGGGGATGGTCGGGGCATGGATAATCAGGAAGACCTTGCGCGAAACCGGAGCTGCGATCTGCACTGCGCGGTGGCGAGGGCTAGGCCCAGAGCCGCGGCCGATACTGCAGCGCCTCGGCAACGTGCATCGGGGCAATCTCCGAGGCCGCCGCCAAATCGGCGATCGTTCGAGCCAGCTTGAGCACCCGGTGAAACGCCCGGGCAGTGAGCTGAAGTTGGGTCATGGCCTGGCGGACCAATCCCCGGCCGGCGTCGTCCAGCCCGCAGTAGCGCCGGACTTCGCCCGGCCCCATGTCGGCGTTGCAGGTTAGCCGAGTCCCCTCGAAGCGAGCCCGCTGGCGCGCTCTCGCCGCCTCGACCCGAGCCCGCACCGCCGTTGCTGGCTCACCGGTCCGGTTGCTAGCCAACTTTTCAAACTCCACCCGCGGGACCTCGACGTGAATGTCGATCCGGTCCATGAGCGGCCCTGAGATGCGTTTCTGGTAGCGGGTGACCATCGCCGGACTGCACGTGCATTCCCTGATCGGGTCACCGAAATACCCGCAGGGGCAGGGGTTCATCGCGCCGACTAGCATGAAGCTCGCCGGGAACGAGGTGGAACCTCGGGCCCGGCTGATCGTCACGACCCGGTCTTCCATCGGTTGGCGGAGCACTTCAAGCACCCGGGTGCCGAACTCCGGGAGTTCGTCCAGGAACAACACCCCTCGGTGCGCCAGCGAAATCTCTCCGGGGCGCGGAAAGTTGCCTCCACCTACTAGTCCGGCATTGGAGATCGTGTGATGGGGCGACCGGAAGGGTCGAGAACGCACCAGGGGAATGTCAGAGGGAAGCAGGTCAGCCACCGAATAAATCTGCGAGACATCCAACGCCTCATCGATCGACATGCCGGGGAGGATGTCCGGCATCGCCCGGGCGAGCAGGGTCTTGCCGGCGCCGGGTGGCCCGATCATCAGGACATTGTGGCCTCCCGAGGCGGCCACCTCGAGCGCCCGCTTGGCGTGCTCCTGGCCTTTGATCTCTTCGAACCCGCCGTTCGGTGAGTCGAGCAGCTCCGGCAGGGGCTTGCGCTCATAAGCCGGAATGGGGACCACCCCGGAGAGATGGTTCACCAGCTTGGTCAACGAACCGACCGGGATGATCTCGATCTCCGGAATCAACCCGGCCTCGGGTGCGTCGACCTCCGGAACGAAGATCCGAATGAAACCCTTGGACC
>CAZPZD010000030.1:12244-30930 GCA_964590515.1 uncultured Anaerolineaceae bacterium | reverse complement strand
GGGCCCGAGCTATGGTCGAGAGCGACATGGAGCGCGGATTCATCAAGGAGCCGCCCTCAGAGGAGACGGTCATCTACCGATGATAGACACGGCTCCGCCTCCCTCCAGCCGAGCCCATGCGTCAGAGCACCCGCGACCTATTCTTGGAGTGGACCGGTCGGATGGGGATGGGCGACTGCCGCGGTCTGACCAACCAATCGGCCTACAACTCGGTCGGTGCGCGCTTCGGGGCCTGAACTTCCTCCATGAGCTCCATGTCCCGCCTCAGGTTGCGAAAGCGGCTGACCAGGCTCAACACGAACAGCGCCATCGTCCCCAGGATCACTCCGTACCCGAACAGCATGAAGCCAACGGTGTTCGGCGTCACCTCTTGCAGCGTCATCGCGTCACTCCTTGGACCAGCTTCAGAAGCTCGGGCAAAAACCGCTTCACGCCGTCAGCAGCTCCATCTTGCGTTGCTCGACCTGCTCGGCCAACCGGCCCAATCGCACTCGATGCCAGAGCAGCGTGACATAGACAAAGGTGAAGGTGAGCAGGCTGAACATGAAGGTCTGCAGCATGGGAGCCGTCATATCGAAGGCTCCCTCGGCGGAGGGGTCGTTGCTGCCGATCACGACCGGGTGGATGGTGCGGAAGAAGCGGATCGATAGGAAGGTGATCGGCACGCTGACGAAGGCCGCGATCCCATAGACCGACCCGAAGCGGGCCCGCCGATCCGGATCATCGATTCCCTGGCGGAGCATCAGGTACGCGACGTACAACAGTTCCATGATGGTAGCGGTCACCAGCCGCGGGTCCCAAGTCCACCAGGTGTTCCAGGCCGGCCGAGCCCAGATTGAGCCGCTGGCGATGTTGATGAAGGCGAAAACGATCCCGATCTCCACCGAGGCCACTGCTAATAGATCCCAGCCCCGCCGCCGCCGGGCAAGATAGATCGCGCCCGAAACGGCGGTCAGCAAGAAGGCCAGGCCGCCCACCCAGCCAGCCGCCACGTGGAAGTAGAACACCCGCTGCACCTCTCCCATGATCACTTCCCGCGGGGCGTAGCCGAAGACCAGGTAGAGGGCGCCAAGCAGGAGCGCGATGGTCACTCCCGTTAGGACTTTGAGCATCTTAGGCATCGGTTGCATAGAGCGCCTCCGCTTCTGTCGAGCTCACGGCTCATTCTTCAACGACATAGTCAAAAGTCATGATCGCAACTGCAGTGAACAGCAGGTCGTACACAATCAGCAGGTTGAGCCATCCGCGAATCTCTGCAATGGGGATCGCCAGCAGGATCGAGTTGGTTGCGCGCACCGCCGCGATCAGTACGGGCAGCACCACCGGAAAGAGCAAGATCGGTAGCAGGATATCACGGGTCCGGGCCTGCACGGCCATCGCCGAAAACAAGGTGCCAACAATTACATAGCCGATCGATCCCAGCAGGATCACTCCCGCCAGGGCCGGCCGAAACAGGTTGACGTTGTAGAGCAGGCTGTAGACCGGCAGGATGATCGCGGCCACAATCAACATGAACAGCAGGTTGCCCAGGGCCTTGCCGAAGAAGAGCGCCGAACGATCGACCGGTGCCAAGAGCAGCCCGTCCAGGCAGCCTCGCTCCTGCTCAACCGCCATGGCCCGGTTCAGGCCCAGGGTGCCGGCAAACGCCAAGGTAACCCATAATACGCCCGCCGTCACGGATTGCCGGGTTCGGACGTCGAGCTCGAGGGCAAAGTTGAAGATCAAGATGACCAGCAGCGCAAACACCAGCATTGCCCCGAGCAGCTCGCGGCTGCGCCATTCGGCGGTCAGATCCTTCCAAATCACCGCTCTCACTGCCCGCAGGTAACCGGCGAACGCGCCGGGGGCCGGTGCCCTCAGTTTAGCTTCGGCGCTTTCAAGCATGGGTCACCTGCCGATAGGCATCCGCCAGGTCGGCTGCCGGCAGCTCGCCCCGCTGGATCGAGCGGGCAATCTTCCCGCCGAAGAGGATGTCAACCCGGGAGGCCAATCCCGCCGCCCGCACCAGATCGTGAGAGGTCATCAGCACCGTGCGGCCCTCGCTGCTCACCTGGGTCAGCAGTCCGTCCAAGGCTTCCGCCGCCTCGGGATCCAGGCCAGTATACGGTTCATCGAACAGCAGCAGTTCGGGGTCGTGCAAGATGCCCCGCCCGATCGCCAGCCGCTGCTGCATCCCTCGCGAGTATTTCCGAACCAAATCGTGGCGGCGGCTGTTCAGCCCGACGATACCCAGAACCTCTTCGATCCGGGGCTCCAGGTCCGCCACTCCATACATCCGGCCATAGAAACGGAGATTCTCCTGGGCGGTGAGCTCGCCATACAGCAATGGTTGATGCGAGACAACCCCCAGGATCCGACGGGCTGCGGCGGCCTGGCCCGGAAGTCGCAGTCCGGCCAGCCGGACTTCTCCGAACGTTGGCCGGGCCAAGGAAGCCAGGATCCGCAGCAGGGTCGTCTTCCCAGCTCCATTGGGTCCGACGACTGCCACGAACTCACCCTTGTTGACCGCGAGGTCCAGCTTGCGCAGCACCGGCCGCAATCCGTAGGCCTTAGTCAGTCCTCGGACTTCAATCATCGTTGCTCCGCAGCTCGGACAAGGCCCGCGCCTTGAGAGTGGCGCGTTGGCTCTGGTAGGCCGCTTCTGCGATCTCCCCGCGTTCAAACTCGTCGTCCAGCACCGCGATGGCCTGAATGAGCTGGTCGGTGGTCGCCGGTGCCGAGAATCGCGGCGGTTTGGCGCGGGTCCACCAGCGGACGGTCAGCAGACCGGCACCGACCAGTGCCACTGCTCCGAAGAGAGTGCCGGCGATTGCAGGCGAAGTGCCTACCGCTCCGCTGACCCGGAAGCGGAGCACATCGCCCGGGTCCAGCGGGCCGCCGGTGTAGTTGCGCATCGGCAGCCCTCCCAGATCCTGGACGCCGCGGTCCTCCAATCCAGACACTCGAGCACCCTCCGCCGGCACCAGGACCGTGACCGCCTGCACCGGCTGTTGCACCTGCTGCTCGAAGCGGGCAGCGGCCGGCAGGTCGAAAGCAAACGCCAGCTGGTCAATTCCTGAGCCCGGGGGAATCGGCTCCCGATCGAGGAATCCCTGCTCGGTCAGCTCGAAACGTTCTCCCAGTTCGCCCTGTTCGAAAGTCAGGTTGACCGCCCCGGGCGGCAAGGGAATACTGAGCGGCGAAACGATGACCCGGTCGGATGAGTTGGCCAATACCCACAACTCCAACACCCGGATCAGATCCTCCGCCGGGAAGTCGATGAGTACATGCAGCCGTTCCACGGCGAGCGCGCCTGGATCGCTGGTGGTTTCATAGATGGTCAACGGAAGTTGGAGTAGATCGGCATCGGCCGGGACGTGAGCCAGCTCTGAGCGGAAGATCACGCCCTGATATTCCACGGTGGTGAAAAACAGCCTACCCGGCACGGCTTCGACCTCGTCGAAGCGATATTCACCCTGCCGGTCAGCTGCGACCGTCTGCCGCAGCGCCTCCTGCTCTCCGTCGAAACCGAATAGATCGATCTGCAAGCCCGCCGGGACGTTGGCCGCAGCCGTCCCACTCCGGACGGTCCCGATCACACTTGCCGGCGCGCTCGAATCGGCCAGCGCGACCGGCTCGAGGGAAGAACTCAAACTCAAGGCGTAGCCCACAACGTCCCACCGTTCTTGATCGGTAAGGCTGTTAAAACCCGGCATCAGTCGGTCGATCCTGCCGAGGGTAACGACCGAATACCAGTCTTGAGGCCGCGCCGTCCTGGCGAAAGCAGGATCCCCCAGCGGGGCGGGCGGGAATTGGAGATTCGCCGCCAATTCGCCATCTCCCAGGCCCCCTACTCCGTGGCAGGCAGCGCACTTCTCCGCGTAGAGTGCTGCACCGCTCGTCAGATCCGGCTGGCTGTCGGGTGGAGTGACCTCACTTGTTGCGGCTGCAGTTGGTAGCGATCGGGCCATCTGCGCCGTGGCCAGGGCCGATGGTGGGGTAACGTCACCGGCCAGCGAACAGGCGGCGCTCAGCAGGCTAAGCAGGGCCGCGGGTAGGAGGCGCGCCTGCGCAAACCTCAATCTCCTGGCTCCTGCTGCGCCGCGCCACAGCGCGGGCAAAACCGGTCAGCCGGGATGACCCTCGACCCACACTGGTGGCAGAAGCGGGGTTCGCTTCTTGCGACAGTCCTGGAATTCTTGACTGCCGCCTCGAGCTTTTCCTCCAGCCTGTCTTGCGGGCCGGAAGAATCCCCGAGCTCGTCAATCTGGCGCAGCACTCGAGCTCCCTGCCGCGTTAGCGCCTGGCGCTGCGGACGGTAATCCTTGTCCAGGACCTTTCCCATGTAGTGATCGAGATCCAGTTCTTGAAGCGCGTCCAGCAAATGCTCCCGTTCGGCCTGAAGCGATGAGAATTGCCCCCCACCTTGCGCACCCCCCGCCCCGGCTGCGATCGGCCGCAGCACATAGGCTGCAACCAGCACGACCATCGCCAGCCCGAACAAGACCGACCCCAGATCCACTGGACTCACTCCCCCCGCGCAAGCTCAATATGAGCCACGATCGCCTCGAGTGATTCGTACGGACCAATCTTGACCGCCGCGATCCGGCCGTCCGGGCCGATCACAAAGGTTTCCGGGACACCCTGGGTCCGAAAGGCTTGTGAGATCCGGGTGCCGAGGTCCGGGCCGTTCGGATAGCTAATCCCGAAGCGCTCCAAATAGGCCAGCGCCTCTCGCTCAATATCGACATAGCCCACGCCCAGGAACGCCACACCTTGATCCTTGTAGATCTGATATGCCTGTTCGAGCTCAAGGGCCTCCTGCTCGCACGGCTTGCACCACGAGGCCCAGAAGTTGACCACGATCACCTGCCCTTTGAAATCGGCAGTAGCGATCTGGCTGCCCTCGAAGGTAGACAGGGTGAACTCGGGTGCCCGGCTGCCAATCCCGACCGGCCCTTGCTGGGCCCGGATCTGGCCGAAGCCGACCAAGAGCAGCACCGCCAGCACGACCCCCCAAACCAAGAGGCTGACCGAACGACGGACCGGTGGTCGTTGCGCAGGGATGAGCGCCGCGTCGTCGGGCATTGGCGCGGCGCTCAGCCTCGCGCCTTCAGCTCTTCTTCAAGCCGATTCAGGTATGGATCTTCCGCCGCTGCGGGCGGGCCTATCCCATGCTCAACTGGAGACCGCCTCCAGGCGCGCATCGCTCCGAACAGGACGGCTGCGCCCAGGAGGAAGACGGCCGGCGGGATTAGGTAAATGGCCCAATTGAGGCCGTGGGCCGGAGGTGCCGCGAGAACCCGATCGCCATACTGCTCTACGAAATACTGCTCAATCTGTTTTTGGTTCCAGCCAAGGATCAATTTCTCTCGGATCGTCTCCCGCCACTGCTTGCAGGCCAGGGTCGGGCAGACATCCAGCGGCACGTTCTCGCAGACCGGGCAATACATACCCTTGGCGATGGCATTGACTTCGTCTTCGGTGGGTTCTTCAGCTTGAGCGGCAACGAGGGTCGGCGGCGCACTCGCCGCCAGTAAGCCGGCCAGCAGCAGTGCAGCGAGTGGCTGCCTCACGCCCTAATCGCCCGACACCCAGGCTCGGGCCTGCACACTGCGCCGGAGCGGTGCGGTTTCGCGGTCCGGCCAGGCTGCAACCAGAGTCCCCAGGATAAACACGACCCCGCCGAGCCAAACGAAGTTCACCAGCGGGTTGAGGAACACTTTGAAAGTGGCTCCCTGCTGGGCGATCGGCTCCCAACCGACCAAGAGCACGTAGAGATCCTCGTCCAAAGTGGAGCGCACACCAGGGATGGTCATCGGCTGGTTCGCGGCAACGTAAAAATCCTGGCGGGGGAATAACTGTCCCACGAAGCGACCCTCCTTGTAGACCGCCAGCTCCGCCCGCGAGACCTCGCGCCCATCCGGCGTGTTGAACTGGGTCAGCCCTTGAAAGACCAGCACGTGACTGTCGAGGTTGAGCTGCTCGCCCCTGGCAAGCGTCCCCTGGGTTTCGGTCTGAAACAGCTCGATCCCGATGATTCCAAGTGCCATGAGTACGACCCCTAAGTGGATGATGTATCCGCCATACCGCCGCCGATTCCGTCCCGCCAACCGCACCAGGGCCACCGGCATGCTCTCCCCATGCCGCCGGTGGCGAGCCAGCGCCCCGCGCCAGAATTCATAGAGGGTGACCAAGGCGACCAGCCCGGCCAGCCAGTAGCCAAGTAACGCGGCCCAGTTCCGCACCCCGGTCATCAGCAGGCCAGCCAGCACCACAAGGGAGAGCGCGCCGGGAATCCAGAGCTGGCGTCCCAGCAGCCTCCAGGAGGAACTTCCATATGCCGACAGGGGCGCTACGCCCATCAAGAGCAGCAGCCCGGCGAACAATGGGCCGGTGATTCGCTCGTACCATTCGGGCCCGACCGTGACGGTCTGGCCGGTGAACAGTTCGGAGGCCAGCGGGAAGATGACTCCCAAGAAGCAAACCGCCAGAATGATGATGAACAGGAAGTTGTTGAGCAGGAAGAGTGATTCGCGCGAGATGAGCGAGTTGAGCTGATTCTCTCCCCGCAGGTCTCCCCAGCGATCTAGCAGCAGCCGGACCGACACGATGCTGGTGATCCCGATGAAGGCAAAGAACATCGGCCCGATCGCCGATTGGGCGAAGGCATGGACCGACGAGAGCACTCCGGAGCGGGTCAGAAATGTGCCGAAGATAACCAGGACGTAGGTCAGAATGATCAGCAGCACGTTCCAGTGCTTGAGCATCCCCTTCTTCTCCTGGACCATCACCGAGTGGAGGAAGGCCGTTCCGCTTAGAAAGGGCATGAAGGCCGCAATTTCGACCGGGTCCCAACCCCAGTAACCTCCCCAGCCCAGCACGTCGTAGGCCCAGCGGCCGCCCAGGATCAACCCCAGTGCCAGGAACAGCCAGGCGACCAAGGTCCAGCGACGGGTGACCCGGATCCAGCGATCGTCCGTCCGGCGGGTCACCAGAGCCGCAATGGCAAAGGCGTACGGGATTACGAAGGACACGAAGCCCAGATAAAGCATCGGGGGATGGATGATCATGCCTGGGTGACGGAGCAGCGGGTTGAGGCCCTGACCATCGCTGGGGATCAACGGACGAGCGCCGGCTGGACGGAGGAAGGCGGTCACCGTGTTGCCCAGCGGGTCGAGCCAAAGCCGGCGGAAGGGATTCTCAACGAAGATCACCAGCGAGAGGAAGAAGGCCAGGGTGAGCATGGTCACCACGATCACCCAGGGCAGCAGATCCCGATCGCGATCCCAGCGCCGCAGCCCGGCTGCGCTGGCGAAGGCCGCCATCAACCAGGACCAGAACACCAGCGAGCCTGCCTGCCCGCCCCACAGCGCAGTGACTTTCAGATAGGGCGGCATCGTGTTACTGGTTACCTTAGCGACGTACTCGACATCATAGCGTCCGGAGACCAACAGGGCGATGATCGCCAAGGCGGCCACGCTGATCAACGGCCAGGAGAGCAACATCGCCCGCCGGGCACTCTCAACCAGTTCGGGACGTTGGCGCTTGGCGCCGAAAGCCGCCGCGCCTGCGCCGTAGAGCGCTAACCCGAACGCTAGTACCAATGCGCCGTATCCGATTTCTTCGATCATTCCTTAGCCCTCGCGCAACGCCGACGGCCAGTTTCCATGCTGCCGTCGGCGTTCGACTTCATGATCTTCGATCGCCCCCGCTAGCCTTCGACGACTTGGAGGGGTACCTCCTCCTCGTAGCGGGTCGGGCATTTCAGCAGTAGCTCATCGGCCCGAAAGACCCCATCCTGTCCCAGTTCGCCGGTCACGATGGCCTGCGCTTCATGCCGGATGAGATCCGGCTTGGGACCGACGTAGATCACCTGCAGGCGGGAGGCCGCCGGATCGAGAAGCGAATCGTGCAGCACCTTGGCCAGCCCGCCGCCCGCTTCGATGACGTCGGGTTCAGCGGGCACATTGGCCATGCTGAAGCTCAGGGTCAGGGTCGCTGTATCGTACGCGATCGAATCCCCATCCACCGCCCCGGCAAGCTTGATCGGGCGGCCGTAGACCTGGCTGCCCTTGCTGCGCATCTCATCGATTGTCAGATAGTACTGGGCCGCGGCCTGGGTGGAGGAGACGATGAGGTATATCACCGCCGCTACGATCAGCAGGCCGCCGATCAGAAACTTTGTTCGGCCGCCGGATTCAACCTGTGAGCTCTCTGAGGTGTCCAAGATTGTCAACCGGGCAGGATTGTATCATCGGGAGGCGGAGACAAAAGTCACCGAGACGGCGTATTTCGTTATCATGCCCATCTTCCGGCGTCCAGATTAACCGTACATGAAGCCCCCAGAATTGTGGAATGAGAACGGTGGCTAGGTATACTTCTGGCTATGACAGCTACTCGCATCCTGCTGGTCGACGACCACGAAGTCGTCCGACTTGGCCTGCAAAGCCTGCTGGAGTCCCGAAAGGATTTGCGGGTCGTGGCGGCCGTCGGATCGGCCGAGGAAGCGCTGGAAGCCGCCCACGCTCATCATCCGGATGTGGTACTCATGGACATCCGGCTGCCGGGACGCAGCGGGATCGAAGCTACTGAGCGGATCAGCAAGGAACTCCCGAACGCCAAGGTTATTATCCTGACCTCCTTTGCCGAAGACGAGATGCTGTTCGCCGCCATTCGGGCCGGGGCGGTCGGATATGTGCTCAAGCAAGTCGGTACCGATGACCTCATCCGGGCCATCGAGGCCGCGGTTCGAGGCGAGGGCTCGCTCGATCCGGCCTTGACCCAGCGGGTCTTCTCAGAGATCCGCAAGTCCATCCGCCAGCAGGATGCTTCGGCCTTTTCCGAACTGACCGAGCAGGAACTGCGGGTGCTGGCCTTGGTCACGGAGGGCAAGACCAACCGGCAGATCGCCCAAGCCCTGTTCCTTGGCGAGGGTACCGTCCGCAATTACGTCAGTAACATCCTCTCCAAGCTCGGCGTCTCCAACCGGGCCGAGGCCGCGGCCTACGCTGTGAAACATAACCTCGGGCAGATTCTTGGAGACGGTTAAGATCAGCTTCCCGACCGACCGGTCCCGGGCCCGGGCCCTGGAGGCGCTCAACCAAGCGGCGCTGGCGATCGGGCGCGGGCTCGATCTGGACCAAACCCTGCAGCAGATCGTTGATTCGGCCCGCGACCTGCTGGGGGCCCGCTACGCAGCACTTGGGGTTTTCAACTCCGATCGGGAGCTCGAACAGTTCGTATTCTCCGGCCTTTCCCAAGCGGAAGCCGCCCGGATCGGCCCTGTTCCAATAGGCAGAGGATTGCTGGGGGCCGTGCTCGATGAGAGACGAGCACTCCGGGCCGCCCGGATCAGCGAGCACCCCCTGTCGGTCGGATTCCCGCCCAATCATCCGGCGATGACCCGCTTCGTCGGCCTCCCTATTGCCGCCGGCGAGCAGGTGTTCGGCAATCTCTACCTGACCGACAAGATCGATGGGACGGAGTTTTCAGAGCCTGATGCAGAATTCATTGGAATGTTCGCCGCCCACGCGGCGGTAGCCATCCAAAACGCCCGGCTCTACGAAGAGGTGGGCCGGCTCGCCATCGTGGATGAACGTTCACGGATCGGGATGGATCTGCACGATGGAGTTATCCAGTCGATCTACGCGGTCGGTCTTACTCTGGAGACCATCCACCTGCTCATGGATCAGGACCCGGCCAAGGCCCAGGAGCTGATCAGCCAGGCGATTGCCGGGCTGAATGACGCGATCCGGGATATCCGCAATTTCATCCTCGACCTGCGGCCGCGCAGGTTCCAGGGCGACCTGGCGGGAGGGCTTGCCCAGCTGGTGCGCGAGTTCCAGGCCAACACGATGGTAAAGGTAGATGTCCAGGTCTCTGAGAAACTACCAAGTTCGCTCCCGCCTTCGGTGAGCCTGGCGATCTTTCTGACTGCCCAGGAAGCACTCGCCAACATCGCCCGCCACGCCCGGGCCTCCCGGGTGACGCTCGAATTGGATCACTCCGATAAGGCGGTCACCCTTACCGTGACGGATGACGGGCAGGGCTTTGACGTCTTGCAGCAACACCAGATGATGGGGCACGGGCTGGCCAACATGCGAGCCCGAGCCGAGGAGCTCCGTGGCAGTTTCGACGTGAGCTCCGTCCCCGGTACGGGAACCTCGATTACCCTGGCTTTTCCACTCAGGTCCTAAAAGCCGCTCCGCCAACGTCCGGGTAGACGAATGTCAGAGCCGACGGCGACCATTGGCACTGTCCCGGTCCGCCGCCGGCTCATAAGCTCTATTTGCCCGCCCTGAAACTCGCTCCTTATTCCGACCGGCCGATTTGTCGGATTAATAGGATTTCCAATGAAACGGATTCGGGTGCTCATTATCGATCGAAATCCGGAGGTGCGGCGGGCATTGGCTGCCCGCCTCAATTCCTCCCGGAGGATTGAGGTCCTCAGCACGGCCGCCGGCGCTCGGGAGGCCTTTCCCCAGATCTCGGCCCTCGCCCCGCAGGTGGTGGTGCTGGACTCAAAATCCCTCGGCCAACCTCCCGAAGTCAGCGAGATCGACGAGTTGGTTCGCGCTCTCCGGCGGCTCGGGCCTCGGATTATTGTTCTGGCGACGTTCTCCGACGAGAGCGAGCGCCAAGCTTATTTGCAGGCCGGCGTCAACCGCTACTTGCTCAAGGACATCGACTCCGCCGCTCTGATTGCCGCGATCGCGGAAGTCGCGGCTGCGCAATTCTTATCCACCCAACGGGAGTGACTCGATGATTGCCGCGGTGCGCGCATTATCCCTGATCCTCCTGCTGACCTCGAACCTGGCCCGCCCGGTGGCTCTCCAAACGCCGGTTGCGCAGGCAATCCTGTTTTACACCCCGACCTGCCCCTTCTGTCACAAGGTGATGACCGAGGATCTCCCGCCGCTGGTGGAGGCCCTCGGCGACCAACTTGAGATTCTGGCCGCCGACACCGGGACGGCTCGCGGCCAAGATCTCTACCAGGCCGCAATCGACCAGTTCCAGATTTCAGATGAGCGGCGAGGGGTACCCACCTTGATCATCGGGGAGGATATCCTGGTGGGTGCTGAGGAAATCCCACAGCGGTTCCCGGGGCTGGTCCAGGCAAGCCTGAAGCTAGGGGGAGTCGCCTTTCCTTCGCTCCCGGGATTCGGGGCGTATGCCGATCAGTTCCCGCGTTTCACGGCCGACGGAGTAGTCGGGGTCAAAGGCGAGAGCATCGTGGACCGGGTAGGCAGGGACCCACTTGGGAATGGGTTGGCGATTGTCGTCCTGGTAGGGATGCTGGTGAGCATGGTCCAGGTTGTCTCCCGGGTGAG
Source organism: uncultured Anaerolineaceae bacterium (assembly GCA_964590515.1). Lineage (GTDB taxonomy): Bacteria > Chloroflexota > Anaerolineae > Anaerolineales > E44-bin32 > JADFRG01. The sequence goes on along the minus strand of CAZPZD010000030.1, from coordinate 19,618 downwards.
AACCTATCGGAGCCGACCGCGCAGCCTGCGGAAGAAGGAGGCTGAGGAGGGCACTTACCAGCTTGGCGGCTGGGCGATCCCGATGCTGGCCGTCGCCGGGTTGCTTATCTCCGGCTACTTGACGGCGGTCGGGACCGGAGGCGCGGACGCCTTCTGTGGACCGGTCGGCGATTGCGATGCGGTCCAGGAGAGCCAATACGCACGGCTGTTCGGGGTGATCCCGGTCGGCGCGGTGGGCATCCTCGGCTTCGGAGCCATTGTGGTCGCCTGGGCAATCGCCAAGTTTGGGGGTGAGCAGTCCGCGGGCAGCGCGGCTAACCTGCTGCTCCCCCTGACGGTAGGCGGGACGTTGTTTGCAATTTACCTGACGTTTCTGGAACCGTTCGTCATCGGAGCCACCTGCTCCTGGTGTCTGATTTCTGCGATTCTCATCACGGCCCTCATGTGGCTGAGCGCAAGGCCGGCTTTAGTCCACACTCGGCGGCCAGCCTGATTGTGTCTAGGAGGTCCACAATGTTCGAGCGAATCCTCGTCCCTCTTGATGGCTCCCTCTTAGCCGAGCGAGCACTCCAGCCAGCACTGAGCCTGGCCACTGCTCCCCACCACGAACTCTTCTTGCTCCGGGTTCCGGAGGCCAAGACCATGTTCGAGCCGGAGCGTTCCGGGCTGTTCGATTATTCGTTGCTCTGGCCACAGCAAGCGTTGGAACGGTCGGCTCAGGAGGCGAGGGAGTATCTCCAGGCGGTCTGCCGCCAATTCGCCGACCGGCCATTGCGCCTGCGAATTCTGTTGTCCGAAGGGGATCCGGCTTCAGTCATTGTAGATACGACCACGCCCGAAGGCATCGATCTGATTGTGATGTCTTCCCACGGCTATTCCGGCTTGGCCCGCTGGGTGATGGGGAGCGTGACGGAGCGGGTGGTGAGAGCTGCCCGCTGCCCAGTGCTCATTATGCGGTCTGAGCAGCCGATCCGAAACGTCATGATCACCCTCGATGGCTCCGAATTGTCCGAGCGGGCGCTTGAGCCAGGGATCGAGTTGGCGGCGAGGCTGGACTGCCCGGTCACCTTGTTCCGCTCGGTAACTGACCCGGCGGTGGACGAAGGGATGGCGCGGCAGCTCGAGCTGCTCGAGCCAGGCCTTGGCGAGCGTCTGCTCCAGCACCCCTACCGGGCAGTTGAAAGCTACCTGGAGCGCCTCGCCCGGGCTTACCGCCGTGCAGGGTCCTGTCCAAAAACCGTCGTGGCCAGCGGCTCGCCGGCCTCCAGGATCCTGGATCACGCCGCGAGCTACGATGTGGATCTGATCATTATGGCGACCCACGGGAGATCCGGCGTGAACCGTTGGGTACACGGAAGCGTCACCGAGAAGATTCTGCGAGCCTCGGGTTGCTCGATGCTCATCGTGCCCTCGGGATTCGCCCGCCGGCCGACGGTCCGCACCCTCCAACCGGTCGAGGAACACTTCGAGCTCTCCCGCCCGAGTCAGAACTGAGGATGGCCAGCATGCCCGATTTGACAGCGACCCTCGACGGCAATGAGGCCGTCGCTCGAGTCGCCTATCTGCTGAACGAAGTGATCGCCATCTATCCGATCACTCCGGCCTCCGCCATGGGCGAGTGGGCGGATCAATGGGCGGCGGAGGGCCGGCCGAACTTGTGGGGAACGGTTCCCCAGGTGGTCGAGATGCAGTCGGAGGGCGGAGCGGCCGGCGCAGTGCACGGTGCACTGCAGGTTGGCTCTCTTACGACCACCTTTACTGCCTCCCAGGGACTGCTGCTCATGATTCCCAACCTGTACAAGATCGCCGGCGAGCTCACCCCGGCGGTGTTCCATATTGCGGCCCGTGCGCTGGCCGCCCAGGCTCTTTCGATCTTCGGCGATCACAGCGATGTCATGGCCGCTCGCGGCACCGGCTTTGCCCTCTTGGCTTCCAATTCGGTGCAGGAAGCGCAGGACTTCGCCGCCATCGCCCAGGCGGCAACCCTCGAGGCCCGAATTCCATTCCTGCATTTCTTCGACGGCTTCCGCACCTCGCACGAGATCAACAAGATCCGGCTGTTGAGCAACGACCAGCTGGCAGAGCTGATCGACAGTAATCTGATCCGGGCTCATTTCGAGCGGGCCCTCACGCCGGATCATCCCTCGATCCGCGGCACCGCCCAGAACCCGGACGTCTATTTCCAGGCCCGAGAGTCGGTCAATTCCTATTACCTGGCCTGTCCGGCGATCGTCCAAGAGGCGATGGATCGCTTCGAAGCCCTGACCGGCCGCCCGTATCGGCTCTTCGAGTATGTCGGTGTCCCGGACGCCGAGCGGGTGGTGGTGCTCATGGGCTCTGCGGCCGACACGGTGCAGCAGACCGTGGAAGTTCTCGCCGAACGGGGCGAGAAGGTGGGGCTGCTGAAGGTTCGGCTCTATCGCCCATTCGATGGCACACAATTCGCGGCCGCGCTGCCCCAAACGGTTCAGTCGGTGGCCGTGTTGGATCGCACGAAGGAACCGGGCAGCCTGGGCGAACCGTTGTACCTGGATGTGCTCACCGCGCTGGCCGAAGCCGGGCGCCACCCGATCGTGGTCGGCGGCCGCTATGGCCTGGGCTCCAAGGAATTCACCCCGGCAATGGCCAAGGCGGTCCTGGACGAGCTGGCCAGGCCGCAGCCGAAGAACCACTTCACCGTCGGGATCGAGGACGACCTGACCCACACCAGTTTGGCCATCGATCCGAGCTTCGAACTCGATTTGAGCGACGCGGTGCAGGCGCTCTTCTACGGGCTGGGCGCCGACGGCACGGTGAGCGCCAACAAGAACACCATCACGATCATCGGTGAACGGACAAACAAGCACGCCCAAGGCTACTTTGTGCTGGACTCCAAGAAGGCCGGGTCGCGCACGGTATCCCATTTGCGCTTCGGCTCGCGGCCGATCCGTTCCCCGTACCTGATCCAATCAGCAGACTTCGTTGCCTGCCACCAGTTCGATTTCATCGAGCAGTTCGACGTGTTGCGGCTGGCCAAGCGAGGCGCCACCCTGCTGCTGAACAGCGCCTACGGACCTGAGGAAGTTTGGGACCAGCTGCCTCGCAGCGTTCAGCAGACGATCCTCGACAAGCAGCTTCGCTTCTACGTGATTGACGGAGTGCGGGTGGCTCGGGAGGCCGGGCTGGGACCGCGGATCAATACGGTCATGCAGACCTGCTTCTTCGCCCTGACCGGTATCCTCCCGCTGGAGGACGCGGTCGAAGCGATCAAGCAGGGGATTGGGAAAACCTACGGCAAGCGCGGGCCGGAGGTCGTCCGTCGTAATTTCAACGCGGTCGAGGCCGCCCTCAATCAGCTCCATTCGGTGTCGGTACCAGGCACGGTGACCAGCGACTTCGACCGTCAACCGCCGGTCCCATCAAGCGCTCCAGACTTCGTTCGAGAAGTGATCGGCCCGATGATTGCCGGCGACGGCGATCGGCTCCCGGTCAGTGCACTTCCGCCGGATGGCGTTTACCCAGGCGGCAGCAGCAAATGGGAGCGGCGCAATCTGGCACAGGAAATCCCGGTCTGGGACACCGGCTTGTGCATCCAGTGCGGCAAGTGCGTGTTCGTCTGCCCTCACGCAGTCATCCGGCAGAAGCTGTACGACCCGGCGCTGTTAGCCGGGGCCCCGCAGGGCTTTCGCTCCGCCCCGGCCCGGTTCAAGGAGTACAAGGAGTGGGTGTACACCCTGCAGGTCGAGCCGGAGCAGTGCACCGGCTGCGCACTCTGCTTCGAGGTCTGCCCGGTCAAGGACAAAGCCGAGCCGAAGCGGCGGGCCATCAACATGTCCCCCCAACGGCCGTTACGGGAGACCGAGCGAGCCAATTGGGACTTCTTCGTCCAATTGCCCGAGCTGGATCGGGCCCATCTTCCGCTCAACCAGATCAAGTATTCGCAGCTCCTGCAGCCGCTGTTCGAATTTTCCGGAGCCTGCGCCGGCTGCGGTGAGACCCCCTACCTCAAGCTGCTCAGCCAGCTGTTCGGCGACCGGGCGCTGATCGCCAACGCCACCGGGTGCTCTTCAATCTATGGTGGCAACCTTCCGACCCACCCGTGGACCATCAACTCGCAGGGCCGCGGGCCCGCCTGGTCGAATTCGCTGTTCGAGGACAACGCGGAATTCGGACTGGGAATGCGGATCGCCCTCGATCAGAAACTGGCGACCGCCGAGCAATTGCTGGGCGACCTGCGGGAGGAGATCGGCAGCGAACTGGTGCAGGCGCTGATGCAGGCCGATCAGACCGACGAGGGGCTGCTGCAGGCCCAGCGAGAGAGAGTGGCCGCGCTGAAAGCACGGCTTGCCGGGTTGCAGTCTGAGAAGGCCCGGCGGCTGCTGGATCTGGCAGATGGCTTGGTCCAAAAGACCGTATGGATCGTCGGAGGAGATGGCTGGGCTTATGACATAGGCTATGGCGGCCTCGACCACGTGCTGGCCTCCGGCCGAGATGTAAATCTGCTCGTGCTGGACACCGAGGTGTACTCCAACACCGGCGGCCAGCAGTCGAAGGCGACCCCACGGGGCGCGGTCGCCAAGTTCGCCTCGGCCGGGAAGGCGATGCCCAAGAAGGATCTGGGGATGATGGCCATGACCTATGGGAATGTCTACGTCGCCCGGGTCGCCATGGGAGCGGACGACCGGCAAACCCTGCGAGCCTTCCTCGAGGCACAGAGCTTCGCAGGTCCATCGCTGATCATCGCTTACTCACCCTGCATTGCCCACGCATACGATTTGCGACTCGGACTCGACCAGCAGGATCGGGCCGTTCGAACCGGTTATTGGCCGCTCTACCGGTTCGACCCCCGGCGCGCAGTGCACGGTGAGAACCCGCTGCAGTTGGATTCGAAGTCGCCGAGTTTGCCCCTCGCCGAATACATGTATGTTGAGGGCCGCTTCCGGGTGCTCACCCAGAGCCATCCGCAGCGGGCGGCCGAATTGCTACGGGCGGCCGAACAGGATGTGAGGGAGCAGTGGTCTCGCTACGCGCGATTGGCACAACCCTGGAACGGCCAAGGAACATCGGTCGGGTCGAGCGAGCCTCCGCTGGCCGGACCTGTCAAGGAGTAGCGGCATGGATCTGAGCACGCATTACCTGGGCATGCGCCTGAAGAATCCGCTGGTCCCCTCGGCCTCCCCGCTGTCCCGCGATCTCGGCACTCTGCAGCGCATGGAGGAAGCCGGCGCCGCGGCGGTCGTACTCTACTCGCTCTTCGAGGAGGAGATCTTGATCGGCGACCTGGCCCTGCATGAGTCCCTAAGCTTGGGGGTCGAGTCCTACGCCGAGGCGCTGTCATATCTTCCAGAGGCCCTCTACTATCAGACCGGACCAGAGGCGTACCTCGAGCACCTGCGCCGGGTGAAGGACCACCTCGAAATTCCGGTGATCGCCAGCCTGAATGGAATCTCTACTGGGGGGTGGGTGCGCTACGCCCGTGAGCTCGAAGCGGCCGGCGCGGACGCCCTCGAGCTCAACCTTTACTATCTGCCCAGCGACCCGCATCTTGCCGGGAGCGTGGTCGAAGAGATGTATGCCCAGCTGCTCGGTGAGCTGCGCCGGACGGTCACCCTTCCGATCGCGGTAAAGCTCAGCCCGTTCTTCAGCTCCTTGCCGCATATGGCCCGCCGGCTGGCCGGCGCGGGGGCCCAGGGACTGGTGCTCTTCAACCGGTTCTATCAGCCCGACATCGACATTGAAAGCCTGCGCACCGAGCCGGCGCTGGAGCTGAGTACCTCCAGCGAGCTTCGCCTTCCCTTACGATGGATTGCCTTGCTTTTCGGAAAGGTGGCTGCCGATTTCGCCCTGACCACCGGTGTGCACACTGCGGATGATGCCATCAAAGGTTTGATGGCCGGCGCCTCGGTGACGATGATGGCCTCCGAGTTACTCCAGAATGGAATTCAGCGGATTGGCGAGATTCTGAGCGAACTCGAGGTGTGGCTCGAGGTGCACGAATACGAATCGCTCACCCCGCTGATTGGGAGCATGAGCGTGCTTCGCTCGGGCCAGTCGGCTGCTTTCGAGCGGGCCAACTACATATCGGTCCTCCGCTCCTACCTGCCGGACGCCGAACTTCCGAAGATTGATCAAACTTCCTGATCTAAGAACACGCCTCCCGGGGGAGGCGTGTCACGTTCAGGAGCTCGCCCGCACTCTCGCTTCAGGCAAGCTCGAACGCATCGAGCTCCGGGCGGGTGAAAGCCCAGCGACAGGCGAAACCCTCCAGATTACAGCCGACATCACAGTCGCAGCGGCGGGAAGTCACCCGATATCCCATCATGTCCGGAAGGATCTCAGCGGGATAGACCCGCTGCTCCAGCAAACGAGCCCTCCGACCGGCTCGCTCACACCGGCCCTGCTTGACCACGACCCATCCTGAGGATGCCATACGCCCTCCTGCAAAGGACCGTCGCAGGCTGTTCCCCTTTCGCCATCCTAAACCGGGGACGGCTGTGCCGAAAGTGACCAATGCCATCCAACTGACCGCCGATCTACGCTGCATATCGGGAGCACCATTCGTGATGAAAATCACAAATAAGCGATGATCGAAGATACTCTTCGGTTCCCGTTTGGCCGATTACTATCCAGGTACTCGCGGAGCGCCGCAGATCGCCATGCGAATCCTGAGCACTGAAACGCTTCGCGCCCCAATCTTGCTGGCCGTTGGTGTCCCGGTGGCGCTTTTCGCTGCGATCGGCGGCCTGGCTACCCGGTCCAACCCGCTGCCGCAGCCCCCGGCCAATCTCTCCGCGCCGGTGCAACAAGGCGGCGATTACGCCGGCCCCGATACCTGCGGCGCCTGCCACGGTGAGATCCACACCGTCTGGATCGATTCCCGACATGCCAACGCCTTTTCCTCACCGATCTTCCAACAGAACTGGGCCGAGATCGGCAGCGAGTTTACCTGCCTGACCTGTCACACCACCGGCTACGACCCCGCCACCAACCAATACGCCTTCGAGGGTGTGACCTGCGAAGCCTGCCACGGACCCTTCCAGGAGGGCCACCCGGTTCAGCCGATGCCCATCCAGGCCGATGCTGAGCTTTGTGCCACCTGCCATACGACGACCAAGAATGAATGGGATGCCAGCCAGCACGGTCAGGTTGGCATCCAGTGCCAGTCCTGCCACGATCCGCACGCGCAGCGGCCCAGGGCCGCGACGGTGACCGAGCTGTGCAGCAACTGCCACAAGGAGACGGGATCCTCCTTCACCCACGGGACACACGCCGACGCGGGGTTGGAGTGCAGCAACTGCCACATGTTCACCGATCCCCGCACCAGCCCGCCTATCGAAGGACTGGTGCCGACCGGACACACCTTCAGCGTCGGTTCCCAGGCTTGCATCGGCTGCC
>CAZPZD010000030.1:0-12144 GCA_964590515.1 uncultured Anaerolineaceae bacterium | reverse complement strand
CTGACCCGCCGCGATTTTGTCAAGCTGGCGGCCACCGCGGCCGGCTCGGCTGTGGTGGCCCAGGCGGTCACCACCGGGCCGCTCTCCCCCTTCGGGGAGCTAAAGCAGCGCCAGGTGGCGGGCGAGCCGGCGAACGGCCATCCTCAGGGTGAGCATCACTGGGGCATGACCATCAACCTGGAGACTTGCATCGGCTGCGAGTACTGCCAGCGCGCCTGCTCGGCGACCAACGATGTCGCCGCCGATAAGCATTGGAACATCGTCCTGCCGGATGAGACCTCCAATGGGCGTCGTTTCTTCTTCAGCCGGCCGTGCCTGCACTGTCAGCACGCGCCCTGCGTGGAAGTGTGCCCGGTGCAAGCCACCTTCGTGCGGGACGATGGCCTGGTCATGATGGACTACGATCGCTGCATCGGCTGCCGCTACTGTGAGGTGGCCTGCCCCTACGACGCTCGCAAGTTCAACTGGGAGGAGCGGACCGATGAGAATGCGCTGGTGCCCACCTGGGGGGTACCGGAGGTGGAGCGGCGGCCGCGCGGTGTGGTGGAGAAGTGCACCTTGTGCGTCCATCGCATTGACGCTGGACTTGCGGCCGGGCTAGTCCCGGGAGTTGATCGGGAAGCGACCCCGGCTTGTGTGAATATCTGCCCAGTGGGGGCGCGAGTCTTTGGCGACCTACTGGACCCGAACAGCCCGGTGTCCCAGGTAATCGCCGCCAACCCCACCCTGCGCTTGCGGGAGGAACTCGGAACCGAGTCCAGTGTGTACTACATCCCGCCAGAGCGGGCTGCCCAACTATGACCACTGCGACTGGGGAGCGCATGGCTCCCGCGTTTACTCCTGGCAGGCTGGCCTGGTTCGGGTTCCTGGCCATCGCCCTGACTGTCGGCGCGCTGGCCTTCTATGAGGTCTTTTCCAGAGGCCTGGTTGTCACCAACCTAAGCGACTCGGTGCCCTGGGGACTGTGGATCACCATCGACCTGTCGGCAATAGCGCTGGGCGCAGGCGCCTTCACCCTGTCGGCGGTGGTGTACCTCTTCCGGCTGAAGCGATTCCAACCCATCGTACGCCTGGCGGTCTTGCTAGGGTTGATCGGCTACACCACGGCGCTACTGACCCTGATCGCCGACATTGGTCGCCCCGATCGCTTTTGGTATCCCTGGGTGTACTGGAATGTGCACTCGGTGCTCTGGGAGATCACCTGGTGCATCACCATCTACCTTGCCATCATGTTGGTGGAGTTCGCCCCGGTTATCGCCGAACTGCGGCCCCTGCTGCGCTGGCCGGTTGTGGGGCGCGCCGCCCGCGCAATTCACCGGCTGGCTCCTGGGTTGGCATTGGCCGGGCTGTTGATCTCACTCTTGCACCAATCTTCGCTGGGTGCTACCTATGGGGTGCTCAAGGCGCGCCCGATCTGGTTCAAGCCCAGCATGCCCATCATGTTCATTCTCTCAGCCGTCGCCGTGGGCCCGGCGTTCACCATGGCCGTCGCATTGATCCTGGAGTGGATTACCGGGAAACGCAACCTGCCCCATGACCTGCTGCGTACGATCGCTCGTTTCGCCGGTCTCGGACTGCTGGCTTACACCTACGTCAAGCTGTGGGACCTGGCCGCGGTGACCTATTACGGCCGCACCCCGGGATCCAGCAGCGCCTTCAGTCTGCTCAACGAATACACTGCCTACAACTTCGGCCTCTGGTTCGGTGAGATCGGACTCGGCATCGTGATCCCGGTCTTGATGTTCCTTGTTCCCCGCTTCAACCAAAACCCGGCCAACCTGGTTCTGGGCGGTCTGCTGGCCGCGCTAGGCGTGGTGATCAACCGCTGGAACGTCACAGTGTCCGGGCTGATCGTCCCCCTGGCCTATTCACCGGGCACCGGGGTGCAGTTACTGCCGGGCAGCTACACTCCCAGCCTGACCGAATGGGGGGTTGCGATCGGCGTGGTCGGGTACGCCTTGTTGGCCCTCACCCTGGGGGTCTGGCTGCTGCCGCTCTTTAAGACTCAACCGGCAGCACATTCCAGTGGGCAATTTGATCCGCAAGCGCGAAGCTAAGCGGGCCCAGCGTGCCCCAGCTTGCGCGCGACGCGTGCCGGACAGGGCTGGATGAGCGCATGCAGGATCCGCCCACCAACCCGCTGATCCTCGCGCTGCTCTTGATCGCCCGCTGCCTGATCCCGGTGGGGGTTCTGCTGGGCCTCTCCTACCTTGTGCGCCGCCTTGGGCTGGTGGAGGAACCTCCGCCGCCGGCCTCCGAGGCCGGTAAGCCGGAAACCCCCACCGAAGGAGTGACGCATGGCCGCCCATAGGGGGGCTCCCGCGCTCAGCGGCGCCCTGCTGCTATTGGCTCTGGCGGCCAGCATGTCGGGCACCGCTCCCGCGGCGAGCGCGCCGGGGGTGGAAATGGCATTGCCTGCCCTCGGCTCCGCCAATTCCAACCGGCAGGCGGCCCCGCAGCAGGGGCTCACCGGGTTCCGCCGGCAGGATGACCCGGAGGCCTGCCTGTCCTGCCACGCGGATAGTTCGCTAGCCCTCACCCTGCCCAGCGGCGAGAACCTATCCCTCTTCATCTCACCGGAAGCGTTCAGCCGCTCGGTGCATGAGCAGATCGGTATCAGCTGCGATTCCTGCCATCCACAGATAACTGGCTACCCCCACCCCGTGATCGACTTTGCGACCCGCCGGGACCTAACCCGCAGCCTGTACCTGGCCTGCCGCACTTGCCACTCGACCCATTACGACCGCACTTTGGACAGTATGCATGCGCAGGCCGCCGCGGCCGGGCAGATTGAGGCCCCGGTGTGCACCGACTGCCATGGAGCGCACGACATTCAGCTTCCGGATGAGCCCCGGTCGCGGATCTCCGAAACCTGCGGACAATGCCACACCGGTATCTTCCAGGACTACCGTGACAGCGTCCACGGATCTGCGCTCATCCAGGCGGATAACCCCGACGTCCCTGTCTGCACCGACTGCCACGGGGTGCACGACATCCCCGATCCGCGCACCGCTCAGTTTCGCATCGAATCCCCGGAGCTGTGCGCCGGCTGCCATGCCAACCCCGAACTCATGGAGAAATACGGTCTCACCTCTGAGGTCTACAATCTCTACTCCGTCTCTTGGCACGGGGTGGACGTGTCGGTCTACAAATCCAATTGGCCTGGCATCTGGCATGAGAGCGCCGTGTGCACCGACTGCCACGGAGTCCACGACATCCGCAGCGCGGAGGACCCGGGGTCCAAGGTTCACTCGGCCAATTTGCTGCAGACCTGCCAGCAGTGTCATCCGAACGCGGGTCCCAACTGGACCGGGGCCTGGACCGGGCACAATCCGGTCAGCCGCGAGCGCACACCCTTCGTCTTCTACACTCAGGCCTTTTATCGCAGCTTCACCCCGGTTGTGCTGATCCCAACCGGGATTTACCTGTCGCTGCAGATTCTGCGCGGGCTGGTCGACCGGGTGCGGAGGAATCTCCCGTGAGTCAGGCTTCGCCTCCGCGGTCAACGGCGAGCGTGCCTGTGGTGCGCACCGAGCGCACATTTCAAAGGTTCACCCGCGGCCAGCGCTGGGAGCATGGGCTGTTGCTAATCGCGCTCACCACCCTGCTGCTCACCGGGCTGCCGCAGAAGTATCGTGCGGCGGCCTGGAGCCAGCACATCCTTGCAACGCCCGAGCGGGTGGAGCTGGTGCGGACCATTCACCGCGCGGCCGCCGTGCTGTTGATCCTGGAAGTCGTCTACCACCTTGGCCGCGCCATCTGGCTGATGAGTCGCCGCCGGCTTCCGGGGGCCATGCTGCCGGTCTGGCAGGATGTGCGCGATGCCGCCGGCATGCTGCGCTATCTGCTCTTCTTGAGCCAGACCAGGCCCCGCTTCAGCAAGTACAATTTCGAACAGAAGTTCACGTACTGGTTTCTGTTCTTCGCGATAGGCATTCTGATCGTCTCTGGACTAATCCTGTGGTTCCCGCTTCTCTTCACCCGATTCCTGCCTGGCGGGATCATACCGGCCGCCAAATTCGCCCACAGCACTGAAGCGATCGTCGCAGGCGTCTTTGTACTGCTCTGGCACTTCTACCACGTCCATGTCGAACGCCTGAACTTGAGCATGTTCACCGGCCGGCTCTCCGAGAAGGAGATGCGTCAACATCACCCGCGGGAATACGAGCGGCTGATGGCTGAGACTGAAACGGAGACGCAGGTCGAGTGAAGCGGACGGCGATTCGGCTGGCCGCCCTGCTGCTAGGGACCCTGGGGCTGGCGATAGCCGCGTTCCATGCCGCTGCCCAGCCGGAGCAGCCGGGGGTCAGCAACGAGAGCTGCCTGGCCTGTCACAGCGACCCCAATCTGGTCATGCCGCTGCAGGACGGCGAGCTGTTCTCGCTCTACATCGATCCCGAAACCTTCTCGCAATCGGTGCACGGCCAGGGAGGCTATGCCTGCACCCAGTGCCACACCCGCCTGGGCGAGTACCCCCACCCAACCTTCCTGGCCGCCGATCGGCGCGAACTGAGCCTGCAGCTCTACCCCGCCTGCCAGCGCTGTCACTCCGGTGAATACGAGCTCACGCTGGACAGCGCCCACGAGCAAGCGCGGGCGAGAGGCATGCGTGCCGCCGCGGTATGCACCGATTGCCATGGCGCCCACAACACCCGCCGACTGACCGATCCACAGAGCGGGGCGCTGCTCCCCAGCGCGCGCAGCTGGATACCGGAGACCTGTGCCCGCTGCCACAACGCCATCTATGAGAAGTACCTGACCAGCGTTCACGGCTCGGCGCTGCTGGAAGAAGGCAATCTGGACGTCCCCACTTGCATCGATTGCCACGGCGTGCACAGCATCGAGGATCCTCGCACGACCACCTTCCGCCTGAAGTCTCCTCAACTCTGCGCCGGCTGTCACACCGATCCGCAGCGAATGGAACCGTATGGCTTATCCACCCAGGTGTTGGAGACATACGTAGCCGACTTTCACGGCACAACTGTCACCCTGTTCGAGAAACAGTCACCCGATGCCGAGACCAACAAGCCTGTTTGTTTCGACTGCCACGGGGTGCACGACATCCGCCGCACCGATGACCCGGTGAAGGGGCTGCAGGTCCGTGAAAACCTGCTGGCCCGCTGTCAGATTTGTCACCCGGATGCCACGGCCAATTTCCCCGATGCGTGGCTCTCGCACTATGAGCCCTCGGCCGAGCGGCACCCGATGGTTTACACAGTCGACGCCTTCTATAAGATCCTTATTCCCGGAGTATTGGGAGGGATGGGTTTGATCGTGGCCCTGGACGCCAGTTGGAGGGTCCGCTCGCGGCTTCCGGCCCGCCGCCGGCCGAGGAGGAAACAGGCCGAGCCGCACGCGGCGCAGCCGGCCCCGACCGGGCTTCCTCCCGCAGGGGACCCGAATCCGGATGGCGGCGTGGGCAGCGATGACTGATCCATCCGAGCTGTTCCCACCGCCGGAGGCACCTTCCGCTTCCCGCCTGTATCCGCGATTCGACCGCTCCCAACGCATCGAGCACGCGGTTTTCCTGACCGCGTTCATTGTGTTGGCCATAACTGGATTAGCCCAGATGTTCGCGACCGCCGCGGTGGGTGGGACCGTCCTGCGCGCCTTTGGAGGCATCGAAACCACCCGGGTGATCCACCGGACCGCCGCGGTGATCATGATGGTTGAGGCGATCTACCACCTCCTTGCCGTGCTGCATCGGGTGGTCGTCCGGCGGGTGGCGCTGAGCATGCTCCCGACCCTCGACGACCTCAAGTTCCTGTTGCTGGACCTGGCGTTCTTCCTGGGCCTGCGCAGCGCACGGCCACGCTCCGGCCGTTTTTCCTACGTGGAAAAGGCCGAGTACTTTGCTCTGGTGTGGGGTACGTTGATCATGATCCTCACCGGGTTCATGATGTGGAACCCGATCGCCACGGCCAGCCTGCTGCCCGGGGAGGTCATCCCCGCGGCCAAATCCGCCCACGGGAATGAGGCCCTGTTGGCGGTGCTGGCGATCGTGCTCTGGCACTTCTATCATGTGCACGTTCGACACTTAAACAAAAGCATGTTCACCGGCGTGCTCTCGCGGGAAGAGATGGAGCATGAGCATCCCGCCGAGCTGGAGGCGATCGAGGCCGGCCTTATCCCGCCGTCTCCCGCTCCGGAGGTCATCCGCCGCCGTGAGAGGGTCTTCCTCCCGGGAGCCGCGCTGCTGGCGATCGCGTTGGGTTTCGGGCTGCTACGTTTCATCGCCTTCGAGCAGACTGCCATCACCACCCTGCCGCCCGGAGAAGTGGTAGAACCTTTCGTGCCACAGACGCCCACGGCCTCCCCCGCTCGCACCCCTGCCCCCACGCTGGCCGGCGTGCAGCAGGCCTCCTGGAGGGGTCGCTTCGAAGGACTGTTCCACGACCGCTGCGGCACCTGCCACGGGATTACATCGGTGGGGGGGCTCTCGCTGTCTAGCTATTCCGCCGCGCTCGATGGGGGCAGCCACGGGGCCGGGATTGTTCCGGGGGATTCCAGCGCCAGTTGGTTGGTACAGATACAATCGCAAGGTGGACATCCAGGCCAGCTGACCTCAGAAGAACTTGCCGAGCTGATCGACTGGATCGAGGCCGGCGCGCCGGAACGTTAAGCAGAGATCAAGGAGCCTGCCGCATGAGACGTATCTGGCTACGCATTCGTAGGTTCTTGTTTCCGCCGGCCGGATCGTCCCGGTGGGTGCGCCTGGTCGGCTACGCAAGCCTGGGCCTGCTCAGCTTGGCTGTCTTCTCCGCCGGAACCTACGCCTGGGACTACACCAACTCGCCCCCGTTCTGCGGCACGGCCTGCCACACCATGCCGCCTGAGTACACTGCCTATCTCGTCTCACCGCATGCCCGGGTGGACTGTGTCGAGTGTCACATTGGGCGGGGGTTCACCGCTACCCGGGTGACGCGCAAGGCCGGCGATTTGGAGCACGTTTTTCGGCAGGCCTTTAGACAGTACGAATTCCCCATCCATGCCGAAAAACTTCGTCCCGCCCGCGAGACCTGCGAACGCTGCCACTTTCCCGAGAAGTTCTCGGATGACAGCCTCAGGGAGATCAAGCGCTACCTCCCAGACGCCGAAAACACCCCCATCAGCATCTATCTGACCATGAAGACTGGAGGCGGCTCCGCCCGCCAGGGGTTGGGGCGTGGAATCCACTGGCACGTCGAGAATGAGGTGCTGTACTTTGCTCTGGATCCCATGGAGCAGCAGATCCCCCTGGTGCGGGTCGTGGATCGCAACGGGTTGGTCACCGAGTACGTCGATGTGGAGTCTGGGCTGGTCCCCGAATCGGTCGATCCGATCTTCCTTAAGCGGATGGACTGCATCACCTGCCACAACCGCATCACCCATCTGATTCCTCCGCCGGCAGACACGATCGATGAGCTGATGGCGCGCGGGGCAGTGTCCCCCTCGATCCCGGAGATCCGCAGCAATGCGCAGGAAGTGTTTCACCTCAACTATCCTTCGGTCGAAGAAGGCGTGGCGGGGATTGCCGGGCTGGAGCAGTACTACCAGGCCTCTTATCTCGAGTTCTACAATACGGATCGTCCGCTGCTGATGACGGCGATCTCCGCACTGCAAGAGGCCTACCGCTCCAGCGTCTTCCCAATCCAGAAGGCGGATTGGACCACCCATGCCGATAACGTCGGGCACAAGGATTCGCCGGGTTGCTTCCGCTGCCATGATGGGAAGCACCTTAATGGCAACGCGGAGGCCATTCGGCTAGAATGCAACCTGTGCCATTCGATCCCGGTCGTGGCTGGCCCGTCGGACTTCGTGGCCGAGATCGAGATCAGCCGCGGGCCCGAGCCCAGCTCTCACCTGAACGCCAACTGGATCGGGCTGCATCGGGAAGTATTCGATCCAACCTGCAGCAATTGCCACACGACCGACAATCCCGGCGGAACAAGCAATACCTCATTCTGTTCCAACAGCGCCTGCCATGGGACGGCCTGGGTGTATGCCGGCTTCGATGCGCCCGCCCTGCGCGAAATCCTGCGGCAGCAGGTTCCGCAACTCCTCGCCACCCCAGCACCCGAAGTCGGGACTCAGGCCCTGACCTTCGGGGCTCGGATTGGCCCCCTGTTGGCTTCGGTCTGCGGCGGTTGCCACGGAGAAATCCAAGGCCTCGATCTGACCAGCTATGACTCGGCCTTGGAAGGCGGGGAGAGCGGTCCGGCGATCGTTCCCGGCGATCCGCAAGCCAGCCTGCTCGTCCAGAAGCAGTCCGGCGACACGGCTCACTTTGGGCAGCTCACTCCGGACCAACTGCAGTTAGTGATCGACTGGATCACGGCCGGCGCCCCGCGGTGATCGCGCCAAGGACCTTCACTGGATGAGGGGAGTTGAGATGAACTCAGAACAGGAAATCAATCGACGGGAATTCCTCGGCACCTTGACCTGGGCTATCGGAGCGCTGCTCGGAGCCGGTTTCAGTATTCCGGCGGTCGTGTATGTCCTGGGGCCGGCCCTCCAGCGGCGGGAAACCGAAACCTGGATCCCGATTGCCACGGTCTCCAAGCTCGAGCTCGGGACTCCCACGTTGTTCAAGGCCAAGATCGAGCGCCAGACCGGATGGATTACCAGCCAAGAAGAACTGTCGGTCTACCTGTTGACGGAAAACGGCCGAGATTTCGTGGCAATGTCGAACATCTGCACCCACCTGGGTTGCCGGATCCGCTGGATCGCCGACGAGGGAAAGTTCTACTGCCCCTGCCACAATGGGATCTTCGATCGGGATGGAACCGTGCTCGGCGGCCCACCGCCGCGACCGCTTGACCGCTTCGAAGTCAGAGTGGAGAATGACACGTTGTCCATTCTTGGAGGTTAAGCTGGCAACCCGCTTCGCTACCTGGCTCGATGAGCGACTCGGCTGGCGCAAGGTATGGGAATCCATCTTCCTGCGCAAAGTTCCAAAGGTCAATTGGCTCTACACCCTCGGCAGCGCCAGCCTCTTCGTCGCCATCAACCAGATCGTCACCGGGATCCTGCTGACGATCTACTATGTCCCAACCCCGGACCAGGCCTACCAAACGGTGCAGTACATCACCCGCGAGGTTCCGGCCGGTTGGCTCATTCGAGGCCTGCATCATTGGGGCGCTAGCGCCTTGGTCGTACTGAGTGCGTTGCACATGCTGCGGGTGATTTTCTACGGTAGTTACAAGTTCCCTCGTGAAATCACCTGGTTTTCGGGAGTGGGGCTGCTGATCCTGGTCCTCGGATTCGGGTTCACCGGCTACCTGCTGCCCTGGGACCAAAAGGCGTACTGGGCGACCACCGTTGGGACTCGCATCGCAGAAGTGACCCCGATCGTCGGTCACTGGATCTTGCTGGTGCTGCGGGGAGGCGAAGAACTGACTGCGGTCACCTTGGCACGGTTCTATGGAATGCATGTTTGGGGACTGCCGGCTGCCTTGCTCCTGCTGCTGCTGATCCATCTCTATTTGATCGTCCGCCTCGGCATCAGCCACATCCCGGGGGAGAGGGAGTGACTGTGGACGAGCGCGCCAAGCAGGAAGTCCTCGAGTCGTATCAGGCCGCAAAAGAAAAGGGCGAGCGTTTCTTTCCGGACGCGCTGTTCAAGGATGCGATCGTATCTTTGTTCGTCTTTGGGCTGCTGGTCGGGCTCGCCTTCTTTGTTGGCGCTCCCCTGGAAGCCAGAGCCGATCCCTCCGACTCGACCTATACCCCACATCCTGAGTGGTACTTCCTTTTCCTCTTCCAGCTGCTGAAGTACTTCCCCGGCAAGCTGGAGGTCATCGGCGTCTTCGTGCTGCCGACCCTGGGCCTGCTCCTGCTCATTGGCCTCCCGTTCCTGGATCGCAAGAAAGCGCGTCACCCGCGTGGGCGCTTATTAGTCACTGGGACAACGACCATCCTGGCATTGGGGGTTGGGGTCCTTACCTTACTGGCTGTACTGGAGGCACCACCGCCGCTCGAAGCGGCTCCCGGGGATCAGACCGCCGTGCTCTACACCGAGAACTGCGCCAGTTGCCATGGCGCCCGGGTTGTCGTCCCCGAGGGGACCAACCTTCACGAAGTGATTGCGCAGGGCAAGCACGAAGGGATGCCGGCCTGGAGCGCCGACCTGACCAGTGACGAGATCGACGCGCTGGCGGGCTTTATCCTCTCACCTGCCGGCAGCTTGCTCTTTGTTCAAAACTGCGGTGCTTGCCATACGGCACCGGAGTTGGTAGCCGGAGATCCGCTCGCGCTCAAAGGCGCCCTGGAACTGAGCAGCGACTTCCCACCGCACGCCGACCTCTCGGTTCCCAACTGGGCTCAAGTGCTCGGCCCCGAGAGTCGGACCTCGCTGCTGAACTTCCTGGTGGCTCCCGACGGACAGCGCCTGTACTCGGTTAATTGCGCCTCCTGCCACGGGCGCGCCATCGCGGTGCCGGCCGAGGAGGCAGAGCTGAGGCAGATCATCAGCCAAGGCGGCCTTCACCTCGAGATGCCACCCTGGCGTGAGCGCTTGAGTCAAACCGAGTTGGACGCCCTGGCGCGTTACGTGGTGGATCCCGGCACGGCCCCCGAGGCGGAGGGATTGTTCGCCCAGCATTGCACCGCCTGCCATGCACAGCGGATCCCGGCCGCCATGGACCTGAGCCAGGCCAGAGAAATCATCTCCGCCGGCGGAGCGCACGAGACCATGCCGGTGTGGGGCGAAGTGCTCACGGACGAGCAGCTGGATGCGCTGGTGACCTACACTCTCCAGGCCGCACGCGGATCGCCCCTTGAGGTTGGGGCAGCCCTCTTCTCCGAAAACTGCTCTCCCTGTCATGGCGACTTCGGGGAGGGAGGGGCGAACCCCACCCGGTCAGACGATATCATCGCGCCCATCAGCTCTGGCGAGTACCTGCGAACTCGCGATGACTCGACCCTGCAATCGATCATTGCCGCGGGCCAGCCCAACATTGGAATGTCCCCCTTTGGCACTCGCTTCGGCGGTCCGCTAGACGATGACGACATCGACGCCATCGTCCGATACCTTCGTTCCTGGGAAGCCGACCCGCCGGTGGAGATCCCTCCGGAAGTGCAGGCGCGTCAGCTGGCCATCGAAGGCTCTGATATATACGCCGAGGTGTGCGCCCAGTGCCATGGTCCGGAGGGAGCCGGATTGATCGGCCCTTCCCTGCGCGATCCGGATTTCCAGGCCCGCAATACTGACCAAGCCCTGTTCGACGTCATCAACCTCGGCCACGCGGCCACCTCCATGATCAGTTGGGGAGAGATCTTGACTGACGATCAGATCCACCAATTGGTGGACTTCATCCGTCAGTTGGCCGGCCCGGGGGAGATTGAAGCCGGAGAACCGCCGTCTTTCAGCGCTGACGTGCTGCCGATCTTGGCGACCCAGTGCGGCGTCTGCCATGGGCGTCTGGGGGGGTGGGACGCCTCTACCCATGAAACCGTAATGGCCACTGGCGACCATGCACCCGTGGTTATTGCCGGCGACCCCGAGAACAGTCTCCTGGCCAAGAAGCTCTTGGGAACCCATGAGCAGGGCACGCTCATGCCGCCCGGCGGGAAGCTCCCTGCTTCTCATATCCAGATCATCCTCGACTGGATCGCCGCCGGCGCCCCGGACAATTGACCGGGCGGTCCCCCGCCGCCTCCGGCCACCCCTCAGTCTCTGTGATTTTTGTCACATGTCCGGGTGACGGATGCAACTTCTTCCCCTGTGGAGTTGGCCCTAGATTAATGCAGTATTAGAATGGCTGGGATACTTGACCCAGTGGTGCATGGGTCACACGGCCATCGAACTTCGGACGTCGAGGGTGGCGTTAACCCCTTGAAGACATACATCGGAGGAGACTGCCCTATGAAAAGATCAACCATTCTAGCCGTCGTATTCATACTAGGCCTGGCGCTCGCGCTGGCCTCCTGCGCAGGTGCCGAAGGGGCCGCCGGGCCCCCCGGAGCTGCCGGGCCTGAGGGGCCTGCCGGCCCGCCAGGACCAGCCGCGGAGGTCGCTGCGGCTGATCTCAGCTGCACCGAGTGTCACAATGACACCACCTTGATCGTCTCCAAGGAAGCGCAGTTCCGCGAGAACTCGGTTCATGGGACGGGCGAGGCCTTCATAAGAGGCGAAGGCACCGCCTGCGCCGGTTGTCACGGCAC
>CAZPZD010000029.1:0-31075 GCA_964590515.1 uncultured Anaerolineaceae bacterium | reverse complement strand
TTTGCCGGCCGCTTGCTCTGCCAGATCGCCCAAACCAGTAAGGCGACGAGCCCCAGGACGATCAACCAACCGGCCAGCCCCAGCTGCTCGTACTGGACAACGATGGGGGCGATGATCACTGAGACCAAATTGACCACTTTGATCATCGGATTGAGCGCCGGACCGGCGGTGTCCTTCATTGGATCTCCTACGGTGTCGCCTACCACTCCCGCCATATGGCGCTCTGAACCCTTGCCGGTGTTGGCGCCGGGATTCGAGGGCTCGTCCTCGATGGCCTTCTTGGCATTGTCCCAGGCCCCGCCGGCGTTGTTCATGAACACCGCCAGGAGTTGGCCGGAGAGGATGATTCCGGCCAGAAACCCGCCCAGCGCCTCCGCCTTGAGCACCAGCCCAACCAGGATCGGGGTGACCACTCCAAGCAGCGCCAACGGCCGCAGCTCTTTCTGGGCCGCCTCCGTGGAGATCGCCACTGCCTGGGTGTAATCCGGCGCCGCCTTGCCTTCCAGTACGCCCAACTTGAACTGGCGCCGCACTTCCTCGACGATCAAGGAGGCCGCCCGACTGACGGAATTGATGGCAAAGGAGGAAAAGAGCCAGGGCAGGGCGCCTCCAATCAGCAGACCGACGAAGACTTGTGGCAGGTCAACCCGGATCCCAAGGGTCTTGATTTGCTCAGCCGGCGGAATCCCTAATGCGGCTTGTGCCCGGCTGACGTCCACCAGGAAGGAACCGAAGAGGGCGACCGCCGCGATCACGGCCGAGCCAATCGCCACACCCTTGGTGATGGCCTTGGTCGTGTTTCCAACTGCATCCAGGTCAGCCATGATCTGGCGGGCCTGCACCGTATCGCGGTCGTCCTCCCCGTGCCAGGCCATCTGTCCGATTCCATTGGCATTGTCGGCGATCGGACCGAAGGAATCCATGGCGACGTTGTTTCCGGTCAGAGTCAGCATGCCGATGCCGGTCATGGCGACGCCATAAAGAATGAAGGTCACTGCCTCGCCCGCCGGGATCCCGGATATTCCGCCAAAGGTGAGGATTGAAACGAAGATGGTCACCCCGATGACCAGGATCGACCAGACGCTCGACTCGTAACCGACCGCGATCCCGGAGAGAATGGTAGTCGCCGGGCCGGTGTTGGTGGCCTTCCGAATTTCCTGCACCGGCCTGCCGTGACTTCCGGTGAAGTACTCGGTTAGCCGGTCGATGGCGATCGCCAACAGCACCCCAATGGTTGTCGCCAGGAACGGCCGCCACCAGCCTCCGGGCACATCCTGCATGTAGAAGAATCCAATGATTCCGAATAAGACCACTGAGATCGCCGCCGAAGACAAGAACCCGGTGAAGATCGCCCGCATCGCATTGCCGCTCTTCCCCGGACCGCCGCGAACCGCGTAGGTCCCGATGATCGAAGAGAGCACACCGATCCCGCGCACGAGCAAGGGGTAGACGACCCATTCGAAGTTGCCGGTGATGTGCCACAGGGCAAGCCCGAGAATCAGCCCGGCGACAATCGTGACCTCGTATGACTCGAAGATGTCGGCCGCCATCCCGGCGCAGTCACCTACGTTGTCGCCCACGAGGTCGGCGATGACCGCCGGATTGCGCGGGTCGTCCTCGGGGATCCCCGCCTCCAGCTTTCCCACCAAATCGGCTCCGACATCTGCCGCCTTGGTAAAGATCCCTCCGCCGACCCGCATGAAGAGCGCCACCAGGGTCCCGCCGAATCCGAACCCGAGCAGCGCATCCGGGGCGGCGATTCCGAATATGATGAAGATCATTGTGCCGCCGAAGAGGCCGAGGCCGTCGGTCAGCATCCCGGTGATCGTGCCGGCTCGATAGGCGATGCGCAGCGAGTCCCCGAACGACCGACGAGCGGCCGCCGCCACTCGAACGTTGGCCTGCACCGCCATCCGCATCCCGATTTGGCCCACCGTCAAGCTGAAGATGGCACCCATCACGAAGGCCAGCGATCGTCCCAACCCGATGACCAGGACGACGGTTTCGGAATTCAAGGTGTGGAAACGCTCCAAGGCCTCGGGGCTGGGGGGGACGATGTACACGCTGAGGAAGAGGGCGACCGTGAGCACCGCAATCAGCGGGAGAATGCTGCGCAGTTGGCGCCGCAGGTAGGTGTCGGCCCCGACCCGGATTGCGTTCCAGACCTCCTGCATCCGGGGAGTGCCGGCCGGCTCTCGCAGCACTTGGGTTCGCAGGATGAGTGCGTAGACCAACCCTAATATGGCAATCCCGACAACGCTGAAAACCGCGATTTGTTCAAATGCGGTCAGGGCTTGCATCAGGTTCCACTGCTCCTATGGGGGAAGCTGGGCGATTGTACAAGTTGGCCCAGGCCATGTCAAGCAAACTTAAAGAAAACCGGCCAAGAGCTTAGCAAATCGTGAGAAGCACAACTGTGTCTTGACTCTCGGCCAGGAAACTCTGTATAGTGATCTGCGGGATTGGACCCCGAACATCCCGGTCTTCCGGAGCAAGAACGTTGCAACGGCGGAGCCGGGTTGTTTTTGTGTAGTGCCAGCCCCCAAGAAACGGCGCCACCCGCGGCTAAGGACCGAGACTTGATCGAGGCCAATCAGCTTTCGAAGACCTACGGCAACCTCACCGCCCTCGAGGGAATCTCCTTCGAGGCCAAACGCGGCGAGATCCTGGGATTCCTTGGCCCGAACGGGGCCGGCAAGACGACCACAATGCGGATCCTCACCGGATACATGCCGCCAACCAGCGGGTCCGCCAAGGTAGCCGGGTACGACGTGGTCGAGGATTCGTTGGAGGTGCGTCGCCGGGTCGGCTACCTACCGGAGACCGTTCCGCTGTACCCGGAGATGTCCGGACGGGAGTATCTCTCATTCATGGGCTCGCTCCGGCGAGTCGAGGATCTGGAAAGCCGGGTCGGGGAGGTACTCACCCAAGTCGGCCTGCAGGAGCGGGGCGACAGTTTGATCGGCAACTTATCCAAGGGCCTGAGACAGCGGGTGGGGCTGGCCCAGGCGCTCTTGCACCAGCCGGAGGTCTTGATCCTGGATGAACCCACCATAGGTCTGGATCCGGCCCAAATCATCGAAGTGCGGGACTTGATTCGAGAGCTCGGGCGGGAGCGGACCGTCTTCTTGTCCACCCACATCCTCTCGGAAGCCCAGCAGGTTTGCGACCGGGTTCTGATCATCAACAAGGGGCGAATCGTGGCGGAGGATACTCCTGCCAATCTCTCCGCCCAGCTAGCTGGCGCGGAGCGGATCCTGATCCGCAGCTCTGCTCAAGCTGGCGACCTGGCCTCCTTGCTGAAGGGCGTTCCGGGAGTCGAGTCAGTCGAGATCGGCAGGCAGGCAGGCACCGTGGAAGTCACTTCCACGCCCGGTCGGGATCTGCGGCCGATGTTGGCGCGTCGGATTGTGGAAGCTGATTTGGACCTGCTGGAGCTGACGACCGCCGGCATCAGCTTGGAAAGCATCTTCCTGCAGCTCACTCGCGAGGAAGATCAAGCCATGACACAGGAGAGCTAGATCGTGCGTACCAGTTGGGTGATCGCGGTCCGTGAGTTCCGCCGCTACTTCGTATCGCCGCTGGCCTACGCTGCGGCCGCGCTCACCTTCCTCGTCCTCGGCCTGATCTTCTCCCTAAATGTCAACTTTGGGCTGCCGACTGGTCAGATGAATCCAGACGGTCGAATGGTCATGGGTCCGCTGGCGACCGTCTTGCTCATCGTCAGCCCGGTTCTGACGATGCGCTTGCTGGCCGAGGAGCAGCGGATGGGGACCCTTGAGCTGCTGCTCACTTCTCCGGTGCGCGATTGGGAGCTTGTGGTTGGTAAGTGGCTGGGCTCATTCCTTTTCCTGTTACTCATCGTCGCCGGCACTTGGGTGTTTCCGATCTTGATCAATCAATTCACGGATCCCGGAATCGATCAAGGGGTTTTGGTCTCCGCATACATTGGGATGGTGGCGCTGGTTGGGGCTCTGCTGGCGATAGGGGTGTTCGCGTCGAGCCTGTTCTCGAGCCCGGCGGCGGCAGCGGTTTTTGGCTTCGCGCTGAGCCTGGTGCTGTGGATTCTGGGCAACGTGGGTGCAGGCCTCAGCCCGCTCAGCCAGGTCGTCGGCTACCTCGGGTTGTTGGAGCATTTCTACACCAATCTCTACCAGGGCATCCTGGAACTTTCCGATCTGGTCTACTACATCAGCGTAACCGCGCTGGCCCTGCTTCTGGCCAGCCAGGTAGTCGAGAGTAGGCGATGGCGCTGAGGATTGAACGCGCCCGCCTGGCCGCCGGCTGTTTCCTGCTAGGGCTGATCGCGCTGCTGGGCAGCGGCGTGAAGTACCTGTTCGATCCGGTCATCGATGGATGGTTGCAGGGTGGGGTCGTGGTCGCGCTTGCGGCCTCGGCAGGCGGGGTGCTGCTCAACCCCGCCCGGGTCCGCCAGGCGCTCAGCGGACGGCAAGCCCGCTACGGCGGCAACGCGGCCTTGTTCGGGTTGGGATTTCTGGGAATCCTGGTGGTGATCAACGCGCTGGCGGTCAGCTACCCGCAACGGATCGACCTGACCGAGGACAAGGAGTTCTCGCTTTCCCCCGAGACTGAGCTGTTGCTCTCGGAGCTCTCCGAGCCGGTGAAACTGACTGGCTTCTACACTCCAGACCGGGCAAGTGCGCGAGACCAGATCCGGCCGCTGCTGGATGAGTTTGTTTCCAAGAGCAATGGATTGGTCAGCTACGAATTCATTGACCCGCGGTCCAATCCCCTGGCTGCCGATCTTTTTGGAGTGACGCGGGATGCCTCGATGGCGGCCACTCTCGGCGAAGACTCGCACCTCATCGAATTCCCCAGCGAACGCGAGATCACCTCGGCCATCGTCAGACTGACCAATCCCGAGGATCGGGTAGTGTACTTTCTGACCGGCCACGGCGAACTCGAATTGGCGGAGACCGGCGAAATTGGGCTGTCCCAGTTGAAGAGTTCCCTGGAGTCCAAGAATTACGGCGTTCAGACTCTCAATCTGCTGGTCGAGGGTGAGGTCCCGGGTGACGCGAGCGTGGTAATTGCCGCCGCCCCGCGAACCCAAATGACCGACCAGGAACTCCAGTTAATCAACGACTATTTGGTCGCCGGAGGTTCATTGGTCACAATGCTCGAACCCTCGGCAGTCACCCAGCTCGATCTAGCTGACGATTCGCTGAACTCCTACCTGCTGGAAAGCTGGGGGATCGGGGCCCGCGACGATTTCGTTGTTGACCTCGGCTCCTCGCTTTACCTGGTGGGCCTCTCGTTCAGCTACGGTGCCCATCCGATTACCGAACGAGTGTCGAGTTTTCTCACTCAGTACCCTTCGGCCCGCAGCATCGAGATCTCGGAGGGTGCTGATCCGGTCCGCACTATCACCCAACTGGTGATGACCAGTGAGCGTTCCTGGGGGGAGACCGATTTTGCATCGATCGCCGAGGGGAGCACGATCCAATACGACGAACAGACTGAGACTTCCGGCCCGCTGGCACTGGCAGCTGCGCTTGAAGATAGTCAGTCGGGGGCGCGATTAGTCTTGATCGGAGACGGCGACTTCGCCTCCAATGGCGGTTTCTTTGCCGGCGGCAACGGTGACTTGATGGTCAACAGCATCGATTGGGCCGCCCGCCAGGAAGACCTCATTGATATCACTCCCCGTCAGCGCACCGTCCGGCAGGTCCTGCCGGCGACCCGAGCAACGGTTACCCTCCTGGTCGTCGGAACCACAGTGGTGATTCCGGGTGGGATCGTCCTGGCCGGCGGGTGGGTGTGGTGGAACCGGCGCAAGCTGGCCTGAGCCATGATCCGCCGGAATACCTGGGTCACGTTGGGAGCCTTCGGGATGGTCCTGATTGCGGCCATCCTCGTCCGGGCGCGCCAACAAGCCGAGCCCACGCCGACTCCCTCGGCCTCGCTAGATCCGTTCTGGCAGGTTGAAAGCAGTGAAATCGTCAGTCTGACAGTCGAGGACCTGAAAGCTGGCACGGTCTTGCAACTGGAGAGGGATCCGGAGGACCTGTGGCAGATCGTGCGGCCAGCCACCCTGCCTGCCGATCCGGCCCGGGTAGAGCGGGCCGTGGCGTGGCTTTCTGCGCCAACCCCGCGGGCGGAAGTGTTGGACGCAATTGATTTGATTGCCTTTGAGCTCGACCAACCTCAATTTCGAGTCGAGATCGTGTTGAGCAGTGGCGAGCGGCACGAATTCAGCGTCGGACGGGCGGCGCCGACCGGCGACTCTCGGTATGCCTCCAGCCCAGGGCGGGCGGGGGTCCAAATCCTGAGCCTGGTCGGGCTAGAAGAGGTCTTGAATTTGGCGGCTGACCTCCTACCGACTCCGACGCCAGAACCGACTTCCAGCCCGAGCCTGGCACCAGAGACGGGTACTCCTACGACGCCCGGCCCCAGCCCGGGACCCGAGACGACGGAGACTCCGACCCCAGGTGGGGGTCCCGAGGCTACAGCGACGCCCTGAGCGGATGAGTTTCCCCTTTGAGTGTTGATTCCGACCTCAAAAGTCATTAAGCTGAACTGCGCCGGAAGGTGAGAGGAAAGGAAGCCAATTGGCCAAGCCGAAAAAGAAGTGGCGAAGGACCGATCCCGCGGTTGAGGAGGACTCCAGCCCCGAGGAGGCTGCCGCCCAGGAAGAGGAGAATCAGGCCCTGGAGCATCTCCTAGAGCAGGGGAAGGAGCGGGGCTTCGTCACGATCGACGAGATTCTGGCCGTCTTTCCTGAGGCAGAGCGCGACCTGGATCGGCTCGAGGAAGTCTATTCGAGCCTGCTGGCAGCGGGCATTGCCTATTCGGACGACGTCTCAGATGGCGAAGACCCGGCGGATGAAGATCTGGTGGAAATCGAGGCCTCGCAAGTAAGGGACAAGAACGATTTGGCCGCGATCGATGCTGACGATAGCGTCGGCCTGTACTTGAAGGAAGTCGGCCGGGTTCCGCTATTGACCGCGGAGCAGGAAGTCTCGCTCGCCAAGCGGATCGAGCGCGGGCGTCGGGCCCGCGAATCCATGGCTCGGGGCGGCCTCTCGGAGTCGAGGCGGACCCACCTGCGTCTGTACATCGAGGACGGCTGGGCAGCCCGGGAACACCTGATCACCGCCAACTCGCGGCTCGTCATCAGCGTGGCCAAGAAATACATGGGGCGCGGAGTTCCATTCCTCGACCTGATTCAGGAAGGGAATATTGGATTGATCCGGGCCGCGAAGAAGTTCGACTATCGGCGCGGCCATAAGTTTTCCACGTACGCCACCTGGTGGATCCGCCAGGCGGTTACCCGGGCGATTGCCGATCAAGGGCGAACGATTCGAGTGCCGGTGCACATGGGCGACCAGATCAATCGCCTGCTGCGCACATCCCATCAACTAACCCAGTTTCTTGGGCGTGATCCAACGACCGAAGAGTTGGCGGATGCGCTGAGCGTAACACCGAAGAAGGTCGAGAACATGATTCAGGTCGCCCGTCGTCCGATTTCGCTGGAGACCCCCACCGATGAAGAGGAAGATTCGGTGTTAGCCGATTTCATCGAAGATGAGGATTCCCCGGCGCCAGCCGAGGCGGTCACCAAGAGTCTGTTGAGGGAGCAACTGCGAGACGTGCTGCATACCCTGCCGCCAAGGGAAGTGCGGATCCTACAATTGCGCTACGGCTTGCATGACGGGCAGAGCTACACTCTGGAGGAGGTCGGCCGCAAGATGGGCGTGACCCGCGAGCGGGTCCGCCAGATCGAGGCCCAGGCCCTGAGCCGACTGCGGCATCCCTCCCATCGCCGAAAGCTAGTCGACTACTTGAGAGAGTAGCTGACTAACCGAACTAGCCCGAAGCTGCCCTGATGAAGGGCAGCTTTTTCATTTGTCGCCCCAAACCGATGACGGCGAACGCCGACCATAGACAAACCAGTGGAACGAGAGGCATGTAGTAGCGCTGAAACGGGAGCGGGATCCCGACGTAGAGGGATAGCGTAAGGACCGCCGTGCTGAGGAGCAGTAAGGCGGCCGTCCGGCTTTCGGACCGCGAGCCGGTCCGCAGCGTGGCGACACCGAAGAAGAGGCCGGCAAACGTCAGGCCGAGGCTCAGGCCTCCCAAGGTCCGGCCCCGCAGCAGCGCATGGCCGGGCATCGCGAGGTAGCGGGCGACGCTCGAATCCAACTCGGCTTGATAGTTGCCAATCTCTTGGAACTGAGGCGGTGCCAGAAACAGGTGGGCAATAAGCACCGCGAGTCGATCGATCCCGCGCAGTGGAACCGCAATCGCCAGCTGCTCGGCGATCGCTTGGGCCTGCACTTGATCCTGGACGAGCGACCGCCGAACTTGGAAGATCTCTTTGAGCGCGGATGCCGGATCAGACCAAACTACCGGATTCAGCGCGAGGGTGACCACCAGCAACACCAACACAAACACTCCAACCGAACCGAGCTTCTGGCGGATCGCCTGGGGCGGGTCTGTTCCCCAGAGCAGAGCGAGGATCCCGACCGGCAGCAGCGCAACAGCTGAGTGCTTCGCCCCCAGCGCCAATCCAATCCCGAGGCCGGATAGCCAAGGCCGATTGCGGGGCCCAATCAGGCTCCAGAGCGCGAAGCAGACTGCAAAGATCAACGTGCCTTCGGCCATCGCTCGCCGGCCATGGACCAGCACGAGCGCATTGAGCCCCAGAAAGGCGGCCGCCAACCCGCCGACCCACGGCCCGCCGAGTTGTTTCCCGGCCAGGTAGAGGAACAGCGCGGCGAGCGGCAGCAGGAGGCTGCTCGCGATCCGACCAGCCAGCAGCGCGCTCGGAGTGGGGAGGGCGCCAGCGCCAAGGTTTGCTATCCAGTCTTGGCTCCAGTCCCAGTCGACGGACACTTCTGTCCCGTCGACCCCGGCGAGCCAGCGGCCAAGGCCGAGGACGTACTTCGGGAGGGGCGCGTTGAGCAGGCGGTAACTCAGCTCGGGGGCGGGCTCGCGGTCGGCTGACCAGGCCAGCGAGGTCGGGGAGCGAAAAATCGCCTCGAAGTCTCGGCTCTGGAATAGCAGGGAACTCTCGTCCGGATGGAACGGAACCAACGCCACTCCCCACAGCTGGTACCCGGTCAGCAGCAGAAGCCCGATTACCGGAGCCCATGACCTCCAGCGATTGGGGGTCATTCAGACTCGTTGCGTACGTATATCAGCAAGCCTCGGCTTCCATATATATCGGTGGGCAGCTGGTCGACGAGCTTATACGACTGTTGGAAGGCAGGATCGAGCAGCAGCCCGTTACGGCCGTAGACTTCAAGCAGCACGACCATATCCGGCTCAAGGTCTCGCACCAGATTGGGCGGTATCGCATAGTTAATCACATACATCGAGGTCGGGGCCGGATAGTATTGGCTCGCCTCCGCGGACACCAACCCGAGCATGTCGAGGATCCGCGCCCCGGTGTAGTATCCCAACGCACCGATGTCAGAAGCGGCCAGGACCTGATTGCTCGAGAGTCGGTTCTCGACGAGCTCGGCCGCGTGCTCGTAGAGAAGCTCCAGTTCAATGAAAGCCATTTTGGGTGCCGGTCGCCTGGCTCCATGATCTGGAGTCAAAGCCCACCCGCTGGCGGTAGCGGCGACGGCCAGCGCTGCGAACAGGAGCAGAGGAGCTCGGCTCCGGATGTCCTTTGAGACCTTCGAAACCCCCATGAAAAGGCCCAAGAAGTACATCGGCAGCGGAGGGGTCAGATACCAACGGAACAACAGCGGATTAGCAACGGCGAACACCAACAAATACAGCCCTGGGTAAGCTAAGAACGGCCAGACCTCCCGGTTCGCTCGGGTCGCGCCTAAGGCCCCAATAAGAAAAAGCGCTGGATACAGGACAATCCCAACCCGGATCCAGCCCGCCCCAAGCAGTTCGTGCTCCAGGAACGGTGTGGCGTAATGCTGCAAAAGGCGAACCAGCCCGGCCTCGGCTGGGATCTGATAAGCGACCGTCTTTGCGAATAGGGACTGAGGGATGGGAGAGCCGAAGTAAGCCAGGCTCCAAGCCACCCAGGCCACCAACGGAGCTCCAAAGGCGAACAGCTCGCCCGAGCGCAGGGGAGGTGCCGCCTTCCGGATCTGCAGGGCACGCCCGATCGCGAGCGGTCCCAGAAAGAGCAATGCATCGGGCCGCGTGAGCAAGGCGAACGCGCCGGCCGCCGCCGCGCCGACTGGCCGGTGGGTGAGATGTAAGTAGAATGTCGCGGTCGCCAATCCAACCAGTACACTCGTTTCGAGGCCGCCGATTGCAAAGGTAACCGACCATGGAGCAATGGCCCACACCAACCCGGTCGCGATCCCGGCTGCGCGGAATCCGAGCCGCTCTCCAAGCCTTGGCAGCATCCAACAGGTGACTCCGTCGGCCACTGCGTTGACCAGCAGCGCCAGCAGCGGAAAGTCCGTTCGACTGCCGCCGACGAACGCCGCTAACCCAGAAAGCAGCAGGGTGTAGATCGGGGTGGTGGTTCCGAGGACTTGCTCGCCCGGGTTGTAAACCAGCCCCTCGCCGGCCAGCAGATTCTGCGCGTAGCGAAACGTGATGAAGGCGTCGTCGATCGTGCGTGGCCCGGGAATCAACCGAACTCCGATCGCCAGAATCGCGATCAGAATTTCAACCCGTTTCAAGCCGGGGAGCAGCACGGACGGATTATACAATTGGCACTATCCAGCCGCCTTCGCCGAGTAATCGGCCAGCCGATCTGGCTCTGGGCCCTCGGGCTGGCGACCCTCGGAATTGGGCTCAAGCTCGTCCTGCTCGCGATGGGCGGCTTTCCTTTCCATGCCGACGAGGCGGTGGTCGGGCTGATGGCCCGTCACATCCTTCAGGGACGCTGGCCGGCGTTCTTCTACGGCCAAGCCTACATGGGAAGTTTGGACGCCTCCCTCGTCGGGTTGGCTTTCACGTTGATCGGGGAGAGTGTCGGCGCCATCCGGGCGGTGCAGATCCTCTTGTATGGCGGGACGATCCTGACCACCATTGGATTGGCGCGGGAGGTTTCGCCGCACCCGGCGCTGCCAATCCTCGCTGCCGCCTTCATGGCGATCCCGCCGGTCAACGTAACCCTCTACACCACCGTCTCTTTGGGGGGCTATGGGGAGGCCCTGCTGATCGGAAACGTGCTGTTGCTGCTCGCATTGAAGGCAAACCGTGAGCCACACCGCAGCTGGATCTTTGCGGTCTGGGCCGCGCTGGCCGGCCTCGGGTTCTGGGCATTTGGGCTGACTCTGGTCTACAGCCTTCCATCCGGGATCTTGCTCATCCGTACTCTCGGGCGCCGGTTGCCTGGTAGGCAGGCCCTTGGCAGAGCGACCCTCATGGTCGTTTTTGGACTGGCCGGCGCCGGGCCGTGGGTCTGGAGCGTGGGGAGCAGGGGAGCATCCGTTTTTCTGACCGAATTGTTGGGATCGGCGATTGTTGGTTCGAGCCCATCCGAATTACTTCCTTATCTCGGTACCCATGCGCTCAACCTGCTGTTGTTTGGTTCCACCGTCATCTTTGGATTGAGGCCGCCCTGGGAAGTGCGCTGGCTGGCGTGGCCGCTGCTTCCGGTGGCCGTTCTGTTCTGGCTCGCAGCCCTGGCGCTCGCGGGCCGCGGGTTGCGGCGGGAACGGCCGCTCAATTCGGCTAGGTCGCTCCTGGTGGGAGTCGTGGCCTGCGTGCTCTTCGGATTCTGGCTCACCCCGTTCGGCGCGGATCCCTCGGGCCGATACTTCCTGCCGTTGGCTGTCCCGCTCGCGATCATCGGGGCGGACCTGGTCTTGTGGTTGGCCGGGCACGCGGCGGTGGGGCTGGCCGTGGCCGGCCTGGCGGGAGTCTTGGGATTTAATCTCTGGGGGACCGTTGAATCTGCGGTGCGAAACCCACCCGGAATAAGCACTCAGTTTGGACCCGACACCCAGATCGATGCGGAAGACCTCCGAGCGCTGGTCCCGTTGCTGGAAGGCTTGAATGAGTCGCGCGGCTATACGAATTATTGGGTGGCCTACCCGCTGGCGTTTCTCTCGGGGGAGCGGCTGATATTCGTCCCCCAGCTCCCATATCACCGGGATTTGAGATACACCCCTCGCGACGACCGGTATGCGCCGTACAACGGTATGGTTGAAAGCAGCGAGCGGGTGGCCTACATTACTAGCCTGCAGCCGGAGTTGGACCGCGTGATTCGGGCAGGGCTTACCGAGAACGGCGTGAGCTGGAGGGAAGCCACGGTGAGTACCATCCGGGTTTTCTATCAATTGAGCGAACCCATCTCACCGGCCGAGCTCGGGCTTCCGCCCGGAATTCTTCCGCCCGGATGAATTTCAAGCGGTTGGTCTCCACCGTTAGCCTGCTGGCCGTCTTCACGATGGCCCTGCGGATCTCGGTGACCAGCGACACTTGGTGGCACCTCCGGGCAGGAAGCTGGATCTTGGAGCACGGCCAATTGCTCCGCCAAGATCCATTCTCGTTAACCCGGTTCGGTCAGCCCTGGCTCTATCCGGGCTGGCTGGCCCAAATCGGAATGGTGGCCACGTTCGAGCGACTCGGGTTCCCAGGGCTCAACCTCTTCACGGCCCTAAGCGTGCTGGTCGGATTTGCTTTTGTGTGGAAATCGGTCGAGGCGCCTACCCTCTTGAAAGGTTTCACGTTTGTTTTGGCGGCCGCCTGTGCCGGGGTGTATTGGTCGGCCAGGCCGCAGATCCTGTCGTTTGCGCTAACGGGTGCGTTCATCTGGGCACTGGAGCGAGGCCGCCGGGAAGGGTCGCGCTCACTGTGGCTGTGGCCGGCCCTCACGGCTCTGTGGGTAAACCTGCATGGAGGGTTTGCGGTGGGACTCCTGCTGATCCTGATCGAATTGATTTCGACCGGGCTCGATCGGATCACCCCGACCCGATTCGGCATCCCCCGTAGTGGCAGCCCGAAACTCAGGCTTGGCGCGATCGCGGCCGGCGCCGGCCTGAGCGCCGCGGCGGTGAGCCTCAATCCGAACGGCCCGCTGATGCTGGCCTACCCGTTCAAGACCGTCTCGATCGGAGTGCTGCAGGACTATATCCAGGAGTGGCAGTCGCCCAACTTTCATTCGCTGGAGCTGCAGCCGTTCCTGTGGATGCTGCTGCTGACCTTGGCTTTCCTGGCCCTCTCCCCCGAGACGCCTAACTGGCGCGAATTGCTGAGCGTGAGTGTCTTTGCCTATTTCGGGTTTTTGGCTGGCCGCAACATTGCCCTGTTCGCCCTGGTAGCCTTGCCGATCCTCACCAAGCACATGGCGCTGACGATTGGGACCTGGTTTCCCAGCAGAAAAGCAGCAAACCAGTTACCGGCACGCACCGCCCAGGCTGTGAACGTCGTTCTGCTGGTGGTGCTGGTGGCGGCGGCCGCGCTCAAGGCGAGCATCCCCTTGTCGAAGAGTGCCAATGAGGCCGCGATTCGCGATCAAACGCCGATCGCCGCGGTCGATTACCTGCTGGAAGCTCGACCGCCCGGGCCGCTGTTGAACTCGTACAACATGGGGAGTTACGCAATATGGGCACTCTATCCGCACTATCTGAGCTTCGTCGATGGCCGCACGGATCTATTTGATGACGAGATTCTGCAGGAGTATTTGCGGCTGTGGAGAGCCGACCCGGGCTGGGAAGGCATTATCAGCCGTTGGGGGCTTAAGACTGCGCTGCTGGAACCCGAGGCGCCGATCACCCGTGAACTGTTGCTGGCCGGCTGGCGAATCCTCTACCAAGACCCCCAGGCAGTTGTGCTTGGCGAGAGTTGAATCGGTCGGATAGCGATGGAAGACACCAGATCGGGCCCCGCCTCATGGCCAGTTCGTTTGCACCTGGTCTGGCGGCGGAGCGGAGTTCGAGAAGTACTGCCGATTTACCTGGTGGTGCGGATTGGACTGACTCTATGGATGTTTTTCGTCCGCCAGATCTTTTCGCAACCGATCCCGCCGGATCCGCTGATGCGACCCTATCTGGGAATTGAGGTTGAGACCAACCCCTGGCTCGAGCCGTGGCAGCGCTGGGACACCTTGCACTACCAGGCGATCGCCGAGCGAGGCTATGAGGCCTTCGACAGCGCCCTCTTCGTTCCGCCCTTGTACCCCGGCCTGATTCGCCTGGGATCGGCGCTGATGGGAACCGACAGCCTGATCTCTGCCTTGGTTGTCTCGAATGTGGCTGCCCTGGCAGGGATGGCAGCCTTCTATTCTTTGGCACGCGAGGAGCTCGCTGATCCGAGCTGGGCCCGGCGGGCGGTCCTCTACTTATCGATCTTTCCGACTGCCTTCTTCTGGTTCGCGGGGTACACCGAGTCGTTGTTACTGCTTCTCGCCGCGGCGGCGCTGCTCGCAGCCCGGAAGGCACGCTGGTTAACTTCCGGTTTGGCATCCGGTCTTGCGGCCCTCTCCCGACTGACCGGGGCACTGCTGCTCGTGCCGATCGGAGCGACGGCGTGGTCGGCCGCTCGCAGAGAGAAAGGCTGGCGACCGCTGCTGGCGGTGGCGGGGGCGCTGACGGGTGCACTCGCATTTCCCCTGTACGTCTGGCTCGGAATGGGTCTTTCGCCGCTCGCACCGATCGAGATGCAGGCGGCCCGCTCGCAAGGTGGGTTCGCGCTTCCCGGGGTCAATCTGCTCCGCGCGATTGGGCGGCTGGTCGCCGGCGAGACAGGCTTCGCGGATCTGTTCGATCTGGCGCTCCTTCTGCTTTTCCTCGCTCTGGCGGTCCCGGTTTGGCGGCAGCTTTCCAGGCCACTGGCGGTGTTCTACTCCGCATTCATGCTGCTGTATCTGAGCAGGGCGGCGGGAATCGCGCCGTTGCTCGGATCCGCCCGCTACCTACTGATCCTATTCCCCGCGTATCTCATCCTGGCCGGATGGGGACGCCGGCCATGGATTCATCGGCTGATCGTCTACCTCTCGGCGACCGGTTTGCTCCTGCTCTCCGGTCAGTTTGCCATCTGGGGGTGGGTCGGATGAAGGCCCGGGAATTGATCGCCCTGGTGTTCGTGCTGGCCGTGGCCGGAATTTTCCGATTCACAAACCTGGAGACCAATCCCGGTTGGTACAGCGACGAAGGAACCCTGGCAGACATCACCCGTCACCTGACCGAGGGCAAGGTGCGTTACCTGGCGATCAACCAGTCCACTTTGCTCGCCGCCCGCTTGCCGCTGGCGCCGATGCTCGCCTCGATCCTCACTCCGCTCGATGCCAGCCCGCTCCAGACTCTACGGCTGCTGGCCGCAACATCGGGAGTCCTGACGACCGGCGTGCTGTTCGTGCTCTCGCATCGGATCACCGGATCGCTCGGGCTAGGACTGCTGAGCGGCGGGCTGCTGGCGATCTATCCTCCGGCAGTTTTCTACAGTCGGATCGGCTTCAGTTACAACCTGCTCGGGCCGCTTGTATTACTGGCGCTCGGAGGATTGTGGTTCTACCTCGACCGGCGCAGCCGGGCGGGCCTGGCGCTCGCCGCCCTCGCGATCGGGATCGGCTCGCTGATCGACCTCATGATGATCGCCCTGGCGGGCCCGCTGGTCGTAGTCATGCTCGTCACCCGCCGCCGCGATCTGGCATGGGGGATTCCGGTGTTCTTGGCACCCGGGCTGCTTTACGCGGCCTGGATGCTGGTGCGAGTCCCGGAAGCCTTCCGATTCGATCTTGAGTTCATCGCGAGTCGATTGACCGCGATCCCCTGGTGGGCCCAACTGCCACTCGTGGTCTACAACTTCGGGACCCTGATCCTCTCCGATCCATGGTGGGCCCCCGCCCTCATCGGACTGCTTTTGGCCCGGCCGCGGAGCTGGCGACTGCTTCAGCTCACCATGTTCCTGCTCCCGCTGATCCTGCTCGGCCGAACCTCGGGCCTGGCCGGGCTGCGCCTCTACTCGATCAGTCCCCTCTTTCCATTCATTGGGTTGGGGACCGCAAACTTGCTCTGGATCGGCGTCCCCTGGCTGGTGGGGATTGGGCGCGAGGCCATCCAACATCAGCTGCGCAGGATCCCCTGGTGCTCGGCCGCGGGCGCCGGCGCCTGGGTAAACCAGCGGTTGACCGCACTCGGATCGGCCGGGCTCATGTTTCTCCTCGTCATCAGTCCCATCCTTGTTTCCACCTTCGAGCTAGTCACCCGGGTCCGAACAAGTTTCAAGCCCGCGAACGGGTGGGCCTACCTGCCAGTCGAGCAGGCCAAGCAGGCGGCTGCCTTCGTGAATCGAACCATGGGAACTGAGGAGTTCGTTGTCGCCTCCCCGGCCCTGGCCTGGGCCTTGAAACCCCAGACGGCAGATTTCCAGCAGTCACTGGCGTACCGCGGAGAGCCGACGGCTGACTACCCATCGGATGTGCCTCTGGATCGATTCGAGTTCGAGGCTGACTATTCGCGTGCCGGAATGGCGGTGGTCGACCCGATTTGGCGGGAGTGGGGAGCGGTCCACCTGGGGGGTGTGAGGGAGATGCTTCAGCAGATCGAGGCCTGGCCGGTCGTATGGGAAGAGGGGGATATTCAGGTGCATCAGAATCCGAATCGCTGACCGACGCCAACCGTCAATCGGACGCGGCTCAAGCAGGAAGGCATAGCGAGATTTGAGGCGATCAGGCTCGAGATGGTTAGGCAACCTCGGGCAGCTGGTGCTGGTGGCCGGCGTGCTGGTGGGCTTGAGCATCGCCAACTACCGCCTGGCGGTCCAGGCACCCGGGGGGAATGACTTTCTGGCGCGCTGGGTGGGAGCTAACCAGTGGCTGGTCCTTGGTCGAGACCCCTATTCCCCGCAGGTCAGCCTGGTGGCCCAAACTCTGATTTACGGACGACCGGCAGACCGGGAGGCCGGGGAAGACGTCGCACATTTCGCATATCCACTGTTCTCCATGATCTTCTTCGGTCCCTTCGGCCTGATTTCCTACCCGCTGGCCCGGGCACTGTGGATGACCCTGCTCGAGGTGGCGCTGCCGGGGCTCGCGATCCTTAGCATTCAGCTTTGCGACTGGAGGCCCTCTGCTTGGATACAGCGGTTTCTGATCGTGTTCTCGGTGTTGTGGTATCACGGCTTTCGGGCCGTGATCCTCGGGCAGTTCGCAGTCCTAGAGGCCTTGATCATGATCGGCGCGCTGTTCGCCATAAAGCGCCGGCACGACGCGGTTGCCGGGGTCTTGCTAGGGCTGGCCCTCTCCAAGCCTCAGATGGCGGTATTGCTGATCCCCTTCGTCTTCTTATGGGCCTTGTCGACCCGGCGGATCCTGATCCTGACTTGGGGTCTCGGGACCATCGCGCTGCTGCTCGCCGGATCGCTGGTCTTGATCCCGAGTTGGCCGATTGAGTGGGCAAGACAAATCATCGACTACACCAGCTATACGGCGGTGGGACCACCGGTCTCGATCCTGGCCGGAATGATCCCGAGCGGATCGGGCGCGATCACCACCGTGGTGACCGGGCTTGGGCTGATCTATCTGGCCTTCATGTGGCGCCAAGCATTGGGGAAGGAGGATCGTTGGTTTCAGTGGACCGCAATGGTGACGATTGCCGTCACCAACCTGATTGCACTGCGAACGGCGACGACTAACTACGTAGTCATGTTTCCTGCACTTGTCTTGGTATTCAGCGTTTGGAACGAGCGGTGGGGGAAGGGAGCAAACGCGCCAATTCTGATCGCCCTGTTCGGATTGTTTGTGGGACTGTGGACGCTGTTCCTGGTCACGATCGAGGGCAACCAGGAACACCCCGCACTGTACCTGCCGGTCCCACTGTTCGCGCTCGGAGGGCTCTGGTGGTCCAGGTGGTGGGTAGTGCGCAGGCTGAGAACGCAAGTCGGTGGCCGCGAATGATCCTTAAGGAAAGCACGCCGCACCGCCGATGGCGGAGGCTGCTGCCCATCGTTGCGGTGGCATGGGTACTCATCGTGACCAGCGCGTACTTCGCCGTTCATAAGCCGGGCAGCCCGGATCAGTTTGCGGCCATTGCCGGGGCGCCCGCCGCAGTCGTCGGGGGGCTGGCTGAACTGCGGCTCGACGCGCTCGCCAAGTCGGCTGGTTCGCTGGCCGGCCTCCTTGCGACCCTTGGAGTTGCGATCGTGTTGGGCCGCCCGTGGATGCGGGTGCTGCGAGGCATGGAGGGGAGGTCACAGATCGCCTTGCAGCTCGGCGCCGGCCTGGCGGGCCTGGGTTACCTGGTCCTGGCGATCGGGGCGGTTGGGGCGTACAGCCGTTGGGCGGCCTGGGGGATCGCGGGGATCTCGCTGCCGTTCGCACTGAGGGACATGGTCCGCCTGCTTCGGGGCCGGAGAGTCCGCCTGCCGGAGGCACGGGTCGACCGGTGGCTGGCCGGGTTTGTCCTCGGAATGTTTTTGCTCGCGGCGATTTCGGCCCTCGCGCCACCGACAGCCTGGGATTCATTGGTCTACCACCTCACCGGACCAGAGCAATACATCGAGGCCGGCCGGCTCAGCCACAACCTGGATCTCCCTTACCTCGGGTTCCCGCAGGCCGGTTCGATGCTCTTCCTGTGGGGGATGCTGCTAGCCGGCGATCGGGTACCTCAGCTGATCCACCTGTGCTTCGGCCTGCTCACGCTTGCCTTGCTCCCGCAGGTAACGCGGCGAGTGGCACCTGGGCGCAGCTGGCTCGCCGCGGCGATCTTGCTTGCAGTACCAACGGCCCAGCTGCTCCTGGGCTGGGCCTACGTGGAATGGATCGTGGCTTACGCCGGCCTGGCGAGTTTCGTGCTGCTGACGGCCAACTCCGCCCACCCTGGCGGACCGGCA
The DNA here is from genome assembly GCA_964590515.1 of uncultured Anaerolineaceae bacterium. Classification (GTDB taxonomy): domain Bacteria; phylum Chloroflexota; class Anaerolineae; order Anaerolineales; family E44-bin32; genus JADFRG01. Next base: position 12,346 of record CAZPZD010000029.1, on the reverse strand, counting down.
CAGTCGTTGGGAACTGAGCGAATCGCGCAGATCGTCCTCGCCGGCCTGTTGGCCAGCCTCGCCCTCAACACCAAGTACACGGCGGTATGGATGGTGGCCGGCCTGGTCTTGGTCTGCTACTTGCGCCGCCGTTCATTCGCGGAGGCCGCGCTGTTCGGGGGATCTGTTTGCGTTTTTCTGGTTCCATTCCTCTTGAAGAACTGGGTCCTGACCTCCAATCCGATTTACCCCTTCCTCTTTTCCGGCAAGTTTTGGGATCCCTTTCGGGCCGCCTGGTACAGCCGGGGGGGGACCGGTCTTGGCTTTGGCGAGCTCCTCGTCGCCCCGTGGGATGCGACGATTTGGGGGCTGGAAGGCGCCTACTTCGAAGGCCACCCGAGCTATGGTGCGACCATCGGACCGATCCTGCTTGCGCTCATCCCGCTGGCACTGCTGGGATTCAGGGGTGCGCTCTCCGAGCGCACCAAGCTGAAGAACGCACTCCTGGTCCTGTGCTCAGCTGCCTATCTCGGCTGGCTGGCCCAACTGGCGTTTTCACAACTGCTCGTGCAGACCCGATTGCTGTTCCCAGTGCTTCCCGAGCTGGCGGTCCTTGCGGCGGCCGGTGTTGATGGGGTTGGCTCGCTTGGGCGCCGAGGCCGCTCCGCCCGCTTCATCATCGGCGGCCTGCTCGGCTTCGTCCTGGCGCTGACCGCGCTGCAGGTTGGATTGGGCTTCTTCGCCGCCTCACCGCTGCGAGTAATCGGCGGGTCGGAGGCCGAGCAGGATTTCTTAAGCTCCCGACTGGGCCAGCATGCGGTGGCCATGCAGGCGCTCGAAGGGTTACCGGAGGGCAGTCGGGTCCGATTCTTATGGGAACCCCGCAGCTATTACTGTCCCTCCGGGTTGATCTGCGAGCCGGATTCGCTGCTGGATCGTTGGTGGCATGAACGCCGGCTTGGCGCGGGTCCCGGCGAAGTGCTCGCCGGGTGGGGCAGGCAAGGGGTCACCCACGTGCTGTACTATCGGTTAGGCGCGGATGCGGTTCGCAGGGCCGGCTTTGATCCACTGGATGATGCGGACTGGCAAGCCCTCGAGCGCTTCTTGACCGAAGATCTGGTAATGGATGAGGCATTCGGTGATGCCTACGTCTTATACCGGCTGCCTTGATGGCTGAACCAGAGGTACCGATCCAGCCACCGGGAAATCCTTCGCCGCAATTTCGGTGGCCGCAGCGGCGGGCCTGGCTGGCGATTCTGGTCGTGGCCTTGGTCGTCCGGCTTCCGGGCCTGGCCACCAAGCCGCTCTGGTACGACGAAGCGTTCGCCATTCTGCTTTCCGCGAAAGGCCCGACTGCGATGGTGCAGGCCACCCTGTCACCGGAGGGTGGGATCGCGGCCGACGTCCACCCGCTCGGATATTACCTGTTGCTCTGGGAGTGGGGACAGATCTTCGGCACCACTCCTCTGGCGATGCGATCACTTTCGGTCCTGATTGGGCTGGGGTTAGTGGGAATGACCTATCTCGGGGGACGGGCCGTTTTTGGCCCTCGGTTGGGGACCTGGATCGGCGGGCTGGCGGCGCTGTCACCCTTCCAGGTCCACTACGCGCAGGAAATCCGAATGTACGGTCTGCTGGCGCTCGAATTGGTCGCGGCGGCCACTCTGTTCCGGGCGGCAATACGAAAGGGCGGCTGGCTGCGATGGATGGGTTTCTCGGTTCTGGCGGCCGCGGCCCAGTACACCCATGCGCTGGCCGCGCTGTTCCTGATCCCGCTGGTGCTCATCCCGATCTACCTGCGAAACTGGAAGGCAGCCCGGGCAACTCTGCTGAGCGGCCTGCTCGCGTTGGTCCTCTACGGGCCGTGGTTGATTCGATTGCCCTCCCAGATCGGCCGGGTTCAAGCAGCCTACTGGATCTCGAGGCCCGGACTGGCTGAAATCCTGAGGACGATGCTGATTTACCTTGGGGGGTCGCCGCTGCCAGGCTGGGGAGTGCCGATCATCCTGTTTTCGCAGGTCCTGCTCATCGGGCTTGGCGCCTGGGCACTCTTCAGAGCGTACCGGGGGCGGGCGGGGGAGGGGCCAATTGCACTCGGGTCGGCCTACCTGGCCTTCGCGCCGCTGCTCATGATGGGTGTGGTTTCGCTCTGGCAACCGGTGTACCTGGACCGAGCAATGCTGCCAGCCGGAGTGGCTTTCCTGTTCTTTCTGGGCTGGGTGATTGGTGGATCTGAAGTCCCGACCACCTTCCGCTGGACAGCCCGAATTCTGGTGGGGGTGAGTTTCATCGTTGGCCTGGCTAGCTACTGGACGTATCGCGGGTTCCCCTACGCGCCGTATGAGGACATTGTGAACTACGTCGAGGCTCACAAGACGCGCGGCGAATCCTTGCTCCACAGCAACAAGCTCACGGCCATTCCCTCCGAATACTATGCTCCGGACCTCGATCAGGAGTACCTGGCCGACCCGCCGGGCAGCGGATCCGACACCCTCGCCCTCGCCACCCAACGCCAACTTCGTTTGATCGCCCAACCGGACGCCCGGACCGCGATTGGCGACGCGCCGGGGGTCTGGTTTTTGATCTTTCCGCGTGAGATCGCCGAATACGCGGCACTCGGCGCGCCGGAGCACCCGGCCTTGGCCTGGTTGACGGCCAACTTTTCCGAAGATACCGTGATGTCCTTTGGTGAGGCCCAGCTTCATCACTTCGAATCTCGCCGGGCGGCGGCGGAAGGGTAGGTTAGTCAGGTGAGGATTCCCTTCCTTTTAGGCATTGGCCTGGCAACCTCCCTGGTGGCGGCGATCTGGGTTAGCGGGCCGGGCTATATGGACGCGGACTACTACATGCTCACCGCCGAGCAGTTGGCGCAAGGCAAGGGGTTGAACGAGCCCGTGCTGTGGAACTACCTCGACGGCCCAAACCAGATACCGCATCCCTCCCACCTGTATTGGCTACCGCTCGCCTCATTGGTCGCGGCAGGCTCAATGACCCTCTTCGGCGAATCCTTTCGCGCGGCCCAGGCGCCATTCGTGTTGATTGCGGCTGCCTTGCCGCTGCTCGCTGCCAGAATTGGATTCGAGTTCACTCGGGATCGAGAGCTGGCAACCCAAGCCGGGCTGTTGGCCGCCTTCTCCGGGTTTTTCCTTCCGTTCTTTGTGACCACGGACGCCTTCGCCGTCTACGCGGCTCTTGGGGCGATCGCGTTCTGGCTCATGGCATTGGCGATGGGGAAACAAACCGCTCGGGGATGGCTGGCGGTCGGTATCGTGACCGGACTTGGAGGCCTTGCCCGGGCGGACGGCCTGCTGCTGCTGGCGATCGCGATGCTGGCGCTGCTCCTCAGCAAGCAGAACCGGGCCCGCGGGCTAGGGGCGCTGCTCGTCGGGTTCGTCCTCGTGGTTGGGCCCTGGTGGCTCAGAAACCTCTCAGTAGTTGGGAGCGTCGCGAATCCGAGCGGCCTCCGTCTGCTGTGGATGTTGAGCTATGACGACCTGTTCAGTTATCCGGCCGAGCTGCTGAATTTCGAGCGGTGGCGGCAGGCGGGCCTGGCGACCCTGCTCGCGGCTCGCGGGTCAGCGCTATTGTGGAATTCGGCGAGGGTAGTGGCGGAGAATGGGCTGGTCTTCCTGGGGCCCTTCATGCTGCTTGGGGCCATCCGGCTTTGGTCGAGACCGCTGGTCCGCTTGCCGATCTATTACCTCGGGTTGCTGTTCGGGGTGATGACGATCGTCTTTCCCTTCATCGGGCCGCGGGGGGCGTTCTTTCACTCGAGCGCCGCCGCGATGCCGGTACTCTGGGCGCTCGCCCCGGTCGGGCTGCGGGGGGCGATCGACTGGGCGGGGCGGAAGCGCAGTTGGGACCTCGGCCAGGCCCGCCGGGTGCTGGGTATGGCCGCGATGGTGCTGGCGGCCGGGTTGACCATCGGGCTGGTTGCTCTCCGGCTGGCGATCCCGGCCGCGGCCGGCCAGGGTTGGGACGCGGGTCTGCAAACCTACTCGGAAGTAGGCGATCGATTGTCAGAATTGGAGGGGCGGGTGGCGGTCAACAATCCGCCCGGATTCAGTTTGGCGACCGGCCGCGAAGCGGTCGTGATTCCGAATGGCCCGGCGGAAACCTTGCACGCGGTCGTGCGTCGGTATCAGGTGGATTGGGTTGTCTTGGAATCCAATCACCCCTCTCAACTCGATCCACTTTATGCCGATCCTGGGTCGCTTCCGTGGTTGCGGCTGGCCGACCAGATCGCCGACCCATTCGGGAGACCGGTCTATCTGCTGGAGGTCGTCCAGAGGTGAGGCCGAGCCTGCGGATCGCCAGGCCTTCGGCGGCCGGTCTCGCGGCACTTGTCCTGCTCGCTTCCGCGGCCTTATACCTGTGGACCGCCCAGCAAACCTTCCGGCTCGGGCTGCCACTGGATGACGCTTGGATCCACCAGACCTATGCCCGCAACCTGGTCGAACTCAATCAGTGGGCGTTCCTTCCGGGCGACTCCAGTGCCGGCTCGACGGCTCCGCTCTGGACCGGCGTGTTGGCGGTCGGGTATTGGCTCCGGGTCAATCCTTTGTTTTTCGCCTACGCGGTAGGAATGACCGTGCTGGGGGTCGTGGCCTGGTTGGCCGCCCGGTGGGTCCAGGCTCTTGTGCCGGAGCGCGCCGGCTGGGCATGGACGTTGGCCCTGCTCATTGGCTTCGAGTGGCATCTGGTCTGGGCCGGCCTGTCGGGTATGGAAACTCTGACGGTGGCGGGGCTGGCCGTGCTGGTCCTGCTGGCCGGCGAAACCGGGCGGCTTGGCCCGGGTCGGCTCGGCCTGCTGATTGGGGTGGGAGTATGGTTACGACCCGATGCGGTGACCCTGGTGGGGCTCCCGCTTGGCCGGTTGCTGCTGGGAGAACGGCGGAAGATTGTCCCGGACCTGGCTCGGCTGGCGGTCGGACTGGCGGCCGTGCTGGTTCCCTACCTGCTCTGGCAGCGGTCGTTGTCTGGCGAGTGGTGGCCGAATACAGCCTTCGCCAAGCAGGCCGAGTATGCCGCGCTGCAAGAACTCCCATTCGCAACTCGGCTGGCCGCCCAGGCCGGAATTCCCGGCGGCTGGCTGGGGGCCAGTGGATTGGATCCAGGAGGCCCGCTGGTCGGAGTGATGGCCGTACTCGTTCCAGGGCTGGTGCTCTTCGTCATCGCTCAGTTGCGCGCTCGCCGCTGGGATCGGCTGCTCGGGCTGGTATGGTCCGCAGCCTACATCGGGCTCTACGCGGCGCGCCTGCCGGCGACCTATCAGCACGGCCGATATGCAATCCCGGTGCTCCCGGTGTGGATGGCGCTGGCCGGTGCCGGGATGTTGGGCGGTCTACAGCTACGTTCCGGCCTCTTCGCGAGTCGAGTCCTTTCCCGGACCTGGATCGCTCTGGTGCCGATCATCGCCGGTTATTTCTGGCTCGCCGGCGCCCGGGCCTATGGCCGAGATGTGGCCATCATCGAATCGGAAATGGTGGAGACGGCACGTTGGGTAGAGGCCCACACCCCCGAGAGCGCGGTAGTCGCCGCCCACGACATCGGGGCGCTCGGCTACTTTGGTCATCGGACGCTGATAGATTTGGCCGGATTGATCGATCCAAGCGTGGTGCCAATCCTGAGGGACGAACCGGCGCTGGCCCGCTACCTCTCTGAGCGCGGGGCCGAATACCTGGTGACCTTTCCCGGTTGGTATCCGCAGCTCACCGCGGGTCGGGATCCGGTCTACGAGAGCGGTGGCAGATTCAGCCCCGCGGCCGGGTCGGAGAACATGGCGGTTTACCGCTGGGAGGCGTCCTCGTTTGCTCCGTGCGGTGGCTGTGCTATACTCGCCGAGCTGTGGCAGGCAAGGCCGTGAAAGAAGTCAGTGTTCTGATTGTGGATGATCACCCGCTTTTTCGAGAGGGTGTTCGGAATGTGCTTGTTTTGGAGGAGGACATCAAGATCGTCGGAGAGACCACCAGCGGGGATGAGGCCCTTCAGCTCGTGCGAGACAAACAGCCGATGGTGGCACTAGTGGATGTAAACCTACCCAGCATGAACGGACTCCAAGTCACCCGGCAGGTGGTGGCGGAGCGGATCAATACTGCCATCGTGCTGTTGACGGCCTACGATGACGTCGAGCAAGTGCTGCACGCATTCAAGGCCGGCGCCTCAGCCTACTGCTCGAAAGACGTAGAGCCCGGCAAGCTGGTTGACGTAATCCGTAATGTCGCCCGGGGGTACTTCGTGGTCGGTGACCAGGTTTACGATCAAGCCGGCCTCGACCAGTGGCTCTCGCGAGGGGTCGAAACCGTTCGGCGGCCGCATCTGGATGGAGACGTGGAAGCCTTCACCCCACTCTCGCCGCGCGAGATGGAAATCCTACAGTACGTTACTCGCGGGCTGAGCAACAAAGAGATTGCAGTCCAGCTCGGCATCAGCCATCAGACCGTCAAGAACCATATGACGGCCATCCTCCATAAGTTGGATGTTGAGGATCGGACCCAGGCCGCAGTGTACGCATTGCGCCACGGCTGGGTGCGACTCCAGGACACCCGCAAGTAGCTGAATGACCGAGGCACAGGCCGAGCTCAGCCCGGTTGAGGCGTTCGTAGAGATCGCCCGCCAGGAGCTGGAGCAAGTTCGCCGCGAGCGCCAGGAAATAGGCATGCTGGTCGAGCAGAGCCAGGGGGAAGTCGAGAAGCTGGCTCAGCGCAACGCCACAATTGCGTCAACCATCAAGCAGATTCAATCCAACTTCGACACCATTCCCCGGGAGGACATTCGAACTGCTTACGAGGCCGCCCAAGATACCCAGCAGCGTTTGTTCACGATGCGCGGCCAGCTGGAAAAGCTGCAGAGCGACCAAACCAACCTACAGCGTTACATCGAGTTCATCACCAGTACCCTGAACCTGCTGGAAGGGCGCTCGCAGGATGAGATGGCTGATGCTGAATCGGGCAAAGGATCTGTCATCGAGCAGATCATCGAGGCGCAGGAGGAGGAGCGAAGGAAGATCTCGCGCCAGATTCACGATGGCCCGGCCCAATCCCTGTCCAATTTCATCCTACAGGCTGAGATTGCGATGCGGCTGTTCGACATAGACCAGGACAAGGCCCGCGAGGAACTCAACAATCTTAAGGCGGCCGCCAATTCGACATTTTCGCAGGTGCGCGACTACATTTTTGATTTGCGACCGATGATGCTCGACGATCTCGGCCTGGTCCCCACCGTTCGCCGCTACGCTGAGGCCTACAAGGAGAAGACCGGGCTAGAGTTGAACGTCGTTGTGACCGGTAGCGAGCGCCGACTGGAGGCTCACCGGGAAGTGCTGATGTTCCGCTCGGTCCAGGCCATGCTCCAAAATGTCCGCGACCATGCCCAGGCGACCCAGGTCAAGGTGCTGCTCGATCTGGATGAAAGCCAGGTGAAGGCCTCGGTGGAGGACAATGGCAAAGGGTTTGATGTGGAGGCCATGTTAGCCGTGGAGGGCGCTCCCCACGGGCTGCTCACGATCAAAGACCGATTGGAGCAGGTCGGAGGCCAGTTCCAGATTGAAAGCCAGCCCGGCCAAGGCACTCGGATCTCTTTCTGGGTACCTTCGGTCGAGGCGTAAGGGGACTTCTCCGGTTCGAGACCCCGAATTCTGCTTAGGCAGGCCCCGCGGCGTGTGGACGTAAACCTCGGAGTTTTGTCCTATTGTCGGCTCCAGGGGCGCTCCCTATAATGGGGAGGCCTTGGAGCGGAATCCAGGCACAACTGAATACGGAAAGGAGGTGAATCAATTGTTGTACGCACCGAAAGAGAGAGGTCAGGGACTGGTTGAGTACGCGCTGATCCTTGTATTGGTCGCCGTCGTCGTGATCGTTATTTTGGCGCTGCTCGGCCCTGCGATCGGAAACGTGTTCAGCAACATCGTAAGTAACATTTGAGCGTCCAGTGAACAGGGTTCGAGTAGACGCTCGACCACCTGCCAGAAACGAGGGAGCCCTATCTCCGATAGGGCTCCTTTCGTGAAAAAAGGAACAAACGGAGTCCCGGAATCGGCCTGCCGGACGGTTCACTTGACATTTGAACCCCTAGCAGTATCATTCCGACGCGCTGGCCCGGCCGGCGTGTCGCCGCTCATCAAGGAGGCATAATGCGCCGTGGTCGCACCTTCATCTTGCTGGCTCTTATCCTGCTCATCGGGGCGGTCGGGGCATTTCTGCTCCTGAGCGGAGGCGGTGGGGGGAGCGAAGAGCTGGCGACCCCGACCCCGGTCGGCGAAGCCAACATCGTTATCGCGGCGCAGAACATCTCCCGAGGCTCAATCATTGCTGGGGATGCGGCCATCATTTCGCCGTATCCGGCTGACTACAAAGTTGAGACGATGCTGGACGACCTCGGCCAGGTCGTCGGCAAGCGGGCCCGGATGGACATCGCCCGCGGGGTTCCGATCACCGAAAACATGGTAACCGACGAGGCCGGCGACCTGCTGGGAGTAGGCTCGGATGCCTCGATCGCCATCCCACCTGGGATGACTGCCATCTCAATCCCGATGGACCGTTTCTCAGGAGTGGCCTTCGCCTTGCGCTCCGGCGATCAGGTCGACGTGCTGGTCAGCCTGTTGCTGGTCGACATTGATGAGAATTTCCAAACCGAACTTCCCAACGAAACCGCATTTCTGTTCAACGCCACTGGCGACCTGCTCAGTGGATTCGTCTGCCGAGCGGTTTCGACGAACGACGTGGGCGACATCCTGTGCTCGGTGGCGGAAGATCGGCCGCCAGTACAGGGAAAAACCGTCATTGATGAGGCGACCGGCGAATCCTTCTTTGTCGTTCCGATTGGGAGTCAGCGGCCGCGGCTTGTCTCTCAGCGGCTGATTAGCAACGCGTTGGTTCTCGGGGTCGGAACTTTTCCACTGCCTGAAGAAGCGGCGGTGGCGGTGGCCGCTACTCCGGTAGCCGGCGTCGGCGCTCCGGCCGCACAAACCGCACCGGCGGCCGAGCAGCCGGCGGTCTTGCCACCGGACATCGTCACCCTGATCGTCCGACCCCAGGATGCCCTGGCCCTCAATTGGGCGGTCCGGGCCGGAGTGGACCTGGTATTGACCCTGCGCAGCCCGAACGACCCGACTGCCGAACTGGTCTTGGAGAGCGTGACGCTGCAGTTCTTGATTGAGAACTACGAGATCACAGTTCCATCCAGGCTACCATTCGGTACGGTACCTCGCTTGGAGGCGCCACCGTTCCAGTTCCCGCCACAGTTGGAGCCCACGCCGGCACCGCAACAGTAGTAAGGGTTCGAATCGGACCGATAAATCGCCTGATCCGGAGAACCGCACATGAGTGAAGCCGGAGAGGACCGCATCCGGGTTCTTATCGTCGACGATTTCGCCGAGACGCGTGAGAACATCCGGAAGCTGCTTCAGTTCGAGAGCGACATCGTCGTCGTAGGAGCGGCGCGTTCGGGGCAAGAGGCGATCGAGCTTGCCGTCGAAAGCAAGCCCGACATCGCCATTATGGACATCAACATGGCGGACATGGACGGGATCACCGCCACCGAAGCCATCCTCCGCGAAGTCCCCTTCACTCAGGTCATCATCCTCTCGGTCCAGAGCGAGCCGGATTACATGCAGCGGGCGATGTTGGCCGGGGCCCGCTATTTCATGGTCAAGCCCCCCTCCAGCGAGGAGCTGATCTCCACGATCCGCAATCTCTCGGTCATGGCTCATCAGAGGCGCAAGGACTATGAGAAGCCTCGCCAACCAGTTTCGAGTGACGTGCCCGGTTCACCGGGCTATATTCCGGCACACCGGCCGCTGGGGAAGGTACTCACTTTCTACAGCCCGAAGGGTGGAGTGGGCTGCACCACCCTCGCCACCAACCTCGCGATCGGGTTCGACAGTCCTGATACTCCAACCGTGTTGGTCGATGGGCACCTGCAGTTTGGGGATGTCTCCGTTTTCCTGAACCTACAAACCAAGACCTCGATCAGCGATCTGACCGCCCGCTCAGCGGAGATCGATCCGGAAATCGTGAACGACGTCCTGCTGGTCCATGAGAGCGGCCTTCATATTCTGGCGGCTCCGCCCCGACCGGAGATGGCCGACGAGGTCACTTCGGAGCAAATCCGCAGCATCATACAGTTCTTGAAGCGGCAGTTCGCCTACGTTATCGTCGACACTGCCTCGGCGATGGACGACACGACTCTGGCGATCCTCGATACAACCGATCTGTTGATTGCGATTGCGACGCCCGAGATTCCGGCCATCAAGGATGCGCGCCATTTGCTGGATTTGCTTCACATCCTGGAGTTTCCGACCCAGAACGTCTGTTTCGTGTTGAACAAGATGGACCGCAAGAGTGGGATCTCGACCGAGGCCGTCGCCGAAAACCTGAAACGCGAGGTTGAGGCGGCGATTCCGTTGGATGAACGAGTGGTCACCGCTTCGATCAACAAGGGCGTTCCGCTCTTGCTCAGCGATCGCAGCAGCCCGCAGGCACGGGCGATGCTGCAACTAATGGGTACAATCAAGGAGCGCCTGGCCAAGGCGGAGGAAGTTCCAACTGAGGACGCGCAAAAGGAGCGGCCGCGGTTGTTCGGCCGTTAGGGTCGGAGCTACGGAGGTCTAATCGGTGTCGCTACTCAAGCGGATCGAACAAGGGCAAACGGATACCAGCGCTCCGGCCGAACAGAAGCCGTTCGCCCCTAGCCCGGGCCAGGGCGGGACTTCGCGGCTGAGCGGTCTGACAGCTAGGCGGGCGGCTCCCTCTAGTGCTAGCCCCGGCAGCCGGATTCACGATCTCAAGAACGAGGTTCAGAACCGGTTGCTGGCTGAGCTAGATCCCTCGATGGATGTGACCCAGACCGCGGAGGTCCGTCGCCAGATCGAGGAACTCTTCGAGAGCATTCTGGTCGAGATGAACATCGTGCTCTCTCGACCGGAGCGGAGACGGCTCTTCGAACAGATCGTGGCCGAGATCCTCGGCCTTGGTCCAATTGAGCCGTTGCTCTCGGATGACACCATCACCGAGGTCATGGTCAACGGGGCGAAGAACATCTTTGTCGAGCGGGCGGGGAAGATCCACCGGGAGCCGGCCTCCTTCGAAAGCGACGATCACCTGATGCGGATCATTGATCGAATCGTCGCGCCGCTGGGCCGCCGGATTGACGAATCGAGCCCCTACGTGGACGCACGCCTCAATGACGGTTCCCGAGTGAATGCGGTGATCCCGCCAATCTCACTGGTCGGTCCGGTACTCACCATCCGGAAATTCGCCCGCAATCCAATCTCGGTCGAGCAACTGATCGAATCTGGGACGATCACCGCCGAGTCGATCGAGTTCATGAAAGCGACAGTCATCGCCAGAGTGAACATGGTCATTTCCGGCGGCACCGGATCCGGGAAGACCACCCTGCTCAACGTGCTCTCCCAATACATCCCGTCCGATGAACGCATTGTCACGATCGAGAACGCGGCCGAACTCCAGCTTCGCCAGGAGCACGTAGTCACCCTGGAGTCCCGCCCTCCGAACATTGAAGGGCGAGGCGAGGTCACGATCAAGGATCTGGTCGTGAATTCGCTCCGAATGCGACCCGACCGGATTATCGTCGGGGAGATCCGGGATGAGGCGGCGCTCGACATGTTGCAGGCGATGAACACCGGCCACGAAGGCTCCATGACCACCGCCCACTCCAACAGTCCCCGCGATACTCTTTCCCGGATCGAGACCATGACTATGATGGCCGGCATGGACCTCCCCACCCGCGCCATCCGGGAGCAGATCGCTTCGGCGCTCGAGCTGGTGTGTCACCTGGAGCGGATGCGGGATGGAACCCGCAAAGTCACCCATATCACGGAGATCCAGGGGATGGAAGGCGATGTCATCACGATGACCGACCTCTTCGTCTTCGAGCAGACCGGGCTCGAGAATGGCAAGGTGATCGGCCGCTTGCGACCCACCGGCTTGCGGCCGAAATTTATGGAAAAGATCGAACAATCCGGAATTCACCTGCCGGCATCGATCTTCGGCGTCGGGGACCGCAACCTCTACCGATAGAATCTATGAACCCCTCCTCGGTGCTGATCGTCGGTGGCGGACTCGGCCTGCTGCTATTGCTGGTGGGCTTAGTCCTTACATTTGTCGGGGGCGGGTCGGTGGTCGAAGAGCGATTGGGACGCTACGCGGAGACCGGCGGCATGGCCACGACGGTCGGAGAAGAAGCCGCCCAGAAGGGCGACCGGCCGACCGTGCTGTCCGATTTCTTCAATCGAATGGGGGAGGGGACCGACCTCTTCGCCTCGATCGGCGTCAGTCTCGCTCAAGCCGACATCAAACTGCGGCCGGCGGAATTTATCGCCGCAACGGTCATTGGCTCCGTCGGAGCA
>CAZPZD010000028.1:13943-31897 GCA_964590515.1 uncultured Anaerolineaceae bacterium | reverse complement strand
CTTCCATGACGTGACGGGCGGTGTGTACAAGGCCCGGGAACGTATTCACCGCAGTATGGCTGTCCTGCGGTTACTAGCAACTCCGACTTCACGCAGGCGAGTTGCAGCCTGCGATCCGAACTGAGACCGGCTTTTTAGGATTGGCTCCGCCTCGCGGCTTCGCGACCCATTGTACCGGCCATTGTAGCGTGTGTGTAGCCCTGGACATAAAGGCCATGCGGACTTGACGTCATCCCCACCTTCCTCCGGCTTTATACCGGCAGTCCCCTGTGACACATGTAACACAGGGCGAGGGTTGCGCTCGTTACCGGACTTAACCGGACACCTCACGGCACGAGCTGACGACAGCCATGCAGCACCTGTGCACGCTCCCCGAAGGGTCGGTCACCTTTCGGATCCCTACTACGTGCATGTCAAACCCTGGTAAGGTTCTTCGCGTAACCTCGAATTAAACCACACGCTCCGCTGCTTGTGCGGGCCCCCGTCAATTCCTTTGAGTTTTAACCTTGCGATCGTAGTCCCCAGGCGGCAGACTTATCGCGTTAGCTACGGCACTGATGGGGTTTAGACCACCAACACCAAGTCTGCATCGTTTACAGCTAGGATTACCGGGGTTTCTAATCCCGTTCACTCCCCTAGCTTTCGCGTCTTAGCGTCAGGGACAGTCCAGGAGGCCGCTTTCGCCACTGGTGTTCCTCCGGATATCTACGCATTTCACCGCTACACCCGGAATTCCACCTCCCTCTACTGCCCTCAAGCCCGGTAGTGTCGAACGGCCCCTCCCAGTTGAGCCAGGAGATTTCACGTCCGACTGACCGGGCCGCCTACACGCGCTTTACGCCCAGTAAATCCGGATAACGCTTGCCTCCTACGTTTTACCGCGGCTGCTGGCACGTAGTTAGCCGAGACTTATTCCGGGGGTACTGTCCTTCCTCATCCCCCCGAAAAGCGCTTTACGACCCGAAGGCCTTCATCGCGCACGCGGCGTTGCTGCATCAGGCTTTCGCCCATTGTGCAATATTCCCTACTGCTGCCACCCGTAGGTGTCTGGCCCGTGTTTCAGTGCCAGTGTGGGGGACCACCCTCTCAGGCCCCCTACCCGTCGTCGCCTTGGTAGGCCGTTACCCTACCAACTAGCTGATAGGCCGCAGGCCCCTCCCGAAGCGGATTGCTCCATTTCATCCAAAGACCTCTAACTCTCTGGATCACATGGGGTATTAGCCCCAGTTTCCCGGGGTTGTCCCCCTCTTCGGGGCAGGTCACCAACGTGTTACTCACCCGTTCGCCACTAGGACCTCACCCGAAGGCAAGGACCTCGTTCGACTTGCATGTATTAGGCACGCCGCCAGCGTTCATCCTGAGCCAGGATCAAACTCTCCGTAAGAACTTCACCACACCCGAAGGCGTGGTTCAGATCATTGACTAGCCCGAACTTCGTCGTGGCTTCCTATCACTATTCAGTTGTTAAGGTGCTCCGCACGCCCCCTGTCTGCGGGAACCCCTAGACGCAACACGCCGACACGCAGTTGCGCATCGGCTGGCTGGTAGACCGAACAGGCCTGATCGATCTCAGACCCTGGTCTCTGACCGCTCTCGATTGTCTAGGTCTTCCCTCAGTGGTGGGCGAGACCGCGGATCAAATTCTTGCTTCCATTATAGTAGGTCCCGGCTGCCAAAGTCAAGGTATGAAATTGGGCCGCATCCCACCCGGTTCCCTTCAGATTTCCTGGCGGCCCAGCAAGGCTTCGCTCAGGGTCCGGGTGTCTGCGTACTCCAAATCGCCGCCCGCCGGCAGGCCCCGAGCCAGCCGGGTAAGTCGGACCGGATTGCCGGCTAGGGCCCCCTTTAGGTACATGGATGTCGCCTCGCCCTCCAGGGTCGGGTTCGTCGCCAGGATCAATTCCTGGATGCCTTCCTCGCCTACCCTCTTCAATAGTTCGTGGATCCGCAAATCATCCGGGCCGATTCCCTCGACCGGCGAGAGAGCGCCATGCAGAACATGGTAGCGGCCGGCGTATGCGCCTGTTCGCTCGAAGGCCAGGACGTCGAGCGGCTCCTCGACGACACACAGGACGCCGGCCTGCCGACCTGGATCCCGGCAGATCGCACAGGGATCGGCCTCTCGAGCAGTAATATTGAAACATTGGGAGCAGAAAACGGTCCCCTGGCGCACGGCTTCCAAGGCCTGTGCCAGTTCTCGGCTCTCGCCCTCCGGTCCCCGCAACAGATGGTAGGCCAGTCGGGAGGCCGTCTTGGGCCCAATGCCAGGTAAGCGGGAAAAGGCCTCGATCAAGCGCTCGACCGGGCGGGGCAGTGCTGCGCTCACCGGTCGCTACCGATCGAGGGCGCCGCTCAAGGGACTCAGTCGGCGGGCGGCCATGAGTTGTGAGTCCTGAATCGCCTGATTGATCGCCACCCGGATCAGCTGCCCGAGCAGTTCTGGGTCTTGGGAGGTCAACAGATCCGGTGCAATGAGCACCTTCAGGCACTCCTGGGTCCCGCTCATCACGATCCTGACCGAGCCGTCTCCTGCGCTGGCTTCCACCCTGCTCTCCGCCAGTTCGGCGCGGGCCAAACGCAGTTCGTGCTCCAGCTGAGCTTGCTGGTCCCGACTCAACTCGGCTCCACTCACGATGTCTCTCCAGCTTCCTCACTGGGCGGTGGCAGCTGCTCAAAATCCACAACCTGACCGCCCAGATCGCGCAGCGCCATCGCAACCATCCCGCCCTCCTGGACCGGGGGCGCAGCGGTCGTCGACTTGGCCTCCCATTCCTCAATCAGCACACAGCGCACTTCGAGAGGTCCGCCGAGCACTTCCTCCAGGGCGTCCATGATCAGCTCTATGTTGTGTCCTTGCTCCATCTTCTCGCGCAGCAGATCGCTCTGAAATCCCAACACCAGCCCGGCGGCACTAACTCCCATCGGTTTGCTAGAGTTCAGCAGGGCCTGGGCGCGTGGGTCGCGGCGGTAGGCCGCCGTCAGCAGTCTCGGCCATGAATCCAGCACAGCTTGAAAATCAACTCTTCCGCCTTCCGGCGCCGAGGCCGGACTGGTTTTGGCTTGGGTGCGACCGGCCCCCGGCTCTCCCACCGCCCGCCGCTGGCTCGGCCGCCTGGCTTGCGGCTCCACATCGGCTGAGACTTGCCGGCTTTGTTCCCGATCGGAGTCCCGCTCGCGGTCCGACTCTCGGTCCTGCTCGCGCTCCTGAGCTCGGTCTACACTTGGCGGCGGGCTAGCCGCGGACCGGGCGGTCGCGGCCGGGTTAGGATCCGTCTTCGCCCGCTCTGGATGAACCGCCTCAAGATAGGCCAGCTCCAACGCCAGCCCCGGTTGCCAATTGCCGGGCTGGCTGCGGGTCGCCTGGCTGAAAGCCCGTAAGGCGTTCAAGAGCGGGTCGAGTGCAATTCGTTCGGCCAGGCCCTGCAGGCGCGGGTGATCGCCGGCCGGAGCCTCCTCGGCGGGGAGCTCCCCCATCTGTATCAGCAGGACTGCCCGCAGGGCGGTCACCACTTGCCTGGCAAGCTGCCGCGGATCTACACCCGCGTCCAGGGCCCGGTTGAGCACAGTGAGCCCCTTCCCGATTTTTCTGTCCACCAGGGTCTCCAACAGGTCCCATACCAACTCGGTCGAGGCTGTCCCCAGCACTTGCTGAGCGAACGAGAGGGTGACCTGCTCTCCAGCTGAAACCAGCTGGTCCAGCAGCGAGACTGCGTCTCGCAGGCTTCCGGTGGATTGGCGGGCGATGAGGTCTACCGACTCGCGATCCAGCCGAAATCCCTGTTTCGCGATCTGGCGATCCAAGTAGTCGGAGATCAGCGCCACCGGGATCCTGCGAAACTCGTGCCGCTGGCAGCGCGAGAGTACCGTAGCCGGAATCTTGTGTACTTCGGTAGTAGCCAAGATGAAGATGGCGTGGGCCGGAGGCTCTTCTAACGTTTTCAATAAGGCGTTGAACGCCGCGGTGGAGAGCATGTGGACTTCGTCCACGATGTAGACCTTGAATCGCCCTTCATTCGGTGAGAAGTTGATCCGCTCCCGCAGCTCTCGGACATCATCTACGCTCGTGTTGGAGGCCGCGTCAATTTCAATCAAATCAAGGAACCGGCCTGCATTTACGGCCACGCAGTGTGCGCACCGATTGCACGGCCGTTCGCCACTCGCCTCGGCCAGGCAATTGGCCGCCTTGGCCAGCAGCCGGGCAGTGGTTGTCTTCCCGGTGCCCCGTGGGCCGGCGAACAGATAGGCGTGGGCCAGACGGTCGCCCCTGACGGCGTTTCGCAAGGTTTGTACGACGTGGTCTTGGCCGACGACCTCATCCCAGGTCTGCGGTCGCCACTCTCGGTAGAGAACTTGGGTCATTGGGTGATTCGGTTCGAGTGCAGCAGAAACTCGTGGGGGAGTGAGTGTATCAGACGCTCGAAGTCGGTGCAAGGATCGGCGTCAGATTCAGACGTTATAATGGGGAGAGTTCTTGAGCGGGAGCCAACCATGCCGAATTTCGGACCCACCGAACTTATCATCATTTTGCTTATTGCTTTGCTCCTGTTCGGAGTCGGACGGCTGGGCCGGCTCGGCGGAGAGCTGGGCCGGGGGATTCGAGAATTCCGAAAGGGCATCAAGGATGATGAAACTCCGGAGGCTAGCTCGGCCGACGAGAAGAGCGACTGAGCCCCCCAAATCTGGGGGCCCTCCCTCCGCCGCAAATCGCAGGAAAACAAACTCCCGGCCGGTCGTCCCTGCCGGGAGTTTTATTATCGAGGCACTTCTCCGGTGTGCTAGCCGCTCGGCACCAGGAACTGGGAATGCGAAGTGCCCTGTCCGTCGCGCAACGTGATGTGCTTGCCCGGCGTCCAGAGTGGCTGGTCGAACCCCCAGTACAGATTGATGACGGAGTTGGTGCCTGCTCGGGTATATACGTTCACACCACCTCCGTTATAGAGGGTGAAGCTAGGGAACGAGAACACATTCCCCTCCCCGTCATCCAGGGTCCAGCCCAGCATCGTCGCCACTCCGCCCAGGTTTTCGAGATATACGAATTCGGTCTGCAAATCGCCCCGCTCGTATGCACCGCGGATGACCACCTGCGGCGCTCCCTCCGCCGTCGGGCTGGCGGGGCGGTCCTCCGACTCGGGCACGGCGGTGGCGGATCCTTCTACCTCCGGGATGACCAGCACTTGGCCGACCGCCAGGGCATCGGGATTTGCCAGCCCGTTCGCCGCCATCAAACTTTCCATTGAGATATCGAGCTCCAAGGCGATAGCCCCGAGGGAATCCCCCGGACCAACCGTATAGGTCACCGGGGTCGGGGAGGGAGGCAGGGTGGCGGTGGCGGTCGGGATGGCGCTTGCGAGCCTGGCCGAGAGATCGAACGTCGGCGTCGGCGGGAGGCTGGGCAGTTTCGGGCCTCGGCCGAAGACCGCCAGGACCAGCAGGATCGTGAGGGTCGAGACCAAGACGTTGAGTGCGAGGAACGGGAGGAACTGCTTCCAGGTCGCCCGCCGCACACCGCCCATAAGGGCGGACTATAGCATAGGAGCCGTGCCGGGGGTAACGGGGCCGACGGAGCGATTTTTATAAGCCGTTAATGCCGGAACTGGCCCGGGCTATGATAAGATGCCCATAGGATTGGCTCGTTTACGGGCTGGTCTTAGGGGAGTAAGCCTACCGAGCACGTGTTCCCCCTACACGGACGGTAGTGCCCCGAAACTTTTTGAACCGCCGGATGCACCCCCCACATTCGGCGGTTCGCTTGTCTGGCAAGGTTACGTCGATGGGATTGACTGTCTGTCGGCCGGTCCATGATTGGCCCCCGGCCGAGGGGACCCTGCGTTTTGTCCTAGAGGCTGGCGAAGGCTACCAACAAAGCCGAGATATTGTCCGGCCCGCCTGCCGCGTTAGCCGCCCGAATCAGTTCCTCACAGGCCTCATTGGGCTCGGCGTGCAAATCCAGCACCGACCTGAGTTCGTCCGTCGAGATCTCACCCCATAGCCCGTCGCTGCACAGCAGCAAATAACCGCCCCGCGGGACCGGGTAGCTGTTCACTTCGACGACCATGTTCGAACCTTGGCCAACCGCATTCCACAGCTGGTTGCGCTTCGGGTGGTCCAGGGCTTCCTCCGGTGTGATTTGACCGATCTCGACCATCCGCTGCGAATAGGAGTGGTCCCGGGTCAGCAGCTTGAGCACTCCGTTCTCGACCAGATAAGCGCGGCTGTCACCGACATGTCCGATCGTCATCTGGCGGTTCATGAGAATCGCCACCGTTAATGTGGTTACGCCTCCGTTCGCCTTCTCCCGAACAGCCTCGTTGGCACGGGCAAAGGCCTGGCGGGCGAGCTCGTCGAGCTGAACATTGCGGTTCTCGGCCTCTTGAGCGAGGCCCGCCAGCACCGCGTGCTCGATCAAGCTTCGCACGACCGCTTTCACCGCGATCGAACTCGCCAATTCCCCGTGGCCAAGCCCACCCGCGCCGTCAGCCACACAGAACAGCCCGAAGTCCGGCACCACTTCCTCGCCGCCGGAGTTCCCATACATCATAAATAGGGTGTCTTCATTCGACTCGCGCTCCAACCCCACGGACTGGGCACTGCCGGCCGTCAGACTCTCTCGCATTCTGACGGCGGCAATTTGCGCCAGGCTCTCCGGAGTAAGCGGCGCGGTGTCGGCTAGATCCGGCTCCGGTTCTCCCGGCTGAGCAGCTCCCCGTCCGCGCAGCCGGGTCAACACCCGCTGCCAGAACCTAGGCTTTGGAACGTTTGAGTTCTCGCTCATGAAGGAATCTATTCTCGCACACTCAGATGCAAACTCCAAACTCTACTTGTCTCCTACTCGGAGACAACGCGACCCGCCTCGCGGCGGATCGCTTCATGGGCCCGGCAGGACTCGAACCTGCGACCAACCGGTTATGAGCCGGCCGCTCTAACCTCTGAGCTACGGGCCCCCGCATTCGATTGTAGTCGACTCGCCTGACCGCGGCGGACACGTCGAGCTGGAGTCGGAAACGTGGCGGCTGAGAAAAAAAAGCCCGGCCGATCGCTCTGGCCGGGCTTGACTTGCCGAACTCAACCTACTACTTCTTGCGGGCTGTCTTCTTGCTGGAGCGCTTCTTCGCGGTCTTCTTCTTCGGCTTGCTACGCGCCTTAGCCACAGTTCCCTCCTTTTGCAGTAAGGTTGACAAAGTATAGACCCTATTTGCAAAAAGTCAAATCGCCGCACGCGATGTTGCGCGCAATTTCGCGCAGAGCGGGCGGCGGGATTCGAACCCGCGATGTCAGCTTGGAAGGCTGATGCCTTACCACTTGGCGACGCCCGCGCTCCGGCATTCTACCATCGCCGCGTGATCGCGAGAAAAAAATTCGAGCAGGCCCTCCCGCTCGAATTGCGTCGCGACTCGCAGCACTTCCAGCGCGATCTTGAATCAGAACAGTGACAATTCCAAATTGTCGCGCTCACTGCGCGCCCCGTCGACCGTTAGCACTTCTTCCGTTCCCTGCCCCGCAGTCAATTGGACTCGGCCGGTCACGATGAGGTCACCCTCGAGAGGTGCGGCCCGTCCAGTCGCCACTCGCGAACCCGAGCGGATCATCTGCAACAACTGCTCACGCTCAAATAGGCGCAAATCGCTCCACACTCTACCCTGGCGGGCGTAGCCGCGGGCATACTCCAGCATCCGACCTTCGCCCTGATAACGGACGGAAACCAGCACCAGGTCGACTTTCTTCCTTGAGATTGAGGTTCGAACCCCGCGCAGCGAACCTTCTCCTAGATTAGGGGTTGTAAAGGTGAGTCGGGGTGGGCGGACTTGAACCGCCGGCCTCCGCGTCCCAAACGCGGCGCGCTACCAACTGCGCTACACCCCGTCTTCAGCAGAGTATACCAACCGGCGGGAGCGGGTCAAGAAAGGCTAAGGGCATGCCATCTATTCTGTACGAGACCAGTGCCGAGGGGGTCGGTCTGCTTACGATAAACCGGCCCGAGCTTCGGAACGCCCTGAATTGGGAGGCGATGGAGCTCTTCGCCAAGGCGGTCAGGGAATCTGCGAGCGATGGGCAATTACGAGCCCTGGTGATCACCGGATCGGACGGAACGTTCAGCTCCGGAGGCGACCTCTACGAGCTCGATCAGTATTCCAGCCGGCTAGACGGTGCGCGGCTCGCGACGGTGATGGGCGAAGCGCTGCGCGATCTGGACGGGATGCCGGTCCCGACCCTGGCGGCTGTCGAAGGCCTCGCCCTCGGCGGCGGTGCCGAGATCGCGCTGGCTTGTGATTTGCGAGTCCTTTCTGAAACCGCCTCACTCGGATTGATGCACATCAAACTAGGGATCATCCCAGCCTGGGGTGGCGGCCAGCGCCTACAGCGCCTGGTCGGTTACTCGCTGGCCCTGGAATGGTTGAGCGCTGCCCGAGTGCTGAATGCGTCTGAAGCACACGCCCACCGGCTGGCGAACCGGATAGTTCCTGCCGGCAGTGCCCTGCAAGTCGCTCGATCCATCGCCGGCCAAATCGCGGCTTTTGACCCGGCCGCGGTACGAGCCGTCAAACGTGCGCTGCAGGAGGGATTGTCCCAACCGCTGCCGGAGGCCCTGGCGACCGAGCGGGCACTCTTCCCCGACCTCTGGGCCGCCCCGGCCCACTTGAATGCCTCGACTCGATTCGTCTCCCGCCGAAACCATCAGCCACGCTAGCCACTGACGTCGGTCGGATAGAATCAGCCCCCGCACGATGTTCAATAAACCCCGGCGAAGCAAGCTCTCGCGGGCACTCGAGCAAGCCACCGATCCGGAACTAAGATCGCTCCGAGCAGAGGTCGCTCGCCGCCAGGAGCGCACCGCGGAGCTCGAGCTCGAATTGTTCGATCTGCGGGTGTCGCTGGCTGAGTTCGAGCGGGAACTCGAAGTCCGGGTGCGCCCATTGGAGCGAGAGCTGCTGGATCTGCGCACCAAGCTCGATCAGCTCCGACGGGAAGCCGCCAGGAAAGCCCAGTGGGGCGAGCGGGCAAACCAGGAAGAGATTCCGGATGTCGTCGAGCAGTTCCGAAAGGCCTGGACGCCGAAATTTCAGCAGGACACTCCATCAGCCAAGCCTGCACCCACCGAACCTCAGCAGGGCGAACTGCGCAGCCTGTACCGCGAGCTCGCCAAGCGCTTCCATCCTGATTTGACTACCGACCCTAAGCAGAAACCCTGGCGCGAGGAGATGATGGCCAAAGTGAACCTGGCCTACGAGGCCAATGACTTAGCCGCGCTGCGGGGGTTGCAGCAGCAAGCTGAGCGGCCTGCTCAGGAAGCTGAAGTAAGTCGCGATCAAATGCTGATCGATCTGCACTCTGAGATCCGGCGTCTCGATCGGGTCATCGCGGGACTGCAGTCGGAGGCTGATCGGCTGGAACGGTCCGAGGTCGCGCTGTTGAAGCTGGACGCGGTCAAAGCCAGGCTCAACGGCTACGATCTGCTCGCTGCGATGGCCCGCGACTTTGGGAGCCAAATCGCACAAATCCGGGCCGAATTGGCCTCGCTGGCCTAGCCCACTCCGGCCTTCCCGTCCGGGATCCGGTTCCCCTGACATGTGAAGCTCGCCAGGCCGGCTCGGCTGAGCTCTGACCTGGCGAGCAGACTGCGATTGCCCCGGAGCGATCTCGCTACCCAAGCTGCCGCAGGACCAGCATCACCTTTCCCTGGACTTCCAGGTTCTCTGGCTTTTCGACGAAGATCGGCCCCATCGTCGGATTGGCCGGCTGCAGCCGGATCCCCCCTCGTTCTCGATAGATATGCTTCAAGGTAGTTTCTTCTTTGTCTTTCAGCCACACCGCCACCATGTCTCCATTCCGCCATTCTGGCTGGCGCTGCATCACGACGATATCCCCGTCGCTGACCATGGCGTCAATCATCGAGTCCCCTCGCACTTGCAATGCGAAAAGATCTTCGGTGCTGCTGAGCAAATCGCGGGTAATCTCGATCGCTTCGTCGGTGCTGAACATGGGCGAATCGGTACTTGGCAGCGGGACCGGCTCGCTGGCAAAGATTCGGCCGACCAATGGAATCCGGACGACCTCCGTCAGCTGTGAGGCAACTTCCGACACGCGCTCGGTGAGCCGGATGCCACGGGAGACGTTTTGATCCCGATCCAGGTAGCCATGCTCGACCAGCCGGTTGAGGTTGTAGTTGACGACCGAGGTGGACGAGATTCCCACCGCTTCCCCGATCTCTCGGATCGACGGCGGATATCCACTTCGCAGCCCGAACTTGCGAATGAAATCCAGCATTCTGCGTTGTCGGTCTGAGAGCTTGCTTCGTGCCATATTCGCCTCCAGGCGAGCTGGCTATGAGCCGCACGCTTGTTCGTATTCTAGCGGAACATCCGTTCTATGTCAAGTCGCTTGGAACCTACGGGTCCCCTTAGCCGCCTACCTGCTGCGGGTTTGGTTAGCGCCAGGTCGGGATGTACAATCGCCTTGCGTGGCCCCCTCGTTTGCCGGTGAACTCACTTAAAGCCCGAATCCTCGAGCAGGGTGTCAACCTCGGAAACGGAATTCTGAAGGTCGATGGTTTCATCAACCATCAGGTAGACCCCCACTTGATGGCGGAATGCGGCGCGGAACTGGCCAGCCGGTTCGCCGCAGTCCGGGCGACCAAGGTGCTGACCGCCGAGATCTCCGGGATTGCGCCCGCCCTGGCCACCGCTTCGGTGCTGAGCCTGCCCGTGGTCTACGCCCGCAAGACCAAACCGATCACGATGCCCGATCAGATCTTCCTGACCCTTGCCCCTTCGCACACCAAGGGAAGAACGGTCGAGCTGATCGTCTCTCCGGAGTATCTCGGCGCCGAAGAACGAGTCCTGATCATTGATGATTTTCTTGCTTCCGGGCAGACAATCATGGGATTGGTCCGCCTGGCCAGCGCAGCCGGAGCCGCAGTCGTCGGGATTGGAGCCTTGATTGAGAAGCGTTTCGAGGGCGGTCGATCCTTGCTCAGCAGCTTGTCCGTCCCAATAGAAGCCCTGGCCGTAATCATCAGCATGGAGGCGGGCCGCATCGAGTTCGAAGACGGCTGATCCGAATGCGCTCCATGGACTCGATCGTTGTCCTCGATTTTGGTTCCCAAACCACTCAGCTAATCGCTCGCCGCTTGCGGGAGGCTCAGGTGTACTGTGAGCTCTTTCCGCACGACGCAGCACAGCACTCAGTGATGGCCCTCCAGCCGAAAGGCTTCATCTTGTCGGGTGGCCCGGCATCTGTCTACGAACCCAATGCTCCCCAGATACCGAACTATGTGCTCGACTCGGGACTGCCGCTGCTGGGCATCTGTTACGGCATGCAGGCCCTCGCCCACTCCCTGGGCGGCCGAGTGGCGGCCTCCCGGACCCGTGAATATGGACCGGCGGAGATCGAAGTGTCCAACGGCGGCGGCCTGCTGCGCAAGGGCCGCCATCCGGTCTGGATGTCACACGGGGACCGGATTGACCAACTTCCGACGGGATTCCAGGTCCTGGCCAGCTCAAGCAACGCTCCCTGCGCGGCCATGGGGAACCCTGAAATCAAGCGTTACGGACTCCAGTTCCACCCGGAAGTCCAACACACCCCGGTCGGTTTCGAGATCCTTCGAAGTTTCGCGGTGGAGGTGTGCGGTGCCAACACCGATTGGACCCCAGAGGCGATGATCCCAGCTGCGATTGCCCGAATCCGGTCGCAGGTGGGCACCGGGCGCGCGATCGCGGCAGTCAGCGGCGGGGTGGACTCGGCGGTGGCTGCGGTGCTCGCTGATCGGGCGCTGGCGAAGCAGCTGGCCCCGGTCTTCATCGACACCGGGCTGCTGCGGGCGGGCGAGGCCGCGAGGGTCGGGTCGAGCCTCGGGTCGCTCTTTGACAATCGGCTGTCGATCGTGGATGCCTCGGCCAACTTCTTGGAGGCGCTGGCGGGGATCACCGATCCGGAGTCCAAGCGCCGGGTCATCGGGGAGCAGTTCATCCGGGTGCTCGAAAAGGAGGCTGACCGACAGGGCCAGCAGGCAGGCTACTTGATCCAAGGCACGATCTATCCAGACGTTGTCGAATCGAGCGGCCCCGACCGACGGACCGCCGCTCGGATCAAGACCCATCACAACGTGGGCGGCCTGCCCGAGCAGATGGAATTCGAACTGGTCGAGCCCCTGCGCTTCCTATTTAAAGACGAGGTGCGGACGCTCGGGCAGCAATTGGGGGTGCCCACTGAATTACTGGTCGGCCAACCGTTTCCGGGACCTGGGCTGGCAGTGCGCTGCCTGGGCGAGGTCAGGCCGGACCGGTTGGAGAAGTTGCGGGCTGCCGACCGGATCCTGATCGACGAGCTAACTGCCGCCGGGCTGCTGGCCGAAACTTCTCAGGCGTTTGCGGTGCTGTTGCCGATCCGCACGGTGGGCGTCATGGGAGATCAGCGTACCTATGCGGAGACCGTCGCTCTGCGGGCGGTCACGACCGATGACTTCATGACCGCCGATTGGGCCCGCCTCCCGCATGAACTGCTGGCTCAGGTGAGTCGCCGAATTGTGAACGAAGTACCCGGCGTAAACCGGGTGGTGTACGACGTCACCAGCAAACCTCCAAGTACGATCGAGTGGGAATAGCCCCATGCTACAATCGGCGAATGGCCCTCCGGGTGGTCTATCGGCTGCCGGTGCTGCTCGCGGCAGCCGCCCTGTTACCCCCACAGCAGATCCAAGCCCGACTGAATGTATCCCCACCCGATGTCCAGGCCTTTCCGAACATCAGTCTGCACGCTGCCCTAACTGACGGGTCCGGGCGGCCGATCCCAGATCTCCCGACTGACGCCTTTCAGGTGCTGGAAGACGGGGAACCGGTAGAGGGACTGGCCGTGGAGAAGGTGCTGGTCGGCACCCGGCAGGTGTTTGTGATCAACACCTCTCCTGGGCTCGGCGTGCGAGACTCGCACGGTCGCACCCGTTTCGAGTTCGCCCGGGACGAGCTGATCCACTACTGGCGCGATCCTCAGGCGAGCCTCGTTGGAGTCGACGATCTGAGTCTGCTGACCGCCGAGGGCGTGGTCATCCAGCACAGCAATTCCGCCGCCGAACTTTCCGCTCTGCTGGATGCAATTGAACCGAGCTTCGAGGGTGGGATTTCGGGATTCGATCTGGTCCTGTTGGCGCTCGATTTCTCTTCCGATCCCGCCGATCTGGGCTTGCTTCCGGGATCGCTGATCTTTATTACCCCAGTCATCGAGACCCCCCGCGATCTTCCGTTGGCAAACGCGATCGCCCGGGCCGCCGAGTCCGGAACGGCCATCTTCCCGGTCTTGTTCTCGACCCCGGAGATCGTCGAACCGCCTGAGGTAGAACCACTCCGCCAACTGGCCGACGCCACCGGTGGGCGGTTCCTCTACTTCGACCCAGAGGTCGGGCTGGGCGAGTTGGCCGATTGGTTCCTGGCTCAGCGTTACCAATACCGTTTGACATTTGATTCTCAAATCAGCGTCGCAGGCACCCATAGCTTGCAGGTTCAAGTGACTGCCGACGGACTGGAAGCAGTTTCGGCGCCGATCAGTTACGCGATAGACGTCCAGGCACCTGAGATCGCCTTCATCCAACCCCCGAACGAAGTGCTGCGGCAGACCGAGGATCCCGATCTGCCCATCGAGGCCATCCTGCCGGTGTCGCTCCCACTGGAGATCCTGGTCACCTTCCCGGATGGGCACCCGCGCCCGATTAAACAAAGCCGGTTATTGGTCGACGGTGAACTGGCGCAAACCCGAAACTCGCCTCCTTATGAGCAGTTAGTATGGAACCTCGCCTCCTATCGCCAGAGCGGCTCCCATACCGTGCAGGCCGTCCTGGTCGATTCGCTAGGTTTGCAGACCCAGACCGTTGAGTTGGCGGTTCAAATCACGATCGAAACCCCGCCGCGGGGCCTGTCGGCGTTCCGACCCGAGTTCGATTCGTTGGTAGCGGTGGCGGCCCTGATTGTTGCCGCGATGGTTATGGTAGGCGGATTGACGACCCTGGTGAGGCGCGCCCCCCAAACGTTAAGCGATTCCCGGGCTCGCCAGAGCTCGATCAAACGCGCCCGCCTGCAGGAGTCTTCCCCCTTGGAGGCGCTCCTCATTCCAGTCCGACCCGCGGGCGAGCCGGTCCCGCTTACCGGCGTGGACGTCGTTCTTGGCCGAGACGCTTCGCTCGCCGCAATTGTAGTTACGGATCCCTCGGTGGAGCGCATGCACGCTCGACTGATCCGCCAGGCCGACGGCGACTATCTGCTTCGCGACCAGGGGAGCGTAGCTGGGACCTGGGTCAATTACGATTTGATTCCTTCCGAGGGACGCCGGCTGCGCAACGGCGATCTGGTGCAGTTGGGGCGGGTGGAGTTTCGTTTCCAACTGCCTGGCAAGCACCCGCCCCGGCCTATCCTGACTTATCCCGACCCGCACGATCGTTCCACCGACGCATGAACCCATCCCAAGAATCACATTTGACGGTCGCGGCCCTTTCCCATCCCGGAGAGGCCCGCGAAATCAACGAAGACCGGTATTCGGTTTCCCATTACCTGCGCGAGTCCGACGGTAAACCCGCACTGCTGGCCATTGTGGCGGATGGGATCGGCGGGCACCAAGCAGGCGAGGTCGCCGCTCAGATCACGATCGACACGGTGCGCACATCGATCGCCGCAGTGGACGGCAAAGAGCCTCTGGCTGAGCTGCACGAGGCAGTCGTCTCGGCCGGCCGATTGGTTATGGAATCGGCAGCCATCGACGAGGCGCTGCGGGGAATGGGATCGACGGTCGCCGTCGTTTGGGTGATCGATCATCGGCTCTATACCGTGTCGGTTGGCGACAGTCGGATCTATCTGCTGCGCGAAGGACGGCTCAAACAAATCAGCATCGACCACACCTGGGTCCAGGAGGCAGTTCTTCACGGAATCCTGACCCAGGAGGAAGCCCGCGTTCATCCCAATGCCCACGTGCTCCATCGCCATCTCGGAGGAGACCGAGACCCGGTGCCTGATTTCCGCCTGCGCTTGTCTGACTCAGAGTCCGATGCACAATCCGAATCCAATCAGGGCCTAGAGCTGATGGCAGGCGATCAGCTGCTGCTTTGTAGTGATGGCCTGACCGATCTGGTTGAACCGGCTGAGATCCAGCTGGCTCTTGCCAAGCACTCCCCCCCTGAGGCCGTATCCGCCCTGGTCGCGCTTGCCAGAGGGCGGGGCGGGCACGACAACATCACCTTGATCGCGGTGTCGGTCCCGGATCCCTCTCACACCCCGCGCCGGAAGGGCTGGTTGGGGCGAGTGTTGCGATCCTCCCTGGCCGGGGTCGCGCTGGCTGCGCTCGTGCTGCTTGGGATCGCGGTCGCATACTGGTTCGGCCTGTGGCCCTGGTGAGCCACACTCCGTAGCATCTTCCCCCGGACCGGGCACAGCCACCCAGGTCCAAAACTTGCATCTCGATTGGCGTGGCCGTACCGAATCCGTAAAATAGCCGCCGTGTCTGAGACTCTTGACGCCGATGTCGGGCTAATGCACGTCGCGGGTGGGCAGAGCCTTCAGGCGCCCCCACCCGGGACCTTGGCCCTCGGAGCCCCCCGACGGGCGGCCCGTGGTCGGGTCCACGATTTCCTCTTTCTCAACCTCAAGCTGGAAGGACCGCCTGCGAGCGAGGGCGGGCAGCTGGACCGACTGGCGCAGGAAACGGCTCGGGTGTTCTTTGGCACCCCAGGTTCGGTCACCGCAGCCCTTCGCCAGGCGATCAACCAACTCAATCAAGAACTATTAGACCGAGCCGTGCCGGCCCGCTTGGCGGCCGCAGCCTTGCGCAATCAGAATCTTTACCTGGCACAATGCGGTCCCAGCCAGGCACTCTTGATTCGTTCTGGCGTCGTCTCCCGCCTGCGAGCCGAAGATGGTGCGAGTCGATCACTGGGAACCACTCTTGCCCCATTGATCCAATTCCGCCACTTTGAATTGAGTCCGGACGATCTGATTGTCCTGACGACCAATGATTCTCCGCTCTGGTCAGAACTCTCGCTCGCCGAACTCAGCGGGATCGACCATTCCTTGGCGCTCGATCGGCTGGTCGCTTCCACGGCTCAAGATTTCACCGGCCTCTCCATTCACATACCAGTGACGGTGGGCGCTCCCACCGCAGCTCGCAAGGGCCCGGGTGCAGCAACCCCGGCTGAGCTCCGACCGGGAGTGCGGGTTCGTTCCTCCACCGCTCGGACCTCGCCGGTCGCAGTCCGGCAGCCTGCGCAGCTCTCCCACTCGGCTGCGCCCGTGCATCCTGCCCGCACCTATGCCACAGGAACAGCTGAGAGCGTAGCGATCAGGGTGCATCCTGAGAGCGAAGCGATCAGGGCACCCGCGGTCGTCACGGATCACCCGGCCAGACCGGTGGCAGCCTGGCAGGTGACGATGCGGCGGTTCCGGCTGAGCCTTCGGAGCGGCTATCGGATCGTGATTGATAACCTGCGCCGCATGGCGCTTGGATTGGAAGTCCCGCCGCTGCCCGGCATGTTCCCCTCCAATCTGCTGGCCATCACCGCGGCCGCGGTCCCGGTTCTGGTTGTCGGGGTGTCCAGTATGGTGTATTTCAGCCGCGGCAGACTCGAGCAGTTCGATAGCTACCTGGCCCAGGCTGGGGGAGCCGCGATCGCCGCCCAGCTGGCAGAAGATCCCCAGGCAGCCCGGACCGAATGGATTCTGGCGGACCAGTGGCTGGACCTCGCCGAGAGCTATCGTGAAACCGACGCCTCTCATACCCTGCGGCTGCAGGTCGAAGGCGCTCTGGACTCGATCGACCTGATCTTCCGGCTGGATTTCGCTCCGACGGTTAGCGGGGGGTTCGGCTCAAGCGCCGACATCCAGCTGCTGGCCGCCTCGGCAACCGAGCTGTACGCCTTCGATTCGGGGACCGACACCCTCTGGCACGCCTGGTCGACCGGCCGGGGTTACGAGATTGACAGCCAATTCGAATGCCTGGCCGGCAAAGACAGCATTCCCGGATTCGCGGACCCGGTCAGCCTGGTGGTCCAGACCGACTCGGGCGCCCTCGGCACGGAGGGGGTGGTGGCCATCGACCCGGATGGGACGCTGCTGTACTGCGCACCTGGTGCAGAGCCGCTAACCGGGCAACTGGCAACCCCCGACATCGGATGGGGGAAGCTGCAGGCGATTGAAGTGTCCGGAAACAGCCTGTATGCTCTGGATCCGGTCAAGAACGCAGTCTGGATCTACGACGCTGCCGGCGGCCTATTCAGCGGCACCCCGGCCCTTTACTTCGCCGAAGAGGTCCCCCAACTAGGAACGGCGGTTGACTTGGCACTTGCATTGGACGAGCTTATCATCCTCTACGCCGACGGCCAGATTGACCGCTGCCGGCGCAACATCGAGACCAATCCAGAAGGCAGTCTGCGAATCCGGGTCGAATGCGAGCAAGAACCACGCTTCCAAGACGAACGTCCGGGGGAACCTCCCCGAACCAACATTCCAGGCGGATTGCCGGCGAGTATCGAGTACTCGCCTCCGCCGGAGCCCTCTCTGTTCTTCCTGGACCTGTCGCAGGGGACGGTCTATCACTACAGCATGCGGCTGGTTTATCAGGGACAATACCCCACCCCGTTTGGCTCCGAGGCCACCGCCATCACCAGTGGGCCGCCAAACGGTCTGTTCGTCGCGGTGGGCGACCAGATCTACTCTGCGCAACTGGGTCGCTAACCCGCTTCTTTGACAAGCTTCTGCCCGAAAGCTACAATCCAATTCTGATTCCAAAAAAGAGCCAATGAGCCGCTGGTCGGGTAAGTACGTTATTGGATTAACCGGGAATATCGCCACAGGCAAGAGCGTGGTGCGAAAGATGCTCGAGCATCTTGGAGCCTACGGCATTGATGCCGACGCCCTTGCCCATCGAGCCATGGCCAAGGGAGCTCCGGGATTCCCGCTGGTGGTCAAGTCCTTTGGCGAGTGGATCGT
>CAZPZD010000028.1:0-13843 GCA_964590515.1 uncultured Anaerolineaceae bacterium | reverse complement strand
CAGGTCTCCCGGTTGATGCACAAACGCAAGCTTTCCGAAGCCGCAGCCAAACAGCGAATCGCGGCCCAGACGCCTCAGACCGGAAAACTGCGGGCGGCCTCCGTGATTGTCCGCAATGAGGGGTCCTTCGAGAATGCCTGGGAGCAGGTGCAGGCGGCTTGGGCCGAGCTCCCCAAGCCTAAAGACCTCTTGCTCGAGAAACCTCCGGAAGTCCAACCGGGGCAGCTGGTGGTCCGCCGTGGTCGGCCGCAGGACGCCGATCAGATCGCCCTATTCATCACCCAGGCTACCCATGGCAAGAAGTCGATGAAGCGGGAAGACGTGATGGCCGCATTCGGGGAAAAGGCCTTCCTGCTTATTGAACGGGATAGTCACATGGCCGGCGTAGCAGGTTGGCAGGTCGAAAACCTCGTCACCCGGATTGACGAGCTGTACTTCGCCCCCAATCTGCCGCTGGAGGAGGCGATCCCAGCCCTGATGAACTCCGTGGAAACTGCTTCACACGAACTGCAGAGCGAGGCCTCTCTGCTATTCCTGCCTCCCTATCTGGCTCAGCACGCCGGGGCCTGGAGGGGCGTGGGATACCGTCCCCAAACTATTCAAGGATTGGGGGTCCGCGCCTGGCAGGAGGCCGCGGTGGAGTCGATGCCGCGCGGCTCGTCGCTGTGGTTCAAGCGACTGCGGGAAGACCGCGTGCTTCGTCCGATGTAGTTGCCTCCCCGCTGATCTTCGCGGTCTCAATCCCTCTCAAACTAGCACCAGCGCCGTCAGCTGACCCTGATGGGAACCT
This sequence comes from uncultured Anaerolineaceae bacterium, assembly GCA_964590515.1. Lineage (GTDB taxonomy): Bacteria > Chloroflexota > Anaerolineae > Anaerolineales > E44-bin32 > JADFRG01. Next base: position 13,053 of record CAZPZD010000028.1, on the reverse strand, counting down.
TCCCATGCCGGGCGGTGTATCTAGCTTCAAATGGGTACTTCACCCAAGGAGGAATGCCATGTCTCGTCGGGTACTTAGCTCGTTGATTGTCCTAGGAATGGCGTTCGTACTCGTACCGGCCGCGGCGGCCGGCGGGTGGGCCATCGTCACGGTGGATCAATTGCCGGGCGAGGTCCACGCCGGGGAGACCATAAGCCTGGGGTTGATGGTCCGCCAGCACGGAGTGACCCCGACCAACGAGGTTGACCCGTATGTGCAGGCCTACAGTCCCGAGTCGGGTGAGAGTGTGCGGGCGTATGCGGTTCAGGAAGGCGAAGTAGGGCATTTCGTCGTGGAGATCGTCTTCCCGGCGGCGGGCACCTGGGAATGGTCAGTCGTTCCTGCGCCTTTCGAAGGTACCCAATTCGAGCCGCTCAACGTGCAGCCGGCCACCCTGACCCAACCAGCGGCCAGCTCCCTCCAAACAGACGCCTTCGATCCGAGCAACTTGCGGGTTCTGCTCCGCTGGTCGGGGATCGCCCTGCTGGTGGGCGCGGGCGCGGTGGCCGCGCTCGGCCAGCGCAATTCGCGCCGGGCCGCCGAAGAGCGGGCCTGAGCCCCATGGTGGATTGGGCAACACTCTGATGCAGCGCAGGGTCCTGCCGTTGGCGCTAGCGGGAGCAGGGCTGATGATCTTGTCCCTGGTCCCCGCCTCAGAAGGCCCGGGTGGCGGCTCAACACCGCCACCCGCGATCTTGGCGCCGGCAACTTACGAACCGGCGGCGTACGGCAGGGCCCTCTTCCAGGCCAAAGGGTGCAACGGTTGTCACACGCACAATGACGTAAATCCCGGATCGGGGATAGCCGTCGGACCGGTGCTGAGCTCTCGATCCTACGACCCGGACTTCTTGCGCAGTTGGCTCAAGGATCCGGCCGCGGTGAGGCCGGGAACTCAAATGCCGAAACTGCGGCTTTCTGCCGAGGAGATTGAAGCCCTGATCGCCTTCCTGGTGAGCGAAAGCAGTTAGGAGTCGGCGCTGCCGGCCGCCGCGCCGAGTTAGCGCTCTAGGAAGGGCTCGCCCGCTCGCATTCGAAGGTAAGACTCAAAGCGATTAACGTCGATCTTGCCTGCCTCCACCGCGGCCCGCACCGCGCAGCCGGGCTCATGCTCGTGGGTGCAGTCGCTGAATCCGCAACCCTCCACCAACGGCGCGATCTCTCGGAAGTAGGCGTCCAGTTCTTCCGGCTCGATGTCCCACAGCGCGAACGCCTTGAGGCCCGGAGTGTCGGCCACATATCCTCCGCCTTTGAGCGGGAGCAGCTCCCGGGTCACGGTGGTGTGGGTCCCCTTGCCGGTAGCCTGGCTCACGGCGTCGGTGCGCAGTCCAAGACCCGGCTGAACCATGTTGAGCAGGCTGGACTTTCCTACCCCGGATGGTCCGGCCAATACCGAGAGCTTCCCGCTCAGCTCCCGGCGCAAGTCTCCCACACCTTTTCCAGTGGTGGCAGAGGTGTAGAGCACTCGGTATCCAATGTTCTCGTAAACGTCAAATTCCTCGCGCGCGCTGCGCGGCTGCACCAGATCGATCTTGTTGGCGCAGATCACCGCCGGGATGGTGGCCCGTTCGGCACCCACCAGCATCCGGTCCAGCATGCGGAAGTTCGGGTCCGGATCGGCACAGGCGAAAACGAATACCGCTTGATCCGGGTTGGCCACCAGAATCTGTTCGGTCTCCCGGCCGGGAGCCTGGCGGGAAAGCGCTCGTCGGCGGGGCAGGATCTCTTCGATCGACGCCGAGCCGTCCTCAAACAGGCTGAGCTTAACCCGATCACCGATCGCTGCCAGTTCGGCCCGGGAGGCCGACTGTTTCAATCGCCCGCGCAGCTTCGCCGTGACCACGCCCTGCTCGGTCTCTACGTCATAGAAACCGGCCCGGGCGCGCAGGATCAATCCTTGAAGCGGCTTCGCGAGGCTCCCCAGCCCTATCCCTCGATTCCCTGTTCGTCTGGGTCCGGCTCGGGAGTCGCCGGGACTCGAATCCGAGCTTCCCAGGGATAGCGGCTGATCGGACCCCCCTTGAAATAGGCTTCGACGACCCGCTTGAATACCGGCGCGGCCCACTCCGAGCCTTGGCCCTGGTACTCCAGCACGACCACCACCGCGATGTCTGGTCTGTCTGAGCGCTCTTCGAAGGTGTACCCCGCAAACCAGGCATGGGTATCGGTGAACTCCCCGGTCTCGGCGGTGCCGGTCTTGCCCGCAATATTGATATCGGGTATTCCGAGGAACGGCCGGTAGGCCGTGGCCCGCGGGTCCCGAATCACTCCGACCATCGCTCGCTGGATGGCAGCAAGGTTCTCCGCGCTGACCGGCAGAGTACCCTGAACCACCGGGGAGAACTCGCTCAGCACCTCCCCCTCTGCGTTCTGGATGTTGGAAACGAGTTGCGGACGGTAGAGGGTGCCCCCATTCCCGATCGCGGCCACGAAGCGGGCCACCTGCAGCGGGGTAGCTTGCAGATAACTCTGCCCGATCGAGAGCATCACGTTGTCGGTCCGGTTCCAAGGGTCACCGTAGAGTGCTAACTTGCTCTCTACATCCGGCAGCAGTCCGCTAGCCTCCCCGATCTCGATGCCGGTCGGCTCCCCCAAGCCAAAGCCCCGTGCCATATCGGAGATGGCGGTCTCCAGGCCCCGGTTGAAGAGATCCAAGCCGATGTGGAAGAAGTACGGATTGCAGGACCGCTCCAGACCCTGGGTCAGGGTGATCTCGCCGGCGGCCGGCAATTCCACGTCGAAGCGCCAGTCAAACAGCGTGACTCCGGTCAGCTCCGTGAATTCGAGGCCGCAGTTGTATACGGTGTCGGGAGTGTAGAACCCGGATTCGAGCGCGGCGGCCATCGTGATCATCTTGAACACCGAGCCGGTCGGATACGCCCCGAGGGTTGCCCGGTTGAGCAGCGGATTGTTGGCGGTCTGGAACAACTCGGCTAAGCCGCTGGCGCTGTTCGGGTTGTCCGTATCGAACAGATTCGGATCGAAACCGGGCGAAGAGGCGAGTGCCAGGACTGCCCCCGTGTCTCGCTCGAGCACTACCACCGCACCGGTCAGCGCGCTGTCTTGGATCGCCTGCTGGGCGTAGCGCTGGAGATCCCGGTCGAGAGTCGTATACACGGCGTACGGCGGCTCCGATTCCTGGGAGGCGATCGGCTGCTGCGGCCGACCCAGCGGATCGGTCGTGTAGAGCGTGCCGCCCGGGCGGCCACGCAACTCCGCCTCGAACCAGGACTCCAGGCCAATCTGGCCAACGTACTCGTCGCCGCGATATCCGAGCGCCAGGTAGTCCTGCAAGTGTTCCTCTTGGATCCAACTGATGTAGCCGACGGAATGCGGCGCCAGTCCGCCCTCAAAGTACAGCCGCGTGTCAAAGGTGCTCCACTGAACGCCGCCGACCGCAGCCAGGGTGTCCTGCACCGCTTGGAAGCTGTCCAACGGGACTTCGCCCAGGTTGACCCGGAAGTCCGTGTCTCGGATGGGTTCGTAAAGAGCTTGAATCGACTCGTCGGAGGGGAAGTCGAGCAGCCGGCGCAGCGTACTCAGCATCGTCGCTTCGGCATCTTCATCACCGATTTGATTCGGCACCAACCACAACGCCACGGCCTCCGTTTGAGCCGCCACGGCCAGTCCGTTCCGGTCATAGATGTTGGCTCGGGTGGGTGTGACGACGTCCAGATAAAGCCCCTGACCCTCCTCCAATTCTGGCAAGATGAGTCCGTCCCGCCAGGCGACGGTCCAATCCCCATCCCGCAGGGTAAGGTCCATCAATAGATCCCGATCGATGTCCCCCGCCGCTGAGCTGTGAAGCTCGGAACGAAAGCGAATTTGGGCCTGGCGCGGATTCATCACGAACGCAGAGAGGATTTCATAGTCAATCCCGGTAAGGGCCGCCGAACGCCAAATCTCCTCGTAGCGCTCGACGAACGCCTGCTCGGTCAGGCTGTCCTGGGTCAGCGGACTGAGCATTCCGTACATCGCAGCGTAGTCTTGCGCCCGCCAGCTCTCGAGAAAATCGCGGGCCGCGATTTCGGGGTCCGGGGCGGAGTTGGTCAGGATCAACGGGTCCGGCAGAACCTGGGTCGCGCTCGACCCGTCGGTCCTCCCAGTGCAGGCGACCAGCCAGATCGCAAGGATCGAGATCGCCAGGCGCTTCACTGCTCTCCCCGCAGGATGGCCGGGTAAACCGAGCAGTTGTAACCGGTGTGGGCCTGGCAGGCTCCCGGGACGTCGGCCGGCGGTTCGTAGCCGAGCCTGCGCATATTACGAACCAGGTGGCAGAGCGGCAAGCCCATCACGTTGGCGAAACAATCGTGCATCTGATTCATGTTCACCGGATTGAACTCACCGTCCTGTATCCCATATCCACCGGCCTTGTCGAGCGGACTCCCCGAGCGCAGGTACCGCGCGATTTCAGCCTCGCCGTACTCCCGCATCGGGACCTCGCTCACGCAAGTGTCGAGGGCTACCGTGAGGCCTGCCCCGTCCACCAGGGCAATCGAGCTGATCACTCGGTGGGTCCGGCCACGCAGCGCCTGCAGCATCTCCCTGGCTGCGTCGCTGTCGGCCGGCTTGCCGAGCACTTCGTTCCCGAGCACGACCACCGTATCGGCGCCCAACACCAGCTCGCCGGAAGCGCTTCGCGCCTTAGCAGTCGCCAGCCGTTGGGTCAGCTGCTCCGGGCTTTCACCCGGCTCGGGACGCTCGTCGACTTCCCCCGGCCGACTGATGATCTCCCATCCGGTCAGCCCGAGCAATTCTTGTCTGCGAGGCGAAGCGGAGGCGAGGGTGAGCATTCCGCTCTAAGGTCCGAGGAAAACTTCGGGATTCTACCATCCGAGCCTTTGCGGGGCCCGTGCGAACCCGGATGGTAGAATCCGCGCGATGCAGCCGCTCGACCTGTTCGACCACGCCTTGGCGGAGCGTTTGTCCAGCGAGGCCCCCCTTGCAGCCCGAATGCGGCCGCGCAGGCTGGCCGAGTTTGTCGGCCAGGATCCGATCATCGGGGAGGGCCGATTGCTGCGGCGGGCCATCGAGGCCGACCGGCTCTTCTCCTCGATCATCTTGTGGGGTCCCCCCGGTTCTGGCAAGACCACCCTGGCGATGATCATCGCCAACACCACTCGCTCTCACTTCGAAACCATCTCGGCGGTTCTCGCCGGCAAGGCCGAGCTTCGCCAGGTCATTGCCCAAGCTCAGGAACGCCGAAAACTGACTCAGCTGCGCACGATTCTCTTTGTCGATGAGGTGCACCGTTGGAACAAGGCCCAGCAAGACGCCTTGCTCCCGCATGTCGAACTGGGCACGATCACCTTGATTGGCGCCACCACCGAGAACCCCTACTTCGAGGTCATTGGGGCCCTGGTCTCCCGCTCCCGAATATTCCAGCTGCGCCCGCTGCTCGACAAGGACGTCGAAGCGATCCTGCAAGCCGCCCTGGCTGATTCGCAGCGCGGCTACGGCTCCCGGTCGATCCAGCTCGAACCCGACGGGTTGGCTCACCTGGTTCGGGTGGCCGGGGGCGACGCCCGCAACGCACTGAACGCCCTCGAACTGGCCGTTGAATCCTCCCAGGCCGAGAGCGACGGAATGACCCGGATCACGCTGCAAGTTGCACAGGAATCGATCCAGCGGCGGGCCGTGCTCTATGACAAGGATGGCGATTTCCACTACGATACGATCTCGGCCTTCATTAAGTCGGTGCGCGGCTCCGATCCGGATGCTGCCCTCTACTGGCTGGCCAAGATGCTCTATGCCGGGGAGGATCCGCGTTTTATCTTGCGCCGGCTGCTGATCTTGGCGTCAGAGGACATCGGGCTGGCGGATCCGATCGGCCTGCTGGTCGCCTCCGCCGCGATGCAGTCGTTTGAATTCGTCGGGCTGCCCGAGGGGGTGTATCCCCTGGTGGAGGCTACCCTGTACCTCGCCAACGCTCCGAAATCCAATACCGCCGGTGCGTATTTCAAGGCCTACAGCTTGCTCGAGCAACAAGGGGTGGTCGAAGTGCCGGACCATCTCAAAGACCCGAACCGGGATGCGGCCGCCCTCGGGCACGGGGCCGACTACAACTACCCGCACGATTTTCCGGATCACTTCGTCGGGCAGGGATATCTTCCGCAATCGCTGCTCGGCACCTACTTCTACCGTCCCTCCGACCAAGGTTACGAGGCCGAGGTGGCCGGCCGGCTGGAGCGCTGGCGGCTGGCTCAACGCAAGGCGTTGTCAATCGAGCAGACCCGTGAACTGCCCGACCTCGAGCAGCCCGCCATCGAGGCCATCAAGCGCCAACACGGCCGTACTCGCGTTTCCGAATCATCCTAACTTCGCATGACCGCGATCTACCTGATCCGTCATGGGCAGAACGACTTCGTCCGGAAAGGCAAGTTGCCCGGATGGCTGCCGGGCATTCACCTCAATGAGACCGGCCGGCTGCAAGCCGAACGGCTGGCGGAGTCCTTCCGGGACGTACAGCTCGAAGCCGTCTACTCCAGTCCGCTGGAGCGCGCCATTGAGACAGGCGCAGACATCGCGGAAGCACAAGGGCTTGAGCTCGAAATCCGCGAAGCGCTGGGAGAGGTCCGGATCGGAACTTGGGAAGGGCTCAGCCTGCGGGCGGCCCGCCGCCGCAAGTTGTGGCCAGTCATCCGCCTCACGCCCTCGCTGGCGCGTTTCCCCCAAGGCGAGTCCTTTGTCGAGGCCCAGGCCCGGGTGGTGGGCGAGCTGGAATCCGTGCGGGCAGCACACAGCGGAGCGATTGCCTGTGTTTCGCACGCCGATCCAATCAAGCTGGCCATCGCCCACTACCTGGGGTTGCCTCTCGATCAGTTTCAGCGGCTTACCATCGAACCCGCCTCGGTCAGCCTGCTGGACGTGGAGCACAACTCTGCCAGGCTCATCCGGCTCAACGACACGCACGCAGCAGGGCCCGCGCCGACCGGGTGATATACTTCCACCTGCATCCCCGACCTTCCCCTTCGGCATCAGACCTTAATGGAACTGGACCTCAACCCAGTCAGCCGCATCACCACTGGAGCTATTGGGCCGGCTGGCAAACGAGTTTTCTACCTGCAGGCCCGTAAAGACGATCAACTGGTCACTCTGATCGTCGAGAAACAGCAGATTCAAACGCTGGCCATTGGCCTGGAACGGTTCCTCGGCGATTTGGCGCAGCGCAACCCCGCCCTGCCCGAACCCTCAGGAGATTACCAACAGGAGGAGATGGGTTTGGAGGAACCGATCGAGCCGAAGTTTCGGGTCGGTCAGCTTGGTTTGGGCTATGACGAGTCCAGCGACCGGGTGGTGCTCGTGGCCCGCGAGCTTCAGGACGAAACTCAAGAATCGGAAGTGATCCGTTTCTGGTGCAGCCGCTCGCAGCTGCGGGCCATGTGCCAGTGGGGGCTCGAAGTCGCCGACCAGGGGCGGCCGATCTGCGGCAACTGCGGTGAACCGAAGGACCCCGAGGGACATTTCTGCCCCAAGAGCAACGGCCACAAGCTCTGAGAACTCCGACTCGGTTGCATGGAGCTCGACCTCCCACTGGAAGCGGTTCTTGTCACTCTCTCCACCGGCGAGATCGGCGTCTCGGGCCAATTCGTCTGGGGATCCAATCACACCTTCCTGGTTGAAGTCAGTTCAGCCAATGCCCGGTTGCAGGCGGTCTACAAGCCGGCAGAAGGGGAACAACCGCTTTGGGATTTCCCGCCCAAGTCGCTGGCCCGCCGAGAAGTGGCGGCCTACCTGATCAGCGAGGCGCTGGGCTGGGAGCTGGTGCCCCCGACCGTTCTGCGCTCAGATGGACCAGGCGGCGGCGGCTCCCTGCAGCTCTTCCTGCCTGCCGATCCGGAACGCCACTACTTCACACTTGAACCTGCAGAAAAGCAGCGCTTGCGCCCGGCCGCGCTGCTGGATCTCTTGATCAACAACGCCGATCGCAAGGCCGGTCACGTGCTCCTGTCCCCCGATGGGCATGTCTGGCTAATCGACCACGGAGTGTGCTTCCACGAAGACTACAAGCTTCGGACCGTCATCTGGGATTTTGCGGGCGAGTCCATTCCGGCTACCCTGCTGGCGGCTATTGATCAGCTGCGGGCGGGGCTCGATGAGGGCCGGGGACTTCAGACTCAATTGGTACCTCTGTTGAGCCAGGCCGAGATTCGGGCGCTTAGGGATCGATCCGATCAGCTGTTGGCGGAGCGCCGTTTCCCGCAACCGGGTCCGGGCCGCCCATTCCCCTGGCCGCTGGTATAGCTCGGCGATGCGGACAGTGCGAGTGCTCCTGATTGGGTTCGGCAATGTCGGCCAGGCCGTGGCCGAGCTGCTATTGTCTAAAGAGGCCGAGCTCCGGTCGGTCCACGGGCTGGCCTTACAGGTCGTGGGCATTGGAACTGCCAGCCATGGGCTCGCACAGGATCCAGAAGGATTGAGCCTCAGCCGGGCGATCGAGCTGATCGGAAGGGGTGGCGATCTCGGTCAGCTCTCGCGACAACCGGTCCCCTCGGGCATCCATGAGCTGATTCAGCAGTCTCAGGCCGAAGCCCTGCTTGAGTCAATTCCGGTCAACTACGAGTCCGGCCAACCGGCGATCGGATACCTGACGAGCGCGCTCGAACGCGGGATGCACGCGATCACGGCCAACAAAGGTCCTGTGATCCTTGCGTTCGCTCCACTGACCGCTCTCGCGGCCAGCCACGGCCGGCAGTTTCGTTTCGAGGCAGCCGTGATGGACGGGGCGCCGATCTTCTCGCTTTGGCGGGAGTGTTTGCCGGCCGCCCGACTCGAGTCGTTCCGAGGAATCTTGAATTCGACCACCAACCTGATCCTGAGCTTGATGGAGCAAGGCGATACGTTCAAAGCCGCCGTGGCGGAAGCTCAACGGCTCGGAATTGCAGAGAGCGATCCATCGGGCGACACGGAGGGCTGGGATGCGGCGATCAAAGTGGCGATCCTGGTCACGGTCCTCATGGGCGTCCCCATCGGCCTTGGGCAGGTTCAGCGCCGAGGGATTGATGGGCTGACCGATGTGGAAATCCAACAGGCGTCGCAGGCCGGGCGCCGCTGGAAGTTGGTGTGCAGCGCCAAACGGATCGGCGGGCAAGTTGAGGCCCGAGTTGGACTAGAGCAGCTGGATCCCGGCGACCCGCTCTTCCAGGTGATGGGAACCTCCGCCGCAGTGACCTTCGTGAGCGACGTGCTTGGCGAGCTGACCGTCAGCGAAAGCGCTCCGGGCCCTCGCACTACCGCCTACGGCATGCTGGCAGACCTGCTGAATTGCGTGCTTCCTGCCCGCCCAGCCGATCGGCCCTTCGCCAAGCCAACCCACCACGTCCCGAGTTGACCGCGGCATGAGCCACATCCAAGCTGTGTTCTGGGATTTGGGCGGAGTGATCGTTCGCACCGAGAACCGCTCGGGTCGCGCGGCCTGGGAAGCGCGCCTGGGGCTCCCGCCGGGCGAGCTCGATCAGATCGTCTTTGCCGGCGAGATGGGTCGCACAGCGGCCGTTGGTCAGGCCGGGGCAGATGATGTTTGGATCTGGGTAGCTGCGCGCCTCGGCCTGGACCCGGAGCAGCGGGTAAATCTACGGAAGGACTTCTGGAGGGGAGAGGTCCTCGATCTCGAGCTGGTCGGGTACATACGCGGATTGAGGTCGAACTACCGCACCGGATTGATCTCCAATGCCTGGCCGGAGATCCGCCACGACATCGAGAACGAGTGGCGGATCGCCGATGCATTCGACAAGTTGATTATCTCTGCTGAGGTCGGACTGGCCAAGCCTGACCCTCGCATCTACCGGCTGGCACTCGAGGGCCTAGGGGTAGAGGCTAGTCAGGCGATCTTTGTCGACGACTTCATCGAGAACCTTGAGGCCGCCTCTGCGCTAGGAATGCACTCCGTCCACTTCAAGAATCGGGCGCAAGCTCAGCAACAGGTCGAGACGCTGCTCGCGTGACATCCAACCCAAGCCCCATCCTGATCAACCGTCGCACGCTGGTCTTCCTCTTCGGAATGGCGCTGACCCAGTTTTCGATCGCCATGCCGATGGTTCAGATCCCGGTCTACATCCGGGAACTCGGCGCCAGCATCTCCCAGATCGGGCTGTTTTTCACGATCTCAATGGTGTTCCCGCTTGTGGTCAAGGTTTTGGGCGGCTGGTTGTCCGATTCGCTCGGCCGATTGCGGGTGATCTTTATTGGCAGCCTGACCGGGGTTCTGACCTTCGCCGCCTATGCCGTGGCCCCCAGCTGGCAGGCCGCCCTGCTGGGGCCGGCGCTCATGGCGCTGACCTCCGCCCTCACCCTCCCCGCGTATTTCGCCTTTATTGCCGACATCACTCCCGAAGGCTCGCGGGGCAGGATGTACGGGATCTCCCAGACGGTCTACCACGCGGCGGCCGTGATCGCCCCACCGATTGGCGGGCTGTTGGCCCAGATGTACGGCTACCGATTCCTATTCGGAGTGTCGAGTGCGGTGTTCGGTCTGGCGGCCGTCATCTTCATCTATCTTTTGCGGTTCTCGCAATTCATGACCATCCGACCACAGGAGATCTCGCTGCGCTCGCTCGGCAGTTCCCTGAGCCAGATGGCGGGCGCCTTCATGGCGGGAGGAGTGGTCGCCTGGATCCTGATAATCGACGGCTTCCGCGACGTCGTCTTCAAGCTCTCTGCGGACCTGGAGCCGGTTTACCTCACGGAAATCGCGGGGATCAGCAAGCAAGGGATCGGCCTGTTGGATGGGATCTGGGGGGCGGCCCTTCTGCTCACTCTGTTTCCGGCCGGTTGGCTGGTGGACCGGACCAGCGAGCGGCTGGGCATCGTGCTCGCGCTCCTGGCGGCTATCTCCTCCCGACTGGTCTTCGCGCTGGCCTCAGGATTCTGGGGATTCGCCTTATGTTGGTCGCTGTCAGGAGTGGGGGTCGGCCTGTTCGAGGCCTCTGGGCCCAAATTGATCACCCGAGTCATTCCAAAGCACCTGCGCGGCACGGCTTTTGGATTGCTCGCCTCGACTTTGAGTCTCTTTTCGCTGCCAGCACCGTGGATCGGCAGTCAGATTTGGAACCTTGCTGGCCCGCGCTGGCCTTTCCTGGTGACGGCCGCCCTCGGCGGTCTGACCCTCCTGCCGGCCTGGTTCAAACTGGCTCTGCCGGCGGAGCCGCGGGCGGCACGTCGCGCGGCGGAGGCCGCCACCTTGCCAACGATCGGACACTCCGAGGTCGCTACGGTGCTCTTCGCCAGGTTCCCGCCGAATACTGAGAGCTCGGTCCACGACCAGGCGAAGCAGATCCTCCTGGAACATGGCGCGGTCTTGGACCCGTCGATGGATACCGTATTGGTCGCCTGGTTCGGGATCTCCCCCCGCCGGTCCCCGCCCCAAGTGAGCGCGCTGCTGGCCACCCATGCGGGGCTCTCGCTCCTGGACGCAGTAGTCGGGGTCAATCCGGATCGGGCCGCCGCAGGCCTGGCCCTGCCCAGGATCGACATTGGGATTGCGACCGGCGATCTGACGACCAGCCCGGCCCCGCCCGAATACCAACATGATCAAGGGGTTCGTTCCGGCGAGGAAGTGACGGTGATGGGCGACCTGCTGCGGGCGGCTGAGCGGCTGCAGTCGTATGGGCCGCATTCGGGAGGCGTGCTGATCAGCGAGCGGACCTATCTCGCGCTTGGTCCCGCGCTGCATCAGTTTGTGTTCGGTCGGAGCGGCCCGGTCCGCCTGCCGGGCGAGGTTAGAGAGTCGCGGGCCTACGAGGTGCTTGGCCGGGCCCAACCGCTGGGACCCACCGGTCAGCCCCCGCTCGCGGAATAATCTAGCTTTTCAACCAGCGAAATCCTTAAAACGAAGAGCCCCCTGCCATTCGCTGGACGGCCGGCACTGCCGCTCTTGCCGGAAGGCCCCACATCTGTACGCCGCAGGGAAGGGCGGGACTCCGACCGACCGGCGTGTTTCTTTCCCGTCGCCATCCACTGAATGGCTTGGGCTGATTGGTCGGAGAGCGCCACGGCTGACGCGGGGTGTTGCAGTCCTTTGGTGGCCTGAGGCTCCTACTCAATCACTCTAGCAGGCTTGGGCAGAGAGTCAATGATCGGATCTCTTAAAAAAGGTACTACCGCGAGGGGTGGGCTATAATCCGCTGCAAGATTCTCCGCTGAACCCTGAAGAGTAAAGGCCGGCAACATGGAGCGTCGCGTCAAACTGATCTTCAATCCCCACGCCGACGGCGGTCGTGGCTGGCGAGTGGCGGCCTCCCTGCAGGCCACGATCGAGCATTTCGGTGGAGCCGAGTGGACCGGCACCGAGTATCCCACCCATGCCACTGAGCTCGCCGCCCAGGCGGCCCGGGAGGGGTTCGAGGTGGTGGTCGCGGTGGGCGGGGACGGCACGGTTCACGAGGTCGTCAACGGATTGATGCAGGTGACGGCCGCCGAACGACCAATCCTGGCCGCAGTACCGATCGGCTCGGGAAATGATTTCTGCCACAACGTCGGTTTTGCTCCCGATCCGGGTCAGGCGATCCTCTCGGCCTTTTCCGGCTCCACCAAGACCGTGGACCTCGGCCGGGTGGAAGATGCGAGCGGACGGGTCAAGTATTGGGACAATACCCTGGGGATCGGGTTCGACGCGGCTACCGTCATCAACTCGCACGCGATCACTCGGGTGAAGGGTCTGGCCATGTATTTGTTGGCGGTCATCCGGACAATCCTGAGGGACCATCAGGCGCCCCGGATGAAGATCTCGACCGACCGAGAAGAGATCGACCGCGAGCTGCTCATGCTGACCCTGTGCAATGGCGGCCGGGAAGGCGGCGGATTCATGATGGCCCCCGACGCCAAGCCCGACGATGGCGTGTTTGAGTACGTCATGGTCGACTACGTCTCCCGCGCCATGATGTTTCGCCTGATTCCCGAATTCATGCGCGGCACCCACACCCGGTTCAAGCAGGTGCATCTTGGATCCTTTCGCAAGCTCAAGCTGGTCGCCGATCGGCCATTGCTGATCCATACCGATGGTGAGGTCTTCGCCAATGC
>CAZPZD010000027.1:23522-32727 GCA_964590515.1 uncultured Anaerolineaceae bacterium | reverse complement strand
TGGTGCCGAAGGTGGGAGTCGAACCCACACTCCCGAAGGAACGCGATTTTGAGTCGCGCGCGTCTGCCAGTTCCGCCACTTCGGCCTCCGAGCAGTATATTCAAAGCCCCGCGACCGGTCAAGAATTCGCCTCCCGCGGCCTGTCCTGAGGGCCTCCGAAGGGCCCGTCTGGGAGCCTAGCTAGCGGATGCGTCTGGGGATCATCGGTCTCCCGGTCTCGGGCAAGACCACTCTGTTAAGACTCCTGACGGGCGCGTCCCTCCCGAGCGGAGGGACAACACTTGCCGGTCGAGCAGGGACCCTTGCCGGCGTGGCTCCCCTCGCGGACGCCCGGCTGGCAGCCCTGAGCACGCTCTATCATCCTCGCAAGACAACTCCGGCTCAGATTACATTTGGCGACATCTCCGGGATGGGCGAGGACGGTACGATACCCGCCCAATGGGCAAATGAGCTCGCCCACTGGGACGGACTGCTGGTCGTGCTGCGGGCCTTCGAAAGTCCGCTCGTGACGCAGCCGGCCGACCCTACTCGGGACCTGTCGCGAATCGAAGAGGAACTCTTGCTCACCGATCTGCTGCGGACCGAGGCGCGGCTCGAACGGTTGCCGGAGGAGCGCCAGAAGGGCGCTCGCCCGCGGGCCGAGCTGGATCGGGAGGCCGCACTGTTTGAGCGGTTGGCGGAAACGCTGAGGGCCGGTCGGCCGCTGAGGGAGCTGGAGCTGAGTGCGGCGGAGCGTGTATTGCTGCTGGCGCACAACCTGTTGACCTTGAAACCCCTGCTGCCGGTGCAGAATCTCGAAGAGGGTAAGACCGCCGGCCCACTCAGCACTGAACTACACTGTGGCGCTATTCATGGAAAGCTCGAACTGGAGCTGGCCCAGCTTCCGGAAGAGGAGGCGCGGGTTTTCCGGGCCGAGTTTGGGATCCAGGATTCCGGGTTGTCGCAATTACTGCAGGCCTGCCTTGACTTGCTGGGGCGGGTGATCTTCTTTACCGTGAGCGAGCCGGAGGTGAAGGCCTGGCCGCTAGCCAGAGGGAGCACCGCCCTGGAGGCGGCCGGCACGATCCACAGCGATATGGCCCGGGGATTCATCCGGGCCGAAGTGATCGCCTGGGACCGGCTGGTGGAACTCGGCGGACTGGCTGAGGCCAGAGCCGCAGGCAAGTTAAGACTGGAAGGCAAGGACTACCAGGTGGAGGACGGCGAAGTGATCTATGTGCGCTTTAACGTCTGATCGAATGGTTCTGACTGAATCACTGGATTGCGACCGACTCTAACCCTACCAGGAGAGAAGATGCCTGACGTCAAATTGCAACCCGAACGCTGGAGTTTGAAAGAACTGTTTCCAAACCCGGATGGGCCTGAGCTCGACCAGGCTAGCCACGAGCTGGATGGAATGCTGAGCGAATTTGAGCGCTGTCGGGAGAAACTCGGGCCGAAGCTGGACAGCGAGGAATTTGTTCGGATCCTTGAGCAATATGAACATGCTGCGCGGAAGATCTCTCGGATCGTGGACTATGGCGCGCTCCTGTTCTATGCAGACACCCAGAACCAGAAGGCCCAAAGCCTGTTCGCCCAGGGCCGCCAGACGGCAGCCGAATTCGAGAACCGGACCCTGTTCTTCAAACTGTGGTGGAAAGAACTGGCCGACGAGCCGGCAAAACGCCTGATGGCGGCTGCGGGCGAGGACCGCTACTGGTTAGAGGTACTCCGACTGCAGAAGCCCTACACGCTGACCGAGCCGGAGGAAAAAGTCATCAATCTGAAGGACGTCAACGGACACCAGGCGCTGGTTGCGCTCTACGAGTCGATCACCAGCCGCTACAGCTACTCGCTCGAAGTTGACGGCGAGGTCAAGCAGTTGACCGAAGAAGAGCTGTTCGTCCACGTCCGCAGTCCCAAGCCGGCGCTCCGGAGGGCGGCCTACCACGAACTGCATCGGGTCTACGCTCAGGACGCGCCAATCCTGGGTCAGATTTATCAAAGCATCGCCCGCGACTGGCGGAGCGAGCAAATCGATCTGCGCGGGTTCCGCTCCCCGCTTGCGGTTCGCAATCTGGCCAATAACGTACCGGACGAGGTGGTAGATACCCTGCTGGAAGTCTGCCGTGAGAACGTGTCGATCTTCCACCGCTACTTCAAGCTAAAGGCCAAGTGGATTGGCATGGATCGGCTGGGTAGGTATGACCTCTACGCACCGGTTGTCGAGGCGGATCGGACCTATGAGCTCCAAGAATCGGTAGACATCGTGCTGGACAGCTTCCGGAGCTTCCACCCCAAGCTCGCCAAACTGGCAAGCCGGGTGTTTGACGAAAAACACATTGACAGCGAGCTGAGGAAGGGCAAGCGCGGTGGAGCGTTCTGTGCGACGGTCGAGCCGGCCCTGACCCCGTGGGTCCTGCAGTCCTTTACCGGCAAACCGGATGACGTGGCTACCATGGCCCACGAGTTCGGCCACGCCATTCATTCGATGCTCGCCGAACACCACTCGAAGCTTACCCAGGAGGCCTCCTTGCCACTGGCCGAGACCGCCTCGACTTTTGCTGAAATGCTGGTGGTGGATCGGTTGCTGGCGACTGACCCCGACCCCGAGCTGCAGCGGGACTTGCTGTTTCGGCAGATGGACAGTGCCTACGCCACCATCGCCCGCCAGGCCTACTTTGCCCTCTTCGAGCGCGAGGCCCATCTGCGGGTGAAGGATGGCGGCTCGGTGGATGATCTGACCGAGATCTACTTCAACAACCTGAAAGAGCAGTTTGGCGATGCGCTCGATCTGAGCGAGGATTTTCGCAACGAGTGGCTGCGGGTGGGACACTTCTTCTTCGCTCCCTTCTATGTCTACGCCTACTCGTTCGGCCAACTGCTCGTGTTGGCGCTGTATCAGCAGTACAAGGCGGAGGGCGAACGGTTCAAACCGCGTTACTTGGAGATCCTGGCCGCGGGCGGATCGGATGCGCCGGTGCGGATCTTGGATCGGGCCGGCATCGACGTGCGATCGGCGGAGTTTTGGAGAGGAGGCTTCCAGGTCTTGGAGCAGGCGCTCGAGCGCCTAGCGAGCTTGGAGGTCGCCACCCGGGTCGGGTGATCGATGCTCCCAGGCAGCGCGCTCGAGTTCCTAGAATGGGACTGGAGCCGGGTCGAATCGCACTATCGCGGACTGCGTTCCCCGAGCCTTTCTGGAACGAATATCGCGGCCTGGTTGGCCGATTGGTCGCGCCTCAAGGAGCTGATCGAGGAGGGCCAATCGCGCCTGTATGTGGCCAAGACCCTCGATACGGCCGATCCGCAGCGCGAGCAGCGGTACCAGGCGTACCTGAAGGAGATCTACACTCCGGCGGAGGAACAGGACCAGAAACTTAAGCAGAAGCTGCTGGCAAGCGGACTGGAGCCGGAAGGA
Source organism: uncultured Anaerolineaceae bacterium (assembly GCA_964590515.1). Lineage (GTDB taxonomy): Bacteria > Chloroflexota > Anaerolineae > Anaerolineales > E44-bin32 > JADFRG01. Next base: position 29,330 of record CAZPZD010000027.1, on the reverse strand, counting down.
TTCGCGATTCCGCTGCGGAACCTGCGGGCCCAATCCGAGCTGTATCGGGACGCCAACCTTCCCCTGCTCGAACAGGAAAAGAAGCTCAGCTCCGAGTACGACCGGATCCGCGGCGACCAGACCGTCGAATGGGAGGGCGAGGAAGTCACGATCTCCCGCCTGTTCCTCGAGCTCGAGGAACCGGATCGAGAGCGGCGGGAGCGGGCCTGGAGGTTGGGGCGGGCCCGTCAGCTCCATGACCGGCAGGCGCTCAACGACCTGTGGCTCAGATTCCTCAATCTGCGGAGCAAGCTTGCCCGGAACGCCAACCTGGCGGATTACCGTTCCTACCGCTGGCGGCAGCTGCTTCGATTTGACTACACCCCCGACGACTGCCGGCGGTTTCACGAGGCGATCGCGACCGTGGTGGTGCCGGCCGCGATCAGGGTCGCGGATCGGAGAAAACGGGCCCTGGGCATCGCTTCACTTCGGCCGTGGGACGCCAGCGCGGACAAGCAAGGCAGGGAACCGCTGCGACCGTTTGCGGCGGTCGAGGAGCTCATTGACAAGGGCTCCGCGATCTTTCACCTCGTCGATCCGGTTCTGGGTCGCCACTTCGACTCGATGCAATCCGAGAAGCTGCTGGATCTCGACAATCGAAAAGGAAAGGCGCCGGGCGGGTACAACGAACCGCTCGCGGCTGCCCGGCGGCCGTTCATATTCATGAATGCGGTCGGGACTGCCGGAGACGTGGAAACACTGCTGCATGAGGCCGGCCACGCTTTTCATGTCTTTGAATCGGCGTCGCTGCCCTATTACCCCCAACTGCAAGTGCCGATGGAGTTCGCCGAGGTCGCTTCCATGTCGATGGAGCTGCTGGCCTCACCTTACCTGACCACCGAGCATGGCGGCTTCTACTCCGATGAGCAAGCCGCCCGGGCGCGAATCGACCAGCTGGAAAGGATCCTGTGGTTCTGGCCATTCATGGCCGTCGGCGACGCGTTCCAACATTGGGTCTACGAGAATCCGGAGGCGGCCCGCGACCCGGCTAATTGCGATCAGACCTACGCGGACCTGGTGGGCCAATTCATTCCATTCATTGACTGGAGTGATCTGACCGATGAGCTGCGGACCGGGTGGCAGCGGGTCTTGCACTTCTTCCAGGTTCCGTTCTACTATGTCGAATACGGATTGGCTCAGCTCGCTGCAGTCCAGATCTGGAAGAATGCGCTGGAGGATCAGGCTGGCGCCGTGCGACGGTACCGGAGTGCGCTGGCATTGGGGTACACCGTTGCGCTGCCGGAGCTTTACCAGGCGGCCGGGGCCAGGTTCGCCTTCGACGCCAAGAGCCTTGGCGAGGCGGTTGCCCTGATCGAGTCGACTCTCGATCGGTTGGAGCAGCGGGTTTGACCGTTCATCAGGCAACTCGGCGTTAAGCGCCGATGCCTGCAGCGAGCGGAGGAGGCGGAGAGGGTGGGATTCGAACCCACGGTAACCCATAGGGCTACAACGGTTTTCGAGACCGTCCCATTCAACCGGGCTCTGGCACCTCTCCAATCGGAAATTATAAGTGTCCCGCGGGCTCAAAATTGACTCACATCCGGCGATATGTTACAAATACCACAAATACGCCGCGGTGCATCGCCAAGGGGCGCTCGCTCCACAACCGAAGTCAATTGAAGGAGGTCCGCCTGCATGACGGACGTCGATAACCAAGCGGCCCAAGCGCAATCCGCTGGGGCCGGAGCCAGCAGTCTTCCGCTGACCCGCAGAGAATTCCTTTACTATCTCTGGGGGTCTTCCATGGCGGTCTTTCTCGCCGGGACCGGAGGGGTGTCGATCTGGTTTGCGCTGCCCCGCTTCCGGGCGGGTGAGTTCGGGGGGGTAATCACCCTTCCCATCGAAGAGATCCCCCCACCGGATTCGGGCCCCAAGGAGTTTGCGGAGGGCCGGATGTGGTTGGTGAACATTGGGGAGGCTACCCTAAGCGATCCCCGACAGCCGAGCGATTATCCGGTTCAACCCGGCATCCGGGCCCTCTATAAGGTCTGCGTTCACTTGGGCTGCCTCTATAAATGGGTTCCTATTAACGACCGCTTCGAGTGCCCCTGCCACGGCTCGAAGTACCTCAAGTCCGGTTCCCGGATCGACGGGCCGGCCGATCGCAATCTGGACCAGTACATTATGGAAGTGATCGATGCCGCAGGTCAGGTGCTGGCCACCTCAACGCCCTCACTCGGCGGACGGGAGGGTACTTCGGTTGAGGTCCCGACCGGTGCGGTGGCGCTGCGGATCGACACCGGTCGGCGCATCAACGGTGCGCCGAACACCCGGGCCGGCGGCGGTTTGTAAGCAGGGAGACCCGAAATGCGCATCCCATTCCCACCCTTGCCAAAATTCATTCATCTCCCGTTCCTCGATGACCTTAAGCACAAGGGTCTGAAAAAGGCCGTCACGGACCTGGCCGACGATTGGACGACCCGGATCACGTCCGGGCTCAATATGTCCGACGTTCGATCCGTGCTGCGTGGCGACACCCCCCGCCGGCCGAACCCACGCCTGACCCCGCATGCTGAGGGCTTCTGGCTGCACATGAAGCCGACTTACTATCACAATCTCATGGACGGCCTATACCCCACGTTTCGGCTGGGTTGGCTGGCTACCTTCTTCTTCGCCTGGGAGATCCTCACCGGGATCTACCTGATGGTCTTCTACACCCCCTCGCCTCTGGTGGCCTACGAGAACATGCTCGGCATCCTGAGCAACGTGCCTTTCGGCCGTTGGATGCGAGACACCCACAAACTCGGCGGCGAGTTGATGATCATCATCGTGGTGCTGCACATGCTGCGCTCGTTCGTGACCGGCTCCTACAAACGGCCGCGCCAGTTCACCTGGGCAACCGGCGGCATCTTGTTGATCGTCACGTTATTCGTCTCCTTCTTCGGCTACCTGCTGCCCTGGGATCAGCTCAGCCTGTGGGCGGTGACCATCGGCGCCTCGACTGCGGGAGTCACCCCCTTTATCGGTCGTGAAGCGGATCTGCTGATCCGCGGGGGTCCGGAGATTGGAGCGAACGGATTACTGCGCGCGTATTTGTTGCATGTGATCGCGCTCCCGGTGGTCGGAGTCATCGCGTTGGGCGTGCATTACTACAAGGTGACCCACCACGGCTTCAGCCTGCCGCCCGAACACGAGGAGGTGGGTGTGGATACCGGCCGCAAGATCCCAGTGGATGCCAGGGTGTACTTCATGCCCAAGGTCATGACCCGTGAGCTGGCGTATGTTTCGGTCTTGGTCTTGATCCTGCTGGCGGCTTCGGCGTTTTCATGGGGTTACCACGCGCCGCTTGAGCCGCACGCTGATCCATTGGTGACGCCGCTGCACACCACCTCGCCCTGGTACTTCCTGTGGATCCAGGGAATGATGAAGCTCGGAGACAACTTTATCTTCGGCGCGGTCATTCCCTTCATGATCATCCTTCCCCTGATCGTGGTTTGGCCTTACCTGGAAGTGGGACCGAGCCGCCGATATGGGAGCCGGAGAATCGGGCTCTCGATCGCCGCCTTCAGCTTGATCGGCGCTGCGGCGCTGACCTACATGGGTACCCCCTGGTTTGCGGTCGAGACCTCGCCCGACCAGGAGGCCATCGCAATCCTGCTGCCTCAAACGAGTCCTGGACCGCTGCGTCAGGCGGACTGGGACCAGCTCCCCTATGGGACCTACGAGGCCGGTCAGTGGGCCCAGGCGCCGTCCCCAACGCTTTCAAGGTTGCTGAAGACATTCGCTGAGGAAGTCGAGAAAGCCGGAGGCGACCCGCGCTACGTGGGTCCTGAAGGGCTAATGATCATCGAGGACTGGCAGCCAGACCTAAAGAAGATCACGCTGCGGGTGGTGTGGACCGATGGCGAAACGGGTAAGGCGAGTGAGTTCAGCCAGGTTCAATACCTGCACCACTTCAGCGACTACGGCCAGGGGGAGTAACCCGTGAAGTACTACATCCTGGTTGGGATGGGAGCGTTGGTCGGTTCGGTGACGCTGTTTGCCGTCATGGGCATCAACGAGCAGCGGCGCATGGAGTCGTTCGATCGTTCCTACAGCTCACGCCGGATCGAAGAGGGCGCGGCGATCTTCGAAAACAACTGCCGGCTGTGCCATGGTCCGCAGGGCGAGGGCACACCCCTAGGCCCCACCCTAAATGGCGCAGCCATGTTCAATGGTGAGCGGCTGGCGGCGTTCGGGTGGTCCGGGACACTGGAAGATTTCTTGCGCAGCACAATCTCTGCCGGCCGGCCGGTACCCTCGGAGGGCACGAGCTATCCGGAGCGGATGCCGACCTGGAGTGAGCAATTTGGCGGTCCGCTGCGTGGTGATCAGATCGAGTCGGTCGTGGGGTTCATCCTGAATTGGGAGGAGCGGGCCTTAGCGGGCGCCGAGCCGACCCCGGCAACAGGAGTGATGATGGGCACCGACATGCACGTCGCACTTCCGCCGGGCGATCCGGAGGCCGGTCGGACGCTGGCGGCGGGAACCCTCGGATGCGCGGCCTGCCACATCCTGGCACCGGTCGGCCCGCCCTGGGCTGTGACCGAGGAACAGGATGGCTTAGCTGTGCGGGCCGGGCTCCGGATTGTGGAAGATGGTTACCTGGGGGAGGCCACCACGGCCGAAGAGTACTTGATCGAGTCAGTGGTTCGGCCCAATACGTATATCGTGCCAGGCTACCCGGACAATCCCAACCCCATGCCCCCCAATTTTGGGGAGCGGATTACTCTACAGAACATGGCCGACCTGCTGGCCTACATGCTGACCTTCCGCTGAGCCGAAGGGCGGACCGAGCAGAATCCACGACGCCGCGGCCTCCTGCGAGGCGGCGGCGTCTCTCACAAGAAAGCAGTCGGACAGCGGAGCATCGTCACTAGCTGCCGATTGGAAGGCGCCGCTACTATCGATCAGGCAGGCCGAGCGGCTCCGGGAGGCCAAGTATGCGAATACTGAGGGCGATTGGAATCTCGCTGGCGGCTGGGCTGTTGGGATGGACCGCGGCAGTCGCACAGACCGAAGGCGATCCGGAGCGGGGCGGTCAGCTCTACGTCGCGAATTGCGCCGTGTGTCATGGGGTCAATGGTACGGGTCGGATCGGGGCGCGGCTGGAGGCGTTCTCCGGCATCGACCCGAGCGCGGTCATCGCCCAAACGGTTGCCCAGGGGATCGAGGGAACGGTCATGCCGGCCTGGGGGGAAGCCAACGGAGGGCCGTTGTCGGAACAAGACATCGCCGACATCGTCGCCTATGTGGTGAGCGCCTTCAATGGGACCGAGCCAATCGAGCCGCTACCGGAGTACGTGCCGCCTGAGATTGCCCGGCTGCCGGATGTCGAGGGCGATCCATCGCTTGGGGCGGTCGTGTATCAAGCCAACTGTGTGGTCTGTCACGGTGAGCAGGGTCGGGGGCGCATCGGCAAGCCGCTCGCAACCTCCTGGCCGGGCGCGCAGCCTGAGCTCTTCATCCGGCAGGTGGTTAGTGACGGGATTGCGGGCACCAAGATGCCGACCTGGGGGCAATCCAACGGTGGACCGCTGAGCGATGAAGAGATTGCCGATGTCGCCGCCTACCTGCTGACCCTCCCCTCGGCCGGTTCCTCGCCGGAGCCAACGACTGAAGAGGGTCCAATCGGGGTAAGCACTACTCTGCTGGTCCTGGCTGGGTTGGTTGTGCTGGCCGCCATCATTGGTTTCGTCTACTACCGGAGGGCCTGAACGCTGCACCAATGGATCGCGGCGGCCGGGATGCTTTGCCTCATGGTCTGGCCGTCACAAGTTCGGGCTCAGA
>CAZPZD010000027.1:4254-23422 GCA_964590515.1 uncultured Anaerolineaceae bacterium | reverse complement strand
CAAGACGAATGTCATATGACGGGCCAAATGGCGCTTCACTGGGTCGCCTCGCTTTGCTACCTTGGTGGGGAAGTTCCGAGCCTGCTTGGATTCGGCAGAGGAGAGTGTCAAATGGCGACCCAAGTGTTGAGCACGAAGGCGCACATGGAGAAGCGCAGGGCGGAAGCGAGGCGCAAGCGCGGCCTGGCCATCGGGCTAGTTCTACTTGGTGGCCTGCTGGTGGGTGCGGCACTTTGGCTGGGCTCAGCCGGGCGATCGTCGGCAGTCACCGCCTTCGATCATGGTCCGGAGGACATTGCCCGCGAGCAACCCTTCCAGGCGGTGCACGACATGGAGGAAGGCCCACCGGTTCCTTTCCTACCGAATGACGGTCCGCAGCCGGAAATCGCGGTCAACGAGCGCTTCTTTGACTTCGGCAGCATCGGTCCAACAGAGGTGGTCACCCGCGAGTTTGTCGTCGCCAACCTGGGAGACGCGCCGCTGACCATCAGCCGGGCCTACACCACCTGCGGCTGCACGACGGCCGACTTCACTTCGTCCGTGATTCCACCGGGCAAGGTGGTGCTGATCAGCCTGAGGTTCGATGCCGGATTCCATGACACCGCGGGGCAGACCGTGCGCCGGGGAATCATCATCGAAAACAACGATCCAGATCGGCCCTCGGCTGAGATCTGGGTTGAGGCTGCCGTCCGAACCAACTCATGAGCGAGCCCACTGCAGGGCCTGCGGACCCAAATGCAGGCCGCCGCGGCTGGGTCAGGCCCCTGGCGTATGGCAGCCTATTAGCACTGCTTGGCCTGGTCGGCTGGGGGCTCGTTCGAGCACAGGCCGGTCCAAGGGATCAGGGACCGGCGCCGGACTTCACCCTCGTCACTTTCAGCGGCGAGTCGGTCACCCTGGATCAGCTGCGCGGCCAGGTGGTGGCGATCAACTTCTGGGCCTCCTGGTGCCCACCCTGCCGGGAGGAGGCGGCCTACCTGGAAAGCACCTGGCGAGCCTACCGAGATCAAGGGGTAGTATTCATCGGGGTCGATTACGCCGATACGGACCTGGAGGCTCTGGCCTATATCGAGGAATTCGATATCACCTATCCCAACGGCCCTGACCTCGGAACCCGCATCTCACAGGCGTACCGCATCCAGGGGGTGCCGGAGACCTTCTTCGTTGCCAAGGATGGCTCGCTGCGCGGCGTAAAGATCGGCCCGCTTGTGCCTCCGGAGCTGGAGGAAAAACTGGAAGCTCTGTTAGGGGAAACCTACCCGTGAGAACGAGTGGCCGGCTCAGTTTCCCGGTCCGGGCTGCCGCTCTGGGCCTGGCCTTACTGGCTGCATCTGCCGCGCTGCTGGCCGCTTGTGCGGGCGGAGCGCCGGATATCTTGTTGGAGGAGGAGCAGCTCGATCTGGGTACGGTGCAGAACGGCGAAGTGCGCAGTTTTGAGGTCGCTGTCACCAATCAAGGGAGCCGCGACCTGGTGATCGAGGCGGTCAGCACCTCTTGCGGCTGCACCACGGCACGCGTCATCCCGACTACCCTTAGACCGGGCGAGAGTGGATTTCTGCAGGTAACCTTCGATTCGGGAGCTCACGGCCCTGAGGAGCTTGGGGCCGTCGTGCGGCAGGTGTTTATCGCTTCGAACGACCCCGATCAGCCCGAGCTCGAGTTCCGCCTCACCGCAGACATCCTGCCAGCTAGCCCCTAAGCGGGCGGCGCTGCTTCCCTACCCCGACGCAACTCACGCCTCCGGGCGGCCTGCAAGTGGTGGGAGAGCTTCTTGCCAGAAGTTGAAGCGGCGCTTAGGGGTGTTCGTGTCGGGCACGTCTCGAGGGAGCTTCCGAACTCTCCTCGACGCCAAGCACTCGCTTCATCTCCATGAACTGATCCTGGTCGATTTCCCCGAGCGCGTAGCGGCGCTTGAGGATGTCGAGCAAAGGTTCGTGCTGGCTGCCGGCCTGAGCCGCGGGGCCTGTGTGGCTTTGGTGGTCCATCCCATGGCCCATCATGCACATCATGCACATCTTCGCACCTCTTTCCCTCTAGGTTTGATGCGACCTCAAAGATCTGGAACGGAACGAGGCAGGAATAGGCGCTCATTTCCTGTGGTGAACCGCTCAGGAGTGGCGGCGAATTCCTGCAGGCAACCTCTGGCGCAGAAGTAGTAGCTCGAACCGCGGTAGTCCAGCTGGTGGGCCGCCTCATCCTGCTCCACAGACATGCCGCAGACCGGATCTGTGGCCAGGCGGATCATGTCCTTGAACTGCCCATCCTCCAGCCAGAGCACCCGGTCGGCGATGTCCTTGATGCGCTGGTCGTGGCTGACGATTACCACGCTTCGTCCCTGTTCCTTGGCGATCGACCGCAACAGCCGCATGATTTCATGCCCGATCTTCGAGTCGAGGTTTGCCGTGGGCTCGTCGGCGAAAAGGATGGCCGGATCATTGACCAGCGCCCGGGCGATGGCAACCCGTTGCTTCTCGCCTCCGGAAAGCTTCTCGGGAAGGAAGTTCAGGCGCTGCTCCAGGCCCAGTTGCGAAAGCAGCTCCTCCGCCTTGCGGCGCGCCTCTCCGTTCTTCCGGCCGGACAACGAAGCCACTAATGCAACGTTTTCCAAAGCTGTTAGCGCGGAGAGCAGATTGAAGTCCTGGAAGATGAAGCCGAACTGGTGCAACCGCACCATCGGCAGTTTGCCTTCGCTCAGCTCGCTGATCACCTGCCCGTTGAGCCGGATGGTGCCTTCGGTCGGCTTCAGCAGCGCACCGAGCATCATGAGCAGGGTCGTCTTCCCTGAGCCCGAGGGTCCCATGATCAAGACGACCTCGCCCGGGTCGATCGCCAACGAAACTCGACGGACCGCCGTTACCTCGGTGGACCCCGACCCGAATCGCTTGGTGACGTCAGAAACTTGCAGCGTCGAATTCTCCATGTTATTTCCCTCGGAAGACAACGGCCGGATCGAGGCCGCGGATTTGGCGGATCGGCAGCAGCGCGGCCGTGCCGGCGAAGATCAGAGAGGCTATGGCCACCTTTCCCAACGATTCGAGGCTGACCTCCAGTCCCAGATTAGAGACAATTCGTGGCACGATCCCCGCCAACAGCAGGGTGAAGGCTAGGCCCGCCGCCAATCCCAAGGCAACGCTGGCGAGCGCCTGTACCCCCACGCTGAGGTAGAGATCCCGATTGCGCGCACCGAGCGCCTTGAGCACTCCATATTCGGCCCGACGTGAGAGCGTGGCTGTGTACACCGTCAATCCCATGACCGCCAGCCCGATAAGAAAGCCGACCGAATTCATGATCGTCACCAAGTCTGTGCTCATATCCCGGACCACCTTGCGCTCCTGGGCAGAGAACTCTTCCCGGGTCTGCGCGGTCACTCCCTCCACTCGATTCTCGATTCGTCGGGCGACTTGCTCGGGCGACTCGCCGGCGACGACGCGTACGAGTAGAAAACTGACTGTGTCTGGGCTGGCTCGCAGCCGGGCGAAGTCCTGGCTGGAGATGAAGGCGATCGAGTTGGTGAGGCTCGTGGTTCCGCCGGAGAGACCGACCACCTCGAAATCCCCACCCAGGAGTTCGACCCGATCTCCCAGCCCAATCCCAGATGCCTCGGCAATCCCCTGGTCGATCACCGCGCCTCCGGGCCCGGGGTCGCCCCGTCCGGCGCTGACGATCCAGGGCCGGCCGGCCTGGGCCTCTTCGGGCAGGCCGATGATGTAGGCGATCGTGCGTTCTTCCCCCGCGACGACGACATTGGTCGCGTAGAGGATGGGGGTGACGGAATCCACCCCTTCCACCCTGCTGACATCGAGGGCCCGCTCGGAGGAGAGGGAGGAGGAGGCCATATGCATGTTGCGCACGCCAGACTGTGCCACCCAGATGTCCGCCTCGCTGGCGTCGATATAGGCCGCTACTCGGGTCTGAATCCAGCGGACGATACCGTCCAAAGAGAGGATCAGCATAAGTGCCAGGGCCACGCCCCCGACCGAGATCATCAGGCGCGTCCGGTTCTGGAACAGGTTGCGGATTGCCAGGCGGATCATCGCCGGAAGACCTCCGCCGGGGCAAGGCTGCCCAGCACACGGACCGGAAACAGCGCGGCCAACAACCCCATTCCCAATCCGATGACAATTGCCCGGCCGCCCATGTCGGCTTGCATCACGATCAGGAATTGTGGACGAGCAGCCATGATGGCGGCGCTCGCTGCCCGGGCCAGCAGGATGCCCAGGCCGGTCCCGACCAGGGCGGCCAGAGCAGCCTGTGCCAGGACCACTTTGTAGAGCAGCCGGTTCCGGGCGCCTAATGCTTTGAGCACTCCGTATTCGCGCTGGCGTTCTACGGTTGCCGTATAGATCACGAGCCCGACGACCAGCGCGCCCACCAGAAAGGCGATACCGGTCATCAACCGCACGGGAGCTGAAAAGAAGCGTGCCAAGAGCTGGCTGTCATTTGCCTGCACTTCCGATTTGAGCATCGCCTCCACGCCGCTCAGCCGGCTGATTCGATCGCGGATTATTTCTGGAGACTTTCCGTCTGCCACAGCCACGAGCAAGAAGCTCGTTGCCCCGGGGCTGAGCAGCAGGCTCTCCACCGCGGTCTTCTGCAGGAAGAGAAAGCTCGTCATCCAGGATGTCGTTCCTCCGGAAAGCCCGACAATTCGGTAACTCCGGTCCATCAGCTCCACCCGATCCCCGACTCCGATCTCGTGCCGCTTGGCAAGCACGCGGTCGAACACCATCTCCTCGTCGACTTCCGGCTCCCGCCCCTCAACGATCTCCCACGGGCCGCCACCCAGGCTGGGGGAATAACCCACCAGGTAGGCCGGCTGCTTCTTGTCATGCAGGTCGAGGATGACGAACCGCGAGAGGATGGGCGCCACTCCTTGCACTCCGTCGACAGCTTCGACTTGTGCGCTGACCCCCGGCGGCAATAGCGAGGTCGCACCGATCAGATTGACGACCCCCTCCTGGGCAACTACGACTGCCCCTTCCGAATGTTCCAAATACGACGTGATCTGCCGGAACATCCCCACCTGGAAGCCGTCCAGGATGAGCACGAGCATGATGGCCAGGGCAACCCCGCTCACGCTCAGGGCAAAACGGGTCTTCTCTTGGACTAGGTTCTTGCGGGCGACAAGCATCAGGGCCTCTTGGTTCTGGGTGCGCCGGCAGGCCAGTTGGTCGGCCCTCCGGTCGCGTTTGTCTTATGGGGCGCGTATAGTCAGTTGTGGGTTTCCCTAGCCTTAATACGCTTTTTCACGCGGGCAGTCACCAACGGCATCGAGACGATGAGGCTGAGCACTCCCACCCATACCGCGCCGCCAGCTCGGGCGACCGTCGGGTAATCTCCGGTTACGCTTGCTGCGATCAGGAAGAGCAGCGCAGCCGAGATCGAAATCGGTAGGTAGATGCTTAAGCTTCGGCGTGTGATCTCACTTTCCACAGAGTTACCTTCCATTAGCCTTCCTCCTGGCTAGTCGCTAGCAGCGGGCGCGCCAGCCCAACGCGGATCTTCCGCGCCCTGCGCCGCGCGTGGCAGTGGCTGCCCTCCCCGCAAGGAGGGCCTAAATCGTTTGAGCAGCAGCGTATTCAAAGTCACCGACACCGAGCTCAGCGCCATTAGGGCGGCAGCCAGCTCGGGGCTCACCACCAACCGGATCACGGGGTACAAGAGCCCGGCTCCGATTGGGATACCCAGCGTGTTGTAGAAGAAGGCCCAGAACAGGTTTTGCTTCACCTTGCGCATGGTGGCTTTCGCCACTTCCAGGGCCACGACCACGTCGCGCAGGTCGTCTTTGATCAGAATGACGTCCCCGGTCTCCTTGGCCACGTCCGTGCCGGAGCCGATGGCCATTCCCACGTCGGATTGCGCTAGTGCGGGCGCGTCGTTTACCCCGTCCCCTACCATCGCCACCCGCCTGCCCGACGCCTGGAGCTTCTTGATCTCTTCGGCTTTGTCCCGGGGGAGGACCTCGGCCAGCACCCGATCGATCCCGACCTGGCGGGCGATCGCCTGCGCGGTGCGGAGGTTGTCGCCGGTGATCATGGCGACCTCCAGTCCCAGGCGATGTAGTTGCTGGATGGCCTCGCGCGAGTGTTCCTTGAGCGTGTCAGCGACTGCGATCAAACCGGCCGCGCGCCCGTCCACCGCCAGGAACATCACGGTCTTGCCATCGGACTCCAACCGCTCCGCCTTACCAAGCCAATCTGAGATGGCAATTTCACGTTCGGACATCAGTCGCCGGTTGCCGAGCAGCACCGCGTGGCCTTGCACCGCCGCCTCCACCCCATGCCCGGGAATGGAATCGAAGTGATCCGCATCGAGGATCTCGATGCCGCGCGCCTGTGCGCCACGAACAATGGCCTCTCCCAGCGGATGCTCGCTATTCTTCTCGGCACTGGCGGCGAAGCGCAGAACGGCATCCTCACGAAGGTTCCACGGCGATTCCGCCTGGCCGGGCGGTAAGCTGCGGGCGAGAACGTCGGTGACGGAGGGCTCGCCCCGGGTGAGGGTGCCGGTCTTGTCGAAGATCAGAGTCTGTAGCTTGCTGGTGCTCTCAATCGCTTCGGCGCTCTTGAACAACACACCATGCTCGGCGGCCTTCCCGGTGCCGGCCATCATGGCACTCGGGGTCGCCAGCCCAACCGCGCACGGGCAGGAGATGACCAGCACCGTGACCGAGAGCAGCAGCGAGAAACCGAAGACGCCGATCTCGCCCAGCCGATAGGGCGACAGGATGAAAGAGCTGTTGGGGTCGAAGTAATGCCGGTACCCAAAGAAGAACCAGAAGACGAAGACCACCGCGGCAAGGATGTGGACGCCCAGGATGAAGTGGCCGGCCACCCAGTCGGCCAGCTTCTGGATGGGCGCCTTGCTCGCCTGGGCGTCTTCCACCAGCTTGATGATCTGTGCCAGGGCGGTCTCCTTGCCTACCCGTGTCGCGCGGAACCTGAAGGCCCCGGTCTTGTTCATCGTCCCGCCGATGACCGGGTCGCCGGCCTTCTTTTCCACCGGCAGACTCTCACCGGTAAGCATCGATTCGTCGACGGCAGAGTAACCCTCTTCGACCAGGCCATCCACGGCTACGCTCTCACCCGGCCGGATCAGCAGCAAGTCACCCACCTGCACCTCGCCGGCCGGTATTTCCTCCTCAGCAGCCCCGCGCAACACCCGCGCAATCTTGGGCTGCAGCTTCATCAGTTTGCGGATGGCCTCCGAGGTTCGCCCGCGGGTGAGGGCCTCCAGCCAACGGCCCAGCACGACGAAGGCGGTGAGCAAGGCGGCACTCTCGAAGAAGGTGGCACCTTCGCCCCCAAACCCGGCCTTAGGAAATAGGGTGTTGATCACCGCGATCCCGTAGGCCGCACCGATCCCGGTGGCGTACAAGAGATTCATGTCGGTGACGCCGTGTTTGAGGCCGCGCCAGGAGTTCGTGAAGAACTGGCGGCCGGGTCCGAACACAATGGGGGTGGTCAGCAGCCCGATCACCCATTTGTAGGAGAGCCACTCCGGGATCCAGCTGCGCAGCGGGCCAAGCAGGTCGTAGAAGGTGCCGATCATCACCAGCATTCCCACTGCGCCTGCGATGGCCAGATTGCGGCCCTGGCGCCGGATTTCCCCCTCCCGAGCTTGTCGCTCTCGATCCAGCGCATCCAGCCCCTGGCTGCGTTCCTGGGCTTCGTAGCCTGCCTCATGCACGGCGCGCTTCATCTGGCTTGTTGTGACCAGGCCGGGCAGGTAACTGACGCGGGCCGTGCCCAATCCAAGATTGACCGCTGCAGCCGACACGCCTTCGAGGTCAGTCAGCGCTCCCTCCACGTGCGCCACGCAAGAGGCGCAGGTCATTCCTCGCACGTCCAGGGTGATCTCGGCGGTCGTCTCGGGGGTTTCCAATGTGGTCATCCTAATCTCCCAAAGGGGGCGCGAGCGACTTAGCCCCGTTGGCTACTCTACCCCTGCTAGGCTTGGTCAAGGAGCGCTGTTCTCCGGCAGGCGCCGTACGCCGTTCGGCGCGTAGCCAGCCCTATGGACGGGTAGGACAATTGATGCAATCGAATCGCGAGGGGACAATCCCATGACCGGACGCTCCACCCTGTGGATCCTGATCGGCTGCTTGGCGATGGCGGCGGGGATCGCAGCCATCTTCGCGTTTGGCGTTCCCACCAACACCGTCCTGCTGGTTGCCCTGGCCCTGGCCTGCCCCTTGGCGCATCTCTGGATGATGCGTAGCGGGGCACACGACCACGCCGGTCACCGCGGCCATCACTTGGAGGAAGTCGACCGGTGAGCCTCGCAGTTGTACTGGCCATGCATGGTGCTCCCGCCAATGACTTCCCTGCAGAGGAACTGGCCGAGCTGATGGGCCTTCAGGCTGCCTTGGAAAAAGTGACCGGCGAACACCGCCAGGCCCTGGAGAGCCGGTATTCCGAGCTGGAGGCCAGGCTGCGTAACTGGCCGCGCGACGAGCGGAATGACCCGTTCTGGGCAGGCTCACATGCCCTGGCCGAGGCCCTGCAGGAAACGACGGGGCATGAGGTGATTGTGGGGTTCAATGAGTTCTGCGCACCCAGCCTGGACCAGGCGTTGGATCAGGCGGCCTCGGGAGGGATTGACGAGATTGTAGTGGTCACGCCGATGATGACTCGCGGCGGCGAGCACTCCGAAGCCGATATCCCCGAGGCCATCGAGCGCGCAGTCCGGAGACATCCCGCGATCAGCTTCCGCTACGCCTGGCCATTTGATCTAGCCGAAGTCGCCCGGTTCCTCGCGGCTCACCTTGAGCTGGTTCGAGTACGATAGTCCAGTCAGTGGTCGATTTCTCACGTTTTTTCCCAGGGAGGCCTCGTTAACCCGCGAAAGCTTAGTCTTGGGATCACCATCGGCGCGGGCCTGCTTGCGGCATGCTCGTCGGGGCCGGAGCCGTTGGAGGTCACACTAAGGGCTGCCGAATTTCGCTTCGAGCCGGCCACTGTGGAGGTTCTGGCGGGGCAGCAGCTAGCTGTAAACTTGGAGAACATGGGCACGCTGGAGCACGACTTCGTCATCCAGGAAATCCCTGTTGAAGCGACGGCCGCCGAATCCGAACCGGACAATGAGGGGATGGCCGCCCACACCATGGATGAGACGGAGGTTGAGCCGGCGGTGCACATGGGGGCGATGGCCGGGATGAGCAGCAGCATCACTTTCATTCCGACCAAGCCTGGGACCTATGAATTCTTCTGCGCCGTTCCCGGACACAGAGAGGCCGGAATGGTCGGAACGCTCAATGTCCGAGAACCCTAGCCCATCGGTGGGCCGGCGCGGGATGCGGCTCGCAGGCCGCCATTAGTTCCACATTTCACAAACGGCGCCCCTTCGCAGCCAGTTCTTTCGCTTGGCTCGACCCAACCCCAGGGCATGCGGGTGAGGATGCCTGTAAGGGCCTCCACATAGTACGCCGTCAGATTCACACCGACATTGAATTGAACCCGAAATCCTCGATGGCCTCCTGGGTTGCTGAGTGGATTGCCAAGCCGAGCCGCTGGTTCCCTCTGATGGGGCTTGCCCTGGCGCTTGGCGCAGCCTGGATCTTGATGTCCGTGGCTCCCGCGGCCGCTACCACCGGCGGCCTGATACCCAGCCCGCGGGAAGGTTTCCTCGCTCCCGACTTCACGTTGGACTTGCTTGATGGCGGCCAGGTGACACTCTCCGACCTGCGGGGAAAAGGGGTGGTGATCAACCTGTGGGCCAGCTGGTGCCCACCCTGCCGGGCCGAAATGCCGGCCATCCAACGGGTCTTCGAGAGCAGCCAGGACCGCGGGCTGGTGGTGGTGGCGGTGAACACCACTTTTCAGGACAGCGAACGGGCGGCGCAGGCTTTCGTCCAGGAATTCGGTCTGACCTTCCCGGTTGCGCTGGACCGGACCGGCGTGGTGAGCCGATCGTATCAGCTGCGGGCCCTCCCCTCCACCTTCTTCGTTGACCGTGAAGGCATCATCCGCAAGGTCATCATTGGGGGCCCGATGGGCGAGGCCACGATCCAGACCACGGTCGAGGAAATCCTGGAGGAGAACGGCTGATGCTGCCGGTCTTGCAGATCGGCCCGCTGGCGATCCAGCTGCCGGGCCTGCTGCTCCTGGCCGGAGTGTGGGTGGGGAGCTCGGTCACTGAGAAGCAGGCCCGCAGGCTCAGGCTCCCGGTGGCCACCCTGAGCAACATGATCTTCCTCGCGCTGCTGGTGGGGTTGCTGTCCGCCCGCTTATGGTATGCGTTGCGCTATCTGAGTATCTATCTCGAAAACCCCTTGGGCGTGCTCGCACTGAATCCATCCACGCTAGCTCCTGCCGAAGGGGCGCTCACCGGAATGCTGGCGGCAGTAATCTACGCGCAGCGCAGGCACTTGCCACTATGGGCCACCCTAGATGCGCTGGCCCCTGGGTTGGCGGTCTTCGCGGTGGCCTATGGTTTTACCAACCTGGCCAGCGGAGATGGCTTCGGGGCTCCCAGCGACCTGCCCTGGGCCATCGAGCTGTGGGGCGCGCACCGCCACCCTACTCAGATTTACGAGATCCTGTTGGCCGGGCTGATCTTCGCCTCGATTCGAGAGCTTGGTCTCCGGCCGCCTTTCCCCTTCAGCGGTTTCTTGTTCCTGGCCTGGGTCGCTCTGGCAGCCGTCAGCCGTCTCTTCCTAGAGGCCTTCAGGGGCGATAGCGTGATCGTGTTGGGGATCCTTCGGTCGGCGCAGTTGGTGAGCCTGGGTGTGCTACTGGGAGCCATGCTGGCGATGCATCTGGGCGCCCGCAACCGAGAAAGCCAATCAGCGTGAGGCCTCTCGCCTGGCGGCTCGGCATCGCCTTCAGCGAGCTAGGTCCCTGGTCTTGGTAAGATGAAGCCGATGACGCAGCATCAGACATCCACCGAGACCGCGAGGCTGATCACCCGCCGAATTGGGTTAATGCGACCATTCCGAGGGTCAAACCGCTTTGGCTAGAAATGGCACGTTGTTGAGCCGTCGCCTCACCCTCTTCCTGCACGCGGCCCTCTTCGTTTTGGGGTTCTCGCTCGTCTTCGTGATTGGCTGGGGTGGCGCGGCGACCGCCCTCGGTCAGCTCTTTGGCGCATACAAATCCAGTTTGGGCCTGGTCGGCGGCGTGTTGGTGATTGTGTTCGGCCTGGCCACCCTCCGCGTGCTGAGAATTCCGTGGCTGTATTACGACACCCGCCCGCAGTGGGGCGCCACACGACGCGGCGGCTGGCTGGCCTCTGGGCTGATGGGCGTATTCTTTGCGGCCGGCTGGACACCCTGCATCGGCGCGACCCTCGGCGCGATCCTCACCCTTGGCTTCACCCAACAGGGTTCGGGCCAAGCGATGGTGCTGAGCAGCGGCTACGCGCTGGGCCTGGGGCTGCCCTTCCTCGTGATCGGGCTGGGTATGGAGCGCGCCGCCGAACTGGTGCGCCGCTTTCGGAAGTACGTTCGCAAAGTGGAGATCGCCAGCGGATTGTTCCTGATCGTCATCGGACTGATGATGGTGAGCGGCCGGATCACCCTCATCGCAATCTGGGCACAGCGCAACGGCTTGTATCTTGATGTGCCGCTCGGCGGGACGAATGTGCCGACGTATTTGATCGCTCTGGTGGCCGGACTGCTCTCGTTCCTCTCTCCCTGCGTGCTCCCGCTCGTGCCAGCTTACGTCGGCTACCTCAGCGGTCACGCGATCCGCGGTACTGTTACGGACTCCGTACCTTGACTTCTTGCGGGTCTGGCCTGTTATCCCACCGCTAAATACCGAATATGGGAGGAATTCGCGTACCTCGAGGGCGGCTCTTGCTGATGCTGTTAGCCGGAGTGGTGTTCGGCGGCTGGCTGGTTCAGCGATCGTCTTCGGGCTTGGGCGCCCCGGTCGTCATCAATGGAACCGCGGTGCCGCCGGTCCCTACCCTCAATCCCGAGCAGGTCACCCAGGGAGCGGTGGTCTACGCCCAGGAATGTGCAACCTGCCATGGCGCCGAGCTAGAAGGGGCCCCGGACTGGAAGGAGGCCCTGCCGGATGGATCGCTTCCTCCACCTCCCCATGACAGTTCCGGCCACACCTGGCATCATCCCGACTGGCTCTTGCTCGCCATCATCGCCGACGGCGGCGACCCGGCCTACAATTCTAAGATGCCGGCATTCAGGGATGAGCTGACCGAACCGGAGAGGCGGGCGGTTCTGGAGTTCATCAAGAACACCTGGGGCAGGGAGGAGGCCGAGTTTCAGTGGTGGATGACGGCAACCGAAAGTGGCGCCTGAGGAGGGCCCAAAT
This sequence comes from uncultured Anaerolineaceae bacterium, assembly GCA_964590515.1. GTDB lineage: Bacteria > Chloroflexota > Anaerolineae > Anaerolineales > E44-bin32 > JADFRG01. The sequence continues at coordinate 11,147 of CAZPZD010000027.1, read as the reverse complement.
CATGGTCAAAGATCCTGTTTGTGGAATGATGATTGAACCGGAGACCGCCATTGCGACCCGTGAGCACGCCGGGAACACGCTCTACTTGCATGCCCAAGAATGTGTGGACAAGTTCGACGCGGACCCGCACCAATACGGTCACCCCGAGGAACACGAGTCGCACGGTCCGCACGAACATCCGGCCATTTGACTGCTTGTCAGGGTGAGACGTAGCCGAAGGGGTTCACCTTGCCGTAGGCATCGTGCTGCATCTCGAAATGCAGGTGCGAGCCGGTCGAGTTACCTGTCGAACCCACTCCGCCGATGACGTTGCCCTGAAACACCGCCTGGCCGCAGACCACGTCAACAGTGTTCATGTGCGCGTACAGCGTCTGCCAGCCGTCGCCGTGGTCGATCACCACCATCAGCCCGTATCCATAGTCGCTCCAGCCGGCATAGACCACGACCCCGCTGGCGGAGGCGTAGATGGCGTTGCCGGTGCTCCCGGCGATGTCGATTCCTGGATGGTAACTGGTGAATGGCGTCCCCGAGAGGTTGGTGGCTGGAGTAGGCCAGATAAAGAAGCCCTCGCCGATTGGCCCGTCGGACACCGACCCGCAGGCCCCCGGACCGGCGAGCCTGGCCACCGCCGGGTTAGCTCGCGTGATACGCGGAGCGCTCCAGGTCACGAACTGTCGGCGGCCTCCCGGGATGACAAGCCCTGTGCCTGGCTCGATGCTTGGGTTCGCCGGGTCGATGTCCTGGGCCAGGTGGTTGCCGGGCCAATCAATGATGTCCTGCGCGGTGACCCCGAAGAACGCCGCAACCCCGTCTAGCCCGTCGGACTCGTTCCACTCGTAATATGTGCCGTCCACTGGAAGGATGTTCAGTTCTTGCCCTGGGCGCAGGCTGTGTGGATTGTCCTGGAGGAGGTCAAAGTTCCCCCAAAGTAAAGTCTCAGATTTCAAGCCGAACTGATCCGCGATACCGAAGAGGGTGTCTCCCTGCTGGACCTGGTACTTGACGATCTCAATGCGGGACCGTTGGGGGATCGTAGTCCGGATCTGCGGACGCTTGGAGATCGCGCCGCTCGAATCCACTGCTTCGGGGAACGGAGGCAGATCTGCGAGCTGAATATAGGGGCCAGCTGCGCCGAGCGCGCGCTCGCGGTCAGGATCTGCGTCGTTTGACCCACCCGTGATCGCAGCCGCCTCGTCCGGATCCTGCCCGACCTTCATGGCGCTTGCCCATCCGGCCAGTATGAGCAGGGCAACTGCGCCGAGTGTCCCGAAGGCCCGGCCGGGGTGCCGTACTTCGCGTGCCAGCGTGGCTAACCAGATGCGGGGCACGCTCTCAGTCGCTTTGTGGTCGGGCTAAGATTCGGCTGCGGCCAGCTTGCCGGAATACTCGTGATGCCCGTCACCGCCGGCGGCGCTGACTGCGCTCTCCAAATCATCGTTCGTCACCACGGTCGGGTTGTAGAACACGCGGCCGACGCCATTGTTGTGATCGATAATGGCGTCCGCAACGCCCTCAAGGCTCAACAGACTGTTACGGACTCTGGTCGCGCAGTTTGGGCAACCCATGCCCCGGATGACCAGGTGCCCATCCGTGAGCTGGGCCCGCTCGAGCGGCGTGGCTCGCTTGACGGCCGGTTCAACGTGACAGTTCTCCATTTCGCTCATCTTTCTATCTCCTGCAGTGCGCGGGTCATCTACAGCATCGGTGGGGCTGACCCGCGAATTCCAACGCCATCTCAGCCAGTGTAGCTGGTGGCACTGGCGCAACCGAGGGCCGTCTCGCCGCCTCCGGGATAGGCGATTTGGCGCTTATCCAAGCCCGGCATCTCCGTTAGCCTCGCCTTCGTAGGCCACCGTCCGAAAGAAGGAGTGGAGAACCTGCGTCGAACAAGACGTTACCTGCTCCCTACGCTCGCCGGCGTTGCTGGCGCGTTGCTGCTGACTGGACTGTACTTCGGCATCGTGTCGCTAGCCGAAAGCCCGTCCCACGCGGCGGAACTCTTCTGGGAAGACCGGGCCATCGTCCTTCCAATCATCCTGGGCTTTGGGGTTCAGGTGGCCCTCTATACGGTGCTCAAGAAGCGGCTCTTCGTACCGGTCGCCCACCCGGGTCCGAGTGGCGCACTCACCGGGGCCAGTGGTGGGATGTCCGCCGCGGCGATGGTGGCGTGTTGCGCCCACCACGCCACTGACGTATTGCCGCTGGTGGGGCTGACCGCGGCGGCGACCTTGCTGGCCGAGTACCGAATCCCCTTCATGCTGGTTGGGCTGGGGACCACGATCGCCGGCATCGCCGTCATGTCGTTTATTCTGTGGCGGGAGTGGAAGAAGTCCTTGAGCATGGCGCTGGCAATCTCGGAGGCCACATGACCACCAGCGAGCATGTCTGCAGTCGGACGGGACGCTTGGCAGGGTCGGGACGACGAACCGAGTGGGCTGATCGGCGGCCGGGGCTCTTCGCCCTAGCCCCACTCTTCCTGGTGGGCTCGGTGCTGGCGGCGTGCGCCGGCGAGCCGGCAATCGCACCGGCGTCGATCCCCAATCCAGAGCCTCAAGCACCTACCCCAGCTGCCGAGCCATCTCCTGTGTCAGATCTTGCCCGTATGGATTCTCAGGGTGCGGTCGAGTTCGTCGTGAGCCCACTATCCTGGACTCGCGAAGCCAACGGCACGATCGAGTTCGAAATCAGCATGAACACTCATTCCGTGGACCTCTCCATGGATCTTGCAGAGCTTTCTACGCTGCAAACGGATGTGGGGGCTTCTGTGGTGGCGTTGGATTGGACGGGCGGAAGCGGACACCATGTGGTGGGTGTGCTGCGCTTCCCGGCTGGGAGCTCGACCGGGCCGCCAGTTCTCGATGGTGCGGCGCTCTTAATCCTTACGATCCGCGAGGTCGATGCGCCGAGCAGAGTATTCCAGTGGGAGGTCGCCTCCCTGCCATGATTCCGCCGGTGACTAAGCCGCAATCCGCTCCCGGCGCAGCAGCTGGGCATTGATGGCCACGATCACCGTGCTCAAGGACATGAACAGCGCGCCCAGGGCCGGCGAGAGCAGGATACCCACCGGTGCCAACACCCCAGCCGCCAGCGGCAGCGCCACCACGTTGTAGCCGGTGGCCCAAATCAGGTTCTGGATCATCTTGCGATAGCTGGCGCGGCTGAGGGCGATGATTTTGACCACGTCCAGCGGGTTGCTTTTGACCAGGATGATCCCCGCCGATTCCACCGCCACGTCCGTGCCGCTGCCGATGGCAATGCCGACATCGGCCCGGGTGAGCGCAGGAGCATCGTTGACCCCATCGCCGACCATTGCCACCCGCTTCCCCTGCCGTTGCAGCTCCATCACCTTCTGATCCTTGTGCTCGGGGAGCACCTCGGCGAAATAGTGGTCGATACCCAGCTCCTCGGCAACCGCCTGGGCCACGGCCCGGCTGTCGCCGGTGAGCATTGCGACCTCGACCCCCATCTCGTGCAGCCGCTCCACCGCCCGCTTGCTCTCCGGTCGGATGACGTCCGCTAACGCAAATCCGGCCGAAACCTTGCCGTCCTGCACCAGGTAGACAACAGTCTGACCCTTTTGGTCGGCCGCCGCGCTGAAGCGAGCGATCGGCTCGGGCAGGCTCAGCTCGAGCATCTCGAGCAGGCGCGGCCCACCGACGTGGAGCTGGTGCCCGTCTACCGTGGCTCGCACGCCGCGGCCCTTGAGCGCCTCGAAATCGCTAGTAGCCGGCAGCGCCAACTTGCGCTCCTCGGCAGAGCGCCGAATCCCCTGAGCGATCGTGTGCTCGGAGTCGCCCTCTACCGCCGCCGTCAGAGCCAGGGCCTGATCCGCATTCAACCCATCCGCGGTAGCCGTGCCCACGACCCCAAATTCGCCGCGAGTCAACGTGCCGGTCTTGTCGAAGATGACCACGTTGATTTCCCGGGCCTGTTCCAGCGCCAGCCGGTCGCGCACCAGGATCCCGTTGCTTGCGCCCATGGCGGTCGTAATGGCGACCACCAGGGGAACCGCCAACCCAAGCGCATGGGGGCAGGCGATAACTAGCACCGTCGCCACCCGAGCCACAACATCCGCATTGAGTCCCACAGCGACCGTCCACGCCACACCGGTGAGACCGGCCACGCCAAGCGCGATGTAGAAAAGCCAGCCGGCCGCTTTGTCGGCCAGAATCTGGGTGTTGGATTTGCTCTGCTGCGCTTGCTCGACCAAACGCATGATGCCGGCCAGGGCGGTCTGCTCCCCGAGGGCCCTCACCCGTACCCGCAGGCTGCCGTCGCCGTTGATGGAGCCGGCGATGACCCGGTCGCCCGGCCGCTTGGACACCGGTGTGGACTCGCCGGTGAGCATCGCTTCATTCACATCCGATTCCCCCTCTTCCACCTCGCCGTCGGCGGGAATGCTGGCGCCGGGCCGGACCAGCAGCAAGTCGTCCAGCTGCAATTGGGAGACAACAATCTGCCGGGGGTTGCCATCGGGGTCGATCCGCTCGGCGGTGTCGGGCAGCAGTTTGGCCAGCTCGCCCAAGGCGCCGGAGGCCTGCCGTACGCTGCGCATTTCGATCCAGTGCCCCAAGAGCATGATGTCGATCAGCGTCACCAACTCCCAGAAAAACGTGTCGCCGCCGATGAATAGCGCGGCCAGGCTGTAGACGAACGCCACGCTGATCGCCAGCGAGATCAGCATCATCATGCCTGGCCGGCGGCTACGGAACTCGGGGATCGCCATGCGAAGGAACGGCAGCCCTCCGTAGAGAAAGACGACCACCGCAAAGCCTGGAGTTATCCAGGCACTGCCCGGGAATTCCGGCAGCTGGTACCCCAGCCGCTCTTGGATGAACGGGCTGAAGAGCAGCACCGGGATGGAGAGCAGCATGCTGACCCAGAACCGGCGCCGGAACATCTGCTCGTGGCCGGTGTGATCCGCGTGGCGCGCGTGCTCGGGAGCAGTCGCCTGGCCCGCGGCAGCGGAATGTGGCTCCGCATGCGCCATCGGGTGTTCGTGCGTGGCCGCGGCCCGCTCCGCTTTAGGCATCTCCCCAGCCTGGGCGTGGTCATGGGGCGCATGGTGCTCATGGCCCGCATGGGCGGCATGCTCCTTACCGGAGGAGCGTTTGTCGTGGTCTGCCATCGATCTATCCTCCCCAAAGCCTTGAAGGGATCCGACCCGGCCATTCTACCGTCCGGTGTGACAAACGTCCCTAATCTGGATGACGCGCCATTCTGCGCTGTGTCCAGAAACCGGGACATCATTATCCTCGCAGCATGAGACAACCCGAAACTTCCGCAACAACCGGTCTCGGATCGCTGCGCGATCGTCTGAGGGCCGGTCTACCTGTGATCCTGGTCTTGGGTCTGGTCGGCCTGGCGGTCTGGGGGCTGTCCACGCAGCTCTCGACTCCGAGGGCGCAGGATCCCGCCCCGGCCTCCGATCAAGTCCAGGGCCTGCACGTCTTCTTCAGCGCCGGCTGCGCCGACTGCTGGCCTTACGTCGAACAGGACCTGATGCCCGCCCTGGCAGCCGGAGGGCTGCCTTTCCGCCCCGAGATTCATGATTACACCGTCCCCGCCGAGCGCACCCGGTTGCTGCAAATGGCCGACGACATCGAGCTGCCACGATCCATCGCCGATTCGCTCTACGCGTTCATTCCGGTCCGGGAAGGGACCCTTGTAATCCTGGGCCACGTGCCCGCTGGGTTGATCCGGCAGGCCCTGGCTGAGCCAGAACTACCTACCCGCCTGGTGATCTGGCAACCGCAGATGCACGGCGAGCCAACCGAGTACCGGCTCTGGGCCTGGCAGGGCGAAGTGTCATCCTTCCCCATCGATACACCATTCGACCAGGCTCTGGCACAGGCCGCGGCCGCGGGTGGAGCGTTGCCGGTCGGCCTTGCGAATTTGGGGGAACTCCTGCCTGCGGTGATCATCACCGGCCTGCTGGATTCGGTGAACCCGTGTGCCTTTGCCGTGATTCTGCTGCTAATTGCCTTCCTGTTCACCATCCGGCAATCGCGCCGCCGGGTCGTACAGCTCGGCCTGGTGTACATCGGGATGATCTTCCTGGTCTACTTCACCATCGGCCTTGGCATCCTGCGTGCGGTGAGCTTTTCGTCCGACCCGCATTTCGTCGCTCGGGCAGGGAGCTGGCTGCTGATTGGCCTGGGCGCCATCAATCTGGCGGAGTATTTCTTCCCCCGATTCCCCATCAAGCTGCATATGCCGGCAGCCGCGGGAGACAAGACCAACGAGTGGCTCAAGAAAGCCACACTGCCAGCGACCGTCGGCGTGGGATTCCTGGTAGGGCTGTGCACTTTTCCCTGTTCCGGCGGGATCTACGTGTCCATCATCACCCTGCTGAATGCCAAGACAACCCTGGGATGGGGGGTCGGCTACCTGGCGCTCTACAACGTGCTCTTCGTGCTGCCCCTTGTGGCCATTTTGGCGGCAGCCGGCAACCGGATTGCTGCCAAGCGCTGGGCGGCCTGGGAGCGCGAACACTCACGCCGCATCCGCCTCTGGTACGGCTTGATCATGGTCGCCCTGGGCGCCGCGATGCTGCTCTGGTTGATCGATTGAATCGATTCCCCGGCCCACCTTTACACAACCTTTAACCGCACGGCAAGCCGACTTCAAGTGCCTGGCCTAAGATGTCAATATCCGCGCGCTCCGGCTCTAAACGCCGGGCGCCAAACAACTGTGGGAGTGTATTCGATGAACAAAGGATTGAGAATCAGCTTAATCGTCGCCGGGGTGGTCGTAGTGGGGGCCGTCTTGGTGCTGGCCGGCTTCGGCTTCGCACGTACGTCTTGGGGCGTCGCCAGGGGTTGGCCGGCGGGAATGATGGCCGCCTATCCAGGCAGTGGCGGGATGATGAGTGGGGGGATGATGGGCGGCGG
>CAZPZD010000027.1:0-4154 GCA_964590515.1 uncultured Anaerolineaceae bacterium | reverse complement strand
TGGCCGCCTATCCAGGCAGTGGCGGGATGATGAGTGGGGGGATGATGGGCGGCGGGATGATGGGTGGTGGGATGATGGGTGGCACGAGGCTATACGGGCTGGAGCCCCTCACCTTGCCGGAGGCGGAGGCTGCCTTGACCGATTATCTTGCCGCGCTAGGAGATGAAACCCTGAAGCTGGGCGAGATCATGATTTTCGATAATCATGCCTACGCCGAGATCGTCGAGACCGACACCGGGATCGGCGCAATGGAAATGCTGGTGGACCCGGTGACCCAGGCGGTCTACCCTGAGCACGGTCCCAATATGATGTGGAATCTGAAGTACGGCCCGATGGCCGGCTTTGGAGGTTCCGGGATGATGGGAGGCATGATGGGCAGGCTCGGGGTCCCGGGTTTGGCGGCGGATGAACCCACGGTCGAGATGCCCGTCAGCGCGCAAGAAGCGGTCGAGGCGGCCCAGAACTACCTGGATCTATACCTGCCTGGGACCGAGGCTGACGAGCACGCCGATCCCTTCTACGGCTATTACACCCTGCACATCACGCGCGACGGCGAGACCGTTGGGATGCTGAGCGTCAATGGCTATTCCGCCCAGGTATTCCTCCACAGCTGGCACGGGGGCTTCGTCGAGATGACTGCAGAAGAGTAGTGCTCTCCTCCAGCACGACTCGCCCGGGTTGACGACGATCGCCTAACTCGGGCGGGTTCGGCTAGCATAGAATCAACAAGCCGGAATGGCCGATCGCGTGCTGAGGGTCGGCCAATCCGTGCTGAGAGGAATGCATCGGTGCCCGAGGCGAAGATCCTGCTGGTCGACGATGAGCAAAGCATCTTGGACCTGGTGACCGCCTACCTGCGGCCGGAGGGCTATCAGGTTTACACGGCCACGGATGGACCGGCGGCGCTCAAGGCTGCCCGGGCCTTCAAACCCGACCTGATTGTGCTGGATATCATGCTTCCGGGGATGGACGGGGTAGAGGTGCTCACACAGCTCCGCCGCGAATCGCCCGTCTATGTCATTCTGCTGACTGCCAAGGCGGAAGAAACAGACAAGATCGTTGGCCTCTCGGTCGGCGCCGACGACTATCTCACCAAGCCATTCAGCCCTCGCGAATTGGTTGCCCGGATCAAAGCCGCACTGCGGCGGTCGCGCTCCGGCCAAGCGCTTTCCGACGAAAGCCTGCTGTCCTTCCCGCATATCCGGATTGACACCGGGAGCCGCAAGGTCTGGGTCGAGGATCGGCCAGTCGAGCTGACGACCATCGAATTCGAGCTGATGAAGGCACTGGCAGAGCATCCGGGAAGGGTGCTCAGCCGGGAGCAGCTCTTGGAGAAAGTCTGGGGGCACGACTACTACGGTGAGATCCGAGTCGTCGATGTCCACATTGGCCACATCCGTCGCAAGCTCGGCGACGACCGCTACATTGCCACCGTGCGAGGGGCCGGTTATCGCTTCGAAGACCCGGAGGCATAGACATGCTGCGCGGAGTGCGCCGGCATCTGTCCAGGAAGCTGTTTCTGTCGTATCTGATCATCATCGTGGTCGGTATGGTGGTGCTGGCTGCCACGACAGAACTCGCCATTCCGGCCTCCTTCGACCGGCATATGGCCGGCATGCCATCGATGATGGGGGGCAGCGGGATGGGCATGGGCAGAGATATGGGGGTATTCACGAGCTTTCGCACGGCGGTCACCGAATCCCTGGTGTATGCGGTTTCGGCCTCGACCGCGATTGCGCTGGTGGTGAGCCTGCTCGTCAGCCGCCGGGTCGTGGCGCCGGTGCGAGACATGACCGCCGCTAGCCGGCGCATCGCCGAGGGTCATTATGCCGAGCGGGTTCGGCTCCGGGGATCCCCCTCGCCGGAAGACATGGACGAGTTAGATCAACTCGCAGTAACGTTCAACCAAATGGCGGCCGAACTGGAACGGACGGAAACCATGCGCCGGCAGCTGATCGGCGATGTCTCTCATGAACTGCGCACCCCGTTGAGCACGATCAAAGGCTCGCTAGAAGGGCTGATGGACGGGATCATCCCCCCAGAGCCCGAAAACTTGCTTCAGATCCACCGCGAGACGGAGAGGCTGGAGCGCCTGGTCGCCGATCTGCTCGAGCTGAGCCGAGTTGAGGCGGGGGCGTTCGAATTGAACCTGCGTCGAACTTATGTTAAGGAATTGATCTCCACCACTGTAGACCGGCTCGGCCGGCAGTTCGAGGAGAAGGGGGTCAGGCTGGAGGTCGACCTGCCGGAGGCTTTGCCGGCCGTACGGATTGACGAGGACCGGATCGGGCAGGTGCTGCTGAATCTGCTGGGCAATGCATTGCAGTACACGCCGACCGGCCGCGTGGTGCGGCTGGAAGCCCACTCACTGGAGCACGAGGTGGAGATCCAGATCCGGGACCATGGCATCGGCATCGCCTCTGAGCACTTGCCTCATCTCTTCACCCGCTTCTATCGGGTCGACCGCTCTCGCTCGCGGGCGGGCGGCGGCAGCGGCATCGGGCTGACGATCGCCAAGCACCTGGTGGAAGCGCACGGCGGCCGAATTTGGGCCGACAGCCCGGGCCCGGGAAGGGGAAGCACGTTTGCATTCACCCTCCCGGTCGCTGGCTGATCACCATCCGGCTCCATTCTCGAGCCCCAAACTCATTTCATGGATGGTAGTGCGGCTCAAGTTCATCGTGCTGATGCCATTCGATTCGGTGAAACGATTCACCCGAAGTGTCTTCGGGGTCGACATGGATGATCACATTGGATAGGTACGGCACATGGTGGAGAACTGCGTGGCGGGCTTCGTTACCCACGGCGTGGGCTTCGCGGATCGAAAGGTGGGCGGCCACTGCCAGATTCACCTCCCCATGAAGCCAATGGCCTATCCAGCGGGCTCTAACTTCCGACGCGCCCACGACACCCTCAACATGGTCAACCGCGTGGCGCATCTGATCCAATACTCCCGGATCCACACCATCCAACACTCTGACGAAGACAGTCTTGGTGGCAGACCACAGGACCCGCAGGATCAACGCCGTGATGGCAAGGCCGATAATCGGATCGGCTAGAGGGAACCCCAGCGAAACACCGACGGCACTTCCGAGGACGGCCAAACTGGTGAACCCATCAGCCCGTGCGTGATATCCATCGGCGATGAGAGCCGCGCTGTGGATATCCTTGCCTACCCGAATGCGGAAAAGCGCAACAAGCTCGTTACCCAGGAAGCCCACAATCGCAGCTGCCGCTATCGCGCCCACATACCTTACCGGCTGCGGATGAAGAATCCGGTCGATGGACTCATAGCCGGCTACCACGGCACTAAACAAGATCAGCGCAACGACCGTTGCCCCCGCTAGATCCTCAACTTTGCCAAACCCGTACGGGAAACGCTTCGAGGGGCTCAGCCGTGCGAGCCGGAAAGCGATCCATAGCGGGATTGCCGTTGATGCGTCGCCAAAGTTGTGGATCGTGTCGGCGAGAAGTGCAACGCTCCCTGTGTAGACAACGATGATCACCTGCAGCACGGCGGTGATCATCAATCCGACAAACGACCACTTGACTGCCCAGATTCCTCGCTCAGTGCTCAGGAGGGTTGGATCTAGCGCTCCGTGAACATGCTCGTGCTCGAGATGGCCAGCCGACGAATGATGATGCATTGGATCGATCACCCGCTCCTCACACAGTCCAAGGGAAATAAGGCATTTTCACGTCGACTGATCCTATGCCTGGGGCAGGGGCGCAGCAGGGAGGTCTCTCCGGATCCACCAACGGCGAAGCGCAACTCCCGACCATACGACCTCGACGATTGTGAATGGCCATGTGCCGGCGAGCGCAGCGTAGACGGCCGACGCGGCACATGCGCAAGCGAAGACGAGGATCCACTTGGTGGAGCGATGCTCGAGGGCGTAGGCAACGAGCATCAGAGTGACGGAGGCTGCGCCAAATACGGTGAGCGAGTCCATGAAGCCTGCCTCTCCTAGGTAGGCGGCACGATTGAGTCGATGCCAAGGAGCTCCGCCAGGGCGGACTCGTCACGGCCTCGAGCTCAGCCGACCGGCAACTCAAGTGTCAGTAATCTTAGCGCAACAGGTGGCTTCGAATCAATCGGGTAACTCGCACAGTGGGCGGGCCCGCTGCAGCGAGTAGTTATCCAGCGGGATGGT
>CAZPZD010000026.1:19806-33313 GCA_964590515.1 uncultured Anaerolineaceae bacterium | reverse complement strand
GGGATGTGAGCCAGATCGCGGTGGATTTGTTCAAGCCGCTTGGTAATCTCTGCTAGCGTCTGGGTTACAAGAGGGTCGCTCAATCGGCTCGCAGCATCGGTAACTACGCCGCGCAGGGCATCCACGTCCAGCATGACCTTCCAACGCCGACTCGACACTTCGTCCCGCAGCAGACGGAGCAGTTCTACCTGTGCATCTGAGAACTGCTGCCAGAGCTCTCTGCGCAGCCGGGCGGACTCCTGGGAGCTGATTGCACCCTCCAATCAAAGAAGCCCTCCGGCGTTGTCCCCAACATCTATCCTAGCATCATGGAGCTTCCTCCCTCCCCAGCCTTTGGTCCCACTGCCCGATGACCCCCTTGTGCTATACTGCGCGCCGGTCCGGCTTCCCGCTTATCCCCCCAAGGAGCCACGTGCGCCACTTCCTCTCGCTCGCCGACCACACCGGCCAAGAGCTCCAAGCCCTGCTGAGCCTCGCTCAGCAGCTCAAGTCCGAGTGGAGCCAGGGGGGCAACTCCCCCCGGCTGCAGTCCAAGGTGCTGGCGATGGTCTTTCAGAAACCCAGTTTGCGCACCCGGGTATCGTTTGATATGGCGATGCGCCACCTCGGGGGCGACGCCCTCTACCTGTCGCCGGCCGAGGTCGGGCTCGGCAAGCGGGAGGCGATCAAGGACGTGAGCCGGGTGCTCTCCGGCTATGTCGACTGCATCATGGCCCGAGTGTTCGAGCACCGCCATATTCTTGAACTCGCCCGGCACGCTAAAGTTCCGGTGATCAACGGCTTGAGTGACTACAGCCACCCCTGTCAGGCGATGGCCGATGGCCTCACCATCCTTGAGCATTTCGGCCGCCTCGAAGGGCTGCAGCTGACCTTCATTGGCGATGGTAACAATGTAGCCGTCTCGCTGCTCTTCCTGGCCGCCCGGATGGGAATGAACTTCACGATCGCCAGCCCGGAGGGGTTTGAGCTTCCAGGGGAGGTGGTCGAGATTGGCAGGCGGCTCGCGACCGAGTCCGGTGGCGCGGTTCGGTTGTTGAGGGACCCCAGAGAGGCCGTCGCCGGCGCGCAGGTGGTTTACACCGACACCTGGGTCAGCATGGGTCAAGAAGAGGACGTCGGTCGGCGGGAGGCGGCCTTCCAGCCGTATCAGTTGAACTCTGAGTTAGTCGCCCTGGCCGATCAATCGGCGGTCGTGATGCACTGCCTCCCGGCTCATCGGGGCCAGGAGATCACCGATGAGGTCGCCGACGGGCCGCAGTCGCTGATCTTCCCCCAGGCCGAAAACCGGCTCCACGCCCAGAAGGCAATCCTGGTCAGCCTGCTGACCTAGCTCGCCGCCCGAGCCAAAGGCCGGTCAGCAGCAGGGCCAGGCCCACTACCGTAAGCAGCAAGGCCATCCCAAACATCCGGCCGCCGACGATGTCGAGCAGCTGGTCGATCACGTTATTGAGAATTGGCTCGAAGAAACCCCCGGAAACCGGTCCCAAGCTTGCGCTGGCTCGAGCTTGATCAATGACGCCTCGGCTGATGATCAGCGTAATGAAACTGGACAGTCCCGCCCCGCTGAGTGGAGCCCCCCACCAGCGCAGCAGCGCCGGCCAGGAGCGCACCGCGAGCGCGACGATCAGTCCAAGCGAGGAGGTCGGCAGCATCCATCCCACGTCGGACAATTCTCGGAGGAATCTCAGCCCCCGCTTGAGCTGGGACAACCCCTGCTGTTCTTCGATCGCTAACCCCTGGCCACCGATCGGATTGCTTGACGGCAGGCTCTTGGACCGATCGAGCAGCAATTCGGTGGCTGAATTGACCAGACGGCTGCGTAGGGGCTCCGGTGGCTCGCAGGCGATGGAAGGCAGCTCACCGCCGACAGCCACTTCCCGTTCGAGCTGCTGTATCTGCTCCACGCTGCAAACCGGCCACGAGTCCACGATTACCGTCACCAGCTCCTGCGCCCCGCCTGCCTCCAGGCGGTCTTTCAGCGGCTGGATGTCAAGCCGGAAGGCCGGTTGAGCCAGATCGCTGTCGATCCAGGCGTACAGGATCTCAACGTTGGCTCGCATCTGATCGTGAGCCCACTCGGGTGGGAAGAGGGTCTCAACCAGCCGGTTGAGCTCCTGGCGGTCTAGGAAGTCGAGCGATCCGGCCTCGGGATTCGGGTCACCCTCCGGACCGCTCCGCTGCAAGAACGCTTCGACCGCTGCACGCTGCAAGGCACCGCTGTCAACCAGCTCCGAAGCCAGGATATCCGTTATCTGCTCTGGCGAGAACAACACCCTGCCCCAGGCCAGCGCCAGGATAGAAAGCGGCAGGCTGACCACGAAGGCCAACCCGAGCAGCAAGGCGATCGCCCGCCCAATCACGCTGGTTGATTTCTTCCCGTTTTGCAATGTTGTTCGCTCAGCGGAAATCAGCCATGACCCCCTCGAGGCTTCCCAGGGTGGGCCGCAGTTCAGCTTCCTGCAGCTCGGCGAGCGGCCGCTCAATCAGTCCTTCGGAGTCCTGCAGGCTGGCCTGATCGACGCTGTAGTAAATCAGGCCGGTGGCGAGGACCTGCTTAGCCCGGGCATCCTCCAGCAGTTGAATCGCGGCCAGCCGATTGGTCGGATCGTAGTCCCGTTCGAGCTTCTTCAAGATCAGGATTGATCCGTCGTGAAGCCGGACTTCGGTCGTCTCTCCCGGTTCATACTCGACCTGGATCTCCTCGTATTTGGGCACGAAGGTCACATCGTGGAGCGGTTCCTGGTGATCGCGTCCCCAGCCGTAGCTCTTGGTCGATTCATCCCGGTTATTGAACGTCACGCAGGGACTGATGATGTCCAAGACCGCGGTACCTTCGAAACTCAGGGCGGCCTTGATAAGTTCCGTGACCTGCTTTGGGTCACCGGCGAAGGAGCGAGCGACAAATCCGCAGTTGGCGGCAATCGCTTCCAAAGCAATGTCGACCGGCATGAACGGATTCAACCCGGCGTATTTCAACTCTTGATTCTTGTCGGCGGTTGCCGAAAATTGGCCCTTGGTCAACCCGTAAACGCCGTTGTTCTCGATGATATAGACCATAGGCACGTTCCGGCGGAGCATGTGGATGAACTGGCCCATGCCGATGCTGGCCGTGTCGCCATCCCCGCTTACCCCAATCGCCTTCAAGGTTCGATTGGCGACCAGGGCACCAGTCGCCAGTGAGGGCATCCGGCCGTGCAGGCTGTTGAAGCCGTGCGACCGGCCCAGGAAATAGGCCGGGCTCTTGCTTGAACATCCGATCCCGGACAGCTTGATGATCTCGTGCGGCTGGATCGAGAGCTCATAGGCCGCGCTTACGATCTGGCTCGAAATGGCGTTGTGGCCGCATCCGGCGCACAGAGTGGTGGGGTTCCCCGTGTAATCGGACTTTGTGAGTCCGGCCAGGTTGACCTTCAGTTTGCGGGTCTCGACTGGTGCAACCATGTCAGTCCTCCTCCGCGGTTTGCACGGCGGTGGCAATCCAACGGGCCGTCAGCGGGATCCCGTTGTTGTGGGTTACGGATCGCAGCCGGGTTGCGAACTCGGGTACTTCGAGCTGGAGTAGCTTATGCATCTGGCCGTCGTGGTTCATCTCCAGTACGTACACGACGTCGTGAGTGCGAATGAATTCCTTCACCTCGCCGGTGAAGGGCACCGCCCGCAGTCTCAAGGCGTCCAGCCGCAGGCCGCCCTGCTCCATCCGTTCGAGCGCTTCCTGGACCGCCGGGTCGGTCGATCCGTAGTAGATCAATCCGATCTTTTCGGTTCCCGACCCCGACTGTACCGGGCGGGGAACAAACTGGCGAGCGGTTTCGGCCTTGTGCATCAGTCGAGTGAGATTCTTTTCCCAGTCGTCCGGACGCTCGCTGTAGCCGGCCTGTTCATTGTGACCAGTGCCGCGGGCTAACCAGGCTGCCAGGGGATGCTTGTTGCCTGGTAAGGTTCGGTAGGGAATGCCGTCGCCGTCGACGTCTCGGTAGCGGGCGAATTGTCCCAGCCGCTCCAGATCGGCTTCGCTCAGTACCTTTCCCCGATCCATCGGCGTATCGGGGTATTCAAATGGATCCGACATCCAGAGGTTCATCCCCAGGTCGAGATCGCTCAGCACGAATACCGGGGTCTGCAGCCGCTCTGCAATATCGAACGCCCTCCAGCCAAACTCGAAGCATTCGGCGACCGAGCCTGGGAGCAGAATCACGTTCTTCGTGTCCCCGTGACCAAGGTAGCGGACGAAGAGCACATCGCCCTGCGAGGTCCGAGTCGGGAGGCCGGTGCTGGGACCCATCCGCTGAATGTCCCAAATGACAATCGGAATCTCGGCGAAGAACGCCAGCCCAACGAACTCGGCCATCAGCGAGATTCCCGGACCCGACGTGGAGGTCATCGCCCGGGCACCTGCCCAGCCTGCACCGACCGCCATCCCGATCGCAGAGATTTCGTCCTCCGCCTGGATGACCGCGAAGGGATGCTTCCCGTTGTGGCCGTCCGATCGAAGTTTGGGCAGATACTCGCGGACCGCATCGGCGAAGCTGGAAGCCGGGGTAATCGGATACCAGGAGGCGAAGCTCACCCCGCCATAGATCGCACCGAGCGCCCCGGCGGTGTTGCCCTCGATGAGGATCTTCCCCTCGGTCTGCTGGTCGCGGGCAACCCGGTAAGGGTCCCGCTTTTCCAGGTTATGCTCCGCCCACTCAGCCGCCCGATTGACCATGCCCATGTTCATTTCGATCGGCTTCTGGCGGCCGCCGAAGTGGGTGTCCACCGCCCCGCGCACAGCCTCCAACTCGATCCCCAGTAGCTGCGCGACGATGCCGACATATCCCATGTTGGCGAGGTAATCTTTCAGATCCTTCGGCGGGTTGGCCTGCTTTACAAGCTCTTTGATCGGCATCGGATAGAACACGATGTCTTCCCGCCGCATCGGAAGCCGCAGATCGTCGGCGTAGAAGCAGGCGCCCCCAGGCGCCAGGCCGGCCAGATCTTCGGCAAAGGTCGGCGCGTTCATCGCGACCAGGATCTCGACCGCGTCGCGGCGGGCGGTATGGGCCGAGCTGCTGACCCGGATCGTGTACCAGGTGGGCAGTCCCTGAATGTTCGAAGGGAACAGGTTCTTCCCACTCACTGGAATGCCCATTCGGAACAAAGCCCGCACGAGGGCCAAATTGGAAGTCTGGCTGCCCGAGCCGTTCGCGGTCGCCACCACCATCGAGAAATCGTTGACCACCTCTCCGACTGCAGTCGGCATTGCTAGGCCAAGGACCTCGCTCACGTCTCCCTCCTTCCCCGCCGTGGGCCCGGCCCGTTCGGGAAGAGCAGCGGTTTGGGCCGGCTGCGCAAGAGGGCGGTGTGCTCTACGAGCGCCCGGTGGCCGGCTTCCGCATCGCCAGTGAGGATAGCGTCGACAATCTGGCCGTGATACGTCCAGACCTGCCTCAAGTAGGAGTAGTCCTCGTAGAGGTTGAGCCCGATCGCCTCGTAGGCGTCCCAGTAGGCCTCCAGCAACCCGGTCACAAAGGCATTCTCGAGGCGCGAGTAGATGGTGAGGTGCAGCTCCCGGTGTTCGAGGTGCGGGATCTGGATGGGCTCGCCTTCCAACTTGGCCCAGGCCCGTGCCATGAGCTGCCGCAGCCCTTCTTTGTCCGCCTCGCTGAGCAGGGCAACTGCCTCGTACCAGAACGCGGCCTCGACCTGATTCCGCAGCTGGCTGAACTGGTCGAAATAAGCGGGATCCAGGGCGAGGGCAAATCGCAGGCTGGTACGCACGGTCGGATAAAACGAGTATCCCCGGACTCGGATTCCGGTCTTGGGGCGGACTTCCACAAGTCCCAATTCGCGGGCAACCTCCAATTGCTCCCGCAGCTTCCCGGAACTGATCCCGAGCTCCTGGGCGAGTTCGCTGATCGGGGGTAGCCGGGTGCCCGGCTCAGCCTCCAGCGCGATCAGGTAGTGCATGAATTCCGAGGCTGAGAAGTCGAACCGGGATGCTGCCTGGTTAATCATAGGATTCATTATATCAATAAGATGTTTGGCAGGCGTATCCGCCTTTTGGGGGATCAGCATGACCGCTCTGGTACAATGCGGCGGTGCTCCGCCGGTGCTGCCGTGGACCAAGCTGAAGCGCTCAGCCTGATGCAGGAGTTCGTTAAGAACCAGGGCCTCCAGCGTCACATGCTGGCCGTGGCGGCTGCGATGCAGGACTACGCAGTTCGCTATGGCGAGGATCCGGAGGTTTGGACGCTCGCCGGTCTGCTGCACGATTTCGACTGGGAGATTCACCCGACCCTCGAACAACATCCGCAGGACGGGGCGCCGATCCTGCGCGAACAAGGCGTTCCCGAGGAGATCGTTCAGTGCATCCTGAGCCATGCCAATCACAGCGGAATTCCGCGGACGACCCGGATGCAGCGGGCGCTGTTCGCCTGCGATGAGATCACCGGCTTGATCACCGCGACGGCCTTGGTTCGTCCCTCCCGTTCGATCCTGGACGTTGCGGTTCCGTCCGTCCGAAAGAAGTGGAAGGACAGCCGGTTTGCGGCCAATGTACTGCGAGACGATATCGTGGCGGGCGCCGACGCGCTGGGGGTCGAGCTCTGGGAGCACGTCGGGAACGTGCTGAGCTCTATGCAGCGGATCGCGCCGGAGCTCGGATTGGACGGCAGTGGCTGAGAAGTCAGTTATTCTGTGTCCGACCTGCGGGACCCGGCTGGCCGAGGGGGTTACCCGCTGCCAGGTCTGCGGGACGGTCATTGCCCGCCGCGGCGGGACCCCTACTCGGGCCGCTCGCCGCGAGGTTCGGTTGGACACCCGGGTGGCGCTCGGCCTTGTGGCTGCGATCAGCCTGGTCGCGGCCGGATTGACCTACGCCGCCGACCGCTTGATCCTGCCTTCCGGCGCACAGCGGACCCCGACTGGATCCCCCAGCCCCTCGCCCACCCAGTCCCTCACCCCCAGTCCCAGCCCGAGCCCGACCCCGATCCCGACCTCGACCCCCCGGCCCCCGCTCCGTTACACCGTCGTCGAGAATGATACCTGCGGCGGCATCGCTTTCTTTTTTGATGTGGCGGTCCGTACGATCATCGAGCGGAATAACCTGGGCACCTCTTGTCTGCTCTCGGTCGGCCAGGAGATCCTGGTCCCGTATCCCACCCCGACCAACACTCCGGAGCCATCGGCGACGCTTTCGGCCGCCGAAGCGACCGATGCCGCCTGCCCAAAGGAAAACTATACGGTCGCGGCCAACGACACCCTGTTCGGCATCGCCCAGAACTACAACGTGGCTGTGCAATCGATCAAGGACTACAACGGACTGGTTGGCGACACCGTCTTCGCGGGTCAGCGGTTGATCATCCCACTGTGCGATCGGCTCTCGGTCGGGGGTGCAACCCCGACGCCCACCCTGCCGCCGCCCTATCCAGCCGCAAACCTGCTCCTGCCGCGGGACGGGGAAGGTTTTGACCTGGCGAGCGATACCGTCAGCCTACAATGGGCCGGAGTGGCCACCCTGCGGGAGGGCGAATTCTATCGAATCACGGTGGTCGATGTAACCGAGACAATCCTGGGGTCGGGGAACCAGAGCCTGATCGACTACGTGACCGACACCAAGTACATCATCCCGACCAGCTTCCGGCCCGCGGGCTCCGCCCCGCATGTCATGCGCTGGTGGATTGACACGGTGCGCCTAAGCGGAACCTCCCCTGCCGGGGAACCCCGATACGTTTCAGCCGGCGCCTCCAGCCTACAGCGGGTGTTCACCTGGTCTGGCGCGGCCATAGCCGCGACCGCGACTCCGTAGCCAGCTCTGCCCGCTACAGCTTGAGCGCCTCGATCGTCTCCCGCACCCGCCCGGCGGAGGCCGCCAACGCTTGACGTTCTGAGTCGGTGAGCTCGTACTCGATCACCTTCTCCAAGCCCTTGGCCCCCAACTGCACCGGAACCCCGAAGAATATCCCTCGCTGTCCGTACTCTCCCTCCAGGTAGACCGATGCCGGAACGACCAGGTGTCGGTCGCGCAGAATAGCTTCGACCATCTGGGCCAGCGCGGCCGAAGGGGCATAGAAGGCGCTGCCGGTCTTCAGCAACCCGACGATCTCACCGCCTCCCTTGCGGGTCCGCTCGACAATCGCGCTCAATTTGGCCGGACTCAGGATCTTATCCAACGGTACCCCGGCCACATTGGAGTGGCGGACCAGCGGAACCATGTCGTCGCCATGGCCTCCCAGCACGTAGCAGTGCACGTTCCGGACGCTGGTTCCCAGCTCTCGGGCAACGAACGAGCGCATGCGGGCCGAGTCTAGAATCCCGGCCTGGCCGATCACCCGCTCGCGGGACAGCCCCCCAACCTTCATAGCCAGGTAAGCCATGGCGTCGAGGGGATTGGTCAGGATGATCAGAATGGCCTGCGGCGATAGCGGCAGGGTGCCCTCCACCGCGTCGCGCACGATCGCCCGGTTGGCCTCCAGCAAATCGTCCCGGCTCATGCCCGGCTTCCGGGGCAGCCCGGCGGTGATCACGATAATGTCGGACCCGGCGGTCGCCGCGTAATCGTTGGTCCCCACCACCCCGACGTCTGAGTCGACCACCGGCATCGCCTGACTCAGATCGAGCGCCTTGCCTTGCGGCATCCCTTCCACGATGTCTACCAGCACCAGGTCGGCCAGCTCGCGCTCGGCCAACCAGTGGGCTGTGGTGGCTCCGGTCTGGCCGGCGCCGACGATCGTTACTTTCCGCATGCTCCCTCCCGTTAGGCTTGCATTGCTCTTGGACGACCCTAGCGCCCCGACTTGACCTCGATACCGCTACCCGCCTGTGCCCGGCCGATCACCCAGGCCGGTTGATGGATCCGCTCGGCGCGCCTGAGAAAATCATCCAACTTCGACGGCGACACCGCAAGTAACAATCCTCCTGAAGTTTGGGCGTCGAACAGCAGCATTCGATCTGCGGCGCCTACCTGCTCGTCGAACCGCACCCGATCCCCAAAGTAGCGGGCATTGTCCCGGCTCCCGGAGGGAAAAGTCCCCATCTCGGCATACTCCCGAGCGCCAGAGAAGAACGGCACTTCCCCAAGCTCAATCGATAGGCCGAGCCGGGAGGCCTCTGCCATTTCCAGACCATGGCCGAGCAGGCCGAACCCGGTAATGTCGGTGACCGCTCGCACCCCCAGCTCCTTCGCCAGCCGCGCGGCGGGCTCGTTCAATCGAACCATCCAGTCGATCGCTTCGGCCCCGTGCACCGCCGATCCCCGATCCCGGATCAGCGCTGTGGTGGTAACCCCGGTACCCAGGGGTTTGGTAAGCACCAGCGCATCGCCCGGGCTGGCCAGACCTTTGGTGAAAAGCGAAGCGGGCTCCGCCATCCCAAGCGCCACCAACCCATACTTCGGCTCCCGGTCTTGGACCGAGTGCCCGCCGCCGATGACCGCCCCGGCTTCCTTTACCTTTTCGGCCCCGCCGCGCAGGATCTCCCGCACGATCGCCGGATCCAGATCGACCGGCATCGCCGCGATATTGAGCGCCAGGAAGGGTGTCGCTCCCATGGCATACAGGTCGGAGAGCGCATTGGCTGCCGCGATCGCTCCGAAGGCATATGGGTCATCCACGATCGGAGTAAAGAAGTCCGTCGTCACGACCAGCAGGCGCGTCTCATCAATCCGCCAGACGGCGGCATCATCCGGAGCCGCCAGCCCGACCAGCAGATCGGGGGGTGGATCGGCGCCGAACACCTCCTGGATGGGTCGCAGAACCTGCGCCAGCGTCTCCGCGGGGAGCTTAGACGCTCAACCCGCGCAGGAGGACAGGGCGGTCAGGCGAAATGGCTTGACCACTTCCTGGTCGCTCATCTCACACCTCTTCGGACCCAGAGATTGTAAAGCGCCCATTCGAAGCGTGCCAACCAGCCTGCCGTTGTAGCGCACGCGGCGCTGACTTACAATCACCGCTGCATGGAGCAAGTCAGGACCTCCCTCGGCATCGCTCAGCCGGGCCTACCCCCCATCCGATTTGACCGCAACGAATTGGCAGGTGCCTTTGGCGACATAGGTACAGACCTGCCTCTCATCGTCGGCATTACTCTGGCCGCAAATCTCGACGGGACAAGTGTTTTGGTCATGTTCGGCCTCATGCAAATCCTGACCGGCCTTCGCTACAGAATACCTATGCCTGTCCAACCGCTCAAAGCAATGGCGGCAATTGTGATCGCCCAAAAAGTTGGGGGGCCGGTCCTTTACGGTGCCGGGCTTGCCATCGGCGCAACCATGTTGATCTTGTCGGTTTCAGGGCTCATTGACTTGTTGGCGCGAATTGTGCCTAAGAGCGTTGTACGCGGCATTCAGTTTGGCCTTGGCCTGCAACTCGCCACTCTTGCACTGAAGGAGTATGTGCAATCCGACGGCGGTTCGGGTTATTGGGCGACAATTGTTGCATTCATTCTTGCCGTAATCTTCCTTGGAAACAGAAAGTACCCCGCTGCACTCTTTCTGGTTGTGGTTGGTTTCGTCTATGCCTTTGCCTTCAAACTTCAAGCCGCAACAATAGTTCAAGGAATTGGCTTCAGCTTGCCGAGGGTCCACATTCCGGAATGGCAGGATATTCTCACCGGGTTTTTCCTGCTGGCATTGCCGCAAATCCCTTTGTCATTGGGCAACTCCATCCTTGCCACCCGACAGATCGCTGAAGACTATTTCCCCAGTCGTCCCCTCACAATACGGCAAATCAGTCTTACCTACGCACTTATGAATCTTGCAAATCCATTCCTTGGCGGCGTTCCCACCTGTCACGGATCTGGAGGGGTGGCGGGGCATTATGCCTTTGGCGCACGCACCGGGGGTTCGGTCATCATCGAGGGCGCACTCTACGTGATCTTCGGGCTGCTGTTCGGTCGGGGATTCAATGCAGTCGTTGGCGTCTTCCCGTTGCCCATCCTGGGCGTCATTCTGTTGTTTGAAGGTCTGGCGCTTATGCTGCTTGTGCGAGACTTGTCAGCTTCCAAGAGCGAGCTGACTGTTGTTCTGTTGGTGGGTCTGATTGCGGTTGGACTTCCCTACGGATACCTGATTGGGATGATTGTTGGGGTTGCCATCGCCTATCTATTGAAGCGCGGCCTGATTACCTTGGGAGCACGGGAGTCATAACAGCCAATTCCACATGGAGTGTCGCCGCGGCCACACCGAACTGGCTGTCGAGCGGCTGACGCGAAAAGGGGGCGGCCCGCCGGCCCGCCCCCTTCCATTGTCACGGATAGTTCAAGCGGCTTCTGTTCGGCCGCTCGGCTCGTCCGCCTCGCTCTCCGGGAGGAAACCGTAGGCCAGCGCCAGGCCGAAATTAGCACCCAAGAACGCCAAGAGCGCGGTGGCGATCAGGGACGGATCGGTCAGGGCCTCGAGCAGGTTGCCACTGGAGACGGCGGAGACGATACCGCCAAAGGGCCGATCGCCGATCAACGCGCCGACCAACACGCCAAACACCGCGCCGATCCCGCCGGACACCAACACACTCAGGATGATGGTCCTTATCCCGCGAATCATAGTTACTAGATTGTAGGGAGAGGGGCCCGCCCCGTCAAGGCGAGTTAGCGGTGGAAAAACACCGGCAATTCGGAGAGCGCCTTGCCCATCCGAGTGCCATGCCAGGTGATCAGGCTGCCATCGATCAGGTGGACTCGACCCGCCTGCACCGCCGGAGTGTCGGCGAGCCAGCCCTCGATCAGAACCTTGTGGTTTTCATCGAAGGCAAAGGGCTCGCTGGGGAGCAAGATGACGTCCGGGGCGGAGTTGCGGACTTCCTCCAAGGTAACCCGCGGGTAGCGGATGTCACGCTCGCCGGACGCTTCGGCCTCCCCGAGCCCGAGATCGGCCTCTAGTGGATAGCGCCGCATCCGGCCGGCGAATACGTTCATCCCGCCGGACTTGGCGAGCACGTCATGGGCATAGGTCTGGTAATTGAAGGTCATGAACCACGGCCCCTGGTCGGTTTTCTCCCCCTGCCAGATCGGACAGAAGGTCGGGATGGCGAGCCGGCCGGTCGTCGCCCGATCGGTCCAATCCAGAGTGCGGGCCATCGTCTCGACTCGGGCGGCCTGCTCCCCGAGCCTGAATAACTTGACCAGGGTCCACAGCAGGTTCAGGGCATCTAGAGTGCTTTTTGGAAAGGTCAGCCAAATCGTCATGCCGACCTGCCCGAGGCCCTCGACCGCATCCCGGCTGTTCTCTTCCTGGTTGGCGATTACCAGGTCGGGGGCGAGCCGCCGAACGACCTCGAGGTCGGGCGAGCGGGTACCCCCGACTCGGGTGAGTAAGGCTCCGGTTCCGTTCTTTGGCTGACAGAAATCGGTGATTCCGACCAGCCGGTCCCCGACGCCCATGTCGTAGAGGCTCTCCGTCATGGAGGGGATCAGGCTGACCACCCGGCGAGGCGGTTGGTCGAACGCCAGAAGAACGGATTCGTTGTCCAGAGGGTCCATGGTCACTCCAACAAGCAAACCAGGCCATAGTATTGGCCTGGAGTGGGCTCCCGTCAATGGGAACTGGGACCGATGGGTCTAGACCTTTAGCCCTTACCGCAGTTGCAGCCTCCGCCTTGGTGCCGTTCGCAGGGGCCGTTCGCCTTGTTTTCGAGCGCCTTCAGCTCGTCGTAGGGCTCGATCTCGTGTTTCAGGAACTCGACCCGCCGCTCGTCCGACTCTAGCAGCACGATCACGGCCATTTTGAGTGGCAGCACCTCCACCACCCTACCCTCACCCAGGGGGGTCATGACCCGCTTCTTGACTCGCGGCAGCTCTTTGCGAGCTTTTACGTACTCCTCGTATTCGTAGACCAGACAGCAGCGCAGCCGGCCGCACATGCCGGTGATCTCTTGCGGACTGAGCGAGATTCCCTGGGCTTTCGCCATCTTGATCGAGATTGGGCTGAACTCGGTCAAGAACATCGAGCAGCAGCGCGTCTCCAGACCGCAGGCGCCCATGCCGCCGATGATCTTCGCCACGTCTCGCGGCCCGATCTGGCGGAAATCGATCCGTGAGTTTGGGTGGGCCTCCTGGAGCGCGTCCCTCAGCGGTTTAAGGTCCAGTTTCTCTTCGGACTCGTAGTTGTACAGGTAGGTCAGCCGAGATCCATCGTAGGAGAATTCGGCCTTGGCGATCTTCACCCCTTCCAGGCCGAATTCGGACGCCTTGGCCCGGCAGTCGATCATCGCTTCCAATTCCTTGCGCTGCCACATTCGCCGCTCGACCAGCTCTTGGGCCGTGGCCCGCCGCTCGATCGGCTTGAGCCCTCCACCGGCCTTGGAGCGGCTGACGAAGGTGACGACTTCCCCCATCTCCCGACCGCGGGTGGTGGAGACCAAGACGAAGTCGCCCGGTCGGAGATCGGCGAGCCCGCCTGCTTCAAAGTGATAGATCTTGCCGAGGGGTTGAAACCGGATGGCCACCGCGCCTGGGGTGGCTCGTTCTACCGTGGAGAGGTCCATGATCGGCAGAGTATAGCATCCGCCCCGGGGACCGAGAAGGGGCCCGCGGGCCG
>CAZPZD010000026.1:3844-19706 GCA_964590515.1 uncultured Anaerolineaceae bacterium | reverse complement strand
GGCCGAGCTAGTCGATCATTTCGATGGGGATGACGTTCGACACCGTGCGGGCCTGGACGCTGATCCGGGCCGCGACCTGCTCGGCGATCGAGGTCAGCGCCCGCCCGACTTCCGAATCCGGGGCCGAGATCACCACCGGCATGCCCTCATCCCCGCCCTTGCGGACCCGGACGTCGATCGGGATCGAACCCAGGAACGGCACCTGGGCGGCTTGAGCCAGCCTTTCCCCGCCGCCTGCGCCGAAAAGATCCAGCGATTCCCCACCCGGCAACTTCAGGAAGCTCATGTTCTCGACGACGCCAAGAATTGGAACTTTCAACGTTCGGAACATCTCTAGCGCCCGCCCGGCGTCTTCCACCGATACCTTTTGGGGCATGGTCACAATGACCGCTCCGCTGAGCGGCATGGATTGCGAGAGGCTGAGCGAGGCGTCGCCGGTCCCCGGCGGTAAATCGACGATCAAATAGTCGAGCTCTCCCCACTGCACGTCGGCGATGAATTGGCGGATCGCGGTGTGCAGCATCGGCCCACGCCAGATCAGGGGTTGCCCAGGCTTGACCAAGAAGGCCATCGAGACCATCTTCACGCCGTAGGCTTCGGCCGGGGCCATCTTGCCGTCCCGGGGCGGCGGCAATCGATCCACCCCCATCATGGTCGGAACATTGGGGCCATAGATGTCGGCGTCCAGCAGCCCCACTCTGGCGCCGGCCCGAGCGAGGGCGGCAGCCAGATTGACCGCCACCGTGGTCTTTCCTACCCCACCTTTGCCGGAGCCGACCGCCACGGCGTTCCGGATCGGACGATTAATCAGGCCCCGCGAGCGGCCGTCGAAGGGTACGTTGGAGGTTAGCTTCAGCGAGACTTCCGACACCCCCTCCAGGCTCGCCACTGCCGCTTTGGCCTCCCGCTCGATCCGGTCCCGCATCGGACAGGCCGGAGTGGTCAGTTCAACGCTGAACGACACTCGCCCATCATGGATCGAGAGATCCTTAATCATTCCCAGGCTGACCAGGTCATTCCCCAGTTCGGGTTCTTGGACCTGACCCAGCGCCTTGAGTACTGCGGCTTCGCTTATCAACTTGAACCTAGGGAACTATCAGTCCGCTCGGCGGGCAGCCTTCTTGGCCACCTTTTCGGCGATCGCCGCTTCGTCTACTGCGAAGTTGAGCGGGCGGACCGAAGCATAGTAAGAGGCAGGTTTGGAGAGTTTGGCTTTGTTGTAGATATTCTCCGCAAAGCGATCATAGGTGGCCAGTTCGAAGTCGTGGTCCATCCGGATCGCCTCGAACGGACAGTACTCGGAGCACAGTCCGCAGTTCATGCAGATATCGACATCGATGTAAAACTCGGTGGGCTCGGGGATCGGGCGGCCGGTGACCGGGTCATCGGAACGCACGATCCAGATACACTGCGGCGGGCAGACCTTGGCGCAGATCCCGCAAGAAGTACAGCGGTCCTTCTTTGTCCCGTCTTCCAATTCATCGTAGATCAAGAAAGGAATGAATCGGAACTCCTCCGGAATTATGAGCCGCTCCTCCGGATATTGAACGGTAAACACCCCGCGGGCCTTGGGCCCCTGCCGGACCTGCAGCGCCTCCGGGTTGTAGTAGCGGCGGCCAAGCCAGCGCAGGTCGTCGACGTACGTCTCGATGAAATGTTTCATCGTGATGGCCAGACCGCGCAGGATCCCGATCCCATACATCAGCGATCGACCTCCCCCAGCACGATATCGATCGAACCCAGGATCGCCACCACGTCGGCCACCTTGTAGCCTTTGCACATCTCGGCCAGGGCAGTCAGGTTGATGAACGAGGGGGCCCGGATATGATAGCGCCAGGGATTGGGCTTGCCAGTCGAGATCACGTAGAAACCGAGTTCGCCTTTCGGGTTCTCCACTCGGCCATAGGCCTCGCCGGCCGGAACCCGGACCTGATACTGGGCCTTACCGGTCTGGATCGGACCCTCCGGGAGTTGATCCACGGCCTGCTGCACGATCCGGATGCTCTGCTTCATCTCGTCCACCCGGATCAGGTAGCGATCATAGACGTCCCCACCATAGCGGACAGCGACGTCGAAGTTGAAGCGGTCGTAAATCCCGTACGGTTCGGCCCGGCGGACGTCGTACGGAACGCCAGAGGCCCGAAGCACCGGTCCGGCCGTCGAGTAGGCGACCGCTTTCTCGCGGGTCAGTACTCCGACCCCGATGCAGCGGCTGCGGACAATCTCGTTCTCCGAGAGATACGCGTCGAGTTCGTCGATCCGGCGAGGCAGCCGCTCAAAGGCGAGCTCCCGAATCTTCTCGGGTATTCCGGGAGGCAGATCGCGGGCCAGCCCGCCAAAGCGGAAGTAGTTGCACATCATCCGCGAGCCGGCGGTGGCCTCGAAGACATCCAGAATCAGCTCGCGTTCATTGATGGCATACAGCGCCGGAGTAAAGAAGGCTCCCAAGTCGTTCAACAGAAAGCCGATCGCCCAGAGGTGATTCGCAATTCGGGTCAGCTCGGCCATGATCACCCGAATGTATTGGGCCCTTTCCGGCGGCTCGATCCCCATGAGCTTTTCGACCGTAAGGGCATAGCCAAAGTTGTTGCTCATCGAGGAGAGGTAGTCCAGCCGGTCGGTGTAGGGCATGTTCATCAGGAAGGTGTTGCGCTCCCCGATCTGCTCATGGTTGCGGTGCAGGTAGCCCATTACCGGTTTCAGGTCGCTCACCGTCTCACCGTCGAGGGTGACGACCATCCGAAAGACACCGTGGGTGGAGGGATGTTGCGGCCCGAGGTTGACGATGATCTGGTCGGTCTTGATCCCCTGACCGTCGCCATTCCGGTCGATCCGTCCCATTCCAGCGTACAGGGCTGCATCACCCTCCGGAACCCAGCCCTCCGGTGAGAATTCAGCCGGGTACTTGACATTCATGTGGAAGGGGACCTTGTCTTCGATCCGATGCACTCCGCCATCCGGCCAGCGATTCTTGAAGGGCTTGATCTCCTCTTCGTAATATCCCTCCCGCCAGTCCTTGCGCATCGGGTGGCCTTCAAAGCCCTCCCACATCAGGATCCGACGCAGATCGGGGTGGCCGGCGAAACGAATCCCAAACAGATCCCAGGCCTCCCGTTCTTGGAACTCGGCCCCTGGATACACCTCAACCAGAGAGGGCACGACCGGGTCCTCGCGGGGGACTTGAGTCTTGAAGACAAATGCCGATCCGCCTTCAATCTGGTAGGCGTGATAGACGACTTCCATCTTGGGGTCCGGGTGGTAGTCCACCGCGGTCAGCGACGAGAGATACTCGTATCCGAGCTCGTCCCGCAGCCGGGTGGCGAACTCGAGCAGCCTGGACGGGGGGACCAGATACCCGGAGTATCCCGCTCGTTCATCGCGATTGAGGATTCCGGGAAACGCCTGCTCGAGCGGGTCGAGCTCGCGTGCTGTTTGCTCGGTCGGTCCGGCAGTCTGCTCGGTCATGCTGGATCGCTCCCTGGCTGCGACGGGAGTTGACTCACGCCGGGGCGGATTCCTGTTCCTGCTGGGCTTTGAGCTTCTCGGCAAAATCTGGGAAATCGCGGGGGTCGACCAGATCCGGGCCGAGCAACGGCACCGGGATCGCTTCGGATGCCCCGCGCTGATACCAGCGGGCCGAGAGGACAGACTGCCCGTCGATCTTCTCCTGCAGCTTGATCAAGCCATGGATCAGTGCTTGCGGGGTGGGCGGGCAACCGGGGATGTAGACGTCTACCGGCACGTGTTTGTCCACGCCGGACACGACGTTGTACCCCTCTTTGAACGGCCCGCCGCCGGAGGCGCAGGCTCCCATCGCCAATACATATTTCGGCTCCGGCATCTGGTTATAGAGCCGGACAATCTGCGGGATCATTTTCTTGGTGACTGTCCCCGAGACGATCATGAGATCGGCCTGGCGGGGGCTGGGACGCAACACTTCCATGCCGAAACGGGATAAATCGTAGCGGCTGGCGGCAGTGCAGATCATTTCAATCGCGCAGCAGGCCAGCCCGAACATCAAGGGCCAGACGGAAGAGCGACGGCTCCAGTTATAGATTTTGTCCAGGCTGGTGATGGCGATTTGGGCCGCCAGCTCTTCAGGGATGGGGATTTCGGTCGTGGAGGAAATTTCGCTCACCGGGCCCTCTCCGCCAAAGAAGAATTATACGTGCCAAGTTTCACAACTGTCAAGGAGAGGGTAATTTTGAAGATAGCGTTTGACAAATTAATCGCCCCCGTCTACAATCGGATGGACGATGGCCCACGACTCGCGCCAGCGCATCCTGGAGCATTTGAAGAAGTCCGGCCAGGCATCCGTTGCAGAACTCAGCCGGACGTTGGCCCTCACGCCGGTCACGATCCGTCACCACCTGGAGGGCCTGCGGAGCGACGGGTTGGTAGGCAAGCCGGTGGCTCGCCGGAAATCGGGGCCGGGACGGCCGGAGATGATGTATCGCGGCACTCCCGCCGCCGATGCCCAGATGCCCCGCAACTACGGAGAGCTCTGCGGCTGCTTGCTCGAGAACCTGCGGGCAGCATCTGGAGGACGGGACCTAGAAGCCGTCCTGACCGCAGTCGGATCAGAGCTTGGCGGGCGAGAGTCGGTGCCCCACGGCTCCAACCAACTTCGATTTATCAAGCATTACCTGGAAGACCGCGGGTACTTCCCCGTCGTATCGCAAGACGAGGGACGGCTTCGGCTGGAACTGGCCAATTGCCCTTACTTGGAGGTCGCCCGTGCCGCCCCCGCGCTATGCCACTTCGATCGGGCACTGCTCGAGGCGCTGTTCGGGAGGCCGGTGGAGATGGGGGGCCGGATTGTCCAGCATCAGCCGGTCTGCACCTTTGACATCGCCGTATGAAGGCGGGCGGCTTGGGTCCCCCTTTGGCTCGACTGGAGCAGGACCAGCGGCCCATCAGCCCTAAGAATTGACATGGGAGCCGATTGTTGATAAACTCTATCTTGATTATGAGAATTCCGAGAAACGAGGAACAGGGACCGCCATATGGCCACAATCGACTTACCGCTTATTGAGACGCTAACCGAAACGAGAGAAGAAATTAGCCTGACGGAGAATGCCGTCCGCCGGGTCCGGAAGCTGATTGAGGAACGCCAGCTTACCGGCTCCGCGCTGCGGGTCTTCGTGTCGGGGGGCGGCTGCTCGGGTATGCAGTACGGCATGGGCTTGGAACCCGAGCCGCGGGAAACCGATCTGCGCTTCTCCTTTGACGACGTCCAGGTTGTGGTAGATCCGATGTCGATCAGCTACCTGGCCGGCACGGTGATTGACTACACAGACGAACTGATGGGCGGCGGCTTTCGGATCGAGAATCCGAATGCGGTTTCTGCCTGCGGTTGTGGCCATTCTTTCCGGACCGCCGAATCATCGGACGCCCACTCCCATTCGCACTCTGATGGCTGCTGCTAGCAGCCTGATCGCTTAGCAGATCGCCTCTTACAGGTCGCATCAAGCGACCTGTACTTTTTTCGCCATGCAGCAGTTCCCTCGGTTGTTCACCCTCGATCAGGCCAACGAGCTTCTGGTAACACTACGCCCACTGGTGGACGACTTGGTCGCGACCCGCGATCAGATTGTGACGATCCGGCCTGAATTGGATTCCGGGGTTCAGAAAGCGCTGGGGAACGGCGCGAGCAAGGCGACTGGGGAGTTGCTAAAACTGTTTCGGCGAATTGAACGTCTCATCAAGGAAGTGCACTCCTATGGAGTGCTTTTGAAGGACGTCGATCAAGGGCTGCTCGATTTCCCCGCCGATTTGGAAGGCCGGGTCGTCTTCCTGTGCTGGAAACACGGCGAGTCGTCGGTGAGCCACTGGCACGACCTGGACGCCGGCTTCGGCGGGCGCAAGCCGCTCTAGCCGCCTCGCAAGATCGAAATCAGCATCCCGAAGGTCCCTACCATGATTAACCCGGCGATCGCCACGATTGGCGGGATTACGCTGCGCGACTCCGGTGCTTCCGCCGCGAAGGTCGGTTGGGCGACCGGACCGGCAGGTGTGAAGGTTGGCAAGCGGGTGGGGGTCACATCTCCCAGGTTGAATTGGGCGGCCAGGGTCGGATCGATGGTCGCGCTCGCCCGCGGCGTGGCAGTGGGTGGAGGTTCGACGATCGGCAGCGAGGCTCCCGGGGGATCGAGCACCACAAGGGGCGAATAAACCCAACCCACGTTGCCCGGAACCCCCGGATAGGCGATCTGGATCCAATCTCCGCCGGGAGAGCGTCCGATGGCGGGGGCTTCCTGGCCGGCGATTAGCACTCCGATCAATTCACACAAGGTGCACGGGCCTGCACGGACATTGACTTGATCGGGAACCACAATCATCGGACCGGTGGGGGTGCCGGTGACGGTCGGGATCGAGACCGTGGGCGGCTGGCTGAACTGCGCCGCACGGGCGGTGGTTACCGCGGCAGGAACCGCCAGCGCCACAGCCAACACACCTGTGGCCGAAAGGATCCGCCAGGCAGCCTGCGGTGCGGGTACGTGTCGTTGGTCGGTCATGCTTGGGTAGGGATCGCTCCGGCTAGCCGGAGGTCGGTGGATTGAAGTAGTTGTAGACCGCCCGGCCCAGCTGGGCGAAAAGGGCGGCGGTCGGCTCCCAGACCATTTCGCGGTCGTCCCAGAGGAAAATGGACACCACGTAGTCGCCTCCCGGCGAGTAGACGATGCCCGCGTCGCTGATGAAATCCAGCGGCGATTGGGTCCAGCCGTGCTTGTGGGCGACCCGGGTCCCATCCGGAACGCTGGCCTCAATCAACCAGGCAATCCTATTCTGTGAGAGCAGATCCAGTATCCGGGCGCACTCCTCCGGTCGCAGCTCCGCTGGAAACGCCGCCAGCAAGCCTCCCCCACCCTTGGCACAGCTGTATAGGTCGGCCAGCAGCATTCCCAATTCGGAAGCCGTGGTCTGGTTGAGCTGGTTGGGACGGGTGTTGATATCGAGCCTTTGATTGGCGGGGGTCGCCGGCGGCGAGGCGGCGATCAACTGGGCCGGGGTGGTGAAGCGGCGCGGGTTTTCAAACCAGGCGACGATATAGGAGTTCTCAAGTCCCAACGCAGAAAGGCTTTCCGTGACCGCCACTGGCCCTTGCCCAAAGTCAATCCGCTCCATCAGCCAGTTGGCCGGATCGTTCCCCGATTGGGTGAGCATTTCCACCAACCAGCGGCTGGCTTCGTCATCAAGCGGCTCATCGAAGTAGCGGAAGAACGCGGTCGCGATTCCAACCTTGATCGTCGAGCCCGCGTCGAAGGCGATGTCGGGCGAAACCGAAATGTCTTGGTTGAGGTAATAGCCGAAGTGCAGCTCCTGGCCGGTCCGCAAGTCCATCACGTACATAACCACCAGCCCATCGAAGGCCCCAACGTCCAGGTTCTGCTTCAGCAGGGTTTCGAGGGTTGGAAGCGACGGACGTACTGCCTGGCTCTCTAGTATCGGAAGGTTTACCCGCCGATCGCCGGGCGCGCTGAGAACCTCACCGACCAGCTCCACCGACCGTCCGACATCGAGCACTCGGCCCGGACTTCCGGCCTGGAAGTCGACGCTGCCTGGAATGGGTTGGCTGGGCAAGGCCGGTTCATCGTAACGGGTGGCGACGTCGCGCAGGGCAATCTCAAGCTGAGGCCGAGAATACTCGGCCCGCAGCGGTACGCTCTGCGGCTCACCCGGTCGGTCCCAGAGGAAATCCCAAAACCCGCTCCAGAAATCGGTGTTGGTTCGGGCAAGTTCGCCAGCGGCCAACATCGCCTCCGTGTCGACCTGAAAGCCGACCTGGGACGGGGATAACACAATCCGCTCACCCTCGTAAAACAACTCGACCGGAGTGCTGTAGGTCTGCAGCAATCGTTCCAGCGCGGAAGGCTTACTCAATCCACCGACCGGTACGCCCGCGATGGTCAGCCCCTCGGGCAGGTTCGCCCGCTCCCGGCTGTAGGCGATGAGCTGGAAGAAAAACAGAACTGCGGCCCCGAGCAGCAGCCCCAGTGAGACTAGACGCAGGAAGTTAGGCCCGTTGCGCCCCATGGTTTCGACCGGCCCGGGAGTATATCACGCAGGCTTTAACATTCGGTTAGACCCAGGCGCGGCGTCGCATCCAGGTGTACATGAGGATCGGAGTCGCCACCACCGCGGACAACACGACAACGAAACTGATCCGGCCGGTCCAGGAGGCAAACAAATCCGTCGCCTGGAAGAAGTTCATGCCAAAGAAGCCGACGATGAAGCTGAGCGGCATGAACAGCGTCGTAATGATGGTGAGAGTCTTGAGCACGTCGTTCAGCCGATTGCTGACCACCGAGAGATAGATCTCCAAGGCGCTGCCGACCAGATCCCGCAAACTTTCTAAGATGTCGTTCAACCGGACGAGGTGGTCATAAACATCCCGGAAGTACATCCGGTCTTCCGGCGAGAACTGCTGGAAGTCTCCGCGGGCCAGCTTATTGATCACTTCTCGCTGAGGAACAATCCCTCGGCGAATGCGCAACAAGACTCGCTTGAGCGAGAAAACCTCCGAGAGCAGCGAGGGTTCGGGATTGGCGAAGATCTCATCCTCGATTCGGCTCAGGTTTTCATCGATGCTATCCAGCAGGTCCAGATAATCGACTTCGGTCTCGTCGATGATGCGATACAAGAGATGGCCTGCTCCCCGACCGAGCACCCGCGGGTCTCGCTGAACGACTCTCCATACCCGTTCGAGTGCGGGGATGGGGTAATCCTGGAACGTGACGATGTACCGCCTTCCGGCGAAGATGTCGATCTCGTCAGTCTGCAGCTCGTGTCCGTCCCGCGACGCCGAACTGAGCACTCCGTGCAAGACGATGTACAAGTAGGATTCCCAATCGTCCACTTTCGGAACGTGCGTCTCATCCAACGCGTCATCAATCGCCAGGGGGTGAAAACCGAAGACCTCCCTGAGCAAAGGTTCGACGGTTTCCCGCGGCTCTTGGTAGATATCCACCCACAGCAGGCCCTCCCCACCGGCGATGACCTCCCGGAATTCATCGCGACTGAGCTCGGTTCGCAGCTCCTGGCCCTCAACCAGATGCATCGATCGGATCATTTCTTCTCCCTCTACTCCAGGTCCTTGAGCTGCGCCTGAAGTTTACCGGCGGTCTCTCGCACTGCGCCTAGCTTGGCCCGTTCGCGGGCGACCACCTCTGGCGGGGCCCGTTGCGCAAACTCACCCCCGAGCAGGCGCTCCAACCGATCCAGCTCCGATCGCGCTCCGGCCAGCTTTTCGCCAATCCGCCGCCGTTCGGCCTCCAGATCGAGCATTCCCGCAAACGGCAGGAAAGCCTCCACGGATCCCGCCACCAGCCGGACCGAATTCGGAGGCGGCTCGAGCGCGGCTTCGATCTGCAGCCGGTCGGGGTCCAGGCGGGCCAACCAGGCCAGCGCGGCTCGGTTTAGTCGGAGAAACTCGGCCCGGTCACCGGCTCGGATCGCGGCCTCGATCCGGCGTCCGGCCTCAACCCCCTTCTCGGCCCGGGCGTTGCGAATCGCCGTGACCAACTCCTGCACAATCTGAAAAGCAGCCACCCCCTCTTGCTCCCAGATTTCCTCCGGTCCGGCCTCCGCCCACTTTGCCACGATCAAGGCCGGCTCCCAACCGCGCTTCGGTCCGTAGTGCGCCGGATGAGCCTCGCAGGCTGCCCGGAGGGCCCCGAAGAGCTCCTCGGTCACGAACGGCATGTATGGGTGCAGCATGCGCAGGCAGTTGTGATAGATGTGAACCAGCACCCGGCCGGTCAACCAGGCCCGGTCGCCCCCTTCTTCGGTCTGAATCTTGGAGAGCTCCAAGTACCAATCGGCAAACTCCCCCCAGAAGAAATCGTGAATTTGCCGCCCGGCTTCCCCATATTGATGTCCGGCGAAGAGGCGGTCTACCTCCCGAATCACCTGGTTCAGGCGGCCCAGGATCCAGATGTCGGCCGGGGTGCGGTGCGGCTCGCCGGCTGGACTACCGGGCGCCGCCGCGATGGCCCCCAGGATGAGCCGGCCGGCGTTCCATAGCTTGTTGGCGAAATTACGCCCGGCGGCCACCCGTTCCAGGTTCAGACTCAAGTCATTTCCGGGGCCTGACCCTGTGAGCAGCGCGAAGCGCAGCGCGTCGGTCCCGTACTCGTCCATGAGCTCCAGCGGGTCAATCACGTTGCCCAGGGTCTTGCTCATCTTCCGGCCGCGTTCGTCACGAACGAGGCCATGCAGATAGATGGTGGTAAACGGCACCTGACCGGTGAACCCCAGGCCCATCATGATCATCCGGGCCACCCAGAAGAACAGGATGTCGTAACCGGTCTCCATCAGCGTCGTGGGGTAGAAGCGGCGCAGGTCAGGAGTGTCCTCTGGCCAGCCGAGGGTCGAAAACGGCCACAAGCCGGACGAGAACCAGGTGTCCAACACGTCTGGATCTTGTTCCAGGTTGGCTGAGCCGCAGTGTGGACAGAGATCGGGAGCCGCCCGGGCTACCGTGATCTCGCGGCAATTGCCGCAGTGCCAGGCCGGGATGCGATGCCCCCACCAGAGTTGGCGGGAGATGCACCAGTCCCGAATGTTTTCCAGCCAGTTGAAGTACACCTTGGTGAAGCGTTCCGGAACGATTCGAATCCGTCCATCCCGAACCGCGGCGAGCGCCGGCTCGGCGAGCGGCTGCATTCGCACGAACCACTGGCTGGAGATCAGCGGCTCAATGATCTCGCCGCCGCGCTGGCTGCGGGGCACCTGCTGCAGATAGGGCTCAGTTCGGATGGTCAGCCCGGCCGCCTGCATATCAGCCCACAGCTGCTCGCGGCAGGCATACCGATCGAGCCCGGCATAAGGACCCGCCGCCACGCTCATCGTGGCGTCAGGGTTCATCGCGTTCACGATCGGCAACTTGTGGCGCAGGCCGATCTGATAGTCGGCCGGATCGTGGCCGGGGGTCACTTTGAGCGCACCGCTGCCGAATTCCCGATCCACATACTCATCGGCGATCACCGGGATCGGCCGGTCTAGGATGGGGACCCGAGCGGTCGCACCGATGAACTTGAGATAGCGCTCGTCCTCGGGATGAACGGCCACCGCGGTGTCCCCCAGGATCGTTTCCGGCCGGGTCGTGGCCACCGGGATCGGCTGCTCGAATCCATCGACCCGGTACTTGAAGAAGTACAGAGTGGCCTCTTCTTCGGTGTACTCCACTTCGAGATCGCTCACCGCGGTCTGCAAGCCGGGTGACCAGTTGATCAGATAATCGCCGCGATAGATCAATCCCCGCTCGTGCAGCCGAACGAAGGCTTCCGTGACGGCCCGCGAGAGGCCCTCATCCAGCGTGAACCGCTCGCGTTCCCAGTCGCAGGAAGCCCCAAGCCGGCGAAGCTGCTCGGTGATGATGCCTCCATACTTGCGTTTCCACTGCCAGGCCCGCTCGAGAAAGGCCTCGCGTCCCAACTCATGCTTGGAAATGCCTTCACTCAGCAGCAGTTCGCGCAGCTGAAGTTCGGTCGCAATGCTGGCGTGGTCGCTCCCTGGCAGCCATAGGGTGGGTGTCCCCTGCATCCGGCTGTGGCGGATCATGAGGTCTTCCATCGCTGCAAACATGGCATGGCCCAGGTGGAGTTCGCCGGTGATGTTTGGAGGAGGCATCGAGATGACGAAGGGGGTCCCCTCCCCCGTCGGCCGAAAATAGCCCGACCGCTCCCATTCTGCATAGAGGCGGCGCTCGACCGGCTTGAAGTCGTAGCTCTTCGCCAACGTCATGTCTGCCATGCTTCCACCTCCTAACTCGGAGTACCACCCACCGGCCGGACGATTCCGACCCTCAAACAAAGACCCCCTCGTCGGTGAGGGCGAGAGGGCCGGTGTGTACTCCTCCCGGAGCACTGTATTCGATTGGGCCGAATTATAGCCGTGCTAGCAGTTCAGTGTCAACCAGCCACCCGCGACTACGGTTCGTCGAGGCTCGGCAGCGGGCCGGTAGCCTTGAGCGGCCCGCCCCACTCATCTGGGAAGAGTTCCAGAGCCCGTTTGGCAGTCTTAACCAGATTCGGGTCGCGGTCAAACTGCAGCTTGAATACGGCCATTTTCGCCTCGTGGGTGTGCCACTCGATTAGACGCAACAAGGCCACCATCCGGGATCGATTGTTGTCGACCTCTTGGCTGCCTGAATCGCTCTGCACAAAACCGGTCCGCGGTTTCTCCAAGACTTCGATGAGGGAGGGAATGGCCGTGACATGGTTGAGGGAGGCCAGTTTCTGCACCGAAGCGTGGGCCTGATCGAGATCCGCCGAGCGCATGCTGCGGAAGCGGTGCAACTGGATCATAGTCAGCAGGGAAGTTTCTCGGACGATCGGATCGGGATCTTCGATGGCGGCCTCGATCTCCGCGATCGCTCCGTCCTGCTGCGCCAGGCCCGGCCGATTGGCGAACTCGATCGCGGCCCGCTGCCGGGCCCCGGCATCCGATCCGCGCAGGTCGAATTCTGTTCGAGAACGCTGGATCAGCCGGCCGGCGGGGGTGGTTATGACACTTGGGGACTCTTGCCCGGCAAGCTTGGCCAGCTCCTCCTCGGGGGCATCCAACAGGTAGAGGGAGTGCTGGATCGCCGGGGTCAGCAGCGGATCGTTGAGATTGAGCAATTCATTGAGGTAGGTGCGGAGTGAGTGGGCGCCGGACTGGCTGCGTACTCCGCGGGCCCGCTCCCTCCAGGTGTTGACCTCGTCCGCCAGGGCCTGCTGACGGGCCCGCAGCGAGAGCTGCTGCTCTCGAAGGCGGTCGCGGTCCTCAGGGGCTGGCTCCAGCAGTTTGCGGCCGACGTCTTCCAGCTGCTCGCTGGCAAGGATGAATTCTTGCTGGACCTGATTGGCCTTCTGATCCAGCGCCTGCTGCAGTTGGCGCAGGCCAATGGCGAACACGCTTTGCTTCCCTCCTTGGTCGATGCCTGACTATGACGGCATATTCGAAGAGGCCGGTGGGAACGAAATCAGAGGCTCGCCAAGAAGGACTAACAGTTCTGGGCCTGAGGACGCCCAATTGGTGAGTATAGTGAAGGACCACCCCAGGGTCAACCGGGCAGATGGCCTACCCTGGATGTGCCACCCCAGCCCTTCCTGTATAATCGCCCTGTGACCCTTCAAGGCGAGCGAGTGGTTTCCCCTGCCCGCCAGGTCTCAGACCCCACGATTCAGGCCCTGCGCCCGGCTAAGTTGTCCGACATGATCGGCCAAGACCGGGTCCGGGAAAACCTGGCGATTCTGATTCAAGCCGCCCGCAGCCGCAGCGAACCGCTCGACCACGTGCTGTTTTATGGACCGCCGGGATTGGGCAAGACCACTCTGGCCCACATCCTCGCCAACGAGATGGATTCGAATTTCAAGATCACTTCGGGTCCCGCCATCGAACGGGCAGGTGACCTGGCGGCCATTCTGACCAACCTGCAATCGATTGATATTCTGTTCATCGATGAGATCCATCGTTTGGGCCGGGCGGTCGAAGAGATCCTCTATCCGGCGATGGAGGAATTCGCCCTCGACCTCACCATCGGCAAGGGACCGAGCGCCCGGTCGCTCCGGCTACGCCTCCCGAAATTCACCATCGTGGGGGCCACTACCCGATTGGCCCTCCTTACCGCTCCACTGCGATCCCGGTTCGGTGCGATCCACCGGCTTGACTTTTACGAGCTGGAGGCAATGAAGGCGATCGTCGAGCGGGCGGCGACGGTCTTGAAGATCGACGTGACGCCGGAAGGCATCGACGAGATCGCCTGCCGGGCCCGCGGCACGCCGCGGGTGGCGCTGAGGCTGCTCCGTCGGGTGCGCGACTACGCCCAGGTGCGAGCCGATGGCCGGATCTCCCGGTCGGTCGCCGGGGAGGCGTTGGAGCTGCTGGACATTGACGACCTCGGGTTGGACGAAGCCGATCGCAAAGTGCTCATGACTGTGATCGAGAAATACGACGGAGGACCGGTCGGGCTGCAGACGATCGCGGCCTCCATGAGCGAAGAGCCGGACACGATCATGGATGTGGTCGAGCCGTACCTGCTGCAACTCGGGTTTATCGACCGGACCCCCCAGGGCCGGGTCGCAACTGCGCGGGCCTACGAGCACCTGGGGCTCCAGCCGCCGGCCGGCCCCCAGCCACGCCTGCCCGAACTGTAGCAGCCTCGCCCCCCAACCGGCGTCCAGCTGCCTCCCCGCTAACTTTGCGCACCGCCGATTTCGACTACGACCTGCCTCAGGAACTTATCGCCCAGCGCCCGGCCTCGCCCCGCGATTCCTCCCGGCTGATGGTCCTAGACCGGCGCGGCGGGTCGATCAAGCACGCCCGGTTCGCGCAGCTGCCCGAATTCCTTCGACCTGGCGATACCCTGGTGTTGAACGAGACCCGGGTCATCCCGGCCCGACTGCGGGTATGGAAGGCACCCAGCGGCGGACGTGGCGAGCTGCTCCTATTGCGCCGCCACGGGCCGAGAACCTGGGAAACGCTCGCTGGCGGAAGAGGGCATCGGCCGGGAACGCGGTTGAAGGTGGTCGGGGGACCCTGGGCGGAAATTGTTGAGGACCTGGGGGGTGCTCGCCGAATGGTTCATTTTGAAAGTGAGATCTCGCCCGAGCTCGATCGGTTCGGTGTTCCTCCGCTCCCGCCATACATTCAGGAACCCCTCCACGATCCGGATGAATACCAGACCGTTTATGCCCGCCACTCCGGCTCCGCGGCGGCTCCGACGGCCGGGCTGCATTTCACCGAAGATCTACTGGACCAGCTGATCGAGCGAGGCGTGGCAATCTGCAAGCTCACCCTGCACATTGGCCTGGACACCTTCTTGCCGGTCACCGAGCCCGATCCATCCAACCACCCTATTCACACGGAATGGTGCCAGGTTGATACAGAGGTTTCACGAGCTGTGCAGCAGGCGAGGCTGGAAGGTGGACGGGTCATTGCGGTCGGAACAACTTCAGTCCGGGCGCTGGAAACTGCCGTTCGCCAGGCGGCCTCGGGAGACAGGCTAGCGCCGTTCGAGGGCTCAACCGACCTGTTTATCTTGCCCGGTTTCGAATTCCGGATCGTCGATGCCATGCTCACCAACTTTCACCTCCCCCGCTCCACCCTGCTGATGATGGTCGCCGCATTCGCCGGCCGGGAACGGATTCTGGAGGCCTACGCGGTCGCCAAGGCCGAGGGGTATCGCTTCTATTCGTTCGGGGACGCGATGCTCATCCTGTGATCCCGCGGGCCGCTTGGGTTATTGACATCGTTCCGGGGCTGTGAGATACTCCAGCCCGGCTCGCAAAGAGCCCCAACCTCGCTATCCTAATGTCGAGGAGGTGGTGCCGATGAGTAGTAGCTCTTACGAACGTCGCGCTGCGGCATCCCTCCTCCGTCTAGGATGAGGAATTGCCGCAGCGCAAAAGGCGGAGCCGCCAATGAGGCGGCTCCTTCCTTTTCCTACCCCTGAATCAGTTCGCTCTAGACGATGAACTGGGACAGGAAATCCAGCGACATCAGCACCATCAGCATGGCCAGGTGGACTCCGAGGTAGACCCCGATCCCGCGGGTCGGCTTCAGCCGCGCCAGCGCCCCGCCCATCAGGCCGTACAGCCCGGCCATCAGCGGCCAGGCGATCGCTCCGGATGGCTCGGGGTCCGCGGGGGCGAACACCCCCCGAGATACCGCTCGAGCCAAGAAAAACTGAAATTCTGACATGCAGGCTTGCTCAGGGTTTGGGGCAAGCCGCATTCGACCGAGCTGCTCGACACAGTCCGACCGGCGGGCCAGCACGATCTCGGCCGCGCCTGCCTCGACGAGAAAGAACGCCGCCGCCACCAGGAATCCGATCGCAAAAATTCGAAGTGGCTCGCGCGCCACCCAGTCGCCA
>CAZPZD010000026.1:0-3744 GCA_964590515.1 uncultured Anaerolineaceae bacterium | reverse complement strand
CGCCGAGGTAGATCCCGAGCGTCCGGGCGGTCAGGACCCCGTCGCCATTAAGATCCACCCGCTTTGGCGCGGCCAGCGCTTCGTCCAGCGGGAGGTCGACAATGCTCGCCCCCCGCAGCGCCACCATCCTCCCGTGCGCCCGTTCCCGCGCCAGCCGGAATGCGGCTGCTCCAAAGCGGGTCGCCAGCCAGCGGTCGAAGGCGGTCGGCGAACCGCCCCGCTGCAGATGACCCAGCACCATGACCCTCGCCTCCATCCCGCACACCTCTTCCACATATTCCGCGACTGTCTGGCCAATGCCCCCCAGCCGGGCCGTCACGGTATCGTCGCCCGCACTCCGGAACACCTGCCCTCCGCCTTTCGGCCGGGCGCCTTCGGCCGCCGCCACCGTGCTGAAGTGCCTACCGCGGCCGGCTCGGGCCAAGATCGTCTCACAAATGCCGGTCAATTCAAATGGGATTTCCGGGATAAGGATCACATCGGCGCCGCCGGCGATGCCCGCCTGCAGGGTAATGAAACCCGCGTCCCGCCCCATAAGTTCCAGCACGATCACCCGGTGATGGGCCTCCGCCGTCGTGTGCAGGCGGTCGAGCGCCTCGGTGGCAGTATTGACCGCGGTGTCGAAGCCGAAAGTCACATCGGTGCCATCGATGTCGTTGTCAATCGTCTTGGGGATCCCGATCACGGGGACCTCTTTGTGAAAGAGCTCGAGCGCAATGTGCAGGGTCCCATCGCCGCCCACTACGATGAGGCTCTCCAATTCGAGCTCTTCGATTCGCGCGACGATCTCGTCCGACACATCTTCCATCACTTCCTTCCCATCCCGCACAACTTTCCTGGCAAACGGATTCCCGCGGTTGGCTGCACCCAGGATCGTGCCGCCGCGAGGCAGGATCCCGTGAACTGCGTCCAGATCCAACCCGACCACCCCTTCCGGGTCCAGGCAGCCCTCGAACCCGTCCTTGATTCCGAGGACTTCGTAGCCGCCATGCTGGTCGGCCGACTTCACGACCGCCCGAATCACGGCATTGAGTCCAGGCGCGTCGCCCCCACCGGTGAGAATCCCGATTCGCTTCATCCGTCACCTCGTTGAGCTGACAATCCGAGTCTCTGGAGTGGGGGGATTCTACCCGGTCAGGCTGGGACGGCTACCGGAAGCTGGAGCAGTTGCGAAGCCTCTTCGGCCGGAACTGGTCTCGAGAAGTAGAACCCTTGTCCGAATTCGCAACCCAGTGCGGTGAGCCGCTCGAGCTGCTCGGCTGTTTCTACGCCCTCGGCAATCACATCCATTCCGAGATTGTGGGCGAGACTCACGATCGTTCGCACGATCACCTCATCCTCCCCTCCCGAGGCGACCCGATTGACAAAGCTGCGGTCGATCTTGAGCGAGGTGATTGGGAACCGGTGCAGGTAGGCCAACGAGGAGTATCCGGTCCCAAAATCATCGATCGGCAGCCCAACTCCGAGCTCCCGCAAGCCAACCAGCATCGCCGTGGCTGCTTCCGGTTCGGCCATGATGACGCCTTCCGTAACTTCCAGATGCAGACTGGCCGGGTCTGATTGGGCTTCCTCCAGGCAGTCCTCAACAAACCTGATCAGGCCGGGCTGCAGCAGCTGACGGCTGGAGAGATTGACACTGACCCACAGGCTGCGTTCGCTCGGGAGGGCTGCTCGCCAGGCCCGCAGTTGGTGACAGGCCTCGCGCAGGACCCATTCACCCATTGGAATTGAGAGCCCGGTCTCCTCCGCCAGGGGCACGAAGGCAGCCGGGAAGATCAGTCCCCGCTCCGGATGCATCCAGCGGACCAGCGCCTCGAATCCGACGATTTCGCCGGAGAGCAGTGAGACGATCGGCTGGTAGTGCAGCAGAAACTCCTCTCGGTCCACTGCCTTGCGCAGGTCGGTTTCCAGCTGGAGCAATTCGACCGCTCGACCGTGCATCGTCTCGTCGAAGAGGGCATAGCGGGCCTTACCCATGGACTTGGCTCGGTACATCGCAATATCGGCATCCCGCAAGATGTCTTGCGCCCGATCCTGGCCGGTCTTGCTCACCGCGATCCCGATGCTGGCGCTGGTGAAGACATCGTTGTCATCCAACCGGAAGTTTTCCTCCAGCTGCTCCTGGATTCGCTCGGCCGTGGCCGTGGCGTGGCCGACGTTTTCGATGTCCTCCAGCAAAACGACGAATTCGTCGCCACCCAATCGCGCCACGGTATCTACCTGCCGCAGACAGGTCTCCAGCCGGCGGGCCACTCCAACCAAGAGCTGGTCGCCGGTCAAGTGTCCCAGCGAGTCATTGACCACCTTGAAGCGATCCAGATCGAGGAAGAGCACGGCCAGGGTGTAGTCGTCTCGCCGCTTGGCTCGTTCCAGCGCCCGCTCGAGTCGATCGGTAAACAGCGCCCGGTTGGGAAGGCGGGTGAGGCCGTCGTGGAATGCGTCGTAGACCAGCTGGTCTGAAGCCCGCTTGCGGTCAGTGATATCGGTCTGCGACCCGGCCATCCGGTAGGCGTTGCCTCCGGAATCCCGCATGGCTAACCCGCGAGTCAGCATCCAGCGGTAGGAGCCATCCCGGTGCAGCATGCGGTGCTCGCTCTCGAAATGAGGCGTCTCGCCTTGAATGTGTTTCCCGATCGAGGCGTTGAAGTCGGCCAGGTCTTCGGGGTGCACTCGGCTGAACCATTCATGGGTGGATTTCGAGATCTCCCCGTCTACATATCCGAGCATCGATTTCCAGCGGGGCGAGTAGTAGACATCCTTGCCGGTCAGGTCCCAGTCCCAAAGCCCATCGTTGGCCGCGCTGGCGGCCAGGGCGTACCGCTCCTCGCTTTCCCGCAATTCTTGCTCCGCGACCTTGCGGGCACTGATATCTCGGACGATCCCAACGACTCCGATCGTCTCGCCCTCGGGCGAGGTATGCGGCGACAGAGTGGCGACCAGCCAGCCTTCTTTGCCGCTCTGGGGTACCCGGTAACGGGTGTCTTCGGAGACCACCCGCTCGCCCCGCATGGCACGCAGCATCAGGCGGTCGATCCCCGGAAGCATGAACTGCGGGAATAGATCCAGCGCCGAGCTTCCGATAATCTGGCTGGCGGGGAGGCCGGTAAATTCCTCCATGACTTTGTTCCAAGCTCGGTAGCGAAGCTCGCGATCGTAGACGACGATCCCCTCGTTGACACTGGTGAGGATCGTCTCGGCGAAATTCTGGGAGACCTTCAGCGCGTCGCGGGCGCGCTTGTGGTCGCTGACATTGCGGAACACGACGACTGCACCGGTCACCCGTCCATCATCGTAGATCGGGGTGCTGACGTATTCGACCGGAAAACTGGCTAGATTGCGGCGCCAGAAGACCTCATCGATGACCCGCGCCTCGGTTCCCTCCCGCCAGGTCTTAGTGATCGGCGAGTCCTCTTCAGGATATGGCGAGCCGTCGGCTTTGGGCTGATGAAGAGTGACGTGGAGCGGGCGGCCGATCAATTCGGCGTAGCTCCAGCCGGTCATGC
The DNA here is from genome assembly GCA_964590515.1 of uncultured Anaerolineaceae bacterium. Taxonomy (GTDB): domain Bacteria; phylum Chloroflexota; class Anaerolineae; order Anaerolineales; family E44-bin32; genus JADFRG01. The sequence continues at coordinate 241 of CAZPZD010000026.1, read as the reverse complement.
GGGTGACGGCCTTGTTGGCGTAGGTGATGCGCCCCTGCGAGTCCAGACTGCAAATCCCCTCCCCGGCCGAATTCAAAACCTGGTTGAGAACTTCCTGGTTCTGTTTGAGCTTGTCCACCGACGTGCGCAGCGAGTCGTTCTTGTCCCGCAGCTCGGCCCGCTCCCGGCCTACTGAGCGCTGGGTATGCATCGCGATCCCGGTGAGACTGACAAACAGCAGAACGAATCCCCCGGCGATCGC
>CAZPZD010000025.1:0-34542 GCA_964590515.1 uncultured Anaerolineaceae bacterium | reverse complement strand
ATCACTCGACGGGCAGACTATGCGCTGCGGGCGGTGCTCCACGTGGCTCGGTATTCTCCGGCTGAGCGTGCGACCACCAAGGAGATCGCTGGCCAGCAGCGGATCCCGCTCCCTTTTCTGGCGAAGATCATCACCCGCCTGGTCACGGTCGGTATCTTGGACACTAGCCGCGGCGTCGGCGGCGGCGTATCCCTGGCCCGTCCCCTGAACGCCATCTCGGTCCTGGACGTCATCGAAGCGATCGATGGACCCATCGAGGTCAACCTCTGCGTGCTGGATCGGTCGGCCTGCCCGTTCCCCCAGGACTGCCCCCTGCACTCGGTCTTCTGCCTCACTCAGGCCTGGCTCATCGACGAGTGGCGCCGGACCACCTTTGACAAACTCGTCCATACCCGAGCCCCGGAGCCCCTCCCGAGGGCACTTCAGCCGACCCCTTCGTGACATGTTTCACAAAGTTGACAGTTCGAATTATCGTGCTAGGCTTGATATGTCTCACTTTCCTGACGGAGCGCGCGAGAACTGAGATATGCCATCAAGACAGGCCCTGCGCACCCAGTTCACGATCTTCGTGCTCTTTGGCGACGTGATCCTGCCCCGCGGCGGCGCCATCTGGACCTCCAGCCTGCTCCGCCTCCTAGGCCTGCTGGGAGTGAGTGAACGTGCCACCCGCTCCACCCTCTCTCGGATGAAGCGCAAGGGCTGGCTCAGGGCGGAGCGGCGAGGACGCCACAGCCAGTACCGGCTCACTCCCAAAGGCGAACGGCTGCTGTCGGAGGGCGGCCGGAGGATCTTTGAACCCCGCGGCTGGAGCTGGGACGGCCGCTGGTGCCTGGTCGTGTACTCGATACCGGAAAGCAAACGCAGGCTGCGCACGGACCTGCGGAAACGTCTCACCTTCTTGGGCTTTGGGCCGCTCGGGCCGGGAAAATGGATCTCCGCCCACGATCGCCAGGTCGAGGTCCAGGCCATGCTGGACGATCTGGGGGCCGGGTCGTTTGTGCAGGTTTTTTCGGGGGAGAACTTGGACTCCGGCGATGCGCGGGAAATCGTCGAGCGCTGCTGGGATCTGCGCGGACTCAACCGGAAGTACGCCAAGTTCCTCGCCCGCTGGGAACGAGACTACGAGCACAGCGCGCCGGCGCGGCAGAATGGCCTCTCCCCGGCCGACTGTTTCGTCAAGAACTTCTGGATCTCTCACGAGTACAGCACTTTTCCCCAGGCCGATCCGAATCTCCCGGCCGAACTCCTTCCCGAGGGCTGGCTTGGGGTTCGCGCCGCAGAATTGGTCAACAGCTTCCGGGACAACCTGAGCGAGAAGAACGACGCCTTCATCGGGGAGACGATGGCCCACCCCAACGGCCACGGATCCACAAGGAAGGTTCCCAGGTGACCGACTGGAGTGGACCTCCCCCCGCCTACTCCGAGATTCGCTACGAGCGAAGCGACTGGATCGGGCGAATCACATTGAACCGGCCTCAAGCCTACAACGCCTACACCACCGACACGCTCGTCGAGCTGGCCGACGCATTCCGGAGGGCCGGCTTTGACGACCAGGTGGCCGTCATTGTCTTCACCGGAGCCGGCGAGCGGGCCTTCTGCACCGGCGGGGATGTGAAAGAGTACTCCACCCGCTACACCCGCGCTCCGCGGGACTACTGGAAGTACATGGGGCTGTTCAGCGCGTACATCGAGAGCATCCTGGACACGGGAAAGCCGGTCATCGCTCGGCTCAACGGCATCACGGTCGGAGGCGGGAACGAAAGCCATCTCGCCTGCGACCTATCGATCATCGCCGAGCACGCCTACCTGGGCCAGGTCGGCACCGGAGTGGGCAGCGTCGCGGCGGGCGGCGCGACCCAATGGCTGCCCATCTTCATTGGCGATCGACGAGCCCGCTATATGCTGATGACCAACCGCCGGATTCCCGCCTATCAGGCTTTGGAATGGGGGATGGTCAACGAGGTCGTCCCCTCGGTCCAGAAGAACAGCGAATTCGTTGTTCACGCCTCACCGGAAGAGATCGCCCATGCCCAGAAGGGCGAGGATGGTTATTCCATAAATCTCTCCAAGCTCGACGAGGCAGTCGACGCGCTTGCCGGCGAGCTAATTGACAAGTTCCCGGAAGCCATGCGGTACACGAAAGCTCAGGTGAATTTCTGGAAGAAGTTCGCCTGGCACCAGACCATCGACCACGCCCGAGACTGGTTGGCGGTTCACTTTGCTTCCTGGGAACCCGCCGAAGGCATGGGCGCGTTTGTCGAAAAGCGATCTCCGCGATACCGGATGTTCCGCGAGCGGGCGGCGGCCGGGCTGCCGTCGGAGTTTCCCTGGGGAGCCTACTCGCAGCGTTGCTCGAACTGCGGCGCGGAGTTCCTTCCGGAGGCATTCGGCTTCTGCGGCCAATGCGGTAAGGCGTTGGACGGGCGGGGTCTCAATCCATGAACCTTAAGGTGTTCGACGGCTGGCAGGGCAAATCGCTCGAGCAGGTGCTGGAGATCTGCCGAGAGTTGGTCGAAGATCCCGATTACCCCACCGTCCGGCGCTGGCGGGAAGCGGGCGGAAAGGTCGTCGGCCATTTCCAGGTGTACTTCCCGGAGGAGATCGCCCACGCGGCCGGGATGCTGCCGGTGAAGATTCGCGGGGCGACGGTCGAGCCGCGCCAGGCGGAGGCTCGCTTCGGGTCCTATCTGTGCTCGATCCTGAAGACCTCCTTGGAGCTGGCGCTCAGCCAGCGGCTCACCTTGGACATCTTCGTCTCACACCCCATCTGCGACGCGGCCCGTAACCTGGCCGCGGTGTGGGGTCGGAACATGTCCTATCCCTGCCAGATCCTCTACCTCCCCCAGAACGCAAACTCGACCCACGCCGCTGCGTATCTGCGCGACGAATACGACCGGCTGCGGCGTGAGTTGGAGGTCATCTCCGGGCGACAGGTGGGCGAGGCAGATCTGCGCAAGTCCGTCGCCGTTTTCAATGAAAACCGGCGCTGGATCCGAGAGCTGTACCGCCTGAAGCGCGAGCAGCCCTGGTTGGTCTCTGCCGACGAGGCGTACGTCCTCTTGGCCGCAGGCGGGATAATTCCCCGCGAGGAGCATAACGAGCTGCTTCGGGCCGTCCTGCCTCAGATCGAGGCGCGGCCGGCGCACCCTCAGGACCGGATTCGGGTGGTTTTCGAGGGCGGGTTCTGTGAGCAGCCCCCGCTTGATTTGCTGCGTACGATCTCGCAGTTCTGTTACCTGGTAGATGATGACCTGCTAATTGGTCTGCGTTGGATTCAAGAGGATGTCCCGCAGGAAGGGGATCCGCTCCAGAATCTCGCGGACGCCTATCTCGAGCGATCGACCTACAGCCCGGTGCAGCACGACTTGCGCAAACCCAAGGAGCGGATGCTGCTGGAACGAATGCAGGCCGCCGGTGCAAAAGCCGCCATCATCACTGCGGCGAAGATGTGCGAGCCCGGCCTAGACGAGCAAGTCGCCTATTCCAAGGCTCTGGACGAACAGGGCATCCCCTACTTCGTCAGCGAGTTCGAAGAGAACATGACCAGCTTCGATCATCTCGAGATTCAACTCGAGACTTTCGTCGAGAGTCTGCTATTCGCCTGAGGCTGAGGGCGATCCAGGTGGGATGAGAGGACATCGAGGATGACGGACGCAACCAGGCAGGATGGGATCGTTGGCCGGGGTAACCGGGACGGCGCACAACTGTTCCGCGACTGGTTCCAGGATCTCACCAACGCGGCCGAGGACGGTCGACCGGTGGCCTACGCCTTCGTGATGGGAAGCATGGCCGAGCTGCTGCGGGTGTTCGATTTCCCGGTGGTGTTTCCGGAAATCAACTCGCTGCAGACCGCCGTGCGCCGGGTGGCCCACGAATACCTGAACGCCGCCGAAGACTACGGCTATTCTCCCGACATCTGCGGCTACGTGAAGGCCGACGTAGGTGTGCAGCTGCGCGGCGGCGAGCACCCGATGGGGCGGGTCCCCAAGCCCGCCCTGGCTGTGTATACCAACGCCTGCAACACGTACATCAAGTGGGCGGAAATCTGGGAGCGCATGTACGGGATCCCAATCTTCACTCTCGACGTTCCTGGATCGCGCAGCGCCGGCGGACAGACCTGGCCGGGCGATCCACAGTTCGAGGCCGACCGGCGGTACGTCGAGGGCCAGATCCGTGAGCTGATTGAGCTGTGCGAACGGGTTTCCGGGAAGAAGTTCGATATAGACCGACTGCGCGAGACCATGGCGCACGCCAATTCCATGAGCCGCGACTGGCACAAAGTTTTGGAGTGGAACCGAAGCACCCCCTCGGTCTTCAACGCCCTGACCGATGGAACCATCTTTCTCGGCGTGTCGAACGGTTTTCGGGGGACCGAGCAGGGCAGCCGCTACTTCCGGGATCTGGTTGAAGAAATGGAATACAAGGCCACCCAGGCGATCGGAACCCAGCGAGAAGAGAAGTACCGGCTGATCTTCGTCGGCGTGCCTTGTTATCCGATCTTCCGCCGCTTCAACGAAATGTTCACTGAGTCCGGCGGGGCGTTCGTCAGCTCCACTTACCTCTGGTTCGCTTCCGGTGGAACCGACACCGGCTTCGAGTACTCGCTCGAACGCCCGCTGGAAAGCCTGGCAGAGGGCGTGCTGATCAATGTGCGCCACGCGATGGACAGCATGTTCTTCCAGGATCGGGTGCTGGCAGAAATGGTGGGGACCTACCGGGTGGACGGAGTGGTCTATCACCCGATCAAATCCTGTCGGACGGTCTCCACCGGTCTGGCCGACAACCGCCGGGCCCTGCTCGCAACGACGGATGTCGCCTGTCTCTTCATCGAGTCAGACATGATGGACAAGCGGGTGGTTTCCGAAGCGCAGCTAAAAAATCGGATCGACGCCTTTTTCGAGGGGCTGGCCTCCCGCAAGCGGGTTGCGGCGGTCGGGGCCTCGAGTTAAAGGTCTCACAAAGGGAGAAACGAATGGCATACGCAGCCGGTGTCGACGTAGGTTCGACCCAGACGAAAGCGATCGTCCTAAACGAGAGGCGCCTGATTGTCGGTCGGGCGCTGATCGACACTGGCGCCAACGTCGTTCAGGCGGCTGAGAATGCCTACGTCCAGGCGCTGCAGGACGGAAACATTCGCGAGGAGGAAGTCGAGTTCGTGGTCGGCACTGGGTACGGGCGCTACAAGGTGACCTTCGGTGACACGCAGATCACCGAGATCTCCTGCCACGCGCGGGGCGGGGTGCACCTCTTCCCCGAAACCCAAACAGTGGTCGACATGGGAGGTCAGGACACCAAGGCCATCCGGATCAGCCCGGCCGGAGAGATCCTCGACTTCTGCATGAATGACAAGTGCGCGGCCGGCACCGGACGGTTCCTCGGGGCGGCGGCCAACGCGCTTGGGATCGGGTTGAGTGAGCTGGGCCCCACCGCCCTGCGGGCCGAGAAGGCGGTCAAGATCAGCACGACCTGCACCGTTTTCGCCGAATCGGAGGTCGTGTCCTGGTTGGGGAAAGGAAAAAAGATCGAGGACATCCTGCTTGGCGTTCATCAGTCGATCGTGTCCCGATCGCTCGGGCTGATGCGCCGGGTCGGCATCGAACCCCAGGTGACCTTCACCGGCGGCGTGGCGAGGAACCAGGCGGTCGTCGAAGTTCTGCAAAAGGAATTGGGATTCGCCGTCAACGTGAGCGAAGAATCGCACTACATGGGCGCGATCGGCGCAGGGTTGTTCGCCATGGACCACATCCTGGCCAGCCGGGTCCCCATCGAGGCCCCCCGGCCGGAGGTGGTGCGGTGACCTACACGGCAGGGATCGATATCGGCTCGACCTACGTCAAAGCGGTCATCGCCGATGAGGGCGGGAGGGTGATCGGGCGTGCGCTGGTGAAGACAGGCTTCAAACTGGCCGAGGCGGCCGATCGGGCACTGGCGCAGGCGATTGAGTATTCGGGGCTTCAACGCAAAGAGCTGGCTTACGTAGCGACCACCGGTTTCGGGCGCTTCCTGTATCCTGCCCGCGACCTGAATACCACGGACTTGACCGCGGCCGCTTGGGGCGCGCGGTACCTGTTCCCGAACACGTACACGATCCTCGACGTTGGCGGCCAGACGATGAAGGCCACCCGGCTGACGGAGGACGGCAAGGTCAAGTCCTTCCGCTTGAACGACAAGTGCGCCGCAGGGACCGGCGCCTTCTTGGAGAAAACCGCCCGCTATATGGGCTTCAACACCGAGGAAATTGGGCCCCTGGCTGCAACCTCCAAGGAGCCGGTCCCGATCTCGGGAGTGTGCGCGGTCTTCGCCGAGTCAGAGGTGATCAATCACCTCTCCCAGGGGGGCTCCCCCGCCGACATCATGCACGGCGCAATCGTGTCGCTGGTCGACCGCTCGGTGCAGCTCATGAAACGGGTGCAGATGGAGCCGGAGTTCACGCTGATCGGGGGAATCCTACGCTTCGAAAAAATGGCAGCCGTGATCCGGGAGAAGCTCGGGACGGAGGTGAATGTCCCACCCGGAGAGGACGTGCAGTATGTCGCCGCGTTTGGAGCGGCGCTGCTGGCCCACCGCCGAATGCGGAAACTCACGCTGGAGGCGAGTCAGCTCGAGGAGGCAAGGGTAGGATGACCGATTTTCACCAGAATTCGATGATGCCCGTGGAAGAAGCGCCATGCGTCGTGGAATCGCCGGATCCGCGTTACCCCGCAGAGGAGCGACCCGGTGATCCGGCCCTCGTTCGCCTCGGCTGGCAACGCCGCTTCATGGCCGATGCATCGCGTTTGCAGGAGTACATCGACCTCTACGGGACGCTGAACTTCGATGTCCGGACCGAGCCGGTGGGCCTGGCCGAGCTGGGCGAGGAGTGCGAGGACTGCCGCTTGATGATCTGCCGCCTATTTGTGACCCTCTACACCCGACCAAAAGAGGCTTCCGCCGACGAGGCGACCGTCGGCTTGGAGGCGGTCAGGAGAAAAGATTGAGGAGATCTACCGAGCCGTACCCAAACTACTTGCCGTACAAATCCGTGATCCTTGAGGAGTGAGACCATGAGCGACCAAACCCGTTATCTGCTGGGCGAGAAGGATATCCCGAAGGCCTGGTACAACGTCCAGGCCGACCTGCCGAGTCCGCTTCCGCCTGTCATCCATCCTGGGACCATGCAACCCATCGGTCCGGCGGATCTGGCACCGCTGTTCCCGATGGAGCTGATCAAACAGGAGGTCAGCCAGGAGCGCTGGATCGAAATCCCGGAACCCGTTCGCGAGGTGTACCGCCTGTGGCGGCCCACGCCGCTGATCCGGGCCCGGCGGCTGGAGCAGGCCCTCGGCACCCCGGCCCACATCTACTACAAGTACGAAGGGGTCTCTCCGGTGGGATCCCACAAGCCGAACACCGCGGTGCCGCAAGCCTTCTACAACAAGCAGGAGGGCGTGGCCAGCATGTCGACCGAGACCGGAGCCGGCCAGTGGGGCAGTGCCATGGCCATGGCCTGCAACTTCTACGGGCTGGACCTTGAGGTGTACATGGTGGGGATCTCCTATCAGCAGAAACCCTATCGACGCAGCATGATGGAGGCCTTCGGCGCAAAGGTCACGGCCAGTCCATCGGACAAGACCAAGGCCGGCCGGGATGTGCTGGCGCAGGACCCGAAGTCGCCCGGCTCGCTCGGCCTTGCCATCTCCGAAGCCGTGGAAGTTGCGGCGACCAGCGGCGGGAAGAAGAAGTACAGCCTCGGTTCGGTGCTTAACCACGTCCTGCTGCATCAGACCGTGATCGGCCAGGAATGCCTCAAGCAGTTCGAAATGGCCGGCGAGTACCCGGACATCATGGTCGGATGCATCGGAGGCGGCTCGTCGTTTGGCGGCTTCATCCTGCCCTTCGTGCAGGAGAAGCTGGCCGGCAAGAAATCGACCCGCTTCATCGCGGTTGAGCCCACCGCGGCCCCCAGCCTGACCAAGGGCAAGTACGTCTACGACTTCGGCGATCAGGCCGCGACCATCCCGCTGATCAAGATGTATACCCTCGGTCACTCGTTCATCCCCGCGCCGATCCACGCGGGCGGCCTGCGTTACCACGGAATGTCGCCGATCATCTGCTACCTGTACGACACCAAAGTGATCGAGGCCGTTGCCGTTCAACAGAACCCGGTGTTCGAAGCGGCGGTGACCTTTGCTCGGGCCGAAGGGATCATACCGGCGCCTGAGCCCTCCCACGCGATCAAGGTGGCCATCGACGAAGCCCTGAAGTGCAAGCAAACCGGTCAGAAGAAAGTGATCGCTTTCAACTTGTGCGGCCACGGGTACTTCGACATGGGCGCCTACGACGATTACTTCGCCAAACGGCTGCCAGATTACGAATATCCGATGGCGGAGGTTGAAAAGGCCCTGGCCGGGCTCCCGCAAGTCCCGGCTTAACTCACTTGTACCTGCCTGGCGCTCCCCCTCTCTCTCGAGCTGTTCGAGAGAGAGGGGAGCCCAAACCCGGAGAGGTGATGGGAAAGCAGCTGCTGCTCGGGAACGAAGCGATTGGACTTGGCCTGATCCGGTCGGGCTGCCGGATGGTGACGGCTTATCCCGGCACCCCAAGTTCAGAAATCTTGTCGAGTGTCATCAGATACAAGGCCCACGCTCCCGAGGTCGTCTACGCCGAGTGGAGCGCCAACGAAAAAGTAGCCTTCGAAACAGCGTTGGCCGCGAGCTGGAGCGGCTTGCGGGCTGCCACGGCGATGAAGCAGGTGGGGCTAAATGTCGCGGCCGATCCGTTCTTCAGCTCGGCTTATACCGGCGTGGTCGGAGGTTTCGTCGTCATCTCCTGTGACGATCCGGGACCTCACTCTTCCCAAACCGAACAAGACTCCCGCCTCTTGGCCCATGCGGCCAAAGTCCCGGTGCTGGACCCCTCCACGCCAGTAGAGGCGCTGCAGATGACCGGATTCGCCTTCGAGCTGTCGGAGCGATTCCATATTCCTGTGCTGTTGCGACCGACGACCAGGCTGTGCCATGCCCGCCAGTCGTTCGACTCCGATGCCGTGCTCTTGCCTGCGACCGCGGGCCCCCGGGCTGGAGGATTCCACAAAGACCCTCAGCGTTGGGCGGCAACCCCCGCCTTCCGCCTGAAGCTCCACGTTGAGCTGGTTCAAAAGCTGGAGGCCATCGAGCAGGAGTTCGAGACTTCCGAACTGAACCGCATTCAGGGGAGTTTCGGTGAAAACGGCACCGCGCCGCTTGGCGTAATTGCCAGTGGAGTTGCATTCCATACCGCGCTTCAGGTCTTGCGCGATTTCGGCGCCGATATTCCGGTCCTGAAGCTCGGCACCCCCTACCCGCTCCCGCGTCGGCTCGTAGCTGATTTCATCCGCCGCTGCGAACGGGTGATCGTGTTTGAAGAACCCGACGCCACGATCGAGTTGCAGATCCCGGACCGCACCCGGGTGCGCGGGCGCCTCGACGGAACGGTGCCTCAGGCGGGGGAACTCACCCCGGAACGCGCCGCAGCCATCCTGGCCGAAGCATTGGATGAGGCGGGATTTCCCGTGCCAGCCCCGGCAGACGAGCGGCTCACGGCGCTGGTGCAGGGGATGGCGGTCCCGCCGCGTCGGCCACGTTTGTGCCCCGGCTGCTCTCACCGCTCCGCATATTTCGCAATCAAGCGCACTTTCGGTCCCCAAGCCATCTACCCGGGCGACATCGGCTGCTACACCCTCGGCACCAACTTGCGAGCCATGGACACCTGCCTGGACATGGGCGGATCGGTGACTATGGCAGCCGGTTTCTATCACGCCGGTCGGCTGCTGGGCGATGATCGGCCCATCGTGGCCACGATCGGCGATTCAACTTTCCTGCACGCCGGAATCGTCCCGCTGGCCAACGCGGTCCACAACGACGCCCGGTTCGTCCTGATAATCCTGGACAACCACACCACCGCGATGACCGGAACGCAGCCGACGCTGGCGAGCGCCGTTGGAACGGACGGCGCGGCCGCGCTTCCGATATCGATTCCGGACCTGGTCAGAGCGTGCGGCGTGCGGTTTGTCCGCGAGGCCGATCCCTACGACCAGGATCCCTTTCAAGAGCTGCTCAAAGAGGCCCACTCCTTTACCCGCGCACCTGAGGGTGGCGCGGCGGTGATCATCGCCGACCGGCCTTGTGCGATTCTCGACCCAACCCCCATCGACGCCCACCCCATCCCGGTGACGGTCACGGAGGAGTGTGACGGATGTCGCTATTGCGTCGAAGCCTTCGACTGTCCGGCGATCGTTCTCCGGCCGGACGGGTCGCGGGTCGACATCGATTTGAAAACCTGCGTCGAATGCGGGCAGTGCATTGACGCCTGCTACAAAGGATTCATCGTGCCTCAGGTCGAGCTGCAGCATGCCTGACCCTCAGGGCAGAATTGTCCTGGCAGGCGTGGGTGGCCAAGGCGTGATCTTCGCCAGTCGGCTGCTTGCGGAGGCGGCACTGGCTCGGGGTGCTCAGGTGATGGTCTCAGAGTCTCACGGGATGAGCCAACGCGGCGGGAGTGTGGTGGCGCACCTAATCATCGGTTACGAGCCGGGCTCCCTGATCCGGCGGGGGACTGCAGATGCCTTGATCGCTCTGGACCGCCTCGAAGGCCTGCGCCACTTGCCTGTGCTGCGCCCTGGGGGTGCTGTATTCATCAACGCGGTCGAGGGCTTCCCGGAACCAGTGCACGCTCGGTTGGATGAGTTGGGGGTTAGCGCATGCCAGTTAGACGCCGACGGTGAAGCCCTGCGGCTGGGTTCGCCTGCGATAGCCAATGTCGTTCTGCTCGGCTTCGTCGCCGCGCACACCTCCCTCGGATTGTCGCTCGACGACCTGAAGCATGCGGTCCGTGGGCTCGGCCCACCGCCTGCGGTGAAGATCAACTTCTCCGCGCTGGATGAAGGCGCTCGCAGCGCCAATGACCCAGACCATGGGCATTGTGCCCGGCTATGGCCATCAACGGTGACCCTCGAACAGGCGAGCCGGTGAGGCCGTTCGAGTACTTCACTCCCGAGAACTTAGCAGCCGCCCTTCAAATCTTTTCCGACTTCGGGCAGGAGGCGCGCCCAATCTCGGGCGGGACGGACCTGCTGCTGCAAATGCGGCTGGGCGAGATCGCGCCGAGCGCGCTTGTGAATCTGACCCGGGTACCGGAGCTGCGCAACTCACCCGCTCCCGGCGGCTCTCCTTACTTCCTGGCGGCCCTCACGACCCTTCAGGACGTATGCCAGTCCGAGTCGATCCGCATCCGCTTCCCCGCCCTCGCCAAAGCGGCCGCGACGATGGCCTCGGTACAAGTTCGCAACTTGGCCACCGTAGGCGGAAACCTGTGCAATGCCGCACCGTCCGCTGACCTGGCGGCAGTCCTCATGGCGCTTGGCGCCATTGCGCGGGTCGTCGGCCCCCGAGGCGAGCGCCGGATCCCCTTGGAAGGATTTTTTCTTGGTCCCGGCCGGACGGTTCTGGCCTCGGACGATTTGTTGTTGGGACTCGATATTCCGGACCCGGAAGGGCACTCGCTCTACTTGAAACACAGTCTGCGCGCCTTCATGGACATTGCCATCGTGGGAGTCGCAGTATCGCTTCGGCGGGTGGATGGGCGGTGTGAATCTGCGAGGATCGGCCTCGGAGCCGTCGCGCCAACCCCGATCCGTGCCACGGCTGCCGAGGCTGAACTGGCGGGTCAACGCCTGACCCCGGACCGGATCGAGCGCGCCGCGCGGGCGGCCGCCGCCGAATCACGTCCCATCGACGATATGCGTGCTTCGGCCTGGTACCGGCGGAGGATGGTGGAAGTGCTGACCCGGCGAGCGCTCGCGACCCTGGCGGAATCTCCATCCACCGAGCCCGAGGCCCTGCAATGAGGTTGAGCTAGTGCTGCGCCAAAGCTTGACCCTGGGCGTGAATGGTGAAACGCGCCAGGTACTCTGTGATCCGCGCTGGTCGCTGCTGGACGTGCTGCGCGGTCCGCTGGGACTGCGCGGGACGCACCGCGGCTGCGACACGGGGCGCTGCGGCGCGTGCACCGTGATTCTGGATTGCCGGTCGGTTCCCGCCTGCCTCGTGCTCGGCTTGGGCTGCCAGACGAGCGAGATCCTGACCATCGAAGGATTGAATGCGGATGGTTCGCTCCACCCCGTTCAGCACGCCCTGGTTAAGCACGGAGGTATCCAGTGCGGGTTCTGCACGCCAGGGATGGTGATGGCGGCGGTGGCGCTTCTTCAGAGGAATCCGAACGCCGGCTTGGAGGAAATCCGAAGCGACCTGTCGGGCAACCTGTGCCGCTGCACCGGGTACGTGAAGATCGTGGAGGCGGTGGCGGCGGCGGCCCGGGAGCTGGCCAAGCTGCGCCTCCGGGCCCAACCGGACGGCGCGGCCGTTGCCGCCTCGGAGCCATCGTGATCGGCGTGGATCGTTCGGATGGCGATCACGGGTTGCAGACCGCGAAGGCTCCATGGGCGGTGGTCGGGAAGCGGGTGCCGAAACTGGATGCCCCGGAAAAAGCCACCGGGCGAGCGGAATATGTCCATGACCTCCGCCTCCCCGGAATGCTGGAAGCCAGAATTCTTTACTCTCGTTTTGCGCATGCCCGCATTCTGAGGGTCGACATTGCTCGAGCCGCCCGAGTGCCCGGGGTGAAGGCCGTCCTGACCGGCGCGGATAGCCCGGCGGCACGCTTCGGCTATGGAAAGGACAACACGGCATTGAAAGCCGGGCTGGTCCGCAGCCTGCGCGACGAAGTGGCCGCGGTCGCCGCAGTGGATGCCGACGCCGCGCAAGAGGCGCTGGAGCTGATCGAAGTCGAGTACGAACCTCTGCCGGGCGTCTTCGACGCCGCGGCTGCGCTGGCCGAGGGCGCCCCGCTCGTCCACCCCGAGCGGGGATCTAACCTCTTCACGACCTATGAGTACGAGCACGGTGATATGGACGCAGCGGTTTCGGAGAGCGAAGTAATTCTCGAGGGTTCCTATTCTCTGCCTTACGTCGTGCACGCGGCGATGGAGCCGAGCGTCGTCGTCGCCTCCTTCGACCCTCGCGGGCGGCTGACGGTCTACAGCACCACCCAGATTCCGTTCCTGCTTCAGCGCGACCTGGCCGAGGCCCTCGGGCTGGAGGGTAGTGACGTGCGGGTTCTGCAGCCGACAATCGGCGGCTCCTTCGGGCGCGGCCTGGACATCTATCCGTTCGAACCGATTGCCGCGCTCCTGGCGCGGAAGAGCGGCCGTCCGGTCCGGATCAGCTTTTCCCGCCGAGAAGAGTTTCTGGCCGCGCCCGTGCGGCAGCCGGCGCAGGTCCATATTCGGGCCGGGGCGCGGCGGGACGGGAGCCTAACCTTCCGCGAGGTCGATGCGCTGCTGGACATTGGTGCCTACGTATCCTGGGGCACGGTCACCCCGCTGGTCATGATGGAAACCACCGCCTCGCTCTACCGGGTACCGCATGTCCGATTCCGAGCCCGCTGTGTGTACACGAACAACCCGGTGACGGGCGCCGTGCGTGGGTACGGCAATCCGCAGTCGACCTTTTTCGTCGAGACGATGATGGACCGATTGGCGGAAGCTGTCGGCTGGGACCCGCTTGAGTTCCGAACTCATCACGCCAACCGGCCTGACGAGCAGACCCCGCAGGGGCTAAAGATCACCAGCTGCGGGCTGAGGGAGTGTTTCGAGGCGCTGGCGGCTCGAAGAGACGGAGAGCGGTCGGCGGTAGACGACGGAATAAGGCCTGAGGACGATAGACGGAGCACGGTGGACAGGGAACGAAGGAAGGCACGCGGCGGACCCGAGTCCTCCGTCTACCCTCCGGCGTCTTCCGTCCGCCGCGGCACCGGCTTCGCTGCCACTCTGAACGTCGGCGGCGGTGCGCGCATTTACCGCAGCGACGGATGCGGTGCGACCGTCAAAGTCGACGACTTTGGGCACGCCACCCTTGTGACGGGCAGCACCGAGATTGGCCAGGGCTCCGAAACCGTTTTGGCCCAGATTGTGGCCGAGGTGCTCGGGCTGCCCATCGAGCGGGTCAGTGTCGTCAACAGCGATACCGACCTGAAGCCGTGGGACGTTGGGGTGCACGCCAGCCGGACGACCTTCATCGCCGGCCAGGCGGCCTACCTGGCCGCCCTCGAGGCCCGACGCCAGATTCTGGAGACCGCCGCAGAAATGCTTGGAGCACCCACCGAGCAGCTGGTTGCCCGGGACGGTCTCATCGTCTCGGCGGACGGGGCCCACTCGATCCCTCTGGCGAAGGCCGTCCGGGGGCGGCACTTCCGGCCGGACGGAAAGATTGTTCTAGGCGAGGGATGGTACGACCCACCCACTTCGCTGGTCGACAAGGCCAGCTACAAGGGCAACATCTCGGCCGCCTACAGCTTCGGAGCCCAGATGGCCGAAGTCGAGGTCGACACAGAGACCGGTAAGGTGCGAGTGCTGCGTCTCGTTGCCGCCCACGATATCGGCCGGGCCATCAACCCCATGGCAGTCGAAGGGCAGATCGAAGGCGGGGTCCAGATGGGCCTCGGCTATGCGCTCACCGAGGAGCTGCTCGTCAAGGAAGGCCGGGTGATGAACCCGGACTTCGCGGACTACCACCTCTTCACTGCGGCAGACATGCCGGAGATTGAGACGATCCTCATCGAGACGGAAGATCCACTTGGACCGTTCGGAGCGAAGGGTGTCGGCGAGATGGGAGGAACACCCACTGCCGCGGCGATCGCCAATGCAATCTACGACGCGGTCGGGGTGCGCCTGACGACTCTACCGATGACGCCCGAACGGGTGCTCCGTGCTTTGGACAATGCAGAAGGTCGGTGAGGGACGAATGGGACAACTTCGCCTGAACCCGAATCTCATGAAGGTTCCGCTCTACATCGCCGGGAAGTCCATCGAGGAAGTCCAGGAGGAGTTCGGGGTCGACGATGTAGTGAAACTGGCCTCCAATGAAAACCCATTGGGGCCCTCCCCGCTGGCGATTGCGGCGCTGGTGCGGGCCTTGCCCGAGGCCCACCGCTACCCCGGCGCGGCTGACCGCACCCTCCGGCGGCGCTTGGGGCCGGGGATCCATCCATCTTTCGATGAGCGCAACCTCATCACGGGTAACGGGGCCACCGATTTGATCCGGATGATTGTCCAGGCTTTCATCTTCGACGGCGGGGAAGTCATCACCGGGCAGCTCACGTTCCCGATGTACGCCATCTGCACGACCATGTTCGGAGGCACCCTTACCCGGGTGCCCCCGCGGGAAGACCTGGGGCTGGATCTGGCCGCGATGGCCCGGGCGATCACCCCGAATACCCGCCTGGTTTTCATCAGCACGCCCAACAACCCTACGGGGATGATCTGCCGTCGCCAGGAGGTCAAGTCCTTCATGGGCGGCGTGCCAGAGGGGGTCGTGGTGGTCTTCGATGAGTCCTACCGTGATTTCGTGAGCGACGCCGACTACCCGGACCCGACGGAGTACATTGCCGAGGGACGCGAGGTGATTGCGCTGCGCAGCTTCAGCAAGGCTGCCGGCCTGGCCAACCTTCGAGTGGGCTACGCGATTTCAACCCCAGAAATCGTCAACTACCTCCTGCATGCCCAGCTGCCCTTCAACACCGGCGGGCCGGCCCTGGTCGCCGCCCTCGCCAGCCTGGACGATGGTGACTATGTGGCGCGCAGCCGAAAGCTGGTGGAAGAGCAGCGGTCGTTCCTTTATGAGGGCCTTGTTGCGCTGGGCGTGCGCACTGTGCCCAGCCACACCAACTTCATTCTGCTGACCGACCTGCCCCTCGAGGCCACTGCGTTCAGTGAACTGTTGATCCACCAGGGAGTGATCGTCAGGCCGATGAACGCCTGGGGGCTGGATCGGGCGGTGAGGGTGAGCTTCGGCTATCGGGAAGACAACCAAAAGTTCCTGAAAGCGATGCAGGTCGTCCTGGAAGGCTTGCGGGCGCAGGCGCCTGCCGGTTGTTAGGGGTCTGGAGGCCAAGAGTGACCTTTGTCAAACGGGTGGAGCGAGTGGCTCTGGCGGTTGAGGACCTCGAAGCAGCCACCGCGTTCTTCGAGGGCTGGTTTGGGGCAAAGTTCCACCCTGAAGAGTTTATCGAGGACATGGGGATTCGCTATCGCCCATTCGAGCTCGGAGAGAGCAAACTGGAACTACTGCAGGCGACCCGTCCTGATAGTCCGGTGGCCCGATTCATCCAGAGCAATCGAGGGCCGGGAGTCCACCACATTACCTTTGAGGTCGAGGATCTGGACTCGGCCGTGGAGGAACTCGAGCGGCGCGGCGGGCGGGTGGCGTCTCGCCACAGCTATCCACCCGGCACAACGTTCGAAGGCTTCGTTTGGCGGGAGGCGTTCGTCCATCCGAAGGATG
Organism: uncultured Anaerolineaceae bacterium; assembly: GCA_964590515.1. Lineage (GTDB taxonomy): Bacteria > Chloroflexota > Anaerolineae > Anaerolineales > E44-bin32 > JADFRG01. Next base: position 18,187 of record CAZPZD010000025.1, on the reverse strand, counting down.
CCTTCGGAGTGCTCATTCACCTGGCGGAGAAGAAGCCGGCTGGACCAGTGGACTGAGGGTCATGGGATGCATTTCGCTCTGACCGAAGAGCAGGAAAAGCTGCAGAAGCTCGTCCACGTTTTCGTGGAGAAAGAAGTCGTGCCTGCGGCTCGCGAGCTCGACGAGCGTGGCGAGTTTCCGGCCGAACTCTTCCAGCGTTGTGGTTCGCTGGGGTTGTTCGGGCTGCGCTATCCGGAATCGGTCGGCGGCTCGGGCGGAGACTTCGTGAGTTTCTGCCTGATGGCCGAGCAGATTGCCCGCGGCTCCTTGTCCCTCGCCGCGGCGGTCGCCATGCAAGGGCTGATGGGGACGGATTTCATTTACCGGTTCGGGAGCGAGGAGCAGCGAATCCGCCTGCTCTCCCCCGCCCTGCGGGGCGAGAAGCTGGGGACGATCGCCATGACCGAACCGGATTTCGGCTCCGACTTGGGTGGAATTACAACTCGGGCCGCGCGGGACGGCTCCGGTTGGGTGCTGACTGGCCGCAAGATGTGGATCACCTCCGCCACCGCGGCAGATTTCTTCACCGTGGCGGCGAAGACCCGCCCGGACGAGGGACTCAAGGGGATTGACTTCTTCCTGGTGGAAAAAGGGACCCCTGGGCTCTCGGTGGGAAAGCGGATCGAGAAGCTGGGCGTACGCGCCTCGGAAACCTCTGAAGTGATCCTCGAGCAGGTCCGGGTGCCTGAGCACCACCTGCTGGGAGCAGAAGGTACCGGCTTTCAAAGCCTCACCGCGATCCTGGCCGAGATCCGAACGATGACCGGTGCGCTCGCCCTGGGTCTCGGCGAGGCGGCGCTCCAGGCAAGCCGGCGCTATGCGGGCGAACGCATCCAATTCGGTCGGCCGATCGCCTCCTTCCAGGCCATCTCCCACAAGATTGCCTCGATGGCGACGGAGCTCGAGGCGGCTCGCGCCCTGGTTTACCGAGCGGCCTGGGAGATCGACCGTGGAAACCGGGGCATGAAACTGGCCTCCATGGCGAAGTTGTTTGCCTCGGAGGTTGCGAACCGGGCCGCCGACGAGTGCACCCGCATCTTCGGCAGCTACGGCTTCGCCATGGAGTATGAGGCGCAGCGCTATTTCCGGGATGCCCGATTCCTGCTCTACGGCGGCGGAACGAGCGAGGTGCTCAAGAACGTGATTGCGAAGGAACTAGACCAGTGACCTACCAACCCCGCGGTCTGCGCTTCGAACAGTTCAACCTGGGGGACACGTTCGTGTCCCAGGGCCGAACCGTCACCGAGGCGGACGTCGTCCAATTCGCTGGGTTATCCGGAGACTTCAACCCGTTGCACACCGACGAGGAGTTCGGCAAGTCCGCACCCACGGGAGGCCGCATCGCCCACGGAATGTTGGTGGCGGCGATTGCGACCGGCATGGCGAACTGGTTGGGCGTGTTCGAGGGGACCACCCTGGCGCTGATGGAGCAGTCTTTTCAATACAAGGCCCCCGTGAAGTTCGGCGACACCTTGCACCTCGAATTGTCGGTGGCCGAGAAGAAAGAAACCAGCAAAGCAGAACGCGGCATCGTGTTCTTCGAGGCGCGGATGATCAATCAGGCGGCCAAGGCTGTCCTGGAGGGACGCTGGACACTCCTGATGGCGCGAGGAGGGTGATCGATGGCCCAAACTTCCGCGAGTGACGGAAGATTGAAGGGTCGGGTCGCGCTGGTCAGCGGCGCCGGGAGCGGGATTGGCCGCGCCACCGCGCTGCGCTTCGCCAGTGAGGGAGCTGCGCTGATCGTTTCGGATGTGGACGCCTCGGGAGCCGAAGAGACCCGGCAGGCGATCCTAGACGGCGGGGGACAGGCCCGCTCGGTAATTGGCGACGTCAGCCAGAGAGCCGACGCACAGCGGATGGTGGACGCCGCGCTGGAAAGCCACGGCCGATTGGACATCCTGATCAACAACGCCGGGATCACCCGGGATGCGCTGACAGTGCGGATCAAGGAAGACGAGGTCCGCATGATGTCGGATGAGCAGTGGGACGAAGTGCTGGCGGTTAACTTGAAGGGGACCTGGCTGCTGTCCCAGCTGGCGGCCGTCCCCATGATCCGCCAGACGTACGGGCGAATTGTGAACACGGCTTCGGTCGGGGCACTCGGCAACATCGGCCAGGCCAACTACTCCGCCTCGAAGGCCGGGGTGATTGGGGTGACCAAGACCCTGGCGCTCGAGTGGGCGCGCTTCAATATCGCAGTGAATTGCGTTGCTCCGGGGGCGGTCAAGACCCGCATGACGGCTGCCATCCCCGAGAAGGTGATGGAGGGGCTGCTGGGAAAAATACCGCTGAGGCGAATGGCCGAGCCGGATGAGATCGCGGCCGTGCATCTCTTCCTGAGCAGCGACGAGGCGGGCTACATCACCGGACAGGTGGTCTGGGTGGACGGCGGCCTGACGGTGGGGACGTAAGTGATGGAGAGCAGCCATGAAACTTGAGCAGACCTTCATCCCTTACGGGGGTTACTGGTGCACTCCCTTCACCAAGTGGCAGGGCAGCTTCGCTCCTCTTCACCCAATCCGCTTCGCCGCAGAGGTATGTCGGCGGTCGCTCAGCGAGCGCGGCATTTCGGCGACGGTCTTCGATGGGCTGCACCTGGGTATGACAGTTCCTGCCAGGGGCAGTTTTTATGGTGCTCCGTGGCTAGCGGGATTGATCGGGGTCGAAGCGATTACCGGACCCACCATCAACCAGGCCTGCGCCACGTCTGCCCGGGTGCTGGCGGGCGCGGCCGCCGAGCTGGAGGCCGGCAACGGATCCGGGCGCACTATCTTGTGCGTCACCGCGGACCGCACCTCGAATGGACCGCACGTCTTCTATCCCAATCCGCTCGGGCCCGGGGGTACGGGTGAAGCGGAAGACTGGGTGTGGGACAACTTCCAGTCCGATCCCTTCGCCGGGATCTCCATGATCGAGACCGCAGAAAACGTCGCCCGCGACGAAGAGATCACCACCATGGAGCAGAACGAGCTCGTGCTACTTCGCCACGAGCAGTACCAGGCGGCGCTGGCGAACGAGGCCGCCTTCCACCGCCGTTACATGGTGACCCCGGTGGAAGTCAATCCGTCTGGGAAGAAACCTTTGGCCACCGTGATCGACGATGAAGGGATCTATCCGACCACCGCGGAAGGACTCCTGAAGCTCAAGCCCGTGCTTCCCGGTGGAACGGTCACCTACGGCGGGCAGACCTACCCGGCCGACGGTAATGCCGGGATGATCGTGACGACCCGCGAACGGGCGCGGGAGTTCAACCGCGGGTCTTCCATCGAGGTTCGCGTCGTCGCATTCGCCGAGGGCCGGGCGGAAAAAGGGTTCATGCCCAAAGCCAACGTGCCCGCGACCCAGCGGGCGCTGGAACAGGCCGGGATCGCGATCCATGAAGTCAAGGCGATCAAGACTCACAATCCGTTCGCACTCAACGACATCTACTTCGGCCGCGAGTTGGGCGTCAAAGTGAGCGACATGAACAACTACGGTTCGTCGCTCATCTGGGGCCACCCCCAAGGGCCTACCGGCATGCGGCTGATCATCGAGCTGATCGAGGAGCTGGTGCTGCTGGGGGGAGGCTACGGCTTGTTCACCGGCTGCGCGGCGGGGGACTCGGCCGCGGCAGTTGTGATCAAGGTGAGTGACGCATCGGAGTAGAAATGTCGCGACCCATCCGGATCCTCATCGCCAAGCCCGGTCTGGATGGCCACGACCGGGGAGCCAAGGTCGTCGCCCTGGCGCTGCGCGCGGCGGGGTTCGAGGTCATCTACACCGGGCTGCACCAGACCGCAGACCAGATCGTCGAGGCCGCCCTGGAAGAGGACGTGGACGCGATCGGCGTGTCGGTGTTGAGCGGAGCGCACCTGACCGTGGCCCGCAAGATCTCAGAGAAGCTCCGGATGGCGCGGGCGGAGGATAAAGTCGTGCTCTTTGGGGGGAACATCCCCGCTCTGGATATCCCGGCTCTCAAGGCATTGGGTGTACAGGAAGTTTTCCCGACCGGCAGTCGCTTCGAAGCGATCGAAGAGTTTATCCGCCGCGCCGTCGCGCGCTCAAGGGGCGAAGGTCAGCATGCCTGACGATCCGAAGCCCGTCATTCTGGAGTCCGGCATTCCGGTAGAACCCGTCTACGGGCCGGAGGCCATCGCCGATCTGGATCCGGCGCGAGATCTGGGCGCACCCGGGGAGTTCCCGTTCACCCGCGGGATTCACCCGCTGATGTACCGCGCCCGACCCTGGACCATGCGCCAGTACGCGGGATTCGGCACTCCGGGCGAGACGAATGAGCGCTTCAAATTCCTGATCGGGCATGGACAGAACGCCTTGAATGTCGCGTTCGATTTACCGACCCAGATGGGACTGGATTCGGATGACCCGCGGTCTGAAGGGGAAGTGGGCCGGGTCGGAATGGCCGTGGACACTCTGGCCGACCTGGAGACCGCCTTCTCGGAGATTCCGATCGAGAAGATCAGCGTCTCGCTCACGATGAACGCGGTCGCCGCGCCGATCATGGCCATGTTCTTTGTGGTCGCCGAGAAGCACGGTCTCGCCTTGAACGAGTTGCGCGGCACCTGTCAGAACGACATGCTCAAGGAGTACATCGGGCGCGGGGCCTGGATTTTCCCGGTGGAACCGGCTATGCGCCTCATCGGCGACACGATCGAGTTCTGCGCCCGCAACGCCCCGAAATACTACCCGGTCAGTGTGTGTGGCTATCACATTCGAGAGTCCGGCGCCAACCCCGTCCAGGAAATCGCCTATGCCTTTTGCATTGCCCGGGCGTACGTCCGGCTGGGGTTGGAGCGTGGGTTGCAGGTCGATGAATTCGCGGACCGCATATCCTTCAATTTCGACATCTTTGGGAACCTGTTCGAGCAAGTGGCCAAGTTCCGCGCCGCAAGGCGACTGTGGGCCAAGATCCTGCGCGACGAACTCGGGGCGCAGCTGCCGGCCACGATGCAGTTGAAGATGATCGCCGGCGGTGGAGGCGGCGGGCTGACGATCGAACAGCCCGAGAACAACATCGTCCGCGGCGCCTACTACGCCTTGATCTCCGCCCTTGCGGGCGCTCAGACCATGGCACTCTGCTCCTTCGACGAGGCCTACACCATCCCCACCGAGAAAGCCGCGTTGGTCTCGCTGCGCACGATGCAGATCCTGGCGGATGAGATGGGGCTGTGCGACACGGTCGATCCGCTTGCCGGCTCCTATTACGTGGAGTGGCTTACCAACGAGCTGGAGAAACGGATCTCCGCCGAGATCCGGCGAGTGGACGAGGAGCTGGGCGGGATCATTCGCGCCGTCAGCGAGGGTTCGATCCAACGCGTAGTGGCTCACCAGGCCTGGCAACACGAGCAAGGGCTTCAGGACGGCTCGATCCCCAAGGTGGGCGTCAACCGCTACCGAATGGAAGAGGAGCCGCGGGAGGTCGAACTGCATCCCTACGACCCGCGGCAGGCGGAAGAGTCCGTTCGCCGGTTGGAGGAGACCCGAGCGGCCCGCGACCCTCAGGCGGTGGGGCGCGCCCTCGAAGCAGTCCGAGGGTCGGCTGTAAGCGGGGCGAATGTCATGCCGAGCATGATGGAGGCCGCCCGGTCCTATGCAAGCCTGGGCGAGATTTCCCGAGTCCTCAGGGAGGTTTTCGGGGAGTTTCAGGAGCCGGTGAGCCTGTAGCGATGAGCGTCTTGAGCGGCCTTACGGTGCTTGCATTGGAGCAGGCAACCACCCTGCCTTATCTCACCCAGCGATTGGCCCGCGAGGGAGCTCGCGTGATCCGCATCGAAATCCCCGGACGGGGCGACCCCAACCGCTATGTTGGGAGCGACATCCTAGGTGAGCAGGGGATGGCCAGCTACTTCCTTCCAAACAACTGCGGGAAAGAGGCGATCACCCTCAACCTGGCTCACCCCGATGGCCGAGCGCTTCTCAAGCGGTTGATCGCCGATCTGCCGGCTGCCGACGGGGAGCGGCGCGGGGCGGACCTCTTCGCAACCAACAGCCGGCCCTCCAGCTATCGCAAACTCGGAATCGATTACGGTGAGCTCCGTTCGTCTCGTCGCGAACTCGTCTGGCTCGGAATCACCGGGTACGGACCGGATTGCGATGATCCGGCCTACGATCCCGTTATCCAGGCGAAAGTGGGATGGATGGACCTTACCGGGGAATCGAACGGCCCTCCGTTGCTATTTGGTCTGCCGATGGTCGATCTTGGCGCAGCGGAACACGCCTATGGCGCCGTGATGAAGGCCCTCTACCGGAGAGCCTCCACCGGTGTGGGCGAGCGCATTGACCTCTCCCTATCGGGCTCCGCGCTGAGCTGGATGGTCAGCCCGGTCGCGCTCACCGCCCTCGGGGAACCGATTACCCGCCGCGGCAATACCCATCAGTTCTTCGCGCCGGTGTCGGCTTACTCGACCCGTGACGGATATGCCTACGTCGCGGTCGGCAATGACCGCCAGTGGGAAGCGCTCACAGGTTTGCCTGGCTTTGAGAGGCTCGCCGAGCCCGAGTATGGGCGCAATGCCGGTCGGATCGCCGATGTGGATCGCCTGAACTCCCGGCTCGCCGAAGCTTCGGCTGGCTGGAGGACAGATGACCTGATCGGTTCCTTGCAGACCGCCGGGGTGCCTGCCGCGAAGGTGAGTCAGCTCGCGGAGGTCGTGGGCAGCTTGTCGAATACCCAAGGCACGGCCCGGGCGCGGGATCCCAAGACCGGAGTTGAGCTGCTATTGCCGCCATTGCCCGTAGTCAGCGAACCGGGGCTTACCGAACTGGCGTTCCCTCCTCGGCTTGGAGAGCACAACGAGGCGATCTTCGGCAAGGGTCTGGGCTTAAGCCCGACGGAACTGTCTCAGCTCCAGAGCCAGGGCATCATATGAGCAATCGCGGCGACCGCCAGGCGGAGGGGCACAAGGGCACCCGGGAGGCCAAGAAGCGAAGCTTGCGCCTGGGCATCGATGTCGGCGGCACGTTTACAGATCTGGCGTTGATCGACGACCGCACCGGCGAGATTCGCTATACCAAGACTCTGACCACTCCGGACGACCTGGCCCAGGGCGTGCTCACCGGCATGGACAAGATACTTCGCCAGGCCGGCGCCTCGGCCGAGGCGCTCGAGTACGTCGTGCACGGGACCACCATCGGCACCAATGCGCTGATCGAACGCAAGGGCCCCCGGGTGGGGCTGATTACCACCGAGGGCTTCCGAGATGTGCTTGAGATCGCCCGGATCGAGCGGCCCGACGCGGGTCTCTACGACATGACGGTGGACCTTCCCGAGCCGCTGGTACCCCGCTACCTGCGGCTCGAGGTCTCCGAGCGGGTCGCCGCGGATGGTTCCGTCATTCGCCCGCTGGAAGAGGCCTCGGTGCGGCGGGCAGTTGAGCGTTTGAAAACGGAGCAGGTTGAGGCGATAGCCGTCTGCCTGTTGTTCTCCTTCCGGAATCCAGGGCACGAGCAAAGGGTCCGCAGCATCTGCCAGGAGCTATTTCCCGAGGCCTCGGTCTCACTCTCTTCGGAGATCGCGCCCGAATTCCGGGAATACGAGCGAACTTCGACCGCGGTGATCAATGCCTATCTCTCCCCGGTGACTGAGCGCTACCTGAGCTCGCTGGTCGAAAAGCTTGAGGGTAAGTTCGGGCGCGTCGACCTGCGGATTATGCAGGCCTCGGGCGGCTCGATGACGGTTCGGACCGCGAAGTCCCATGCGGTCCACATGGTGAACTCCGGCCCGGCCGGCGGAGCCCTGGCGTCCGCCCTCTTCGGGAGTCTCATCGGTGAGAGCAAGCTGATCGGGGTCGACATGGGCGGGACCAGTTTCGACATCGGCTTGATTGTCGATGGCCGACCGCGGGTCCGATCGGAGAGCGAGTTCGAGGGCTTCCCGGTCAAGATCCCGTCAATCGATGTGCAAGGGATTGGCGCCGGCGGGGGTTCTATCGCTTGGGTCGACGCGGGCGGTGCGCTGAACGTCGGCCCCGAGTCGGCCAGCGCGGATCCGGGCCCGGCCTGCTACGGACGGGGAGGATCGCTGGCGACCGTAACCGACGCCAACCTGGTCCTGGGGCGGCTGAATGCGGACTACTTCCTCGGGGAGGAAATGAGGCTGGATCTCGCAGCCGCCCGGCGGGCGATCGAAGTTCGGGTCGCCGATCCGCTTGGGCTGACGGTCGAGGAGGCGGCGTCTGGCATCATCCGGGTGGTCAATGCCAACATGGTGCGTGGCATCGGGGTCAACACCACCGAAAAGGGATACGACGTTCGCGAGTTTTCCTTGCTCGCCTTTGGCGGCGCCGGGCCGCTGCATGCCGTCGAATTGGCACAGGAACTTGGGATCCAGCGGGTCATCATCCCTCCCTACTGCTCGGTGTTCTCGGCCCTCGGCGCGGTCGCTTCGGACGTCCGGCACGATTACGTCCTGACGACCGCGCTTTCTGAAGCGGCTTCAACCCCTGCCGCACTTCAAGCGAGGTTCAAAACTCTCCGGGCGAGGGCCCTGGCCCAACTCAAAGCGGAGCGAGTTCCCGCGGCAAGCCAGGTCATCGAGCGCTTGGCCGACCTGAGGTACGAGGGCCAGTCCTACGAGCTTACCATCCCGTTCGGAAAATCCAGCCCCTCGAGGGCGCGGACGAATCACGCCCGGGTCACACCGGACGATATTTCCAAGACGATTAGGAGGTTTCACGAGCTGCACCGGCGGGTTTACGCCTACGGCGACCCAGACGAACGAGTTGAATTCATCAACTTGCGGGTGACCGCGATCGGGAAGGTTCCAAAGTTGACTCTTGCCCGCAAACGCGATCCTGGCCGTACGGCTCCCGCGGCGGGCCGCCGCGTGCGGCCGGTCTACTTTCAGCCGCGCGGATTCGTGACCACCCGCATCCTCCGGCGACCGGAGCTCCGTGGCGGACAGCACTGGCGTGGCCCGTGCTTGATCGAGGAGTCGACCTCGACCACCGTGATCCCTCCAGGATGGGGAGCAAAGCTGGACGGATTCGGGAACTTGATTATCGGGCGGCTGGCTAGGACTGGCCGGCGCCCTGCCAGCCGGTCCGCCGATGGAAGCCGAAAATCAAAACCGAAGTTGGTGCGGCGTGTCGAAAGATAAACACGAATCGCAGCTCCGGAAGGCAGATCGGATCACGATGCAAGTCATCCGCTACGCGATGGAACAGGTGGCGGACGAGATGGGCTACACCCTCGTTCGGACCGCCCGCTCGACCATCATCAAAGAGATCAAGGACATCTCTTGCGCGTTATTTGATCGGCATGGCAACACGGTGGCCCAGGCGCACCACGCGCCCATGTTGCTCACGGGCTTCGAGCTGGGGATGCGCGCCCTCCGGAAGCATTACTCCGACGATGAACTCGACGAGGGAGACATCATCGCCTTCAACGATCCCTATTCCGGTGGCCAGCATGTGATGGATCTAGTGACCTTCGCTCCGGTGAAGTTCAAGGGACGCTTGGTGGGCTTCGCAGGGAGCATCGCCCACCACTCCGACATGGGTGGCTCCGCGCCGGGTGGAACGGCCGGTGGACTCACCGAGATTTACCTCGAGGGTCTCCGCTTGCCATTCGTCAAACTCTACAAACGCGGTCGGGAGGATTCGGAACTCTTCGGAATCTTGGCCAACAACATTCGCGTGCCCGACAAAACGTTGGGCGATATCCGCGCCCAGGCTTCGGCAGACTTCGTCGGCGCCCGAAAGGTGCAGGAGATCTTCGCCAAGTATGGACCCTCGGTCATGGAGAAGTGCCTGCAGATGCTGCTGGACGGATCGGAGGCGCGGATTCGGACCGCGCTGCGGGCCATTCCAGACGGGACCTACTCCGGTGTGGATTGGATCGACGATGACGGCTTCAGCGACGAGCCGATCAGGCTGCAGGTCAACATCCACAAGCGAGGAGATGCAGTAACGGTCGATTTTGACGGATCCTCCAAACAGGTCAAGGGCAATATCAACTGCCCGATCGCCACGGTGCACGCGGCCGTGTACTACGCCTTGATCGCGGTGATCGATCCGCACGTCGCGCCAAACTCTGGCTGCTACCGACCATTTACGATCCACGCCGAGGAGGGTTTGATCGTCAATCCAAGGATGCCGGCGGCGGTCGGAGCACGCACGAACACTTCGCAGAAGATCACCGAAGCCATGCTGCTCGCCCTTTCCCAGGCCGTTCCAGATCGGGTGATGGCTGGAAGCCACGGACAAATCACGAACTGCGGATTTTCGGGATTCCACCCGTCGTCAGGGAAACGCTTCGTCTACATCGACATCCAGGGCGGCGGGGCGGGAGCGCGCCCGAGCAAAGACGGCCGCGACGGCCAAGATTCTCATCTGGCACGCTTCAAGAACACGCCGGTGGAAGCCGTCGAAATGGAATATCCCTTCCGCATCGAGCGGTATGAGTTCATCCCGGATACAGGCGGCCCGGGGAAGTACCGCGGCGCCCTCGGGCTGCGGCGGGACATTCTGCTCCTGCAAGACGAGATCACCTGGGCCCGCTATGGAGACCGCCAGCGCTTCGCGCCGTTCGGCCTGTTCGGCGGGAAGCCCGGGGCGCCGGGGCAGTTCGTTCTCAATCCCGGCACTCCGAGCGAGCGAGTGATGAAATCGAAAGGACTCGACCGGCTCCAGGCAGGCGACGTGGTATCGCTGCGCCTGCCGGGCGCCGGCGGATATGGCGATCCGAGCGAACGAGACCCGAGCCTGGTGTTGAAGGACGTTCGGGATGGAAAGGTGACCCAGAAGCGAGCGCAGGAGGACTACGGCGTGCAGGACCCTCAGACAGGGCCGGGGGCTGGCGTCGATCAGGCCAACCCGTGATGGGTGACGATGGATAACTCTGTCCTCGCAGAGCTCGCATGGGACGCAGCCTCCGGCGCCCTGAGTTTCAAAGAGGTGCGATATCTGCTGATCCGCCCGGAGACCCTCGCCCAATTCCAGCTTGCCGTGGAGGCGGAGCTGGGCGCCGGCCGCGCGGGAGAGCTGCTGTATTCAGGCGGTTTCGCGGGCGGCCAGCTCTCAGGCCGGAAGTTTGTGGAGACCCTCGGGTTGAGTGATCGGGAAGCCGTCGAGTTCATGTGCCGCATGGGCGGCGAGCTTGGCTGGGGAAAGCTACACCTGGTTCGGTGGGACCCAGATGCGCAGTCTCTCGAAGTTCAGGTGACAAATTCTCCCTTCGCGGGGGCCTATTCACGAGAGTCGCCCTCGGGTGTATGCCACCTCTTGCGAGGGGTATTCGGAGGGTTGGGTGCCACCGTCTTCGGTGTCCCGGTCGAATCGGATGAGCTGCGCTGCCTGGCTGCCGGCGATTCGATGTGCCAGATCGTGGTGCGAAAGCAGTGAACGAGTGAACGAATCCGAATTCGTGCACTGGAGCGTGGAGAACGGCGTCGGCAGGCTCACCCTAGACCGCCCGCCGCTCAACATTCTGAGTATCGCCATGCTGCGGGAGATGCTCTCGATTGTGAAGCAGGCCGCCGGCGAACAGGGGCTGAAAGCGCTGGTCCTGAGAGCCGAGGGAACGGTTTTCTGCGCCGGGGTCGATGTGGCGGATCACACCGCAGAGAAGGTCGGGGAAATGATCCCGCTCTTCGATCAAACCTGCGTATCGCTGGCCGAATTCCCTGCACCGACCCTCGCGGCGGTCCAGGGGAGCGCGCTCGGTGGAGGCTTTGAATTGGTCTCTTGCTGCGATCTGGTGGTTGCGTCCGAGCTGGCCCGCTTCGGACAGCCGGAGATCAAGTTGGGCGTTATCGCACCGGTCGCGGCACTTCGGTTGCCACGCCAAATCGGAGGCCGCCGGGCAGCCGAGCTGCTGATGATGGGAACCACCCTAGACGCGACCAAAGCCTTTGAAATGGGCCTGATCAACCGCCTCGTCCCCGCCGACCAATTCGAGGCGACCGTGGAAATCGTCATCAACGATCTGACCGCGCTGAGCGCGGCCGCGCTGCGCGCCTGCAAGCGGGCGGTGCGGCTTGGCACAGACGAGTGGGTCGGCCTGAAGGCGGTAGAAAGACTGTATTTGGAGGAGTTGATGGCCACCCAGGACGCCCAGGAAGGACTGGCGGCCTTCCTGGAGAAGCGGCCGCCGGTATGGACCGATCGATGAAAGCCGCGGTGTTCCTCGGCCCTGGGCAACCGCTCTCGCTCCAAGAGCTGCCTACTCCGCAGCCTGGCCCTCAGCAAATCCTGGTCAAGGTCGCGGCCTGCGGTGTGTGCCACACCGACCTGCACTACCTGGACCATGGGGTTCCCACCTTCAAGAAACCCCCACTAATCTTGGGTCATGAGATTTCCGGGACGGTCGCGGCGACGGGAGAGTCGGCCGACGGTTGGGGGGAGGGCGATCGAGTGCTGCTGCCTGCGGTGTACGGATGCGGGTATTGCCGGATGTGTCGGGAAGGACGCGAGAACATCTGCGAGAACATGATCATGTTCGGAAATCATGTGGACGGCGGCTACGCCGAGTTTGTGCTCGCGCCGGCGAAAGACGCGATCCCGTTGCCGGAGGGAATTCCGCTGGTCGAAGGTGCGATCATCGCCGATGCGACCACCACTCCCTACCACGCCGTGGTCCGTCGCGGGCGGGTGCAGGCCGGCGATGCGGTGGCGGTCTTCGGCTGCGGCGGGATCGGGCTCAACCTGGTTCAGATTGCCGCGGCAGTTGGAGCTCAGGTGATCGCGGTTGACCTGCTCGATCACAAGTTGCAGATGGCTCGAACCCTGGGCGCGACCGCGACCCTTAATCCGAATGCAGTTGACCGGGTCGATAAGGAAGTGCGGCGGCTCACCGCGGGCGGCGTCGATGTGGCGTTTGAGGCGATTGGGAATCCGGCCACCCAGGAACAGGCGCTGGCTTCGGTGCGGACCGGGGGCCGCCTGGTCCTCGTAGGTTACGCGTCAAAACCCATGGCGTTGGATGGCAGCCGGGTGATGTTCCGGGAGATCGAGGTGCTCGGCTCACTGGGTTGTCGGGCCGTAGATTACCCCCGGGTGATCGAGATGGCGGTGCAGGGTCGAATTCGGGTGGCCGAGCTGGTCACGGCCCGATTCCCACTGGAGCAGATCGAGGCAGCTTTGGAAAGCCTGCGGCGCGGCGAGGGGATCCGCTCGGTGGTGATTCCATGAGGCTGATTGACGCCCACGTGCACGTCTCGCGATCCGAACACGAGCACCCTTGGGTGCTGCAATTCATGCAGGATCAGTTTGAGGGTGATGTAGCCGCGATGATCGACCGGGTGGTGACGCCTGAGGCGATCCGGCCGTTCTTGCAGGAACACGACATCGACTGGGCGGTGGCGCTGGCGGAGGTTTGTCCGATAACGACCGGCGTCGCCCCGAACGAATTCGTCGCACAGCTCTGCGCGCAAGCCAACGCGCTCTCGGATCCGCCGGTCGGCCCCCGCGGCCGACTGATCCCATTCGCCAGCGTCAACCCGTTCCTCGTGAATGACCTGGGCGCCGAGCTCGAGCGGTTGGTGAAGGAGCATGGGTTCCGCGGCTTCAAGGTGTACCCGGTGTACCAGCACCATTACGTGAATGACCCGCGCATGTACCCGCTCTACGCGAAAGCGCAGGAATTGGGCGTGCCGATGCTGGTCCACACCGGCTCGTCGGTGTTCAAGGGGGCCCGGATCAAGTACGGCGACCCGCTGCATCTGGACGACGTGGCCATCGATTTCCCGCAGCTGAGGATTCTAATGGCCCACTCGGGCAGACCGTTTTGGTATCGCCAGGCCTTCTGGATGGCGCGTCGGCACGAGAATGTCTACCTCGAGATCTCTGGACTGCCGGGCAGGAAGCTATTGGAGTATTTCCCGGACCTGGAGAAGCTGGCTGACAAAGTTGTGTACGGATCCGATTGGCCGGGCAACCCCTACATTCGCCGAAATGTCGAGGCCATCTATACCCTGCCGCTCAAGGACACGACCATGGAAAAGATCCTCTGGCGCAACGCAGCTCAGATCCTCGGGGTCGAGGTGCGCCCATGAAGGAGTTCCTCTCCGGCAACGAGGCGATCGCCCGCGGTGCATGGGAGGCCGGGGTGAGATTCGCCTCGGGTTACCCTGGCACGCCGAGTACCGAAATCCTCGAGACGTTAGCCCACTACCCGGAGGTCGACGCGCAGTGGTCGGCCAATGAGAAGGTTGCCTTCGAGGAAGGCATGGGCGCGGCTATCGGTGGGCTGCGGGTGATGGTGACAATGAAGATGGTGGGCCTCAACGTCGCCGCCGATCCCTTCATGGTGTTCCCGTACGCGGGCACCGATGCCGGGTTCGTCGTGGTGTCAGCGGACGACCCAGGGATGCATTCCTCCCAGAACGAGCAGGACAACCGTTATCTGGCACGGATGGCCAAGGTGCCGGTGATTGAGCCCTCCGACGCCCAGGAGTGCAAGGACTTCGTCGTCCACGCTATACAGCTCTCAGAGCGCTTCTCGACGCCGGTGATGATGCGCACGACCACTCGCCTCGCCCACCACAAGGGGCTGGTAGAGCTCGGGGAGCGGAATCAACCGCAGCAGGCCGCATTCCAGCCGGACCCACGCCGCTACTCCGTGCCCATTTACCGGCGGCTGCGGCGCCCGGAGGTCGAAAATAAGATGGAGGCCCTCGGCGAATTTGCCGAGACTTACGCCCTCAATCGAGTCGAGTGGCGATCCGGGACCGCCGGCGCGGCACCCCAACCGGGCTCGATCGGGGTAGTCACATCCGGAATCGCATATCAGTATGTGCGCGAGGTGCTGCCGCAGGTCTCGGTCTTTCGCCTAGGCATGACCCACCCCCTGCCCTCCCGGGCCCTGTGGGAGTTCTGTCAGGCTCACGACACGATCTATGTCGTAGAGGAGGGAGAACCTTTCATCGAAGAGCATCTGGCCGGGTTAGGCGCACGCAACCTCGTCGGCAAGGACGTCTTCGGCGTGATTGGCGAGTACAGCCCCGAGAGAATCGCGGCCGGGGTCGGAATGGATGTCCCCGCCCCGCCCGAACTGGGCCGCGAGATCAATCTGCTCCCGCGGCCACCCATGTTCTGCATTGGATGCGGTCACCGGACGGTCTTCGACGTTCTGCGGCAGCTCAAAGTGACGGTCGCGGGGGACATCGGCTGTTACACGATGGGGGCGCTGCCTCCCTACGAAGCCTCCCACACGACGTTCTGCATGGGTGCCAGCATCGGGACCGCTTTCGGCTTGGAGCGTGCCGGACACGAGCGGACCGTGGCGGTGATCGGCGATTCGACGTTTATCCACGCCGGTATCCCATCGCTCATCGATGCCGTCTATAACGGCAGCTCGCTCACCCTCGTGATCCTGGACAACTCCACGACGGGGATGACCGGTGGGCAGCCGCACCCCTCAGCCGGAAAGACGCTCAAGGGGAAACCTGCCCCAAAGTTGGACCTGGAGGCCATGGTCCGGGCCGCGGGGGTGCGTCAGGTGGAAATCGTGGACACCTGGCAGCGGCGGGATGTCGGCCGGGCGGTTCGAACCGGGCTGGCCCACGAAGGGCCGGCCGTGATCATCGCCCGTGGACCGTGCGTGCGCCTGCCCGAGATGCGTTTGGAAGAGCGAGGCGCCTACCCCTACTTCGTGGACGAGGCCCTCTGCACCCAGTGCGAGGCCTGCTTCAAGGTCTGGTGTCCAGCTATCACCCGGACGGCGCAAGGTTTCCCGACCATCGATGCCGTAGAGTGCACGGCTTGCACGGTGTGCGTGCAGGTCTGTCCGGTAGATGCCATTCTGCCGCTGAACATGCGAGGCGACGGCGCGTCGGTGAACGCAAGCGCCGAAC
Organism: uncultured Anaerolineaceae bacterium; assembly: GCA_964590515.1. Classification (GTDB taxonomy): domain Bacteria; phylum Chloroflexota; class Anaerolineae; order Anaerolineales; family E44-bin32; genus JADFRG01. The sequence continues at coordinate 2,355 of CAZPZD010000025.1, read as the reverse complement.
TGGCGGGTTGAACTCGTGACTGAGACGACCAGTCTGATATTCGCAGGTGTGGGTGGACAGGGTGTGCTGCTGATCGCCGAACTCACTGCCCGCGCCGCGATCCGTGGCGGACATGATGCCAAGCAGACCGAAGTGCATGGCGTGTCGCAGCGCGGCGGCGGCGTCGAGAGCCACGTCCGGTTTGGGCAGCTGGTGCACTCCCCGTTGGTCATGCCCGGCCAGGCCGATGTGGTTGTCGGATTGGAGAAACTTGAGGCACTCCGCTTCGCACACTACGTGCGGGCGGGAGCTGGATCAGCCAATTCGGATGACAGCCTGACCCAGGGCGTCTTGCTGGTGAACGATCATGAGATCGTGCCCGCTTCGGTTGCAGGAGCCGAGCAGAACTACCCGCACCACGCGCTCGAATTCTTGCAGCAAAAAGGCCTCCGGATCATCGCTCTGCCGGCCTCCCAGCTGGCCAGGGATCTGGGCGACGGCCGCATCGCGAATGTGATCATGCTCGGCGCGCTCTCGCGAATGCTCGCGCTGCCCTCGGAGGTCTGGCTGGAGACCTTGCGCGAACGACTGCCCGAGAAGTATCGGGAGGTCAACCTCAACGCCTTCTCGGCCGGGAGGGAGCTGCTCTCCCCCCCTGAGCGAAGTGCGATGGCTCGACCCTGATGGTGAAGAAGGAGGCCAGTGTGAACGAGCATGAGGGATCGGAACTGATCTACCCCTGGAACGAGCTGGCGGGCGCACCGAGCCCGACCCGGCCGGTGCTCGTCTCCGACGAGACGCTGCGGGATGGGCTGCAATCGCCCTCCATCACCCACCCCCACATCCAGGAGAAGGTGTATCTGCTCTACCTGATGCACGAGCTCGGAGTCGATTGCGCCGATCTTGGACTCTGCGGTGCCGGGGAACGGTTTCAGAAAGACGTCATAGTCATGGCGCGCGAGATCGCTCGACAAGGGCTGCGGATGGTCCCGCAGAGCGCAGCGCGTACTTTGGAGTCGGACATCCTTCCCATCGCGGAGGCCTCCCAAGCGGCCGGCATTCCCATTGAAGCTGCATTATTCATCGGCTCGAGCCCGATCCGGCAGTATGCCGAGGGCTGGGACCTCCCGATGCTCCTAAAACTCACCGAGGCCTCGGTCGGACTGGCGGTCTCCCACGGCCTTCCGGTCATGTTCGTCACTGAGGACACCACCCGAGCCCATCCGGACGCGTTACGGCAGCTCTACCAAAGCGCGATCCGAGCCGGCGCCCACCGCATCTGCGCTGCCGACACGGTCGGCCATGCCACCCCCGAAGGCGTGCGGGCGCTCATCCGATTCCTGCGCGGGGTGGTGGACGAGGTGGATCCCAGTGTCGGAATCGATTGGCATGGGCACCGGGATCGCGGGCTGGACATCGCCAATTCCCTGGCAGCCATCGACGCCGGGGCCGACCGGGTGCACGCCTGCGGGTTGGGAGTGGGCGAGCGCAGTGGCAACACTCCAATGGAGATCCTGCTAGTCAACCTGAACTTGGCCGGGCATTCGGATCGGGACCTCACCAGCCTGCCGGAATACTGTCGAGTCGTCTCGGAGGCCTGTGGCGTCCCGATCCCGTTCAACTACCCGGTGGTCGGGGCGGATTCCTTCCGCACGGCAACCGGTGTGCATGCCGCGGCGGTCGCCAAGGCCTTGGGAAAGGAAGATGTCTGGCTTGCAGATCGGGTCTACTGCGGGGTCCCGGCCAGTATGGTTGGACGGGAGCAGGGCATCGAGATCGGGCCTATGTCCGGAGAGCACAACGTTCGGACCTGGCTCTCCAAGCACGGGATCGATCCCCATCCGGCGTTCATCGAGAAGATTCTGGCAGCCGCCAAGCGTTCGGATCGAATCCTCTCCGAGGAAGAGATCCAGCGCATGATCCGCGTGATGCGACTGAGACTCGGAATGGGCCAGACCGCGGTCAGCGACAGCGACCTCGAGTTCCTCATCCCCGCCCAGCCCGGGCCCGGGGTCGGACGGTGACGAACCCGGTGTGATCATAGTGCTTGACCACAGGTGCAAACCATGGGCATGACCCTAGCCGAAAAAATACTTGCCGCTCACTGCGGTGAGAAAACGGTCCGTCCCGGGCAGTTCATCAACGCCCAGGTCGATCTGGTGCTTGCCTCGGAACTGTCTGGGGTGCTGATCGTGGAGGAGTTCGAGAAGTTGCCGGGGGGCAGGATCCTCGACCCGCAGAAGGTCGTGTTCGTGATGGATCACTTCACGCCGGCCAAAGACATCCAGAGCGCCGAAATCGTAAGGCGCTGCCGCCAGTTTGCCCTCGAACACGGCATCCGCTTCTACGACGTCGGGCGGGGAGGCATCCAACACA
>CAZPZD010000024.1:0-34996 GCA_964590515.1 uncultured Anaerolineaceae bacterium | reverse complement strand
GCAAAGTTATCCAAGTCATTGAGGGCAACCCGGGCGGGGTCCTGTGCGATCCGGCTGACGGAGCGAACGTCTCCTGCTCGTGGTCTGGCGGCGACGGCGATTTCAGCTTGCAGTTCTGGGCGGTCTCCTCGTATGGCGATACCAGCGCGATGTCCACAACCGGCTGGAAGGTTGACTCAGGTCCTCCCAGTGTGAGTTTAGCTCTGAGCGGCGGAACGCAAGGAAGGGGCGGTTGGTATCGGGGTGGAACAATCACCGTGTCGGCGAGCGGTGCGGACTCGCTCTCCGGGATTGCGAGCTCGGAAGTCGCAATTGACGGCGGCTCGTGGAGTGGAAGTGGGCAAGTCAGCAGCGATGGGATCCATACTGCCAGCGGCCGAGTGAGAGATGCGGCGGGGAACGAAGCGACCGGCACGGTTTCGATCCAATACGACAGCACCCCACCCAGCCTCTCCGCAGATCTGAGCGGAACGTCAGGTCGGGAGGGGTGGTATCTCTCCGCGGTGACCGTGGCGGTGACCGCCTCCGATAGTCTATCGGGAGTGGCTGAGCGCCAAGTGAACGTCAATGGGACCGGCTGGCAAGCTGGCCCGGTATTGCTTAGCCAGGATGGAAGCCACGGCCTGAGCTTCAGGGCTCTCGACGTTGCGGGTAACGAATCGACCTCAACCGGTCAGACGATTCGGATCGATACCCATCCGCCGGAGTCGGTCTTTGTTACTCCGCCGAACGGCTCAGAGACCTGGGTCTCCGGCATCGTAGAGCTGCTTGGTCAAAGCCTGGATTTCGGCTCCGGATTGCGCTCCGCCGAAATTTCATTTGACGGCGGTCGGACCTGGACCGCGCTCCAACTGCAGCGCTCCGAGTGGGGCGACAGTTGGGACACCGAATCGGTATCGAACAGCACGTACGTCGTCCTCGCCCGGGCCCACGATATCGCCGGCCACATTGGATCGAACGCCAAGATCACTCTGCACGTCGACAAGCTTCCCCCCTTCGTGGATATTCCCGACTCTTGGCTGGTCGGTGAGCTTGCCGCGCTGGTCGTCGAAGAACAAGGGATTGGGCTCGCTGGAGCTCAAGTCCTGATCGCGGATGGCGAGCGAACCTTGCTCACCCTGCAGTATGCTCCCGACCTCATCCCCAGCATGATCAGTTGGGATGGATTGATGCCGGACGGAAAGCGTGCAGCGCCGGGCGAGTACGGGGTGTATGCTACGGCTTGGGATCTGGCTGGAAACCAGGGTCAGGATGCAGGCGTAATCCGGGTTCCAGGCCTTGCCTTGCTGGCGCCGATCGGGGAGCTCTTGGCCAACACGCCGCTCCGAGGAGTTGGCCAGCCGGCTCAGGACCCGCAGACGGCATCGCTCTCGGGGCCCGTTCCGCGAATCTCCAGCAGCCTTTGGTTGTGGCCGACGATAGGTTGGATGGGATTGTTGGGAGGAGTGACGATTTCAAAACTTCTCGATCCTCGGCCCGCTGCCCTGGACCGCCTGCGACAGGAACTAGCCCAAGTTCGCGCCAGGCAGGCCGAATGAGGAGGATGCATGCTTGAAGTCACCCTGGCGGTCAGCGTCTTGGCCGCGGTGGTCGTGGTTGGGGTCTTGATCTCAGTCGGCAACGAGCGGCAGCGCCAAGCGCTCGACAAATTGCGAGACGATCTGCGAAATTGGGCACTGGGAGACCTGGAGGTCAAGCGCGAAAGGGCAGCCCGCGAAATCCAGATCATGGATCCACTCGCTTGGTTTCGAGATGCTGCCCGCAAGGCGACCGGAGTCGCGTGGGAGATGCGAGCCATCGCTAAGGTGCTCGAGCATCCCGAAGCGATCGTAGTGGCCTCGGAAAACGGCAGCTACCTCATGTTCTCGCCGGTCCGGCCCGATCGGGTGCGCAGACTGCTCAAGGCACCCTCGGGACGTGCCCAGACCGGCCCCTTGCCTTCTGAGATGCGCATGGCGCTTCGGGGCAGGAAGCGGATGGAGACCTATGAACTGTCGGCGCTCAATGCCGGGATTTTCTTTGACCTCGAAGCCGACAAAGTGTGGCGCATGCTCACCGACCACCCCCTAAAGTCCAACCAGCTCTGGCTCTACGAATTCCGATCCGCCTGACCCCCTCCTCACCTTTCCGATTGAGTCGTTGCCAGTTGAGCGCGCCGCAGCAGCTGAAACAGCCCCCCCAGTGCAATGATTCCGAGCAGGAGTGCTCCGGCGAAATCGCCCTCGATCCGCACGACGACCGAGGCGGTCCCTAGTCCGAACCCCACAGCCGTCGTCATAAGGAGGTAGAGCAGGTGCCTCCGCAGAAGCGGTCCGGGCTCTTCGATGCGCCCGGCATTGCGCAGTCGCCGGTCTAATGCCGACAGGTCCCAGTAAGCGAGCGCGAACGAGATTGAAATGAGTGCCCACAACTCGCCGGACCGGGCCAGCGCGCACAGTCCCGCTTGAGCCAGGAACCACAAGGTCGGCGACCATTCCGAGGTCCGAGCTTCGCCAATCAGTGCCAGGGCGGTCGAGATAGCCAACGGTAGGATCAGGATCTCGGTTTCCCCTCGGACAAAGCCGAGCATGAGCGCGGCGGTGGAGGCCACCAGCGACGCCCGCGCCAATCGCCGGGCCGGCCTCATAACCTGGCACCAATGGAGGCGAGCCACGGGGCAGGCCGGCTCAAATGCATCTCGGTCAATTGCTCAAATGGAACGGAGGTGTCCCAGAGCAGGCGAAACACTCCGGCATGTGCCAACCGTCGAGAGATGACGGCCTGTTCCACTCGAGCCAGCCGCAACGCCAGGTCGATATGGGGCCGGTTTGGCAATGCTCTGGCCTCGAGCGCAACTTGATCGGGACTGATCACCAGCAGTGGATATCGACGCGCCCGCAAGCGAAACAGATCGGGCACATCCGCTCTGAGTAACGGACTAAACAGGATCAGTTGGGTATGCGGTGGAAAAAGGCGGCTCGGCAGATGCTGTAGTCGGTCAAAGATCTGGCTCTGCCCGAGGCTGGCCCGGGCAAGGGCGCGCAGGATCCGTTCACGCTGGACCTTCCCAGTCCCCGGAACGGTCCAGTCCAGGTGGCCGCCATATACGAGGAGCCCAACCTGGTTTCCCTGACTGAGCAGGAGCTCCGACAAAGAGGCCGCGGCTTGAATCGAGTGCGCGAGGGCCGAGTGCTCGCCGGTGCCATTATTGCTGCGAGAGCGGGCATCTACGATCAGTCCGACCTCGGCCATGCGGTCTTGTTCGAACACATTGATGAATAGATTGCCTGGGAACCGGCCCGATACTTTCCAGCTGATCCAGCGCCATGGGTCCCCTGGGGAGTAACTGCGGATCCCGTAGAACTCGATTCCGGGACCACCCACCCGGGCGGGATAAGCCCCGGCCTGGGCACCGACTCGCTGCGGTCGCAGGTAGAAGCGGCGGAGCTGCCGAATCGCGGGGCGAACCAAGATGGCCCGGTTTCCCGCGACGGTGAGATGGGCCTCGAAGAGACCGAACGGATCGGTCGCCCTCAGCCGAGTCCCCGGGAAGGTGTGGAGTCCGGTCTTGGCCAACAGGTGATAACTCAGCAACTGACGACCGCCGAAAGGCATTGAGCAGCTCAGGTCGGATGCCCCGTCGATGAGCTCGAGCCCTGCAGGTACCCAATCTTGGATCTCGAGTTCTTCGAGGCGGCCGCCAGCATTCTCGGCCCGCAGCTCGACGCTAATGATTTCACCTGGCTTAGCAGACGTCGGGGAGATTCGCCCTTCCACCTGGAGGTGGAGTTCGGTCGGCCGCATAACTACGGCGGTCGCCAGATAGACCAGCGGCGGTAGGGCCAGTGCCAACAGGGACGAATCGAAGGTTGTAAGGCCGCCGACCAGCAGGGCGCAGATGACCAGACCCAGAACGGCCGGCCGGCGCGGGATTAGATTCCCTCGAGCACCGGCACCGGAACGGCGGCGAGGCTCGCCTCTATGACGTCCTCGGGTGCGTTCTTCTTGAGCCAGAATTCCGGCTGCAAGAGCAGCCGATGAACGAGGGCAGGCTTCGCCAGTCGCTTAACGTCATCGGGCAGGACATAACTTCTGCCCTGGATGGCCGCCCAGGCACGGCTCGACTTCATCAGGGCCAAAGCTCCCCGGGGACTGGCGCCCACCGCCACTCGAGGATCGCGCCGGGTGGCGCTCGCGAGCTGAACGATGTAACGCTCGATATCGCTCTCCACATGGACCGTCTCAACCGCTTGCCGGGCGGCCGCTAACTGTTCGGGACTGACGACCTGGGAGATGCCGAATTCTTCGCTTTGCCGAGTGCGGCGCCGGTTCAGTATCTCCTGTTCCTGTTCGATCGAGGGATAGCCCACCTGCAACCTCATCATGAAACGATCGAGTTGGGCCTCCGGCAGCGGGAAGGTTCCTTCGTACTCGATGGGATTCTGGGTCGCGATGACGACGAAAGGGTCCGGGAGCCGAATCGACTCGCCCTCCAGGGTAACCTGATACTCTTGCATGGATTCGAGCAGGGCAGACTGAGTCCGGGGTGAAGCCCGATTGATCTCGTCGCCGAGCAAGATATTCGTGAAGATGGGGCCGCGCCGAAGCTCGAAGGCATCGGAATTTCGGCTGAACACGTAGGTCCCGGTGATATCGGCAGGCAGCAGGTCAGGCGTGAACTGGATTCTGCGGAACTCAAGTCCCAAGGCGCTTGCCAAGCTCTTTGCGATGAGGGTCTTGCCGAGTCCTGGGTAGTCCTCGAGCAGCACGTGGCCTCCGGCCAGAAAGCAAGCCAGCAGGTGATTGAGCAATTCGGTCTTCCCCACCACGGCCCGTTCCACTTCGGCGACGACAGTTTCCGCAAGCGTCCGTGCCGCGCTCATGTCAGGCGCCACCCTGCAAGTCCTGGGTGCGCTCGAGATACTCGACCAGGATCGCGGGATCAAGTTTGAGATCGTCTCGATTCGGTTTCGCTCGAATCGTCCGCATTTGCCTCCCTGCCTGAAGGTAGGCCTCGATCCGTGGTTCGTTGGTCGGTGCAGGCAGCTCGAGCTCGTCGGCGAGCTGTGCAACCCGCCGGGCCATCCGCCAGCGAAAATACTCTCCACGGGTCCGGTCTTCGATCAGCTCAAGCCAACTTTGCAAGATACCCTGTGATTGGGGCCGGGACCGATGGGCGGCAGTGGGGCGTCCGGAACGGCCGGGAAGAGTGCGCAATCCAAGCAGACCGAACAAGCCGACCAGAACCGCCCAGATCTCAGCTTGCGGGAGCGTATCAAACGTTCCGGTAATCCAGGCCCAAACCTGACCGAGCGGGCGACTGCCGAAGCCCATAACCCCGACCTCGAGTAGGCGTTCGAGCCCGATCAGCAGCGCGAGCGCTCCGAGGATCCTCCCCGCTCGCATCCACCGAGATGGTTTCAGGTCTGCTCGATCTCCTGCAGGATTGCGCTGAGCGCAGTGGTGGCAACCTGCTCATCTTCTTGGCTCAGCGTCTCTCGACCGTAACGGGACTTCTCGAACAACGAAGTCAAGCGCGCAATGGGGCCGTTTGGGAGCGCTGCCCGTACAAGCGCTGCCTGGTATTCGCGGGGAGTCATAGTCTGGGCTCTTCGGATTCCGCGTTGTTCGCCGGAGGCCTCGCAGAGAGTCCGGTAGGCCTGGTAGATCAGACTCTCGAGGTCGGACTGCCCCCGACCCAATGCCCGCAGGGCCTGACGCAGCTCGCCAATCCGGGGGTCCGACCCCATTCGATTGCGGCGCACAATCCAATACCCTGCAGCCAGAAGGCCAAGTGCAATGAAGCTGCTGACCCCCACCAGGAGCCAGCGCGGGGGGACTCCACCGTCAAGGACCGTCGCGGCCGCTTGCCCACCTGCGCCGGGGGCCTGCGGGGAAGGAAGCGCGGGGACCGCGGCCCGCAATGAAGGAGAAATGCTGAGCACCAGGTAGCTTACCAAGACCAGCGAGAGGACTTGGGTGAGCACCCGTCTGCGGGCGCTCGGGGAGACGATCAGGTAGAGGAGGGAGGGCGGAAGGAGGGCGAAGAACGCGAACCTGACGATTTCCGCAAGCCAGCGAAAGAGCGCGGAAGGGGGATCAGCAGTCTGGTCCAGAGCTGGATCAAGCGGGGAGCCGAGATGCGTAAGACCCAGCCGCAGGCCGCTCCGCGGTTCCACTCCGGAGATACTGCTCGCCAGGGCGGCCACACCAAGAATCGCAGCTGCGGCGTAGAACAAAGACAGGCGGCGATCCGATCGAAGCAGGCTCACATCGCGCCGAAGTATACCCTTCGCCCTCGCCTTGGAGGTCTTTCAGGTTGCGAAGCCCGCTGTTCGGTTTAGAATTCTGTGACGATGAGAAGCAGTCGCCCGTCGTGGTCGCCGTGTGTGGCGCAGGCAGAAGCCTTGCGAGAGGCCATAGAAGCTTGGGTCGAGGCTTCGGAAGCCGCCCGGGGGTTCATGGTGAGAATGCCCGTGGACACCAGTGCAGCCCTCGCCCCTTTCCATCCTGGCTACTTCAATGAGATGCAGGCAGCCTACGAGCGAGAGCGGGCTGCCCGTGAGCAGTATATTCTGGCCAACAACGCCCTCTACGATTGCATGGAGACCAACGGCCTGATCCCGTGAAGACTGGCTAATCGGGGGTTCGGCAGAAGTAACGAATAGCGCTGCCGGTATCGACGGGCAGCGCGATTAGTTTTGGGGTGCCTGACGGGTTTCGAACCCGCAGCCTCCTCATCCACAGTGAGGCGCTCTACCCTTGAGCTACAGGCACCATACGGGTGGATTCTACGGATTGGCCCGACGTACGTCAAGCAGTCGGCCGCTGCTGAGCAGCGGCCAGAACCTTGACTCGGGCGATAGCCTCGTCAATCGCGAGCAACTCCTGGGTTCCAGTCTGCATATCCTTGATCGTCACCTGATTGGAACCGATCTCCTCCGGTCCAAGGATTGCCACCCATGGAATTCCCTGGCGATCGGCGAACTTAAGCTGCTTCGGTAGTCGATCGGCCTGCGGATACCACACGACCCTGAGGCCGGCCTGGCGGAAGCGAGCGGCCAGCTGCAGAGCGGGTTCCGGATTCTCAGTCTCAAAACTGGCAATCAGCAGGTCGGCCGGATTCGTCCGCAGCTTGGGCAGGGCATCGTATTTCTCCAATACCAGCCGGATCACCACGTCGCCCATGGCAAAGCCGGTGCCGGGAACCGGATCGCCGCCAACGGCCGCAACGAGATCATCGTAGCGTCCGCCGCCCAGGATCGCCCGATATTCTCCGGCAGCTTCGCGGGCCTCGAACACGGTTCCAGTGTAGTAATCCAGCCCGCGGATCACGCTCGGGTTGTATTCCAAGTATTGTGCGGCTCCGAGGGCCTCGGCTGCCCGAAAGAAGCGGAGTAGTTCGTCCGAGCTCCGCCAGGCTTCCCGATCCGCGAGTGACACTTGGAGCCGGTCCAGCAGGCGGCTCTCCAGGCCGGTGCGGCGGGCCTCTGCTTCCCACGATTCCCGGCTCAACCGTTCTAACCGGTCGATGAGCCGAAAGACTGCGGGCCGCTGGTCCACGGAGAACCCTATTTCCTGAAGCTGCAACTCGGCCAGCCGGCGATTATTGATGAAAATCCGGACCGCGTCCGGGCCAAGGCCAACCCGCCGCAGGAAAGCGGCGGCGATGGCGGCGATTTCCGCGTCTGCTTCGGGCGAGTTCACGCCCAAAAGATCGATGTTCCACTGGAAGAATTCGCGGGACCGGCCTCGCTGCGGCTGTTCGTAGCGCCAGAATGGCCCAAAGGACCACCAGCGGATCGGCCGTGGCAGGACCTTGCTGCGGGCTGCGATCATTCTGGCCAGAGATGGAGTGAGTTCAGGGCGGAGGGCGATCAGCTCTCCGCTGCGGTCGGGGAAAACAAACGACTGCTCGCGGACCAGCTCGTCGCCGGATCGTGCGGCGTAGAGCTCGACCCGTTCGAGGAATGGGCCGTCGTACTCCTGGTAGCCAAACTGCTCAGAGACCGCCCGAATCGAAGCAAACAGCCATCGCTGGAAGGCCATGTCTTCGGGGTAAAAATCTCGGGTCCCTTTGACCGAAGAGATCGCTGTCATCCCTGCGATCTATTGCTCCGGGATGATCAGCACCTGGCCAACCACGATCACATTTGGATCTTGGATCCGTCTTCCGTTCGCGCCCTTAACATCCTCGATGGTCAGGCCGAACAGGTCGGCAATCAGGGAGAGAGTGTCGCCTTCTTTGACGGTGTAGGTGAAGAAGCTCTCGAGCACGTCGTCGCCGCTCACCGAGCCGGCGCAGGCGGCCCGACTAATCCTGGTCGGGGCCGCGGCGCCGCTAGGGATCTCCGTGACGGAGACGGTGTTTGCGGGGAGGCCCCAAACAAATACGCGATCGAAGTGGGAATGGGCGTAAGTCTCATCTACGGTCTCCACTATGAATCCAACGTTTCCATCCCGGTAGTCGTCGTCGTAGACCCGTCCGACCAGGCGGCCATTGATGAAGAGTGTGAGCTCGGGGCCGTTGGCGATGACCGACAGCTTGTCCGCCTCAGCCCGGGTCAGACCGCGGATGGAGTCATCCAGTCCTTCGGCCAGAATCACCAACCCGTTGGGGCTGTTCTTCGTGATCTGCCAGACCTGAGTGCGCGGCGAGACGGTGAAGGCGTAAAACTCAGAAGCTGCCTCGCGAATGATAAGACCGTGGCGATAGTTGCCGGTTTCGGTCTCAGTCCTGGCCTGGAAGATATCGGCTTCGGCCACGAAGTTGTCCAAGGTCGTCTCATGCCGTACGGCCAGGCAATCCTCCGTCGCGCTGACCTGCAGGTGGTAGAAGTCGGTCGGATGGTAACCGTAGAAGTAATCCCGGACCGGCTGGGCGGCCTGGAACCATCCGCTCAGAATGTTCGCGAATTCATCGGTCACGAGCAAGTTCGGGTCGACCCGCACCTCGACATCCCGAGCCGCGCAGCGGAAGCCGGCGTCGGAGACGGTGTTGCTGGCCTCGGGATCTCCGATCAGCCGATAGGTCATATCGTTCGGAAAGTTGTTGGCGCCGCCCCGCAACACGCGCTCGCCCTCTCGGAGCGGCGAATAAGGGACGTCCACCCATTCCCAGACGTTGCCGGCCAGGTCGTAAACTCCAAATACACTGCGATTAGCCGATATCGAACCGACTGAGTACGTCCCGCCGGGAGGGAGTACCACAGCACCCTCTTGCTCTCCCCACGGATACAGCAGCCCGCGCGGTCCGCGTGCCGCTACCTCCCACTCGGCCTCGCTCGGCAGTCGTTTCCCGCTCCACTGACAGTACGAGTCAGCCAGATCCCAGGAGACGGTCCGCACCGGATGGTCACCCATCTCGGCGGGAATGTTGGCCCCGACCCAGTAGCGGGGAAGGGGCTGGTTGGTCTCTTCCAAGTAAGCCGCATAGTCCGAGTTGCTAACTTCGAATTGATCGATCCAATAGGCGGCGAGCTCAACCGCCAGGTTTGATCCAATGGGGTAGGTCCCGGCGGGTATGGGCACCATCCCAATCGATGGGGGTAGCGGTGCCTCGGGCGCCAGGGTGGGCTCCGGCTCGGGAGTGCTGCTTGGGGTCTCAACGACCGGGCTGGCTTGAACCGTCGCTGGCCTGGGCACAACTTCGGTAGGAAGTGCTTCTTCTTTCGGGCCAAAGAGGCCGGAAGCACCGGCTACCAGGCCAAGCGCAAAGAGCAGAACCAGCCCGCCCGCGACCCATCCAAGCGTTGGAATCCGCGAAATGCCACTCCGGGTGGTGTCCGGGGTCGGTGTGGAGGGAGTCGATTCTGGGGGAGTGGCCGGCGCGGAAGGGACCTTTGCCTGAAGCACCGCGGTAGCCGATCTTGCGATTTCTGGGGCCTGATCGCTTGATAGAGTGGTCAGTGCCTGGCGGGCTGCCAGAGATAGCTTCTTGTTTTGGCCGGTCAGCATCCGTTCCAATTCGGGGACCGCGCCCTGTCGCATCCAGGCCAGCGGACTGTGAAGCGCTTCTCGCAGCTCGGGAGGCAGGTCGACCGGCTTCCACACCGGGTTGTTCGCGACCAGGATCTCCCCGAGATCCGGGCTGCTCGACCGGTGAGGCATGGCCCGAGAGGTGGGCTCCTTGGATGCCGAGCGATCGTAGATGAATTCGTAGAGTTCTTCTGCCGTCACCTGCCCATCGAGATTGAGATCCGCGTCGCCGGTCGTGAGACCCTGCTGAACCATCTGGCTCAATCCGCCGCGGCCTGGGTCTCCGGTCAGTTGGCGGCCCTCGAGGGCCGCGCCGATAAGGTCGGTCGAGCAAACTAGAAATCTGCCTCGACGGCTTCCTTCGATTGACTCCAAGATCCCTGAGCTGCTGCCAACCAGCTGGCGGGCGCCGTCGAAAGCAGCGATCGTCGGGCAGTCGAGCAGCACGATCTTCTGGTCGGAGCGGGACTTATCGAGCTGATCGCGCAGGAAGGCGGCTTGGACGCCGGTGGCTTCGAGCACGTCGACTTGCGTGTCGCGGGCCGTCAGGTACATCTCGCCAAACTGATCTTGTATGGCGTGGCCCGCGTAATAGAGCAAAGTCACATCTTGCGGCCCGGCTGACCGATACAGGCGAACTATCGCCTCCCGCAAATCCTGGACATCTTTGTCTACCAGCTGGAGCAGCTCGAAACCACCCACCAAAGGATCGCCGAGCGCAGCCGCGAGGGCGGCCAAGTCAACCTCGGGGGGCGCAAGCTGAGCGAAGGCCTCATCGCCATTCGAAGTCGTCACAATCAAGAGTGCTGTTCGTCGGGACATGTCGGGTTAGCTTCCCCGGGGCAAGAACGATTCTAGACCCTTACGATCCGAATTGTAAATAGAAGGGAGGCAGCCTGGGACTATGGTGCGGGGAATAGCTCGATGGCAAAAGCCAGCTGCAAGTCGGCTGCTTGGGCGGTAGCTTGGTCAATGAGGTCTTTCACGCTGAGAAGAGCGGCCAGTTCTGTGTCCAGGCCAAAGGAGTGGATATCTGCCGGAGCGTCTACTTGGACGATCTGACGCAAGATCTCGCGTGCCTCGAGCAGCAGACTGGCGATCTCTGCCGACTGAGCGGCCAGCGTCCGCCCCGGATCGCCGCTCCTGCCCCGCTGCTCTTCTGATATGGCCGCGCCGTTTCCTGCAGCCTCCAGCAGCCGAACGTACGGTAGCAAACCAACGTCATCGCCGGGATTCTCCGGCCGCCCGTTTCCGTTCCAATCTTCGTAGAACTCTCCCGCCTCTCCCTCAATAATGTTGAGGCTATGCTCGCCATGGGTCTTTGTATCGGGCAGGTTGTCCGAACCGATCGCGCCGAGGGCCAGGCCAGCATGACTCAGGAAATGTCCCGCTTGCCGCGAAAATAGGTCCACAAGATCGGCTGGAATCTGCTGATCGCTGCGGACCACATTGGCAAGCCGAACAAAACTTTCGATATCCGACGGCACCGACCCGCGATAAATGATTGAGCTAGGTTCGGATAGCACGCTGCCCGCGGTCTCCCGGCTGATCACAAGGGTCCCGTACGCGGCAAGTAAGCTTTTCCCTTCAGGATGGACGAAGTTCACTTGCAGTTCGCCCGCGAGCCATTCGACTTCGCCGTCCAAATTGAGATGCAGCGCCGCAGTCCCCTCGGGCCCGAGGAGCCAGGCGTGATAGGAAGACCCATCTGGCGGGGCCTCGACCTGCGTCAGGCGCAGCTCCACGACACTGTCCTGCACAATGGCAAACCCGGCCGAGGCGGTAGCGCCTGGGAGTTCGGTCGCCGGTGGAGTATTGTCCGGCGCAGCCCCGGCGGGTTCCGTTTCCTCCGCTGGGGGCATGACTGCCGACTCTTGAACTGGCGAGGTCGGCTCCTGGTCCGCACCGCCCCCAAGAAAAAGATTGCCCAGCACCGCGCCGACGACGAGAACTATAGCGGCCACGCCAAGCGCCCCAACCCGTGCGACTGTTGGAAGGCCGGAACGCTTCCTCAGCATGGGCGGGGAGACGACCGGCGTCGATTGACTCAGCAGGGTTACCAGAGCTGCTGTGGCAGTGGCAGACGGGATCGCCTTGACGGAGGCTTGCAGGTCGGTCGCCATCTGGCCCGCCTGCTGGTAGCGCTGTTCCCTGTCCTTGGCGAGCGATTTCTTGAGCACCGCCTGAATCGCAGGACTGATGTTGGGGAGCTGAGGCGGATTCTCGTGAACATGCTTGTACAGGATGGAGGCCGGGGTGTCCGTCTCCGGATCGAAGGGAAGTCTTCCGGCGAGGACCTCGTAGAGGATGATTCCAAGCGAATAGATATCCGAACGATTGTCCACCGCCTCGCCGCGCACCTGCTCGGGGCTCATGTAAGCAGGCGTGCCGAGAATCGTTCCCGAAACGGTTGGGGTCGTCGAACTGGCTATCCTCGCGACCCCGAAGTCGGTCAGCACCGGCTCGACGTCTGGCCCAAGCGGGAGCTGGGAATTGATCGGCGTGGATCCGGCCCGCAGGATGATATTGGCCGGCTTGACATCCCGATGAACGATGCCTCGCCGGTGGGCATAGTCCAGAGCGCTTGAGACCTGTCCGGTTAGCCTGACGACAGTGTCGAGCGGGAGGCTGTGACCCAGCCCGTGCAGGCCGCGCAGGTACTCGGCGAAGGACATCCCTTCCAAGAGCTCCATGACGATGTACGGCCGGTCGTCGACCACATCGAAATCGTTGACTTGAACGATGTTGGGATGACGCAGGGCGGCGACCGCCTGAGCCTCGTCGCGGAAACGCCGCCGCAGCTCGGGATTGAGGGTCATGTGCGGGTGCAGAATCTTGACCGCCATGGGCCGGTTCAAGGTGGTGTGCCGGCCAACATAAACATCGGCCATGCCCCCGCGGCCGATCATTTTTTCAATTCGAACTTTGGAGAGAACTCGACCGACCCAGTCTTCCAGCTTCGTGACTCCGTGTCCTACAAAGTAACCGCAGGTCTAACTAAGCGCTTATCCCGTGGTGAACGGCCTCACCGGAATCACCGGTACTCCATGCTTCGACATGCGGAGGACGTGGGTGACTTCGGCTTGCATTTCGGCGGTCCGGCCGCCAAGTATAGCATGTGGGCCCTGCTCGGCGTCCGCATGGTATTCTTCATGGCCACCCAGCCCGTCCTCGATGACTCTAACCTC
The DNA here is from genome assembly GCA_964590515.1 of uncultured Anaerolineaceae bacterium. Taxonomy (GTDB): domain Bacteria; phylum Chloroflexota; class Anaerolineae; order Anaerolineales; family E44-bin32; genus JADFRG01. The sequence continues at coordinate 21,851 of CAZPZD010000024.1, read as the reverse complement.
CAGCCTGCTCCTGATTCTCGGATCGCTTTTTCATTGGCTGCTTCACCGACGGGCGGCCGGGGCTGCGCGGCTGATTGCTCCGGTGGCTGCGGCGGCCTCCTTTTTGGCTGTTGTGCTCGTGGACTCGGCGACTTCCGCGGTGACAGTTTGGCGCCCGATCGAGATTTTCGGTCCGGGGCTCGAATTCAAGCTGTTCGAGGGCTCTCGACCCTTCTTGGTCCTGGCCTGCTCACTCTATCTGATCGTGAGTCTGCGTGCTGGAGGCCGGATTGGATCGCTGCAGCTGGCGTACTGGGGTGTTGGTCTTGCCGCAGTCCTGGGATCAAACCCGCTTAGCGTAGCTCTATGTTGGACCTTGATGAGCATCCTGGAGGCAGCCCTCGAGCTTGGCCGGGGAGCCGAGCCCAGCACCGTGATCCGCCGGATGCTGCCTCACGCCGCAGCCGCATTGCTTTTGATCGTTTCTGACGCCGCGCCGATCGGCACCTGGGCCGGCCTAGCGGGGGTGGTGGCGGGTTCGGCCGTTTTTCTCCGGAGTTCGACCCTGGCGGCCTCGACTGCGAAGGCCGACCCAATACGTTCCGCCTGGCTTAACCCAATCGTCGCACTGGCCGCCTGCGGCCAGGTGCTGGACGATCGGGCTGGGCTGGCCCTGCCTGGCGTATTGGGATTGCTATGGTGGATCGGGAGGTTGAGCAGTCGCCCCCCGGCCGCCGACTCGACCTACCCAGCCCTGGTCGCGGCGGGCCTGCTGCTGGCCGGTGGGTTTGACGATCAACCATGGCGCACTCCGGCCGCGGCAGCTGCGGCAGTTCAGCTGGCGGCCGCCGCGAGCCTGTTTGGACGACGCCAATGGGCACCAGCAGTTGGCTTGGGGTTAGCCGCGACCGCGGCTCTCGCTCTGTCCCAACCTGGCTTGATCGGGCTGCTGCTGGCAGTCCTTGGCCTCGGTCTGGGAGCCGGGGCGACCCAGGCAGTTCAGGGGATCTTGCCCCACCGAAGCTCCGACGTGGGGCGGCGGCCCCTCGCCTTGAGAATCGATGTTTATGCCGAGTTGAGCCAGGCCTGGGAGCAGGTCGCCCGCTGGATTCGTTCGGGGACCGAGCTGCTCGAGGGTCAGAGTGCGGTGCTGTGGATGTTCCTGGCCGTGCTGGCCGTCGTCATCGCGACAGGAGCCAGCCCGGGATGACGGTCATGATCGTCTCAGGAACCGCATTACTTCTCACGGTGGTCACCGGGCGGGTCGCCCGGATCGGCACCTTGGCAATCCAGTACGCGGCGGTCTCTTGGCTGACTGGTCTTTCGCTCCCGCTGCAAGTGGCCGCGGTGAAACTCGTGGCGGGGATGATCGCCTGCACCATCCTTACGGTGTCGGAGTCCAAGCTGCATCCTGCGCCCGCTCAGCCTGCCGGCCGCGAATTCGGGACAACATTCCGTTTGTTCGCCTCCGGCTTGAGTCTGGTCGCCGCGTTCGGTCTCGGTCAGCGCAACTGGTTCGAAGTTCCCGACTTGCCTCAAGAGGCGATCTTGGGCTCGACGGTGCTGCTCACCATGGGCCTGCTTCAGCTGGGGCTTTCGGGGTCGGCGTTCCGAGTGTGCCTCGGGCTCATGACACTGCTTTCCGGTTTCGAGGTTGTTTACGGTCTCATCGAACCTTCGCTGGCAGTCCTGGCGTTGATCGCCAGTATTCACATCGGCTTGGCGCTAGTGGCCAGTTATCTTGGATTGATCAGCGGGACCCCCGAGGAAATGCAAGGCGCACCATGAGTGCCCCGGCCGTGATCTTTGGCCTCACCGCGATTCTCGCCGGCGGGAGTCTGATGCTGCGCCGCCGGGTTTGGGCGCCTTTCGCGCTGGCGGCACTTGGCAGTCTCATGATCGGGGTCTTTGCCCTCACGGCTCCAATTGAATCTCCGGGCACCCTGTTCGGAATTACTTTCAAGTTCGAAGGAGGCTGGCGCATCCTCGGTCGGTTGATCGCTCTTTCGGATCGCAACCGGGCCCCGGTGGCGTTCCTCTACCTGACTGGTGCACTGTTTTTCGGGGCCGGGATGATCGCCCGCCCGGGCCGATCTTTCGCACCGGTTGGCCTGATCACCCTGGGGCTCCTCGGGGGCTCGCTGGCAATCGAACCATTCCTGTATGCGGCCATCTTCCTGGAACTCGCGGCCATGGCGGCCATTCTGGTGCTCAACCCGCCAGATCTGAGGGCCGATCCGGGATCACTCCAGCTGCTTGTTCTCTATAGCCTGGCGATGATCGCCATCCTGTTTACCGGATGGCTGCTCGACAATGTGGGTATCACGAGCGTGACCCCCGACCTTGCCGCTAAAGTGATGGCTCTGCTGGCTCTGGGGTTTTCAATCCTGATGTTCGTTCCACCTTTCCACTTCTGGCTGGGGCGGGCAGCCGAGACTGCCAATCCCTTCTCATTGGCGTTTATCGCGGTGGTTCTGCAAAGTGCTGGCCTATTTTTCCTCCTTCGGTTCATGGACAGCCTCGAGTGGCTGCGGACGGAACCAAAGGTGTTCACCGCGGCGCTGTCGGTTGGCCTGCTCATGGTCGGCCTGGGGTCGTTGGCAGCGGCCGCGCAGGCGTCCTACTCGAAGATGCTCGCCTACGCCCTGATCGCGGATTTCGGGGTGACCCTGTTTGCAATTGGATCGAACCAAGCTGGGGCACTTCAGATCGTGCTCTTCCACGCGGGAGTGCGGGTCGTGAGCCTGGCGGCATGGGGGCTCGGCGCGGCGGCAATGGGCCGAACAGCGCTGGAACGCCATCGGGTCGGCGCAGGCCGGGTGAATCCAATCGCGGCGAGCGCCAGTCTGATCGGCGCCCTCGGTCTGGCTGGATTCCCGTTGACCGGTGGATTCGCGATCCGTTGGGCAGTGTTGCGCAGCCTGCCCGAATCGGCGGATGGCGGGGTGCTTATCATGCTCTTCGCCATGCTGATAGTCACGCTGGCGGTCGGAAGGTGGGCTGCCCGGATCTTCTCTTCGGCAGGAGAACGAGCGGTCGAACTTGTGACCCGCACGGAGCGCTGGATCTTGCTCGCGGGAATCCTTCTCTGTCTGCTCCTGGGCGGGTTCCCCCAGCTTGGCATGCCATGGGTGGGACCGGCCCTTCGAGGCTTTGCCAATCTACACCATTAGGGCGGAAACAAGGCGGCAGGATCGCTATGCTATACTCGCGGCGATCCCGAATCTCGGCGAAAAAACTCGGACGTAACTCCCAGGAGTCTCAACTGGAGACCGAACAGATCGACAAGCGATTCACCTGGCTTGATGAGCAGCGCCGAAGAGGCGCCGAAGAGATCGGCCGAGTAGCGGAGCGGCTCGAGGGCCTCGAACAGGAACTACGCCGGCTAGCTGACCAAATAAAAATCCTGGCCGGAGACCAATCCCGGACCGCCGCCCTGGCGACCAAGGCCAGCCAGATGGACGAAACGATCGGCCAACATCGTTTGGAGATCAATGGGCTGATCGAGGGAGCAGAGCAACGGCGGATCGCCCGCGAACGACAACTCGAGGATTTGCGCAAGTCGGGGGAGCGCCAGACCGCCGAGGCGATCGATGCCGTTCGGGTCGAGCTAAAGACCACCAAAGACCTGCGAGATTCGTTGGAGGCGCGTCGACAGGAAGAACTGCGTATCAGCCGCACTCTGGATGGTATCTCGAAACGGAACGAGTCGCTCGCCAGGGAGTTCGAGGAGCGAAACCGGCAGACCGTTAGCCTGCAGGAGGGTCGGCGACAAGATGCCCAACGGATTGCCGAATTAGAGACCCGTGCAGCCGAGCAGCACAAGAAGCACGAATCGCTGGTAGTGCACGTTCAGGTTGTCGAGGATCAGGCACGCCGACTGCAGGCAACCCTCGGCGAATTGGAGGCCAGCGAGAACGAGCTTCGCCAAGCCCAGACGCTGTGGACTGAGCAGCAGGCCGTCCGTCAGGCCGAATTCGAGCGCAACTGGAAAGCGCATGAGAAGCGATTCACATCTTTCGCTGGCCAGGCCGAAGGACTTGATGAGCGGCTGGCGGCTTTCGAGGAGACTCACCGAAACCTGAAGCGGCTGGAGAGCGAGATAAGCGACGTCGTGGCTCGCCTGGAACGCCGAATCGAAGAGGTCAGCGAAATCCAGCGGTTGAGCGAAGATCGGTTCAAGCAGGAGTGGTCGGGTCAACAGGCGGATGAACACAAGCGTTGGAGTGCATTCAAACTGGAAGCCGAAGAGCAGCGGCGGGATCATGAACGATTGCATCAGAAGTTATCTGACGATCTGCGGTCGGCCCAGGACGATATCGGTGAGGCCCTAGAAAGCCTCGAACAGCTCAGCCACTCGGGCCAGCAGCGCCTGCAGGAGACCCTGACCATGCTCCGGGAATGGGCGGCCGAGGCCAAGGGAAAGGAACACCAGCCCTAATTTGAGGGCCTAGAACACTCGAGCGATGCGGGTATTGGGGACTGCCGGCCATGTTGACCACGGCAAGTCCGCCCTGGTAGAGGCGCTGACCGGGATAGATCCGGATCGCCTGCAAGAAGAGAAAGACCGGCAGATGACGATCGATCTAGGCTTTGCCTGGACGACGCTGCCGAGCGGCGAAGGCCTGGGAATTATCGACGTCCCGGGCCATCTTGATTTTATTGACAACATGCTGGCCGGGGTCGGAGGGATAGACGCCGCGCTATTGGTGGTTGCCGCCGACGAAGGGCCGATGCCGCAGACCCGCGAGCACTTGGCGATCCTGGACCTGCTGGCAATCCCAAGTCTCATTGTCGCCCTGACAAAGATCGATCTCATTGACGACCCCGAGTGGTTGGAGCTGGTCCGGCGCGAGATCCGCAGCCTGCTGGCAGGTGGCCGGTTCGCGCAGGCTGAGATTCTGCCGGTGTCATCGGTGTCTCGGGTCGGGCTTTCCGAGCTGATCAGGGCGCTAGACGCAACCCTTGGGGACGAACCGCTGAGGGCAGACACCCGGCATCCCCGATTGCCGGTGGATCGGGTGTTCACAATGGCGGGCTTCGGAACCGTCGTCACAGGGACGCTCCTGGATGGGTCCTTGCAGGTCGGCAATGAGGTGGAACTGCTCCCCGGGGGATTCAGGGCGCGGCTCAGAGGCCTGCAAACCCATAAAATGGCGGTCACTGTGGCTCACCCTGGAAGCCGAGTCGCGGCAAATCTCTCGGGTGTGGAGGTCGACCAGATTCAACGCGGGGACGTCCTGGTCCTCCCTGGGACAGACTCGCCGACTAGGGTGGTCGACGTGAGTTTCCGGGTGCTTCCGGACCACGCGTTTGCCATTGGACACAACTCAAGCGCAAAGTTCTTCGCCGGGACTGCGAATCGAATGGCTCGAATACGAGTCCTGGGCGAACGGCCGCTGCAATCGGGCGAAGCCGGGTGGCTGCAGTTGGTGCTAGAAGCCCCCGTCGTCGTGAGAAGGGGAGACCGGTTCATCCTTCGTCGCCCGTCTCCGGGGACGACCCTCGGGGGCGGACAGGTTGCGAATCCTCACCCGACTCGATTTCACAAGCGGGTGGCTCCAAGCGTGATCGCAGGATTGATCCAATCTCTGAGTGAAGACCCCGAAGAGGTCTTGCTTGCGTTTGTTGGCGAGGATCGCCCATCCCGCGTGGCGGCCGCCAGAGAGTCTCTGGGGTTGGATGGGGTCGCCATCGACGCGGCGCTCGACCGGCTCGAGCAGAAGGGCAAGCTGGTGATCTTCAGCGGAGCCGGGCCTTCAGCTGAGCGCTGGGCGGTCGGGGCCCAAAGATGGAGCACTACGGTTCAGCGGGCACGAGAACTGGTGGGTGAATATCACCAGCGTCGCCCGCTGAGATCTGGGATGTCCCTCGAGGAACTCCGGGGCCAGCTTGCGGGAGGGGCCCCCGAATTGATTGGGGAGATGGTCAACCGAGGGATGCTGCGGCAGGCCGGCGGCCTAATCAGCCTGCCGGAATTCGTGATTCGACTCAGCCAGGCCGAAGCGGAGCAAGTGAGTCGGCTACTGGAGCGATTCGAGGCCGAACCTTTCGGGCCGCCCGGCTGGAGCGAGTGCCGGGAGACGGTCGGGGAGGAAATACTTGCCTCGCTGCTGGAAAACGGGGAGCTGGTAAGGGTATCCGAGACGGTGCTCCTGAGCCGGCAGGCTTATTCGCAGATGACCGATTGGGTGCGGGAGCGACTCGGCGAAACCGGGAAAGTGACTGTCGGCGAAGTCAGGGACCGGTTTGTCAGCTCTCGCAAATACGCCCTGGCTCTGCTCGAACATTTGGATCAGATCGGAGTTACCGCGCGGGACGGGGAATTCCATCGCCAAAGTCCGGCGGCCGGCAACTAGAAATCGCGGTAGCGCCACTCGCCTGCGACCATCGTGCCGATCGGGGCAAGTTCGGCCAGTTCATCGGGCCGGCAATCGTACGGATCGCGAGCCAGTACGAGCAGGTCCGCCAGATAGCCGGGCTCCAGCCGTCCCTGAACCGATTCCAACCCGGCCGCATAAGCAGACCCCGTGGTGTAGGCTGCCAACGCCTGCTCCAAGGTCACCCGTTGATCTGGTACCCATCCCTCCGGGCCCGGGCTGCCGTCCAGCCGGCGGCGAGTAACCGCGGCATGGATCCCCAGGAAGGGATTCGGATCTTCGACTGGGGCGTCCGATCCGAAGGCCAAGTGGGCGCCCGCCTGCAACTCGGTTCGCCAGGCATAGGCGTTCTGCACCCGGTCCCCCCAGTATCGGTTGGCCATCGGCATGTCTGAGGTCGCGTGGACCGGCTGCATCGAGGCCACCAGATCGAGGGCGCCGGCCCGGCCTGAATCGTCCGGATGCAGCAGTTGCAGGTGCTCGATCCGGTGTCGCAGGTGGGGAAGTTTGTGGACTGCTTCATACTCTCGCAGGGTCGTGAATGCCCCCAGCACTTCGTGGGTCGCCTGGTCTCCGATGGCATGCACACTGGTCGCCAACCCAGCTTGGGCCGCCCGAATGGCGATATCGGCCAGTCCCTCGTGGTCGACTAGCAACATCCCACGATTCTCCGGCTCGCCAGAATAAGGACTTAGCATCGAGGCGGTCCGCGGCCCGAGAGCCCCGTCAGCGAAGACTTTAAGGTGGCCGAGCCGAAGCCACTCGTCCCCGAATCCGGTTCGGAAGCCCGCCGCTTGAAGTTCTGGCAAGAGGTCTGCCGGCAGGTTTTTGACCACTCGGAGCTGGAGCCGATCGGCCTCCCGCAGGAGTTGGAGGGCCTCGAAGCAGCTCGGTCCATCGAAGTCATGAACCCCGGTCAGGCCGAGGGACAGCAGCCGCGCTTGTGCCCTGGCCAAGCTCTCGACTCGCTGACCAACCGGGGGGCGGCCGATCAAGTCCGAAATCAGCCGCACCGCACCTTCAAACAGGATGCCAGTCGGTGAACCATCGGCGGATCGCTGAATCGCTCCGTCGGGCGGGTCGGGGGTCGAGGCGATAATCCCGGCCAACTCCAGACCTTTCGAGTTCGCCCAACCGGCGTGGAGGGACTTCGCGGTCAAATAGGCGGGATGGGTCGGCACTGCCTGATCCAGGTCTGCGGCGGTGGGGTAGCCGCCCCAGAGATTCTGGTCCCACCCATGGCCCAGGATCCAATTCCCCGCTTCGGTCCGCTCGGCTTGCGCCCGAACCCGCGCAAGGCATTCCGCCAAACTGGGCTGTTCACAATCGAGGAGGGAGAGTCGGCTAGCGTAGTGTTCCAAGTGGAGATGGGCATCGATCAATCCCGGCAGCACCGTTCTGCCACCCAGGTCGAGGACACTCCCTGAATCGGCGGACGGATGACCGAGCTCGCCCGGCTCGCCGACCCGAATTACCCGACCGCCCTCGATGAGCACTGCCGCGACGACCGCGGCCGAATCGGCCCTGGGATGGATCCGGCCGTTGATCAGCAGCATGGAACTACTGCGGTCGGCTCGGACCATCGTTTGTAAGATGCGCATAGCCAATTAGGGTTTCTCCGACCGTAACCAACACAAAGCGGTCCGATTCAGGCATTCGTTCCAACCGACGGCCGAAGTCTTCGAGGGCGTCGCCCTGGCCGAGGCGGCGGAGCAAATCGGTCAATTGGCCGAGGGATGCGTCAAGCGGGTGACGGGTGCGGATGATTTGCAGATCCATGCCAGGTCACCCGAGCAGTTGGGCATCCAGAAAATCCGGTGAACCCAACAGGAAGGCGTGGCCATCCATCGGGCGCTTGCCTTCCGGCTGCACTTGCTCCAGGACCAGCGCACCGTCAGCCGTCCCAAGCGCGGGGAGGTGTTCGAGCTCGAAGACCTGACCGGGTGCAAGCTTTTCCACTGGCACGGCCCGGGCAGCATGAACGAGCAGGCGGCGGGCATTCCATTGAAGGTAGGACCTCGGCCAAGGCTGGAAGGCCCGGATCTGCCGGGCTAGCTGAGCGGCTGAGAGTTGCAGGTCGATCAGGCCGCTGGCCTTCTTGAGGCGCGGCGCGTGGGTCGCTCGCGCCTCATCTTGGGCGGCGGAGTCGAGTTCTCCGGCCAGGTGGGCTGGAAGCACCTCAATCAGCAGATCCGCCCCGATCCTGGCCAGCCGCTGCCCCAGACTGCCGCCGGTCTCGCTAGCATTGATTGGGGTCGCTCGCTGGGCGAGTAGTGGGCCGGTATCGAGACCGGCATCCATCAACATGATCGAGACGCCCGTTTCGGAGTCTCCGCTCAGTATGGCGGCTTGGACCGGCGAGGCACCCCGCCAACGTGGCAGCAGAGAGGCGTGGACATTGAGGCAACCATGCGGGGGTATGTCGAGCACGGCTTGAGGGAGGATTTGGCCAAAGGCCGCAACGACGATAAGCTCGGGTCGCAGGTCGGTTAGCTGGCCAACGACTTGGGGTGCTCGCAGACTTCCGGGGTCCATCACTCGCAGGCCATGCCCGATCGCGAAATGCTTCACTATCGAGGCCCTCGGTTGCCGGCCGCGGCCGGCCGGTCGATCCGGTTGAGTAACGACTCCGATCACCTCGTACAGCCGATCGAGCTCAGCGAGGATCGGGATCGAAAAATCCGGGGACCCCATGAACACCACCCGCATACCCCAATGCTAGCATACGACCAGAGACGAACAGTGAGCAACCTCTTGCCATTCGAGGGGTTCAATAAGATGGGCTTGCGACTTTAGCCCATGCGGTTACAATCCATGACAATGCCGGGACCAGCCGATCGGCGGCCCGGTACCCAGAGGAGAGGAAAGAATGACTAATAAACCCGCAATGGACGCCGGCATCACCAGTGATGACAAGCTTTGGGCATTGTTGGCTTATGTTTTGAGCCCAATCGTGCCGATCATCATCCTGCTTATGGCTGACAAGAAAGCCCGTCCGTTCATTCGGGCCCACAACGCCCAAGCTCTGGCGTGGGGGCTGTTCAACCTGGTCGGGGGGACGATCCTCAGCACCGTGTTGATTTTCTGTTTTGGTGCTCCATCCTTGATCATCTGGGCGGTTGGCGTCTACTGGGGAATTAAGGCTTACCAGGGGGAGCAAGTCAACATCCCGGTCCTCACCAATTTCGTGAAGGGCCAAGGCTGGGCGTAACCCTAATCCGCGATTGACTTAAACGGCCCGCTCAAAAAGCGGGCCGTTTTGCTGCCGACCGAGGCTGATGACCCTATCCGATGCTCGGCAAACGCTGGATTGAGCCAGGCACCCAGTCGGCCTGGTCTGACCCAGGCGGCTACACCCCAACTCAACAGGCGATCCTGGCTGGGAGAGGGGTTCGAACTGCGTCCGAGGCCGAGCTGTTTCTCAGCCGGCGCCACTCTGGCTCGAGCGACCCATTTCTCCTGACGGACATGCCGGCTGCGGTGGAGCGGCTGCAGGCAGCCCGGGCCGGCGGCCAAACGGTGGTCGTCTACGGCGACTACGACGCGGACGGCGTCTCCGCCACGGTCCTACTGTATGAGGTCCTAAGCTCGCAAGGGTTTGCCACCCGTTGGTACATCCCCGATCGTTTTGAAGAAGGCTATGGCTTAAATGCAGGCGCGCTATCCAAATTGCGCTCAGAAGGAGCAGACTTGCTTGTGAGCGTTGACTGCGGGATCCGCTCTTGGGAGGCTGCTGAAGTTGCCAAGCAGATCGGGCTCGAGCTGATCGTTACTGACCACCACCTGCCGGCTGACGAATTGCCCCCTGCGATCGCGGTAGTCAATCCGAACCGCGAGGGCGACCGCTATCCGTTCAAAGGGCTGTCGGGAGTCGGAGTAGCGCTCAAACTGGCCCAGGCGCTGCTCGAAGCCAGCGGAAGCCAATCCTCGGTGCTCCCGCTGGACCTGGTCGCGGTCGGAACAGTATCCGACCTCGCACCGCTTCAAAATGAGAATCGAGCGCTGGTCGCCTCCGGGCTCGAGCAGCTGAATGCCGGGGGTCGACCGGGCTTGCAAGCGCTCGTCGCGCAGGCTCGTCTCACCCCCGGCCGGCTGACGGCCAACTCCATTGGCTTCAGTCTAGGCCCGCGGCTAAATGCAGCCGGGAGGCTCGCCAGCGCCGGGGAGGCAGTCGAGCTGCTGCTGGCCAGACCAGGGCCCGAAGCCCGGGCTCGGGCCGAAAGCCTCGACCGCTTGAATCGAGAACGCCAGCGGCTGACGAATGAGACGCTTGATCAAGCGAAGAAGATCATCGGCCTTGTTCCGCCGGGGGGAAACCTGATCGTCGCAGCCGATCCGAGCTTCCACGAAGGCGTCGTTGGGCTGGTGGCTGGGCGGCTAGTCGACGAGTTCTATCGACCCGCGCTGGTGGCCCGAGTACAGGCAGACAGCATTCGAGGCTCGGCCCGCAGCATCCCTCAGTTCAACATTACCGGCGCCCTCGATGAATGCCGAGATCTGCTCGAACGGTACGGCGGACATGCGGCGGCCGCCGGATTCGGGGTGGGGGTCGCGAACTGGGACGCTTTCGTTGAGCGGTTGGAACAGATCGCGGAGAAGACGTTGGGCGGCCAGGACTTGCGGCCAACTCTGTCGATCGACGCGGTCTTGAGCTTTGACCAGCTCAATGACGATCTGATGGACTTCGTCGAGAAACTCGAACCGTGCGGCGAAGGAAACCCGGCTCCGGTCTTCGCTACTCGGGGCGCCACAGTCCTTTCCAAGCGTGCCGTGGGTGCCGACCGCAAGCATCTCAAGCTGGCCCTCCACCAGGGCGATCGAGTTTTCGATGCGATTGGGTTCAATCTAGGAGAGCGACTGCGGGAAATCTCCAGGACGGTTGATATTGCCTACCGATTGGAGCGAAATGAGTTTCGGGGTGTCGTCAGCTTACAGCTGGTCGTCCAGGATTTCACGCCAGGTTAATCGACCACCCGGTACTTCAGCAGGGCCCACACAGCCGCAAAGGCGTCAACGAGGCCTATTTTCTTGCCTTCCGAGTATTCGCGCGGGTTGAAAGAGATCGGCACTTCGAAGAGGCGTGCTTTGCGCTTGAGCAGCTTGGCGGTAATCTCCGGCTCGAAGTCGAATCGGTTCGATCGGATCGGGATCGACTGGATCAGGTCACGGCGGAAGAGTTTGTATCCAGTCTCCATATCCGAGAGGATGCTGTTATAGAGCAGGTTGGTCATCAGCGTCAGCAGCTTGTTGGCCACCATATGCCAGAACATAGTGGTCCGGCGCGGCCCACCGAGAAATCGAGAGCCATAGACGACGTCAGCTTTGCCGTCCAGAATCGGCCGGAGCAAGTTGGGAACCTCCCGCGGATCGTATTCGAGGTCGGCGTCCTGGATGAGCACCAGATCAGAAGACACTAGCCCGAGTCCGGTCCGAATCGCCGCGCCTTTCCCCCGATTGGTTTCATGCAGCAGCAGGCGGGCCCCCGGGAGGGCCGGGATGAGCTCCTGTAGCAGCTCTCGGGTCCCGTCAGTCGAAGCGTCATCGACGACGATGATTTCGTCGGCCAGATTGACACTCTCGACCTGCCGGAGGATGGCCTCGATCGTGGCCCGCTCGTTGTAGACCGGAATCAGGAAGGTCAGGCTCATCCGGAGTATTGTACAGAGCCGGCCGGGTGGGAACAACTGAGGATTTGCTCCCCTTTGGCCGGAAGACTATAATCGGGGCCATGACCCTCCCCCGCACTTCGCCTCGAGTCATCCGAACTGCCGACATGCCGACCACCGGCAGCCTGCGCTACATCCCAAATACTGTCAATCGGATCGAAGATACTGGCCTCAACCAGCTGTGGCTGCAGGACCTGGCACTTAAGCTGCTCTACTTCCGCGGCTATCTCACCGGCTTCAAGGTTGCTGAGGCGATGGCCCTTCCCTACGCCGGTCTGAGCGACCTGGTCCTGGAAGCCCTAAAGCGCGAGAAGTTCGTGGAGGTCAAGAGCCAGATCGGAATCGGGGAAGGCTCCTATCAATACGCGATTACCGACGCCGGGATCGCCAGAGCCCGGGAGGCCCTGGAGCGCAGCCAATATGCTGGGCCGGCCCCGGTGCCGATCGCGGTGTACAACGAGGCGATCCTGCGCCAAAGCCGGAGTCGGACCACGGTGAACCCCCGGACCATGGGCAAGGCTCTCGAAGGCCTGGTGCTCTCTGAAACGACTTTCAATCAGATCGGCCCCGCAGTGAATTCGGGCGCCTCGATCTTCCTGTATGGACCCCCAGGCAACGGCAAGACCTCCATCGCACGCGCGATCGGAAGACTGCTGCTGCTGGAGGACATCACGATTCCGTATGCGATCGACATCGACGGGCAGGTCGTCAAACTGTACGACTCGGTCAACCATGAGCTCTCTCCCGATCAGACCTCCGAAACGGGAGGCACCGGGGCGTTGAAAGGTGATCCGCGTTGGGTGAAGATCCGCCGCCCGTTCATCGTGGTCGGCGGCGAGCTGACCATGGATGGGCTGGACCTCGTTTACGACGACGTCAACAAGTTCTACGAGGCGCCCTTTCAAGTGAAGGCGAATGGTGGGGTATTCCTGATTGACGACTTTGGACGCCAACAGGTGCGGCCGCGCGACTTGCTCAATCGCTGGATCGTTCCGCTCGAGAACCGGATCGATTTCCTCACCCTGCATACCGGCCGCAAGGTTGAGGTCCCATTCGACGTGCTGGTTGTGTTCTCGACCAACCTGCCTCCCAAGGACCTGGTGGATGAAGCGTTCCTTCGCCGCCTGCGTCACAAGATTGAAATCGGAGATCCGTCCTACGAGGCTTACCGGGACATCTTCAAGCGGACCGCGGAGGCCAAAGGGGTCCCGTACTCGGACCGAGGCCTGGCCTACATGCTTCAGGAGTGGTACATCAAGCGCAATCGCAAGCTGCGGGCTTCGCATCCCAGAGACATCTGCGATCAAATCCTGGACATCTCACGCTACCTAAATGTCGAGGCGGCGATGAGCAAGGAGCTGATCGACAAGGCCGCCGAGGCCTATTTCGTAGAGCTGTAGCACCCCCGGCACTCGCCCCGATGCCCCGCCACGCGCGGGGCAGGTTGACTGAAGATGGAAGGCCTTCAAACCAAACCCCCGCCGGTTCTCCAATCGCCGCACTCAATGGCCTATTCGGTCGATGAGCTGATCTGCGTTTGTATCTCGCGGCGAATTGAGAACGGCGATGTGGTTGCTCTGGGGCTGGCCACCCCGATAGCTGCGGTGGGTGCCTTGCTTGCTCAAAAGACCCACGCCCCGGCGATCTACTTGGCCTCCGCGATTGGGCAGTGCTTCTGCCGGACCGGCCCTCGTCTGGAGCTGCAGGGTGCCGAGGGAAGCTGGCTGGCACACTCGATGGGGAGTTTCGGGTTTGCCCAAGCAGCCGCCGACTTCTTGCCGGCGGCGAAACCGCTGGAGTTCTTTCGGCCCGGCCAGGTGGACCGGCATGGCAACTTCAACAATCTGGCAATTGGACGGGACATCCGGCGTCCCCGCCTGCGAATGCCCGGCAGTGGTGGAATTCCCGACGTGACCGTGCTCTTCGATCGGATCCACCTCTATGTGCCGCGGCACTCCAAAGTCACATTCGTCCAACAGTTGGATTTTCTGTCGGGCCTGGGCCACACGCCGGGCAGGCGACTCGGAGCCGGCCCGGTCTACTTGGTATCCGATCTGGGTCAGTTTGATTTTGCGGACGGCGAACTGCGGTTGACTCACGTGCACCCTGGAGTGCTTGCGGAGGACGTGCAGGCTAAGACCGGATTCGAGCTGCGGGTCGCAGAGCAGCTCGCGGTCAGCGAGCCTCCGAGCGAGCACGAGCTGGGTTTGTTACGCGAAGAGATCGATCCACTGGGTCTTCGTCGCCTGGAGCTGCTCGGAGGCGGCAGGCGGCGGCAGGCCTTGCGGGAGATCCTTCAAGCGGAAGCAGCCCCCTAGACCTCACCCAAGCTACCCGCACTTCCCTATTAATCGGCTGCTCAGCCCAAAGTCGGTGGAATGCGTATACTTCCTGCGATGAGGCGAAGGCTTTCCACGCTTGCCTGGTACGGCGCGGCGCTCGCGGCGCTGACGGCCGCGCCTGCGCCCGATCTGGCTGAGGATCTGCTATCGCAAATGACCCCGGAGCAGCGGGTCGGTCAGTTGTTTTTGGTCACTTTTGGTGGTGCCACGCCCAACGAAGACGATCCAATCTTTGGCTTGATCCGCGACCAGCACATTGGCGGGGTGGTGCTGCGGGGAGCAGAGGATAATTTCGTCGGGCCGCCCGATACCCTGCCCGCGGCTCGGGCATTGACCTCGGCCCTCCAGACCGCCACCTACGAAGCCGCGGCAGGTTCGGAGGGCGCGGTCGCCTATATTCCTCTGCTAATCGGCCTCAGTCAAGAAGGGAATGGGCCACCGTACTCGGAGATCATGAGCGACCTCTCAGAGCTCCCGAGCCAGATGGCCATCGGCGCGACTTGGGATCCTGGGTTTGCCCGCCAAGTGGGGGAGACATTGGGGACCGAGCTTTCTTCGCTCGGTTTCAATCTGCTGCTGGGCCCCTCGTTGGACGTCTTGGTAGACCCGACTCAGCTCGCCCTCGCCGATCTGGGAGTCAGGACCTTTGGGGGTGACTCCTACTGGGTCAGCGTGATGGGCCGGGCGTTTATAGAAGGAGTGCACCTCGGATCGCAAGGTCGGCTAGGTGTCGTCCCGCAACACTTTCCAGGCCTCGGAGGCACCGACCGCCCGATCCGGGAGGAAATCTCAACCGTCCGGAAGTCCTTGGTGCAGCTTCAGCAAATTGAGCTTGAACCATTCTTCGCGGTCACCGCGGCCGGGCCCGGCGAGGACCCTGCGATTGCCGACGGACTGCTCACCGGTCATATTCGTTACCAGGGATTCCAGGGCAATATCCGGGACACCACCCGCCCGATCGGACTCGATCCCGATGCCTTCGGCCAGCTGATGGCACTCGATTCCTTCGCGGCCTGGCGGCAGGCGGGGGGAGTGACCGTGAGCGATGAACTGGGGGCGGCCGCCCTGCGGCGCTTCTACGAGTCTCTCGGGCAGAGCTTTCGAGGGCACCTGACAGCCAGGGATGCCTTTCTGGCTGGGAATGACCTGCTCTTCCTGTCGGATTTTCGGTCGGACTCCGACCCCGACCAGTTGACAACGGTCAGGAACACCCTGGGATTTTTCGCCGAGAAGTATCGGGACGATACCCTGTTCGCCCAACGGGTGGATGAGTCCGCCCTGCGAATCTTGCGCTTGAAGCTGCGTCTGTATAACGAGGGCTTCGGGCTCGATCGAGTTCTGGCGGCGGATGGGGCTCTGGAGCCGGCCGGCCCCTCAGACCTGGCGCTTCAAGTGGCCCGGGCCGCCGCAGGACTGCTCAGCCCACCGGCGGCTGAGCTTCAAAGCCTCATAGCCGCGCCTCCTGAGATCGGCGAACGGATTGTATTCATCACCGACGTGAGGACCTACCACCAGTGCTCGAGCTGCGAGCAGATCGAGGGGATCGGCCGGACGGCTTTGGAGTCAAAGGTGCTGGCACTTTACGGGACCCGGGCGGCCGGCCAGGTGGGTGCCTGGAACTTGACCTCGCTTACGATGGCAGATTTGGTGCGTTACCTTGGCCAGGCTCCGCCGGGGGTTCCTTCGATCCCAATCCTGGCGGCAGAAGAGGTCGACGCGACTATCCGGCCGGCCGACTGGTTGATCTTTGTTACTTTGAAGAGCGACCCGACCGTCTATGGCTCGAGCGCACTCAAACTGCTGCTCGATAACCGTCCCGAGCTGGTCCTGAACAAGAACGTAGTGGTGTTTGCCATGGACGTTCCGTACGACTTGGGGCCGACTGATATCAGCAAGATCGATCTGTATTACGCATTGTACGGAAAGTCCAGCGCGTTCGTCGAGATGGCAGCCCGGCTGTTGTTCCAAGAGATATCTGCGGTCGGCGCCCCGCCGGTGAGCGTGCCCGGAATCGGATACGACCTGATCGAAATCACCTCCCCCGACCCGAATCAACTGATCTCGCTCGCGATACAAATTGAGGAGGAGGCGACCGAGGTTGCCCCGGGGTACGCGATTGGCGACGCCGTTGCGGTTCGATCTGGCCTGATCCTCGACCACAACGGACATCCCGTGCCGGACAGGACCCCGGTCGAATTCGTGGTGTCCTATCAGGAGGAAGGGATTTCGACTACCCACGAAGCCACGACCCTGGATGGCTTTGCCACCGCTAGCTTCACCCTTGACCGACTGGGCAACTTGACCATTGAGGCGCGGAGCGAACCGGCTCATCTGTCTGAGATTCTTCAATTGAATGTTCAAGAGGGCATCGTGACAGTGATCACTCCGACCATGGAGCCCACCGCCACCCAGGCGCCAAGCCCGACCCCGGACCCGGCCACCCCGACACCGGCCACCGGCATCGGGGAAGGGCCGACGCCGAGTGAAGACGGCCAGTCGGTCGGCCTGGCGGAACTGGGCCTTGCACTGGCCAGCGTGACCGGTCTGGCCGTGGTCGGTCAGCGGATGTTTGTGCGTCAGGGACTCGCGGGCGTGCGGGCTGTCTTGCTGATCGTGATCGGGGGCTTGGTTGGCTACGACTATTTGGCGCTTGGGTTCCCGGGAAGCCGGGAATTGCTTGGGTCGAGCGGAGTCTTCGGAGCGCTACTACTGACGGTGCTCGGAGCAGCCGCCGGAGCAGCGGGGGCGTATGTCTGGATGAGGCGGCTAACTCACTGAGGCAACCAAGGCGATCAGCAACAGCAAGGCCCCGGCAGCTGCCAGGGCTTGGTCAGCTCGGCCTAAAGATATCCCAGCGAGAGCGGCTGCAGGGGACGTGGCCGGGAAGGCACCCTTGAACAGAGCTTGCCGGAGGGCGTCTATGTGGGGAGGCCGGTCGTCCGGATGGAGCGCCATCGCCCACAGGATCGCGGCCTCCACGGACGAGCTGATCTGAGGATTGATTAGCCGCGGCCGCTCCAGCGCGTCGGCCTGCAGGAACCGCTGTTTAGCCTCGGCCGGGGGTTGATTGGTAAGCAGATGGTAGAGAGTTGCGCCAAACGCGTAAATGTCGCTGCGCCGGTCGGTGTGACCCGTGTCACCGCCGTACTGTTCGAGCGGAGTATAAGCGGCTGTGCCCCGGCCCTGAATCACCGTGACCGTGATCTCGTCGGGAGCCGTCTGTTTGACCAATCCGAAATCAACGAGTTTGATCAGGCGGTTGGGGGTTAATTTTAGATTGCTAGGTTTGATATCGCGGTGAACGACCGGTGGATCTTGGCTGTGCAAGTATTCTAGGGCGTCGGCGATTTGGCCCGCCCATCCCATGACCTCCGGGGTCGGCAGGAATTGGTTTCTTGTTCTGGCGTTGTCCATTAGGGATTTCAGATCGTCTCCCGGGACGAAGTCCATTACCAGGTAATCCCGGTCCGCCTCGCTGAAAAAGTCGGAGACCTTTGGGAGGTTGGGGTGATCGAGTCGGGCCAAGACGGAGGCCTCCCGATAGAACTGGTCTCGACCCTGGGCCCGCAGGTCCTCGGGTAGATCGCCGCCTTGGGAGACCTCTTTGATCGCGCAGACTCGTCCGTCCAGCCGGTTGTCATCGGCGAGATAAATCGAGCCCATGCCTCCCCGGCCAATGACCCGGCTAATTACATATCGATCTTTGAGGGCCTTGCCGGACTTTACGGGGGCAATCATCGCAGTGAACCGGTCATTATACTCAGTGAAGGTTTCTTGGCTGTCGAAGGAGCGGAGTGAAGAAGAATAACGCCGCGGAAC
Organism: uncultured Anaerolineaceae bacterium; assembly: GCA_964590515.1. Taxonomy (GTDB): domain Bacteria; phylum Chloroflexota; class Anaerolineae; order Anaerolineales; family E44-bin32; genus JADFRG01. Next base: position 3,665 of record CAZPZD010000024.1, on the reverse strand, counting down.
TGCCGGTCCTGATTGCACAGACCGGTAAGCTAAGCGGGTCGCGTTGGGTGCTCGAAAATGACCAGGTGCTGATCGGCAGAGGGCCTGAGTGTGACCTGGTGGTCGCCGATCGGCAAGTGTCGCGCCAGCACGCCCGGATTCGGCGGACCGAGGCCGGTTACATGCTGGAGGACTTGGGAAGCAAGAACGGTACTCATTTGAACGGAGTACCCATCGAAAGCGAGATCCAGCTTCAGGATGGAGACATCATCCAAATTGCCCTGGTTCTTCGATTGGTATTCGTAGGGACTGAGGACACAATCCCGCTGCGCAGCGAAGGGCTCGCGCAGATCGGATTGGGACGGCTCCGGATGGATTCTCAGGCGCACCGGGTCTGGGTCGGCCGAAGGGAGATCGATCCGCCGTTATCGCCACCCCAACACCGATTGCTTGCACTGATGCTTGACAACCCCGATCGGGTGGTCAGTCGGGAGGAAATCGTCAAGCAGGTCTGGCCCGAGTCGGCGGGGGAGGGGATTTCGGATCAAGCGATCGATGCCCTAGTTCGCCGGCTGCGGGAACGCCTGACGGGACTCGATCCGGAGCACTCCTACTTGCTCACCGTACGCGGCCACGGATTTCGGCTAGACAACCCGATCTAGCAAGGACTGGGTGAGTTTTGGAATAAAACGGGGCTGCCCGCGTCGGGCAGCCCCGTTTTATGGTGGAGATGGCGGGAATTGAACCCGCGTCCGAGGGCTTCGGTAACCAAGCTTCTACAAGCGTAGCCGATCTATTGTGCTCTCGCCGGGAGGCGCCCGCTCGGCAGGGCGTCCTTTTGGCCAGCCGCTGAAGCCCTAGAGCTCCTCTTTCGCAGGCTTCGCGGCCCTCGCCTGCGGCACCGTGACCATTTTTGGCCGCCCACACCTCACCCAGCCACGGACGGGTTCGGGAGGCGTGCCCCCGTTTTGGGGGCCAGCTCTTCTAGCCTAGCTTATGCAGCGAGGGGGAGAGCCGCGTAGTTCGTGCTTTTGGCACTTGTTTTGTGCGCTGATTTTGCGAGTTCGGCGCCTCTCGGCTTGCAGCCGGGTCCCAACTGCCTTCGTCGAGACCGATCATCCCCGCAACGTTCAGTATATCACCTCGATCCACGCCGGATCGGCACGCCCTGACCTGCTCCGTAGGCATCACCTCGCTTCCGGCCGAATGCCCAGGCAAGGAGCCATGCCACGCCGAGACGCATCAAAAGGGGAGGTTATCTAGCCGAGGGAAGGCCGCCCCGGCCGAAAATGCGCATAGCCATCAACGTCGCCTACCCCACATCTTCAAAACTTTCCTTACCCTCCTTAAGCAGCCTGCGGCTATGCGCAATTGACATAAGTCACGAGAGCGGAATCTTCAAGATCGCGCTCAGGGACGCCTGGCAACACGGCCGTGGGGGCCTACGCAATGGCCGCGAATCAGGCGCTGAACGCTCCGGCTAGCGACCGTAGGTAGGGCGCAGGTCAGAAAAACGACCAAACGGGAAATGACGGGTCAGAGTGAGCGCCTAGAGAGTGACGGTAGCGGGTAGAAGCGCAGAGGAAGACGCAGATTAGCGAAGAACCCGCTTCCCGCGCAGGGCTCGCTCTACCTCGCGCTGTGCATCCCGAGCGGCGAGCTCGCGGCGCTTGTCGTATTTGCGCTTGCCACGTCCCAGGGCGAGCTCGAGCTTTGCCAGCCCACGGGTCAGGTACATTTGGGTGGGGATTACGGAGTATTTGCCCCGCTGAAGGCCGCCGGACAGCTCATTCAGCTCCTTCCGATGCAGCAGTAGCTTCCTGGGGCGCCGGGGATCGTGGTTCATCCGGCTGGCCGGGCCATAGGCGGCAATATGGGCGTTCAGCAGCCAGGCTTCGCCAGCCTCAAGCCTCACGTAGGCCTCTTGCAGGCTGGCCTCGCCTAACCGGAGGGCCTTGATCTCCGTACCCCGCAAGACGATCCCGGCCTCGAAGCGCTCCTCGAGGACGTAATCCCGGCCCGCCTTCCGATTCCGGGCAATCACGAGCTTGCCAACGTCGCCCATCCCCAACGATGCCTTTCTCGCTTACCGTGCGGCGGGCAGGTTTCCAGGCTGCGCCCGCCATCCACCAGTATACCGGCCGGTTCCGACGTGGGTTGACCGCGGTAACCTTGCGCGATCCTCTACACCCGCCAATAATCAAAGGGCGAAGCCGGACAACGCGGCCCATTCACTGGCTGCCAAATCTCCGAGGGGAAACCGTGATGAATGATACGGATGTCAATGGCTCCACGCTGCTGATCGTCGAGGACGACCCGGCGATGCTGGTTGCCTTCCGGGACATTCTTGAAGGATCCGGCTACACGGTCACGACGGCCTCGAACGGGAAGGATGCCCTCCGGCTGCTGCAGGAGGTCAAGCCGGCCCTGATCCTGTCGGATATCGCGATGCCAGGCATGGACGGCATCGAGCTCTATAAGGCCATTCGGCAGCGCCCGGAAGGCGCGGCAGTGCCCTTCATCTTCGTGACTGCCCGCGGCACCCGCGAGGACATTTTCGCCGCCAAGGCTCTTGGGGTCGATGATTACATTACCAAGCCAGCTACCCGGACCGAGCTGCTAACTGCAGTTCGGGCCCGACTCCAACGAAGCGATGAGCTGCTGCTCTTACAGCTCAAAGCTGTCTTGCGAGCAATGGCCAACGCCATCGAAGCTCGGGCCGGCGTGTATACGCTTCGGCATGTCGAGGCGGTGAACGCGTATGCCCAAGCGGTGGCCCTGGAATTGGAGTGGGATGAGTTCCAGCTCGAGGCGCTCGAGTTCGGGGCGATTCTGCATGATGTGGGCAAAATAAACATCCCCGAAAAAATCCTCTCGAAAGAAGGCGCGCTCGACGAGAGTGAATGGGCCGAGATGCGCATGCATCCGGTCTATGGCGCTCATATGATCGAAGGGAACCCTTATCTCGATGCGGCCCTGCCGCTGGTCCTTCATCATCACGAGCGTTGGGATGGGAAAGGGTATCCGGATGGCCTAGCCGGCGAAGCCATTCCGCTCGGGGCACGCCTCTTGGCCGTTGCCGATACCTTTCACGCCATGACCTCTGACCGACCGTACCGTCCCGCACTCGCCTTCGAAAAGGCCTTCGAGGAAATCCTACGCCAATCCGGCAAGCAGTTCGATCCCCTCATCGTGGCGGCCTTTGAACGCTGCTGGCACCGTGGCGACGTGGCCCGCATCCACAAGAGCGTGCAGCCGGACCCCGACTAACCTCAACGGCTCGGCCGCCAACGGGGCAGGGGGTAAACCGCCGCCTGTCTCAGCGAGCCAGATCTTCCCGCGATTATATCCATACCCTTAGGCCGGAGCTCCGATCACGCCGATCGGCCCGACGAGTCGAAGGGGGAGGTCCTTGACGAGGGTGCCGGGTGGGGATATTCTGAGTATGCTTATGATAAGTATCATTATCGCAAGCATACCATTTGCGGATCCAACAGGATGGGAAGCAGTCTATAAAGCAGATTGAGTGATTAGCAGGTGACGACTGCTTTCTCCATTCAATCGCCGGGCCGCGGACTCTGGTGTACAGTCCTCCCCGCATGACGGCTCTCACCCTCGAGGCCTCGTTTCAGGATTACCTAGGTGCCGTCCGCCTGGCCCGAAGCCCGAACACGGTAAGGACCTAT
>CAZPZD010000023.1:0-35026 GCA_964590515.1 uncultured Anaerolineaceae bacterium | reverse complement strand
CGACGCGGTCATCCCGTTGGACAGCTCGAGCGGTGTGTCGGGGCAGCATTTTCGGATCACGTTCGTCGACGGACAGTTCTTCGTTCAAGATGAGAAGAGCACCTTCGGCACCACGCTGGACGGCAGCCCGCTAGTTCAGGGGAGACCGATGCCCTTGCGCGACGGATCCGTGATCGGAGCGGGGCCGCAGGTTCGGATCCGCTTCAACTTGACATGAATGTGCTCGGTAGCCAGCTAATCAGACGGAGGGCTTACTCATGACTGCTCCTCAAATTCGCGGGGATTACGATTTGCTGGCTCAGATCGCACACACCTTCGGCCAGCACGCGGCGCAGACCAAGACTTCTTTGCAGCGGATTCAGCGCGAGGTGAATACCCTCCAGGGCGGCGACTGGATTGGAACGGGGGCCACAGCTTTCTATCGGGAGATGAATGACCAGGTGCTCCCGACCATTAAACGGCTCGCCGCTGCGCTGGAAACAGCCGACCGCACTCTACGCAAGGTCAGCCAGATCATTAAGCAGGCCGAGGAGGAGGCTGCCCGGCTGCTCCGCCTAGACGGGTCGGGGGCACTGGGAGGGGGTCTGGGAGGCGCGCTCGGAGGAACTGCTGGCGCGGTCGGCGAGCTGCTGGGAGGTCAAGCGCCCGGTTCGCTCTTGGCCCGCGATCCGGGCGGTCTGTTCAGCGGCGATTACATGCGCGGACTGATCGGTCTGCAGATTCCGGGGGCCGGCAGCGAGCTGGGCGATGCCATGAATGGGTTGATTGGGGCGACCGACGCCGACGACGTCGAAGGATACCTGGTGATCATCGCGGACCTGCGCGGCCGGCCGCTGGACGACATCCGCTCAGAGTTTGATCGCTTTCAGGAGGTCCGCGGGCAGCGCGACGCCGCGGTAGCGGCCGGCAAGGATGCGGTCCCCGGCCTGTCGGGCGCCAACTCCGGCTTCAATGGTTCAAACACTCAGATGCGCTACGGTCAGATGGTTGGCGACGCCTTCGGCATTGACCCGGTCTTCGGCGCTATGTTGAACCCCACCGGTGGCCTGGTCGGGCCAGGCAATTTCACCCTCCACCCTGGTGGGGAGACGCCGATCGGCTACCACAGCGTGGTACATGATGCTGCCGGCTATTTGCATACATACCACGAAGCCGGACCCGGCTACAACTACCTGGGAGTCGAGCCCTTCCCCACCTCCTTCCCGGGGACCGGCCAGGTGTCAGGGATCGCCTACTGGACCGTTCAAATGGGGGGAATGGACCCGGCTCGGGCAATCGGAGAAGCGGCGGCAAGCACGGCAGTCAGCAGTTTTCGGGCCGCAGTGGACGCGGGTTCCTGGGTATTCGACAAAGCCGCCAGTATCTTCTAAGGACAATCGAGCATGAATGGAATAGAGCTGGAGACGGGGGAACTCGCCTATTTGCTGGCGACGGTGGATGCGCCCGGCCTGGTCGGGGTAGACGACCCGAAACTAGTCCCCTCCACCGCCAAGTCCCGGGATGCCACTTTCAGCAAGGGCCGCAAGCAGCTCGAGGCCCACGGGTGGGTTCACGAGATTTCAGGCAAGCCCGGCGAGTATGATCTGAACGCAGGTCTCTTCCACACGGTGGCAGTGATGGCTGCCCCCGAGATGGTTGTCGCGACGTCACATAGGGTGGCGGAGGAAGATCGGCAACTGGTGGTCCACTATCTGGTCCGTGAGCACATCGTCGAGCTCTGGAAGACTTCTGAGAAGAGTTATTTTCTGGCGCGCCTCCCCGATCGCACTGTGCTGAACGAGCGAATGGTCGAGCTATTGGGTCTCGTCATCGGAGCCCAAGAAGGGAAGTTCATGCTGTCGGAATCTACGTTCAACAAGGCGAAAAACCTCGCCCAGAAGGAGCAGCTGGCACAGGCCGAGAAGCTGCTGGCTACCTCCGGAGTCAACGGCCGGACGGGAAAATCGCTGCTGGCGGCCCTGGCGAGCCCGGTCCGCGGCCAGGTAGTGGTGACCCGCGTGAACGCGGGCGAGATCGAGGCCGGTCGGCGAGCCGAGATCTTTGGCGAGAACAAGGGAGCTTGGGCGGCCGTTCGACCGGAGGCGGATTCGAAAGAACTCCAGCTCTCCCCCGTCGGCGCCGATGAACTTGCTGCGCTCGTGGGGGGTTGGCTGGAGGAACTGGGACATTCCGCATGAGCAAGATATTGCGTGCTGCGCGGTTGTTTCTGTTGTTCCTGCTGGTTTGGGTAGCTACGGCTACGGCCACAGCTCAGACCGGCCTCACCTACTTCATCACCCAGGTGGACTCGAGCACCTTTCCCGAAGTCAACTTCACCCTGCGGGCGGTGGACCTGGGGAATAAGGCGGTCGAAGGACTGAACCCGTCCAATCTCGCGGTGTACGAGAACGGGGAGCAAGTCAGCGAGCTGGAGATCACCCCTCAATCGGATGGCCCGATCACGTACCTCTTCGTAATCGACCAGGGGCGAGCTTCAAACTATCAGACCTTCGGATACAACAATCTGCGGCTTGCGATTACGACCCTGGTGAGCGGGGGTTACTTCGCGGATGGGCGTGACACTGTACTGGTGCTCGGTCGCCAGAACGTCAACAGCGACCAGACCGTAACCCTGCTGCCGCCCACCCAGACTGCCACCGACCTCAGCACCTGGGCTGCCAACTTCAACTTCGGCCGCGGTAGCGGCGCGACCAAAGGACTGCTGGGGGTCGAGGACGGCATCCGCCGGATCCAGGAACTGATGCCGGTGGGCGGCAGCCAGACCGCTGCAATCCTCTTCATCACCCGCTACATCGAAGACCCCAGTGCGACCGTTGCCCCCACTGCGGCCCAGAACACCGGCGACGCGGCGGCCAGCAATTACATCTCGGTCCACGTGCTGCAGACCGACTCGAATCAAGTCAACAAGGCCGCGCTGGAAATCCTGGCAAGCGCCAGCCATGGACAGTATGCCGGGATGCGGAGCAACAACTACCAAAGCGTTGTCTCGTCGGTCTATCAGGCGATTGCCGCCCAGCGGGCTTATTACACCGTCTCTTATCGCAGCCCAGTCGCCGACTCGGGTCAGCGTCAGATCACAATCAATACTCCGGAACGTCCAAGCGAAGGCGCGATCGGATCTTACGAAATCACGCTGCAGCCTCCGAGCATTTCCTTCATCGAACCGATACCGAACAGCACGATCCGCCGCGAAGGGGAATTCGGGTCGGACGGCACCAGCATGACCTTCGATACGAGCCGGGTGCGGGTGATCGCGGAGGTGGGCTGGCCGGACGGGTTTGCCCGCAATCTCGAATCGGCACAGCTATTTGCCAATGGCAATCAGGAGGATTCTCTCCAGGTCGCGCCGGGCCAGACCCTGCTCGAGTTTGAGTGGGACGTTACCGACAATATCACCCAGGGCGTCAGCTTGGTAACGCTGGAATTGCGGCTGGCGGACGAACTAGGAATGCTCGCCCAGGTGGAGCTACCGGTCAATATCGAGGTAATCATCCCGGCCACCCCGACGCCGGAGGGTCCGCGGGTGACGCCCTCATTGCTTGCACTGGGGATTCCGGTACTGTGCATTGCAGGTTTGGCCCTAATCGGGGCGGCCGGCGGCGCCTTCTATTTGGTACGACGCCGGGCCTCTGCGGCGGCGAGCGCCTCCTTTGCCGCGCCGCAAGGGCCGATGGCGACCATGATGGCCTCAGACCTGTCCCCCTCCCACGCCCTGGCCACCCTCACAGTATTGGAGGGGCCCAAGGGATTGGTCGGGGAAGTCCTGCGAATTACCGCGGCCATTACGACCCTTGGGCGCAATCCGGCCCAGAGTAATTTCGCGTTCTACCCCGACGAGGAGAGTTCAGTCAGCCGGATGCACTGCAGCCTCTCGCTGGATGACAACGCTTTCAAGCTGACGGATGCCAACTCGAGCGCCGGGACTCGGCTGAACGGCCGCAAGATTCAGCCGGGAGTTCCGGTAATCCTGGCCGATGGCGATGAGATTGTGCTGGGCGATCTCGCCCGGCGGGGCGTGAAGCTGCGCTTCAACCTCGCGACCGAGGAGAGCCGGGGTCCCTATTCAGGGACGGCCGACGATCGGACCCACTTGATGGGCGACTTCCCAGGCCAGGGCAGCTAAACGCTCAATCACCCGACGATTTGGAAGGTGAGGCTCACCCGCCCCACCTGGATCACCGAACCCGGAGCGATCGGGTATCGGATCCCCGGCTTGAGCTGGGCCCCGTCCAGGTAGGTCGGGTTCCGCGGCTGAATCGTCTCAAAGAAGAACGTCCCCTCAGTGAGCGTTATGCAGGCATGGTGGCGGGAAACTGTCGGCAGGTCTTCGATGTCCTCCAGGTCAACGGCCAGCAGCCGGTTGTTGGAGGGGTTTCGGTGATCCTTGCGGCCGACGATGGCCGGCTGCCAGGCCAGATCGTATTCGGTTAGGGAGTGATCCTCGGTGAGGTAAACCCGTTGGAAGTGCTCCTGGAATGGCTCCCGAGCTCCGCGTTGGATCGCATCGAGGGTGCCACTCTCTTCGATCAGCCGTTCACAGATCAGGGTGGAGCCTTCGGTGACGCCTGTATGCCCCAGGGGTGAACGCAGGCTCAACGGCTCGTCGTCCTTCCCCAGCATCAGCTGCAAGGTCCCGTCGATATTGAACTTGTCTTGGATGTCGGCCAGCAGGTTGGCGACTAGCAGGCTGCTCCGTACGTTGATCCGCTTGGACCCAATCTCATTCGGTCGGATATCCAAAGTCAGGTTGAGTCGTTCCATGCTTAGCCCTTCCTGCCCCTGGCGCCCGGCTTCTTGCCGCGTCCGTCGCCGGCTTTCCCTTTAGACCTGCCGCCGTCCGACGGCACTTCGACGCTGGCGAAATCCGAGCCTTCCGCAATCGGTCCGGAGGACTGGGCGGCCAGCTCGGCCTGTAACGCGATTAGCTGGGAGAGCTCCGCCAGCGATTCGGTCTGTTCGGCAGTGACGGTGGCCATCTGCTCTGCGGCAATCTCCGCCGCGCCCCCGATCGCAGCCTCCAGCGGTCCCAGATCCTTCGGGCGGTAGCTCCACCCGGCCGGCTGTGGATACTTGCGTCGGATGGCCTCGATCCGATCATCCAGCGGATCCGTCCCGGCCTCCGCCTCCAGGAATGGCAGGCAGATCTGCACCATGGAAGCGTTCACTGCCTTGACCAGGAAACCGCGTCCCGGCGGCATTTCCTTCTTGAGATTGAAACTGCCTCGCACCCCCATGTACCGAACCACTTCGACGTCCTGCAGCACCAGAGTGTAGCGCGCCGACTCGGCCCGTCGCCGCAGCTCGTCCGAGCTATCGCGAGTGATATTGGTTGTGCCAGCCAGCACCAGGTGCAGATTCTTGCCCTTGCCAACTTCGGCCAACCCCTGCAGCCCGACCCCGGACCGACTCAGCAGCCCGGCGTCATCGTAGTGGTCAATGATGACGAAAATCGAGCGGGCCGAGTTGTCCACCGGGGCAAAGATCTGAGGGTGCCCCTTGAGCCGCCCCCGTACGTTGTCATCGAACTCTGCGACCAGCCGCTTGACGACGGCATCCAACTGCTCCGCGTCGGTGACGGTGGCCAGCACATGCGGCAGCTTGTCCAGCGTGTTGCCGTTGCCGCTGCCGAGGCTGAAAAACCGTCGCGCCGGATCGGAGGGGTCGACCAGCACCATCGCAACCTGCTGCGGCGAGTAGCTGTGTGCCAGCGACAGGACGAGTGAGCGCAGGGTCGTTGTTTTTCCAGTCAGCGGCGGTCCCATAACAATCCAGTGGGGCCCTTTGGCCTTGAACTCGACCACCGTCGGCTCGCGATCCAGATCATTGATCCCCACCGGAGCGCTGATGGCCGCCGGCCCCTTGCTCAGCGCGGGCAGCACGGTCTGGAGGTCGATTGCCTCTGCGAGCGGCTCGACCGGCTTCGCCCGCCTCCCGACCAGCGCCGGAGTCTCGGCTACCATCCCCTCCCAGGCCGTCGCCATCCGCTGGGCGAGCTCTCGATAGGCCTCCCCATCCGGCTCGCCAGCCGGGACGCCAGTTTGAAACTCCAACGGCTGCGGCCGGCCGTCGAGCATCTCGACCGCCAACCCCCTCCCCGGTTCGTCGTTGAAGCGAGCCCAACCGCGCCCGACGATCGTCGAGTAATCGCTGGGATCGGCCTGAGTGAACGTGATCCGCTGTCCCAGGATATTGAATAACTTGCTGTGAACATCCGAGATCAGCGGGGCGGTGATCGCGAAGTGGACACCGAAGGCGCGGCCGTCCCGGACCATCGCGATCAGATCCAGCAGGTGCTGCTCATAGGTCTCCTTGAACTCGGAAACATTGTCGATCACGACCAGCACCCTGGGCAGCGGGTCTTTCAAATGTTTATCGTTGTAGTCGGCCAGCGAGTCATAGGCCTGAAGTCTGTGCTGCCGATCATCGAGAATCGTGCGCAGCATTCTCATGAGCCGTTCGACTCGTTCCTCTTCATTGGCGTCGACAATCCCGCCGAGGTGCGGAAGGACCTTGAGCGCCTTGAGCCCGCCGCGGCCGAAATCGAGGGCGAAAATGTGCAGATCGGCCGGCGAGAACTCGGCGGCCAACGAGAGGATCAGCGATTTCAAGAAAGTGGTCTTGCCTCGACCGGCGGCCCCGAATACCACCAGCGGATCACCGGCCAGGTCGATGTTGAGCAAACGTTGCTCGGCCTGATAGGGGTTGTCTATCAATCCCAGAGTCGCCTGGAGGGCGGGCGGCTTGCTCCAATCGAGCGGCTCCCAGAGCGGTTGGGCTTTCGTGTTTTCCATCCACTGGGCCACGACCGGGTTGATGACGAGCTTACCGTCCGGGGTGGCCGGCTTGAGGTAGCTGGCATCGATCGGAGTGTCGAGGGCCAAAACCGCCGGCAGTGGGTCCGGCCAGGGCTTGAGCTGCTTGGGGATCCCTTGCCGCTTCGCTTCAGCCGCCAGCGCCCCCACCATCCAATCGATCAGCAGCCCCGGCTGGTTATCGGGCCCCATGTTCAGGGCTTCGAGCATCTCAGCGGTGGTGTAGGCCGGATCTTGCCCGATGTCCGTGTACTCACCCCCAGCCCAGGCGGCCTGCAATTCGAGCAACGGTCCGCCCCCGATCTGGATATAGCCTCGGCCTCCCAGCGCTGGCAGGGTCGCGGCATCCGGCCGCTTGAGCAGTTCCTTGCTGTCATCCGGGGTCTCTACCCGGAGGCAGATCCTGAACTTCATGTTAGCCCGCATCTGGTCGGTCACCATCCCGGCCGGACGTTGGGTGGCCAGGATCAGGGTCGCGCCGAAAGCCCGGCCTAGCCGGGTGATGCTCTCGAACTGGGCCTTGTACTCCGGATTCTGCATGATCATCTCGGCAAACTCGTCCACGATGATGAACAGATGCGGGAAGGTGTCTGGCAAGGGGTCGCCCTTCTTCAGTTTCGGAATCACCCGCCTGCGGTAATCCACCAGGTCGCCAACCCGCCCATCGGCCAGCAGCTTGGATCGCCGGTCGAGCTCGGCCTTGAGGGCGATGAAGATCCGCTCTACCGCGTTGCCCTGCAGGTTGGTCGCGATATCTACAACGTGGGGCAATTTCTTGAACGGCTCGAAGGCCGCCCCGCCCTTGAAGTCCACCAAAACGAAGTTGACGATCCGCGGGTCGTAACGGATGGCCATGGCCGCGATCAACGTGAGCAGCAATTCCGACTTCCCGGAGCCGGTCGTTCCGGCGATCATCCCGTGCACGCCATCCCCATCCGCCTTGGCGGAGAAAACCAGCTCTCGGACTTCCCGACTGCTGATCAACCCGATCGGGGCCCGCAGCCACTCCTGGTTCTCTGGAAGCATGCTCTGTTTCCAGTTCTCGGCCATCGGAATGTCCCCGATTCGATCGACTCGCTTTCCCAGCATCATCGAGTACATCTCGAGAATGGTCACCGACCGAGGCAGCTCGGCTGCCGGCCGCCGCCCACCCTGGCCGAGCCAGATCTTGTCCATCCGGTCGCCGATCAACGAGTAGGGGTCTTTCTCACCCTCAATCACCGGCATCCCGACCTGGAACTCGAGCGGCTGCCCCTCCAGGCTGATCAGTCCCCGGCCCGGAGTGTTTGCCAGGCTCAGCGCACCGCGTCCCACGATGTCGGCATACATCGACGCATCCGCCAGGGTGAAGGTCACTCGCTGCGAGAATAGGTTGTACAGCTTTCCACCCAGGTCATTGGGAGTGCCGGCCGTAATGACATAGTAGATCCCGAGTGCCCGACCATCCCGGATCAGCGCGATCAGGTCCGGCAGCAGATGCTCGTAGCTCTCATTGAACTCGGCGAAATTGTCGATGACCACCAGGATGGCGGGGAAGCGGTTCTCGGGGTCGGCCCGCCGCTGGGCGTTGTAGTCTTCCAGCGAGGCGAACTGACTCAGCCGCTCCTGACGCTCCTTCATTTGGCCATGGATCATGCGGAAAAGCTGCTCGACCCGTTCCGGCTGGGAGGCATCGATCGTGGCCCCGCAATGGGGCAGCTTCGAGATCGCCTTCAGACCGCCCCGACCGAAGTCCAAGGCGAACACGTTGAGCTCGGCCGGGGATCGGCTGGCTGCCAGCGCCAGAATCAACGATTTGAGCAAGGTGGTCTTGCCCCGCCCGGCAGCTCCAAAAATGGCCAGTGGGTCGGTCGCCAGATCGAATGTCAGCAGGCGTTGTTCGGCTTGAAATGGGTTGTCAATCAGGCCGACGTCCGTTCGCAGCGGCAGGGGTGAGCTCCAGTCCCAGGCCTGCCACAAGGATTGCTCCTTCTTGTTCCGGATCCAGGCATCCACCATGGGGTTGATCAGGACCGTTTCGGCCTTGTCGGCCGGCTCGCCCTTCAGGTAGGTCGCATCGACCGGCTGGTTGAGTGGCAACAGGACCGGGAGCGGATTGGGCCAGGGTTTCATCTGCCTGGGAACCGACTGCCGGTTGGCCTCTGCCGCCAAGGCTCCGACCAGCCAATCGATCAACAGCCCAGGCTTGCTGCCCGCCGGCAGCCCAAGCGCCTCGGCCACTTCCTCGGTGGGGTACTTCGGGTCGGGCGGTACGTCGGAATAGTCGCCGCCGGCCCAGGCGGCCTGCAGCTCGGTCAGGTGCCCGCTGCCCACCTGCAGGTACCCGCGGCCACCAATTGCTGGTAGTCGGGCGGCATCCGGGCGATTGAGCAGTTCCTTGCTGTCCTCGGAGGTCTCCACTCTCAGGCAGATGCGGAACTTCATATTCGAACGCATCTGGTCGGTCACCATCCCGGCCGGGCGTTGGGTGGCCAGGATCAGGGTCGCGCCGAATGCCCGGCCCAGGCGGGTGATGCTCTCGAACTGTGCCTTGTACTCCGGGTTGTGCATGATCATCTCGGCAAACTCGTCCACGATAATGAACAGGTGCGGGAAGGTATCCGGCAGCGGATCTCCCGGCTTGAGGCCGGGAATGACTTTCCTTCGATAGTCCACCAGATCGCTGACTCTTGCGTCTGCCAACAACTTGGCTCGCCGGTCGAGCTCGGCCTTGATGGCGATGAAGATCCGCTCGACCGCGTTGCCCTGTAAGTTGGTAGCGATGTCCACACAGTGGGGCAGTTTCTTGAACGGTTCGAAGGCCGCCCCGCCTTTGAAGTCCACCAGGACGAAGTTCACGATCCGCGGGTCGTAGCGTATGGCCATCGAGGCGATCAGGGTGAGCAGCAGCTCCGACTTCCCTGAGCCGGTGGTGCCGGCGATCATCCCGTGCACTCCGTCTCCGTCGGCCTTGGCCGAGAACACCAGGCTGCGAACCTCCTTGCTGCTGATCAGCGCGAGCGGGGAGCGGAGCCAGTCCTGGTTGGCGGGCTCCATGCTCTTCTTCCAGTTCTCCGCAATCGGCAGCTGGCCGAGGCGGGAGTAGTCTTGGCCATCGATCAATGAAAACATCTGCAACAAGTCGAAGCTGCGTGGTAGTTCGGCGGCCGGCCGCTTGCCGCCGATCGCGGTCCAGACTCGATCCATGCGCTGAGCGATAATCTGATAGCCGTCTACCAGGTCGGTGTTGCCCAGCGCTTCCGCCGGTCCGGGGACCCCGATCTGGAACTCAACCGGCTTGCGTTCCTCATCGAGGGCCAGCGATAGCAGGCCCCGGCCAGCTACATTGTCGAAGCCGCGTGCGCCGCGACCGACGATATCCGAGTATGCCGTCTCATCCGCCAGGGTGAGGGCGAATCGCTGGGTGAGCAGGTTGTAGACCTTGCTGCCTAAGTCGTTTGGCGAGCCGGCTGTGATCGCGAAGTGAATCCCGAACGCCCGGCCGTCCCGAATAAGCGCCATGAGCTCGGGGATCAGGTCTTCATAGCTCTCGTTGAATTCGGCGAAGTTGTCGATCACAACCACGATCTCCGGGAACAGCTCCTTCGGATTCTTGCTGTTGTAATCGGCCAGCGAGTTGTACCTGGTGAGTACCTCCTGGCGCTCGTTCAGGAAGTTGCGCAGCATCCGCATCAGTTGATCGACGCGGGTGATCTCGGCCGCGTCGATGGAGGCCCCTAAATGCGGCAGGTCTTGAATTGACTTCAATCCGGCGCGGCCAAAATCCAGGGCATACACGTGGAGGTCGTTCGGGGTGCGGGTCGCCGCCAGTCCGAGCAGCAGGGTCTTCACGAAAGTCGTCTTGCCCCGGCCGGCCGCCCCAAAGATCCCGATGGGACCATCGTTGAGGTCCAGGCTCATCAAGCGCTGCTCAGCCCGGTACGGATTGTCGATCAACCCGAGGGTGGTCTGCAGCGGCCTGGGATTGCGCCAATCGAAGGTTGGCCAGATTTGTTTCTCCTCCGAATTACGGATCCACCCGTCCAGCTGCTCGCTGATTACGATGGTGCGGTCGGCCGAAAGCGCCCGTTCGGTATTGAGGTAGCGGGCGTCGACCGGATCGGTCAGAGACAGGCTGGCCGGCAGGGGCTCGGGCCAGGGTTTGGTCTGGGTCGGAACCCCATCGCGTTCCGCCCGGATCACGGTAATGCCGACAATCCAGTCCAACATGGTGGAGGGATACTCGCCGGCCTCCAGGCCGAGCGCCTCGGCCACTTCCAGCGCGGAGTACAGCGGTTGATCCTCGCCCGCCTGTTCTCCCGGGCCGGACTGCTCGTCGAGCCAAATCACATCGCGCAGGGTCACGGTGCGATCGTCGCTGTAGTCTCCTGCCACCCGCGCGACGTGGACCGGGGCGAGGATATCGTTTCCCACCTGGATGTAGCCCCGTCCCCCGATGTTGGGGAGGAAGGCCGCATCCGGCCGGCCGAGCAACTCCTTGCTGTCTTCAGGCGTCTCGACCCGCAAACAGATCCGGAATTTCATGTTGGCCCGCATCTGGTCCGTGACTACCCCAGCCGGCCGTTGGGTAGAGAGAATCAGAGTGACTCCAAACGCCCGGCCCAGCCGGGTGATGCTCTCGAACTGATTTCGATACTCCGGATTCGCGGCGATCATCTCCGCGAACTCATCCACTAGGATGAACAGGTGTGGAAAAGTTCGGGGCAGGCTGTCGTCCGCTCCGAGCCGGGGGATGACTTTCTTTCGGTACTCGACCAGGTCCTTAGCCCCGCTCTTGGCCAGGACTCGGCTTCGCTCATCCATGACCGCCTGAATGGCGACGAACATCCGCTCCACCGCGTGGGCTTCCAGGTTTGTAAGTATGTCGACGCAGTGGGGAAGTCGGCGGAACGGCTCGAAGGCGGCGCCACCCTTGAAGTCCACCAGCACAAAATTCACAATCCGCGGATCGTATTTGGCGGCTAGGCTGGCGATCAGAGTCAGCAGCAATTCGGACTTTCCCGACCCGGTGGTACCCGCGATCATGCCGTGCACCCCGTCGCCACCCTCTTTGGCCGAAATCACCAAGCTGCGTACATCCCGCATGCTGGTCATGCCGATGGGTGCACTGAGCCACTCCGAGTTTTCGGGCCGGATGCTGCGGCGCCAGTTGTCCTGAATCGGCAGCTTATCGACCGTGTCCAACTTGCGTCCCTCGACCCGCGACACCATCTGCAGCAGGTCGACCAGCCGCGGCAGATCCGCGCCAAACGGCCGTCGAACATCCAGCCGGCGGATTCTTGCCGCCAGCAGCTGCCGGGCATCGCTGGCAGAGGCCAGATCGGCGTCTCCAAGATACCGGGCAGAGTTCACCCCCACCTCGGCATAGCGGAAGACTACTTTCTTGCCGGCCGCCGCAACTTCCACCATCGCCTGGCAGTCGCTGGGGATCCTGAGGGGGTCATTGGCCAAGAAGATCACCGAAGCTCCTAAGGCAGGCCCGGCTTGATTGACCGTGGCAATCAGACCCTCCGAGGCGACTTCGGCCAGGGGCGAGTCGGCCGGTAGGTCGCCGGTGAGGTCGACCACCACCAGCAGATGCGGCAAGGAAATGTCGCCCTGGCGCCGTTCTTCCTCATCGGTCTCCTGCAGCCGCAGCTGGCGCTGGTCCAGCTCGCGCTTCAAGCGATCCCAGAAGGCAGTGACTTGCTCCTTTTCCGCCGCGAAACAGAGCTGATCAAGTCGGGCCGGGGGCCCGGACTCGACGCTCTCGTCCAGGCCGACATCCCGGATGTTGCAATGCGGCAGCCATTCGGCCCACTGCCAACTCGGCTGGGTCTGCGGGTGTCCAATGACATACAGCCGGGCATCGGTCGCCGACTGAAAGGCGGCGTAATGGGCGACCAGCGCCCGGACAAAATCCGCGGTGTTGCCGGGATTCTTCCCAAAAACGCCAATTGAGTGGCGGGCTTCGACGGCACCCGCCGTATTCCCAATGCGGGCCTCGCTGCCCCCAACCGAATCGGCGACAAACCGGCGCAGGGGAATAGTGATCGGCACATCGGTGAGGATCTCGGAATCTTGAGCCAGCTTGCGGGCGTCCTTCGCAAGCGGGCCTTCATCCAGCGGATTGCCGGCCTGACTCAGGCGGTAGACAACGCTGGAGGGCCGGGTGCCCATGCCGAGACGCACGACCCCAAAATCGCGGTCTTCGGTCCTTCGCTCCCACAGCCGCGGGCCAAAGCGGCTGGTCTCTTTGCGGGCCGCGATTTCGTAAACGGTTGGGATCTCCGGGTAGTTGTGGGTGTAGAAGATGCGTTGTGCGTTGTGGGCCCGGTTCATATCCTGGCGCAACTCGGCCAGCTTCTCGAGATAGGCCTTCTTCTTGGCTTCGAGCTCTTTGCGCTGCCGTCTGGCGCCGCTGACCGTCATGCCGATGGTCAGCACCATGGCGAGGCCGATGGGGATGATAAAGAGCACATTCCCGGTTCCCGAGACCAACACGAAGCCGATAATCGTTACCAGCGGGATCAGCAGATTCAGCAGATCCTGGCCCGCCCGGTTTCCCTCCTCAGGCGGCTGAGGGATTTCCACCTCTTTGATTGGCAGCTCGGGCTGAATGCGTGGGGGCCGATCGATATACTCTGTGGGCATCTTCAAGTTCTCCGGCGATGCAGGGTCAGGCGAGCGAAGGCGGGCTGCACATTTGACAGTGGCGTCTCCGTTCGTCTACAATGCGAACTCTCGAATGGACTGCTTCGAATTGACTTCGAGGCAGCTAACAACAATTATCTCTTAACTTCGTCCGCCTGCGATCGGGCGGGACGGGAGCGGGCAGCCTCGAAAAATGAACCGCTTTTGCGAGCGATGTGAACGGGTAACTGTCGACGGCAATCTCTGGTGTCAAGACCCGGACTGCCCGGCCGAGGAAGGATACGAGCTGCTTGGCTACGGAGACTTCCTGGGCGATCTCAAGGTTACCAAACTTGTGCGGGTCTGGCGCACTGCGGCGGTCTATGAGGCCGAACGGGGCAAGCTCCCGGTACTGCTGAAAGTGGCCCACCCGACCGATGCGTGCGTCGAACGGCTGAAGCGCGAAGCGACTGCGCTTCACTCGCTTACGCCCGGCCAGTCGGGCCCGCTCGCCTTCGTGCGATCCTTCCTTCCCAGCTCTCGCCCCGCCCTCCCGCGAATTCTCCCACCCTACCCAAGCAAATTGAAGCGGCCGTTTGGCGAGATCACATTCCGTGGTGAGCCCCGGGTGTACAGCGTCTACCAGCATGCCCGGGGGAAAATCCTGAGCGACGTCCTGCTTGAGAATCCGCAAATCTGGCACTCCCAGGCCGCGTGGGTAATCAGTGCGGTTGCAGAGGCCCTGCGACCGTTGGTGGCCGGCAATCGTTGCCACCTTTGCCTGACCCCGGACATCATCCTGATCGACACCGACAAGCATGGTAATTTGCGCCCGATGCTGCTGGATCTCGGGCTTGTCCTGGAACCTGGACCCGACGGAGCGGACCACGATCGGAACAAGCTATCTGAGCCGGCCTATACCGCTCCCGAGCTGCTGGCCAATTCCCACGATGAGATCCCCACCCTCTCGGCAGATGTGTATTCGCTCGGGATCATCTACTTCGAAATGCTGGCCGGCCGCCCGGGATTCGAGAGCAAACTGCGGCGCGACGCTCAGCTGCGAGAAGACGTCACCGAGAATCGCAAACCCCTGTCAATCGACAGGCCCGAATTGGATCAATCTGGGGTTACCGCAATTGTGGAACGGGCGGTGGCCTCGACCGGCCGGTATAACAACGTGATCGAACTGGCCGCGGCCTTGACGAAGATCTACTCAAGCCCTCCGCCCGAGCGGAGGCCGATCCCACGCCGGTTGTACTTCCTGATTGCGCTCTTCGGAACGTTTCTATTGATTGCCGCCGTGTTTGCGGCCGCTACCCTGCTCCAGGTCGTCGCTCGCTAAGATCGGATCCCGAGTTCCCCAGATAGTTATCCGACCGCGAACGGTTTGCCAGAGCTAGCGCCGCACTCCCTCTCCGAAGTATCGCTTGCCTGCGATGTCGCCTTTCCGGTGGTCGCCGACAGCGGAGGCCAGGTCGCCGCTGAACTCGGTGCAGAGTTTGGCCAGGGGTTTGATCTTGTTCTTGATCTGCTCGAGGTAATTGGCAAGCGCCAACGTGGTTCCCATGCTGGCGAAAGCCATGGCGCGCAGGATGTTGATTAGGACTTCTAGAACCTTCGCCACCGTGGTTAGGACGTCGGCCGCGGTCTTGAATCCCTTCGAAACATCCGAAATGACTTTGTAGTCCATCTGCACAGTTGTGGTAGCCACTGGATTAGTCCTCCTTGGGGTTCGGGCTAGATCTTGTCGAAGATATCGCCAAGCTCGTCGGCCAGGCTCTTCACTTTCGCATCAGCCTGATCAACGACGCTGGTGGCCTTGCTGAGGTTCAGGTTGACGCCTCCGATGGCCGCGATGAGTTCCATCATGGCTGGAACGACTTTGCGCATCACATCGGCCTCGAATTCTTTCTCGTCGCCGCCAATCCAGGCCGACTGGACCTTGGGAATATAGCCTTTGATCTGGTCCAAGACCCCGGAGACGATCTGCTGCTGCTGGCTCACGCCGGATGAGACTTCGCCGACTTTGGAGCGAACGAACTGAAAGAATGACATGGTCTGACTCCTTATTGGCTGCTAGGTTGGCTCACTTGAAGCGGCTCTGGGCCGTGGAAACGCCGTCGCGGGTGGCGACCACCGCACCCTGGATGTCTTTTACAAGCTCAACCATCTTAGCGTCGAGGGCCTTCATTCGCTTGAGCAGTTTTTGCTCGATGGCGCCGCGGTAGGCCGTGCCGCCATCGCCGACCAGCGCGCCGTCTTCCATCATCTTGGCCAGCTTCTGCATCGTCCGCATGGAATCGTCCAATTGCTTATGCGCCGCAGAAAAGGCGTCTTCCATTTTCTTCATCGAGTCATAGTTCATTCTTACGTCAGGCATCGTGGGCCTCCTGGCCTAGTCTCGAATCGAGGAACCTGGCTAAAGCAGCTTGAATATGCTGCTGGCTTCGTCTTCGGCCTGCTTCATGATCTGGGCGATCTGCTGGGTCTTGCGGCCGGCGTCGGCGAGCGATTGCTCAAGTCTTTTCAAGGATGGATTCACCTGCTGCTCCATCTCGGCGAAGAATTTCTTGGCACCCTCGCCGATCCAGTCTCCACCTTGCAAACTCCCCTGGGCAGACTTGATCCGGCGGTTCACACCGGCGATGGCGCTGCTCTGGGCGTTGAACAATTGACCAATCTTCGATAATTCGTCAAAATCTGAGCGAACTTTGTCACTGGGCATGAACACTCCTTGGGGTTGGCCGAAGCTGGGCCGATCGGATGAACGGACTGGAGTATTCTAAGGCCAGTCCCGGGTGATTTCAAGATGCTCGGTCCCGAGAGGGATAGCCTAGAGGTCATGGACGATATCAGCACCCAATACGACGTCGTGATCATCGGAGGCGGCCACAATGGCCTGGTCAGCGCCGCCTATTTGGCCCGCGCCGGACTCAGGGTGGTCGTGCTGGAGCGGAGGGACATCCTGGGCGGCGCGGCCGCGACCGAGGAAGTCTTCCCGGGATTCCGGTTCGACACCGGAGCCCAGACCTCCGGGATGCTCCGCCCAGAGGTGGAGCGCGACCTGAGGCTGGCGGACCACGGCCTTCAGCGGTTTGAAAGTCCGATCCGCTGCGCTTCCTTGCTCAGTCCGGATTCTGCGCTTCTCTTCTGGAGACAGCCGGACCGGGCCGGCCGCGAACTGGCGAAGTTTTCAGAGGCGGACGCGGCGCGTTATCCGGTCTTCCTGCGGCAGTTTGGCAAACTGGCCGGCGCGTTGGATCGGGCGATCGGGCTTACGCCGCCTGCCCTGCCCCCGTCGCTCTCCGCACTCCCGGGCTGGACCCGAGTGGCACTTGGCATCCGCCTGCTCGGCCGGGCAGGCATGATGGACCTGCTCCGTACGATCGTCCTCTCGGCCGAGAATTTTCTGGACGAATGGTTCGAAAGCGGCCCCTTGAAGGGCGCCCTCGGCTCCTTGGCGGTCGCCGGCAGCGCCCTCGGGCCGAAAGCTCCCGGCACCGCGTTCCCGCTGCTGTACTTCGGTGCCCCAGGACTGCCCCGGACGGCCAACTTCGTGCGCGGCGGGACGGGACAACTTTCCCAAGCGCTCGCCCGCGCGGCCCAGGCCAACGGGGCCGAAATCCGCACCGGGGAGCCTGTGGAACGCATCCTGCTCGACGACGGCCGGGCCGTCGGAGTGGAGCTGCGCGGCGGGAAGCAGATCCGTGCCGGAGTGGTCGCCTCGAGCGCCGATCCGCGCAGCACTCTGTTCGACCTGGTCGGGCCTTCCCAACTCGAGGTCCGGGTCGTGCGACGGGTTCGAAGCATCCGCTTCCGCGGCACCACGGCCCGAGTGAACCTCGCCCTGGAGCGTCTCCCCCACTTCCCCGCGATCAAGGACCCGGACGGCCTGAAAGGGCATCTCCTGATCTGCCCCGACTTGGACTACCTGGAGCGGGCCTTCGACGATTCGAAATACGGGCAGTTCTCGCAAAGGCCAACCCTGGACATGACGATCCCGACCCTGTACGACCCTTCGCGGGCGCCGGCTGGAAAGCACATCCTGACCATCACCATGCAATATGCTCCCTATCGCCTGCGCGACTCGAACTGGGACGCGGAGCGGGATCGTCTCGGCGACCGGATTGTGGCGCTGGTTGCGGAGCACGCTCCCGGTCTTCCTGAGCTGATCGCCCATCGCCAGGTACTGACTCCGCTGGACTACGAACGGGAATACGGACTGCCGGAAGGCAGCCTCTACCATGGGCAGATGGGGCTGGATCAGCTCGTCAGCCTGCGCCCAATTCCGGGATACGGCAGCTACCGCTCACCGGTCCCGGGCCTTTACTTTTGCGGCGCGGGCGCCCACCCGGGCGGGGGCGTCAGCGGGGCCCCAGGCCGCAACGCCGCCCGGCAGATCTTGCGCGAATTCCGGCGGCGTCGCCGACCAGCCCCGGCGTGAGCCGGCTGGCCAACCACCGACTGACGGCAAGGTAGCCGACCGATGAGACTCGGAGTGCTTTCAGACAGCCACGACGATGTGGCCAACCTCGAGACCGCCCTGGCCGACTACCGCCGGCGAGGGATCAGCCAGCTGATCCATTGCGGAGACATGATCGGCCCCGAGATCGTGCGCCAGCTGAATGGGTTTCAAGTGATCTACGTGGCCGGCAACATGGACCGGGAGGCCGCGGATATCTATCGGACGCTGCGTGAGCGCGATCCCCACAACATTGCCCTGCCGACCTTCGAAGGTGAGATCGCTGGGGTATCGATCGCAGTGACCCATGGAGACGACCTTGCGGAACTCAACCGGGTGATCCGATCGGGCATCCATCGATTTGTCTTCACCGGTCACACTCATCGGCGCCGCGACGAAACCATCGGGTCGACCCGGGTGTTCAACCCGGGCGCGCTGGGCGGGCTTCAGTTTGAGTCGAGGTCGTATTCGGTGGTCGATCTCACGAGCGGCGAAATAGAAACGATCGAGTTCTGAGCAGGCTAGCCTCGAATTTCGACCACGACCCCATCTTCCGCCCAGCCGTAAAGGTGTTCGGCCGCCTCCAGGTCGAGGATCACGCACCCATAGGATGCCGGCTGCCCCAGCACGTTGGCCCAGAGGCGGACCCCGTTGGACAGCAGGGGGAGACCGTGGATCCCGTTGAGGAAATTGGGAACCGCGTGGTAGATGCCCAGGAAGTGCGGCATGGTGAGATCCCAGTTGGATGCGTAGGCGCTCAGGATATGAGACTTGACCTGGAAGACGCCCGGCATCGTCGGTGAGTTCGGGATGCCGGTGCTGACCAGGTGTTCCCGGATGAGTTCGCCATTCTCATAGACCCACATGCGTTGCTCGCTGATGCCGATGACTATTCGCTTGCCTTGAATCACCGGCAGTTCGAGCATGGCGTCTCGGGGCGGGATGGTCAGCGACTCTCCGGGAACGAGCCCCCTGACCGTCACCTGCGGGTTGCTTTCCAGCCACTTCCAATAGGGGATCCCCACTTTGAAGCTGATCGAGATCAGGGTATCTTGCGGGAGTACCTGGTAATACCTCGGCAGGTAGCGGAGCAGAATCGACTCCCCGGTCTCACCGCGCAGACCGGCCAGGAGCGAGTGAGCGGCAGTCTCTTCGTCGAGAGACCGTTCTTCGCCGACCGGCAGGCCCGCGACGAAAGCTCGAACCGCCTGCTCATTGATTGACACCGTCAGCCGGCCCCCCTCCTGTCCGACGAGCAGCCAGCCGCCGATCTCCGCCCGATTCGGAGCCCATTCCAGCCACTCGTCGGTGACCGGGTCGTACGCTCTCAACCCGATGTCACGCGAAAGGAGCTGTTCGGCCTCGATGGCCGCCGCCTCGACGTCCACCACAAACGGGGCGATCGGTTCAGTGACGAGCGGAATGAACCCATAGCGAAGCAGAATGGACGCTGGGTCGGCACTCAACAGGGCTAGGCTGGCCTCGAGGTCCAGCCGCCTTCCCCACTGCGCTGGAGTGATGAGCACTTCCCCTGCCTCCAGTCCGAGGCGCGCATCGGCGGCAGGCAAGGCAACCGTTTCGGCCCAGGCCGTGAGAGTGGCTCTGGCCTGATCCGGATCAAACTCGACAACGGGGTCGCTATGCCATCTGTTTGTGAAACCTGTCACTAAGTCGAAAAGATCCTGGATCAGACCACGTTGCCGCCCGTACGCATACGCCAGCTGAGCGCTCTCAGCCGCCTCGACCTGCAAGCCGAATTCGCCCGGCGCCACGGGCCAGATCCGGCTGGCGTCGCTGGTGTCCACTGCGGAGAGCATCAGATCCTGGTTCCAAGCCTGATCCAACCGATCGGCGGCATCCGTCACGGGCAGACCTCCGACCGGCAGTTGGCCGACGGCCACCCCGGGCGCGATCGAGTCAGACACCCGGAAGAATCCGTACATGCCAAGCAGAAGGGCAAGCGCGAGCCCCGCTAACCCACTCAGCGCCAGGCCCAATCCGACCAAAGCCCGGAGAAGCTGTCCGGACGGGATTTCTCGTCCTGGGAGACGCTCTACTGAGACCCGCATCGACGTTTGACTCCGTCTCAGGAGATTGTTGCAAGGAGCCTGCCAATGGGGAACTTGGCACTTGGACACTTGGCTGCTAGGCCACTCGGCCATGCCGCCACTTGGCCACTTGACGCCTTGGCCACTTGGCTGCGCGGCCACTTGGCTGCTTGGCTGCTTGGCTGCTTGGCTACTTGGTTACTAGGTTGCCAGGTTACTCACTGGCGTGGCTATGCGCAGTCGGCGCCGCGGCGATCCCTCCCCCGCGGCGGGATTCCCTAGGCTCTTAGGGCCGAACGGAGCGGGTCGCTAGCCCCCGCACGACTGCAGCCCCTCTGCCGAGCTCTCGATGGTGGAGTCGAGCTCGAGGGCATACTCAAAGTGGCCGAGGGCATTCTCGCAATCGCCCAGCCCGACATAGATCCAGCCGATATAGTCGTTCAGCCAGGGATCGCCCGAGCTCCGGGCCGCGGCCTCTGCCAGCCACTGAAACGCACTCTCCGGATCCCCCAAGTTGCGGTAGGTGTCCGCCAAATAGGCAAACCACCAACCGTTGTCGGCCTCGGTCTGAGTCAGCGTCTCATAAAGTGGCGCAGCTTCAGCGTACCGCCCCTGTCCGCTGTAAAAGCTGGCGAGATCGGCATAGAAGTTTGTGTTCTCCGGGTGTGCCTCGAGCCCTCCCAGCAAGAGTTGCTCGGCCTCCGCCAGCAGGTCCATTTCGCTGTACATGCTGGCCAAGCTCGAGTAGCTGGCGCTCTTCGCGGGATCCAGCTCGATCGCATGTTGAAACGCGACCACGGCTGGATCGTATCGCCCACGCTCCCAGTGCAGTTGGCCCGCCGTATGAAAGAAGGGTGCATGCTGTGGAAACAACCGAATCCCGGAAGCCAGGACCGCTAATGCGTCCTCCAGATCGCCCTGCTGATGCACCGCCTCCGCAAGCCCTTCCCAGGGTCCAGGGAAGTCTGCACCGGCGGTGATCGCTTGGTTAAAGGTCTGTTCGGCCTGGGCCGGATCGCCCAGTGAAAGGAATACCCAGCCAATGGACTCCAGGCTGACGGAGTCAGAGGCCACCTCGGGGTCCGCCAGGCCCTCGCCGAGAACCGTTGCCGCCTGCTCGGGAAGTCCGGCGGCCAGATAAGAGTCCGCGATCGTGGCGTAGAGCCAATGCTCCTGCGGATCCAGCTCAAGCGCGATGCGGAATTCGCCCGCTGCCTCCTCATGCAGTCCCAATTCCTGATAGACCCATCCGGCCGACTCATGCACGCCTGAATCCCCAGGAGTCAGATCAACTGCTTCCTGAATCAGATCGGAAGCCGCATCCGGGTCGCCGGAAGCGAAGTAAGCCCGAGCCACATCGAAGTAGCGTTCCGGATTCCCAGGTTCCCGCTCGATCGCGGTCTCGAAGTCGCGGATCGCGGCCTCGTAATCGCCGGCCTGCAGGCCGGCATACCCGTCCGCCACCAGTTGTTCGAGGGTCCGGGCTTCCGACGGCTCGTCTGCGATCGGAACCCCTCCGCCACCTCCGAGCCCAAGCGCCCGAATCGCGGCAAACCCAGCGAACCCCAGCACCAGAACACCCGCCGCTAACCCGAGACGAAACCACCAGGATCGCCCGCCTTTCGGCCGGGCATCGGCCGCCGCTGCCTCGGCCATCCCCTCCTTCGGACCAGCTCTGGTGGCAGCCGGGAGCCGCGCCGCAATGTCCGAACCGGTCACCTGCAGGGTCGTCAACTCGTGAGAGGGAAATGCGGGTGCGACGCTGGCTTGCCCGGGCGGCAATGTGCCGACCGCAGCGGTCAGCGCCTCAGCCAGCTGCCCCACATCTTGAAACCGATCGGCCGGGTCTTTGGCCAGCGCCTTCAGGATCACCCGCTCGATGGCCTCCGACAAAGCCGGAGTCTTGCTGCGCGGCAGCGGGAGCGGGTCGATGATGTGCTTCACGATCACCGCCATCGGGGTCTCGGCCTCGAACGGGACGACCCCGGTGGCCATTTCGTACAAAACGATTCCCAGGGAGTAGATGTCGCTCCGGTGGTCGACCCGCTCGCCCCGTCCCTGCTCCGGGGACATGTAGGCCGGCGTCCCGGCGACCGTCCCCGACTGAGTCAATTGGGTCCCGCCGACGATCTTGGCCAGACCGAAGTCAGTAAGCAGCGGCCAGTTTGGCTTTGGCAGCATGATATTGCTGGGTTTGATGTCACGGTGGACGACGCCTTCCTGGTGTGCGTAATGAAGGGCCCCGGCGACCTGCCCGACGAGCCCCGCAATCTGGCCGGGCGCCATCGGCTTCCCCATCTGGTCGCCCAACGTTCCCGCCTCTACGAATTCCATGACCAGATAGGTTGTTCGCTCCAGCTCGCCATAGTCGAGGACAATCAGGATGTTCGGGTGCCGGAGGCTGGCAATGGCTTTGGCCTCCTGGCGGAAGCGCTTGAGGAAGGTCTCGTCCTGCTCGGCGTAGTAGGGGGGCAGCACCTTGATCGCCACATATCGGTCGAGGGAGGGCTGGTAGGCCTTGAAGACCGTCGCCATACCCCCCTTTCCGATCTGGGAGATGATCCGGTATCCGCCGAGTTCCTGTCCGATCAATCCTTGCATTAGATTCCTCCAGCTGTGACTTCAGCCCGGACCGGGCTCCGACCGGAATCGGGTCAGATGCCGGCGCCAGCCCTCGACGACCTTCCCCTCCGGTCCGGCGGAACCCAGCCGCAATCCTAAGACCCCACCCAGCTTACTCAGCGTAACTTGGGCCGCCGCCACGGCGCCGCCCAGTTTCGAAGCCGCCACAATCGATTCCGCGATCATCACCAAAACGCCGATCGCCGCCGGGGTGTTGAGGTCCTGTTCGATCGCCTGGGCAAACTCCGCGACGAGCTCATCAACCGAGAGCGTCTCGCCCTCGCCGCTCGCGCTCGCGGCCGCGGCCGCGAGCGCCTTGGCCTCCCGGGCCGCATCGTGTAAGGCCTCGGCATCGTAGGTCCACGAATCGCGGTAGTGATGAGATGCCAGGTAGACCCGGATGGCATCTGGCGACCAACGATCCAGCAAGCCGCGTACCATGACGAGGTTCCCGAGCGATTTGCTCATCTTTTCGCCGAGGTGGCGGACCGGGGCGACATGCAGCCAGTGCCCGGCGAACGGCTTACCGGTCAGGGACTCGGCCTGGGCGATCTCGCTCTCATGATGAGGAAACACCAAGTCCTCACCCCCCGCGTGGAGGTCCACGGTCTGGCCGATGTGCTGAGAGGCCAAGGTCGAACACTCGATATGCCATCCGGGGCGACCCGGACCCCAGGGACTGGCCCAGCCCGGCTCACCGGGCGCCTGGGACTGCCAGAGCACGAAATCCAACGGTCGTCGCTTGTTTGGATCGTCCGGCCGGTTTCCACGCTCATTGGCGATCGGAAGCATCTGATCCGCCGAAAGCCTCGACAGGCGGCCGTAGGCCGGCCAAGCCTGTAGATCGAAGTACACACCGCCATCGGCGGCGTAGGCCACCCCGGCCTGAAGCAGCTTCTCGACCGACTCGATAATCTGCGGGATGACCTCTGTGGCCCGCGGCAAAACATCCGGTGGACGGATGTTGAGCGCCGCCATGTCCTCGATGTAGTGCGAGGTCCAGCGGTCACCCATCCGACGCCAATCCTCCCGGCGTTCGCCTGCCACCCGCAGAAGGTCGTCATCCACGTCGGTCACGTTTTGAACGTAGCGGACCGCCCCGCCCTGATATTCCAAATACCGAATCAGGACATCCGCGACCGAATAGGTGAAGGCGTGCCCGAGGTGGGTTGTATCGTAGGGGGTGATGCCACAGACGTAGATCCCGATTTGGCTGCCCTGAGGAGCGAACTCTTGAATCTCTCGGGAGAGCGTGTTGAAGAGCTTCAGTGTCAGTGGCGGAGCCCGGTGCAGTGCTCGGGAATTGTACTTGCTGTGGTATAGTCCGCCCTCCCGAGTACCCATGTCCCCCACCTATTTCCAAGATCACATGCCGGGTAACCTGTGCTTTGGCTGCGGCTCCGGTAACCCAGAGGGGCTTCAGATTCGCAGTTTCTGGGAAGGAGACGAGGCCGTCTGCGAATGGACTTCCCAGTCGCGCTATCAAGGTTGGAAGGGCTTGCTGAACGGCGGGATCCTGGCGACCCTCATCGACTGTCACTGTATGGGCACGGCCATGGCCGCCGCTTATCGTAGCGAGGGCCGCGAATTGGGCTCAGAGCCGTATTACCGCTACGCGACCGCCCATATCGCCGTCGATTACCTGAAACCGACCCCGAACGACGGGCCGATCACACTTCGCGCTCAGGTCATCGAGATCGAACGGCGCAAGGTCCGGCTGACTTGCCAGGCCTTTGTGGATGGACTGCTGACCGCCCGGGCGGAGGTCGTCGGGGTCCGAGTCTTCGAGGGCCAGCCGGCGGGGTCTGGTGTTTTTGGGTAACTCTCGCTTCTTAGTGCTGGGAGCCGCGGCACTTCTCTATAGCTGTCTCCCGACACCCACTGGGCCGACCCCCTTCCCTTCCAATCCTGCTCCGACGATCGCCCCGGCCGAAATACCGACGCGGTCGGTCCCGACTTTAGCCGCCCCCTCCCCGACGCCCGATCCATACGCTGGACTGACCATCGATGATCTGATCCGGCGGACCTATGGCGGGGGTCGGATCGAATTCGAGCCGGAGCAGCGGGTTTCCTCAGGCTTCAGCCGCTATCTGTTCCACTATCCGAGCGACGGCTTGACCGTCCATGGATTCCTCGATCTGCCGACCGGCCAAGGGCCGTTTCCGATCGTGCTCGTGCTGCATGGCTACGTGGAGCCGGAGCAGTATGAGACCTTGAGTTACACCGCGGGTTATGCGGACTCGCTGGCGGCAGCGGGTTTCCTTGTGCTGCACCCTAACTACCGCAATTACCCTCCATCCGACCCCGGTTCCAATCTCTTCCGGGTGGGCTACGCGGTGGACGTGCTCAACCTGATCGGACTGGTGCAGGCCCAGGCCGGCGAGGCCGGACCTCTCGCAGCTGCTGACCCGACCGACATCGGTCTGTTTGGTCACAGTATGGGCGGCGGGATTGCGCTTCGGATTCTGACCGTCGAGTCCCCGGTCGAGGCGGCCGTCTTATACGGCTCGATGAACGCAGACGAGCGCCTCAATTTTGAGAAGATTTATGAGTGGTCCGACGGGACCCGCGGGCTTGAAGAGCTCAATGTCCCACTTGCTGACCTTGCCCGGATTTCTCCGAGCAGCTACCTGGATCGGATCCAAGCCCCGATCAGCATCCACCATGGCGGCGCGGATGAGCTGGTGCCGCCGGAGTGGTCCGAGGAGCTGTGTCTACGCCTTTCGGAACTGGGGAAATCGGTGGAGTGCTACACCTACCCGGCCGAGCCGCATACCTTCATCGGCTTCGGGGGCATCGAGTTGATCGAACGGGCGGTCGCCTTCTTCCAGCTCCAGTTCAGCGATCCCTGAGGCCTTCCGTCCCGTGAACCGAGGTCAGCTCGGGATAGCGCGGGTCGCCCGCTCGGAGAATCCGGGCCAGCGGGACGCCAGCTGAAAGACCTCTCCGATGTCCCGGCTCGTCACCAGGCCAACGAACCGTCCCGCCTCTTCGACCGGCAGTGCGTCGACCCGCTCCTCGATCAGCCGGTTCTGCGCATGGACGAGACTATCTCCCGGCGAAAGCGGCGTAATGTTGGCCCGCATGCTGGACCCGACAGTTTGTTCCGGCCCGCCGCGGCTCAGGGCCTCGACCAGCTGGGTGTGGGTCAGCAAACCAACCACTTGGCTCCCCTCGCAAACCGGGAAATCAGACTGGAACGAGCTGAGGGTCATTTCGACAGCCTCCCGCAGGGTGGAGTGTGCCGTCAACCACTTGGCCTGGCGCGAGTAGGCCTGCCCCACCTTGAGTTCCCCCAGCACGCTTCGGACCATAACCATGCGGCCTTCCTGGCCAGCGCCGGTGTAAACGAAAATCGCCACCAACACCAGAAAGAAGCCGCCGCCCAGGAAACCCCACAATCCCATCAGCCAGGCCAGTCCTTGGCCGATGGTCACCGCCAGGGCCGTCGCCCGGGCGTAGTCCATCCGGCTCGCGAGCAGAGCCCGCAGCACCCTGCCACCGTCCATCGGGAAGGCCGGAAGCAAGTTGAATAGGCCGAGAAAGAGGTTGGAGACGAACACATAGCGGAAAACCGCGCTGATGTTCGCGCTCCCTAATTGACTGAGCACGCTCCCCAAGCCTCTCAGGCTCATGTCCAACCCGGCCGCAAGTCCGACGATCGCCAGTATGGCCGCCAGGGCAAAGTTGACCAGCGGCCCGGCAATCGCTATCGCCAGTTCCTGGCTGGGCTTCTCGGGGATCTTCCCAAGCTGGGCGACTCCGCCGATCGGCAGCAGGAGGATTTGCCGCACCTGGACTCCGTAGGATTGCGCCACCACACTATGACCCAGCTCGTGTAGCACCACGATGACGAACAGCAGACCGGTCACGATGACCCCGAACAGTGCCCCGGCCAGCCCGCGCCGGGCCAAGACCCCGAACTGAATTGCCCCCCAAACCAGGATCAGCGGGAAGGTGATGTGCATGCGGATCTGGATCCCGCGCACCTTGAAAAGTGGAATACCGCCTTCCATCTTAGCCTCCTGCTCTCAGCCCGCCCGAGGGACGGGCTTCTCGGCCAACGCGCTGGCTGGCTTCACCGTTCCTGCTTTGGCTTCTCGCAGATCGTGCTCGAGGGTCTTCAGCTGCCGATTTAGCTCCGCGACTTTCAAGCGATTTCGAACGGAACCCGGAATCATGAGCAGCACCCCCACCACGATTCCGACGGTGAGCGTGATCATCAGCACCAGCGCGGCCGATCCCCGAACGCTCCAGGCCAGAAACTTGACCGAAGTATCGGCATTATTTTGGACCGCAAATATCGTGACTAAGAGTGCGAGGATCAAGGCGAGAGCGATGAGGGCGCGCATGGAGTCTCCTCCTGAGAGTAGAGTTTGCCCATCCTACGGGGACCCACGAAGCGTGTCAAGCCTCCACGATTTCGAGGGTCTCGAACCGGTAAACCGCCGCCTGCCTCTTCCACCCATCTGCCGGCAGGCCGGCCTTCAGACAAGTGTTTTCCAATAGCTCGCGGGGTCCCCAGCCGCGCTCGGTTGCCACTTTAGGTAGCAAGACTCCCTTTTTTCCTTGGTCGAAGATCGCCAGGCCGTGTTTGCCAATCTCGATCTCTTCCGGTTCGGCCACCCGCTGGAGCGGGGACAGGAGGGAGATCTCCACGGTCAGCTTGGCCAGCTCGTCCTCGCCGAGCGATGGGAAACGGGCGTCGGCCGAGGCCGCCGCAATGGACTTCTCTGCGACCGCCTGGTAGAGCTCGGTGTCGGCCCTCAACTGGCCGATACATCCTCGCAGCTCGCCCCGCACCCGGAGGGTCACGAACACTGCACTCAGCCGCCGCAGCACGGGATCCTCGGTTGCTGTCTCGGGGGCGGGCAACTTTCTGGCCTCACATTCGGCCGCCGACCGGGCGACCCTCAAGAGCAGTTGCTTTTGGGCGAGACTTAGCCTGGGAGGCTGGTAGCGCCAGAACATCACCGCCCCGTAACCGACGACCTGGCCCCGACGATCGACCTCGATGTCTCCGGAGTTGGCGTAGTCAAGCTGGGTTACGTTCGTGGCGCCGCGTGCCTGGGCGACCTTCATCGTCACCAGAATCGGGGCTTCGCCGCAGGCACAGGTAGCCAAGCCTCGGACACCCCCTTCCATCGTGCGCCGGATCGACTGCCTCACCAATCGAGGATCGCCAAGCTCGATGGCGCCGAGGGTAGTCCGATCGATCCGAACCGCATCGTCGTAGGATGGGTAATGGGACAGATCGGAGCTGGCGATCAGCACAACCCCGGCTTCCGGTAGGACGGCGAGCAAGGCCTCTGCCAACAGGTCGACGGTTGCATCGTCCGCGTCGCTCATCATCAGAATTGGCACGATCCGACAATCGGGCAGCACGCGTTTGAGGAAGGGAAGTTCGATCTCGATCGGATGCTCGAACGCATGGCTGTCCGGGTCGAATTGGATCCGCGCATCATGTGCAATCAACCGGCCGGCGGTCCGTTCGTCTACCGGAAGCACTCCGAGCGGGGTCTCGAACCCACCCCTCGACCACACCGAAATCGGGCGGGACAGCGGGGGCTGATGGTCGGCGGCGATCACGACTGCCGTGTGAATCTGCGCCCCGCTCAGCTGCTTGAACCCGGCGGCCGCAATCGCTCCCGAGTAACGGTAACCGGCGTGGGGGACGATCAGACCCAGGGGCGACCCGTCCAGCCGCTTGACTCCCGCCAGGTAGCCGTCCACGCTGGCCGCCAGCTCGTCGGCCTGATCCGGGTACCAGGTGCCGGCCACGGCCGGCGGCCGAATCCAAGTGGTCGCTATTCGGTCACTAGCAGCAGCATGGAGTGCGATTTCGCTCGATTGAACAGCCGCAGTCCTTCTAGGATGTAGTCCAGGGCCGCACCCAAGGAGTGCTCGGGCAGCGTGCCGGCCAGCAGGTGGCCCAGGGCCGCTGCGGTCGAGCTGGAGGGAGCGATCGGCTGCTTCCCGGGTTGGATGATCACGACCGGCGCATTCGCAGCCAAGCCAGCCAGCTGGCGGGCCCTGCTCACCGCCCGATCCAGCCCGCCAAGTTCGTCGACCAATCCCTTTTCCAGCGCCTGTCGGCCGGTCCACACCCGCCCACCGCCGATGGCTTCAACCGTCTCAACTGCCAGCTCCCGGCTCGTGGCTACGGTTTCCAGGAACAATTGGTAACTTCGCCGTACGAACCCCAAAACCAGCTCTCGCTCCTCGGGAGAGAACGGTGTCTCCAAATCGAAGATCCGCGAGTGCCGTCCCCGGGAGATCGTCTCTCTGCCGACCAGCACTCGATCCAGAAAGCCTCCCGCGGCAAACTTCCCAGAGAAGACGCCGATCGATCCAGTGATGGTGCTGGGTTGGGCGAAAATGAGTCGCCCGGCGGTCGCGACCATATAGCCGCCGGAGGCGGCCAGCGGTCCCATACTGATAATCAAGGGCTTGGTCGGTTCGATCCGAGCCAGCGCGGAGCGCATCGCTTCGGAGGCCGACGAAACTCCTCCGGGCGAGTTGACGTACACCACCACGGCTGCGGCGCGCCGATCGGCCAGTGCCGTTCGGGCCGCCTGCACGACGGTCAGGTCTCCAGCCCGCGCATCCAGCAGGATTGGGACCGGGATCGGAGGCCGGAAGGGCGGGCGACCACTCTCTCCATTCATGATCGTGCCTTCGACCGGGATCAAGGCAATGTACTTACCGGAGCGGATTGGAGGCAGCCGGCGCAGAGTGGAACGGGCTGCCTCCCAGCTCTTCAACCGTACCGGGCCGTGATCTCCGCCCAGATGGGTGGGGAGCTGCTCCTCGCTGAGCAGCCCGTCAACCGCGCCGACTTCCAGCGCGCTTAGATCCGAGAACGGACTGGCATCCACGAGCGCTTCTGCCTCAACCCGGCCGATCCCGCGGCCGGCCGCCAGGGCGGCAATTCGCTCCTGATAGGCGGAATCCATCAGCCAGGTCGCCATCTCCCGGGCTTCCTCGGACATGTCCTTGCGCATGAAAGTGTCTGGCGCGGATTTATGAGGGGCGATGGCGAGAAAGTCGGCTTGCAGGCCGATTCTTTGGAGAGTTTCGCCCAGGAAGGAGTACGTCCTGGAAATCCCGAGCGGATCGATCCAGCCATCTTCTTGAAGCAGAATTTCGTCGGTTCCCGCCGCGATCTGGTAGCTGCCGGCGGAATAGGTGCTCGCCCATGTGACCACTCGCTTCCCGGCTTCCCGAAGTTCGGCGACGAGCTCCGCGAGCGATTCGAGGCCGGCCTGTGGCAGTTCCAGATCGCGCAGCAGCAGCACGACGCCCTGCACCCGGCGATCCGCGGCAATCGTCCGAAACTGCCTGGCCAAGTCTGCCAGACTGGGTTTCGCGGGGCGGATCCGCCGCAATATGAAATTGCCGGGAGGCGGCTCGAATTCCGAATAAGCGCCGCTCAGACGGATGGTGATGTAGTCCGGCGGTTTCCGCAGGCTGGACAGCAGATTGCGGAGCAACCACAGCAAATACCGGACACCGTAAAACAGAGTGCTCAGCCTGTCTCCTACAAGCCCACCGCGTAGGCGAGGGTCTGCTGGTGAGGGTTCAGAACTCGAGCGGCGTCCCGCGGTTCAGCTCGGGCGACTCGGTCGAATTGAGTTGGGACCCCGCCGACGCAGAGGCCCTGGTCGAATAGCGAGGCTCAAAGCTCTAGTGAGAGTGGTGCTCGTGATGAGCTCCGTGATCGGAGTCGGTCTTGCCTTCGGCCAAATACTGCTCAGGGTCCTCCTCGAATGAGAACTTGCACCCCGGCGCGCAGAAGTAGTAGGTCTTCCCCTGATACTCGGAGGTCCACTTCGCGGTGGCCTCGTCAACTTCCATCAGACAGACCGGATCGATAGCCATCGTCTCAATTCTCCGACCCCAGTTTTACCATGGACCCGGGCGCTCCGCACCTCAAGATCGGGTCGCCGGGCTTGTCGGAACACTCCTGTAGGCCTTAGAATCACAGTCGGCCGCCGACAGTATACAAACCACCAGTGTCCAACGTCGCTCCACAACAGCCCCAGACACCCACCCCGCCCCAACCGAGTGCGGCCCAACCGCGATCTCGTTGGCGCCGCTGGGGATGCGCCGGCTGCCTGGGGTTCGGCGGACTGCTGTCTTGCTGCGTGCTGGTCGCGGTGTTCTTTGGACCCGGAATCTGGGGTCGGCTGGGTCTTTTCCGGACCAGCGCCGAAGAACTCTACTCCGGCGCCTCCGATCCATATGCCAGCCAGGTGGTGACCCAGATCCTGATCGACGCGGGCATCCCCGGGGCGCGAGCCATTGTCATCCCCATCAACGGGAGCGATGGCCAGATCGCGGTCATTACCCTCGACAGTTCCGCCGGTTTCGACGGGACCGGGACAGCTTCCGGCAACGAGATGGTCCTGATGGACGTGCTCCAGCGCATGCGAGAAGACAACCGGATGGAAACGTTGGGGATCGAGCGGGTTTCGGTCGACTACCGGGACGCGAACGGCGCGAACCTGCTGGCGATCACCGCTTCTCAGGAATCGCTCGAGGCCTATTCCCAGGGACAGCTGACCCGCAAGCAAGTGTTGAAAGACGTCGACATCGGATTCCCGACCCTGAACGTACAGGACGCACTTGCGCTGCTGCAGGAGGGCAACTGAGCGTGGGCACTCGAGGGCCTCTCGCTCGCCTGCTCGTCGTGCTTATCTTCGCAATGCCGCTGCTGACCGCCTGCACCGAGGACGACCTCGCCTTCATTACGGGCCTTGCGAAGGAATGGGCGGCCGAAAAAGGGCTGCTCGACTCCGCAGGGAATCCCGATCTCATCGGTATTGGCCTGTTGATGGCAAATCCTTCCAGCGATCCGCAGGCTGCGGCAGCTTTGGAGGCGGGTCTGGTCGTCAAAGGCTTGGAAGACGCCGACCGTTTGGCCAAGCAGGGTGCAGAAGAAGGAGACTTGAAGAAGATTGACGCGGCGATCAGTGCCAGACCCAGCGATTGGAGCTACCAGGAACAGAAGGCCGCCTTGCTGCTGGCTCAAGGGGATTCGGCGGCCGCTCAGTCTGCCAACGAGAAGTCTGAGAGCCTGGTGCGCGATCGGATCCAGGCCGGAGGCAATTGCCGGACCCTCGCCCGCAACATGTATACCCATCGGCTGAACGCATTGCAGACCCAGGCCGGCCGGGCCCCCTCCCCCGAGCTGACCGAACACATCAACCAGACCCGGGCCGTGCTCGGCCAGCTGAGCGCCGGGGAGCCGATTTCGGCGTTCTGCCCATAACCGGACCGGTCATCCGGGGGTCGCCAAGCCATCCACCAACCCGGTCTAGTTCCCCCAACTGAAACCTCTGAGCTCCTGGTGGTCCGCGCCCGCGGCGCACCGCGGGTGCGCGGCCGTCAGATCGGAGAGGCCGCGGCTCCGTTGATTCTACGAATGCTCACAAGCTATCGGCAGCTCATTGAGACCAGCCAGGATCGTTTGAAACTGAGCTGGGCTGAGGCTGTTTCTCATTCTCGCCAGTACGCCCGCTTTGCACCAAATACCTACCTCGAAGAGCTGCACGGAATGGCCGAGGGTGCCGGCGCGGAGCTCGACGACCTGCTGGCGCTCAACTGCATGGAGGCCATCGTCAGTGACGCGCTGCATCTGAAGTGCACAAGCCTGGCGCTCGGTCCGGAGTGGACCAACGACCGGCACGTGCTGCTCGCTCACAACGAAGACTGGTGGCCGCAGGACGAGCTCACCCTCTACTTGATCCACGCCGAGCCGGAGCGCGAGCCGGCATTCCTGGCGCTGACCTATGGAGGACTGCTGCCAGCCATCGGTCTCAACTCGGCCGGCCTCGCCCAGTGCTGTAACTCGGTCTATCCCAACGACTCCCGGTTTGGCGTACCGCGAGCTTTCGTGGCTCGTTCCGTGCTTGCGGCGGGCGATCTGGTCGAGGCGGCCCGCCGGGCCGCCCACCCCGATCGGGAAGCCGGTTACAACCATCTGGTCGTCAACCGAGAAGGGGACATCCTATCCCTCGAAGCTTCTGCGCGTCGGCATGCAATCCTCCCTTCGCTGGCCGGCGCCCTCGTCCACACTAATCACTATCTCGACCCTGGGATGCAGGAGGTCGAGCGAGATCCGGCGGGTTTGGGTCGTTCGCGCCTGCGCTACGAACGAGCCACCGAGCTGTTGTACGCGGGGCGGCCGCACTCCCGCGGAAGCCTGGTCCGCATCCTGGCAGACCATCACAACTCACCGAGCAGCATCTGCTCCCACCTCCAGGAATCTCAGGCCCCGCTCGATCAGTACGCGACGATCGCCTCGGTGATCATCGATCTCACCGAAATGACCCTGCACGTCGGCCGCGGCCAACCGTGCGGCGCGTCCTTTCACTCGTATGCGATGTAGGTGCACGATATTCGGATTCAACAACCCCTGGAGCGCTGCCTCGATTGGCATCTGATGTAGGGTTCAATTACGGCCGCCTTACCTGGCCGGAGGTCGCCGCCCTGCCGCGGGACACCACCCTCGTACTCCCGCTCGGGGCCGGCTACGACTCAGAGGAGGTCTTGCGGCGGATCGGGGCCGGGCCGCTATGCTGGCTGCCGGCGCTTCCCTTCGGCTGGGCCGGGAGCCTGCTGCCGGTGGCGCCTGAAGTGTTTGAGCGAGCGCTGGCCGGGATCCTGAGCGCACCACTCGAGGAAGGCTTCCAGCGGATCGCAGTTTTGTGTCCGACGGATCGGATCCGTCTACCGACCTCGGTCGAATCGCTCGTGATGCCGTCCCCATCAGCCCCTGAGCGCCGCTCGCTGCAGCCTAACCGCGAACGCGTCGTGCTCATCCCGGTGGGCCACACCGAGCAGCATGGACTCCACCTCCCCATGAACACCGATAGCGTGATCATCGAGGCCATCGCCCAGGGCGTCGCTGACCAGATCCCGGGGGAAGCTATTGCACTTCCGACGCTCCCATACGGGGTCAGCACCCACCGAAAGTCTTTCGCGGGAACGTTCAATATGGGTGGCCGGGCTTTCGAGGATTTTCAACTGTCGGTGATCGAGCGGCTCATCGAGGCCGGCAGTGATCGCATTTACCTCATGAGCGGCCACGGAGGCAATGTCTCGTTCCTGGTGAACGTGGTCAAGTACGCCGGTGAGCGATTCCCAACTGCCTTTACTGCGACAGCTTACCTTCACACTTCCGGAAAGATCGGGGTCCGGGCTCTCGAGCAGCATCGCCGATCGAAGCGCGGCGGCATGGGGCACGCCTGCGAGCTGGAGACCGCTCTGATGCTGCACCTGCGCCCCGACCTGTGCCGCATGGAGCGGGCGGTGGACGAGATCGACTTCATTGCCACCGAGAACTACTACATGGATTGGGTCGAGGGGGGAGAGCTGATTGCGAATCCTCCCTGGGAAGATGACACTCAGACTGGGGCCTACGGCGCGGGATCGCTCGCGACCGCGGAGAACGGTGCGCGCTGGCTATCAGCCGCGATCGAAGAGAAGGTTGGCCACGTGCGGGAGATCCATGAACAGCAGGATAGACGACTGGCGAAGCGGCGAACTCTGAAGGACGCGGGGATATCCTAGGTTGATGCGATTTGTGCCGCTGGCCCGGGCCCCACATTGCATAAACACCCTGTGCCGCCACATTGGTGCAAATCCATCCCCTACACATCCCCCGCGGGGGTGATATGGCCGGATTTCACCGGATAACACCCTTGGGAGCAGGGCTATACTTGGCGGATGTGGTCTAAGTATTAGTTAGGCAGCGGGCAAGGACGCGTGAATAGGACGGGAACAAGTGTCGCGCCAGTCCTGGTCTGACCATATACTCGGCTTCTATATCTGCCAGTCCTGCGAATTCATCGACAGAGACTCCCAGCGAACACAGGTTGGTTATCCGTGCCCCAGATGCAACGTCCCTAGCCCCGGAGGACTCAGGTATTTCGCTCTACCAATCCCAACGGTTGGCGACCTGATTGGTGAACTCCACCCCCTTCCGGAGCTCGACGCGCCCGATCCAGGAGTCGCTATCCCAATCCCCGAAAGCCACCAGTTCGCCTTGCTCGTTTTCTTCTGCACCCTTGCGGAAGTGCTGCTTCAGCATTTCCTCCAGCGCTACATGGCAAGACTCTCCATCCCTCCTCCCATTCAAGAGAAGCTTCTCACGGACAATAAGGGCACAAGGCGAAGGATCGACACCCTCTTTCCTGCGCTTGTAGGTGTCAAGTGGAAGGATGCAGTCAGTCACGTGAGTGCAAGCTCAGGCACCGACTACTCAGCGACGATGGGGTTTGCTGCCGAGGCCGCGGAGAAACGCAACCTGCTCCTTCACCTTGGAAACCAGTGGGCGATGCCACTTGAAATGCCCGAACGTTGCTTCACCGAGACTGCTTCATTGATACGGTTCTTTGTCGAGCTTCACAATGGTTACTTGGCAAGGCCACTTGTCCAGACTGGAACGCCTGCAGGGATGATCC
>CAZPZD010000022.1:27217-37070 GCA_964590515.1 uncultured Anaerolineaceae bacterium | reverse complement strand
GAAGGGATTCAGCGCGGGCACATGGGGCTGCACGCCCGCCAGCTGGCCATGTCGGCCGGCGCCAGCGGATCGCAAATCGAGCAGATCGCCCGCCGCATGGTGGAGGAGGGCGTCATCGCTTTGGAACGGGCTCAGGAACTGATGCAGGCCAATTCGGGCAGCTGAAGAAAGATGTGAGCATCTACCATGGCTGAAAATCATCTGATGAAACCCTACCGGCCGGTCGGGTTTACCGGCTACGGAGCCTACATTCCCCAGTTCCGCTTGCCAGCCAGTGAGGTGGCTCGGATTTGGACGGGCGGCCAAGGTGGGCTCCCGGTCGAGGAGAAAGCGGTCGCCGGCTTGGATGAGGACGTCATCACCATGTCGATCGAGGCCGCCCGCAATGCGCTGGCCCGGTCGGCTATCAGTCCGTCCGCAATCCGGGCGGTCTGGGTTGGTTCGGAGTCGCACCCGTATGCGGTCAAGCCGACCTCGACCGTCGTGGCGGAGGCCATCGGTGCCACCCCGCACACTCAGGCTGCCGATTGGGAATTCGCCTGCAAGGCCGGGACCGAAGCCATTCAGGCCGCCATTGGTTTCGTCGGCTCCGGGATGGCCGAGTATGCCCTGGCGATTGGAATGGACACCGCCCAGGGTCGGCCGGGTGACGCGTTGGAATACACCGCCGGCGCCGGCGGCGCGGCCTTTCTGCTGGGGCCGGCAGAGAACACCCTCTGCACGATCGAAGGTTCCTACTCTTTCGCCACCGACACCCCGGACTTTTGGCGCCGGGCAAATGAGACCTACCCGGAGCACGGGGAACGCTTCACGGGAGAGCCGGCCTATTTCAAACACATCACGACCGCGGCCGAGTCCTTGATGCAGTCGACCGGAACGACCGCGAGCGATTTCCGCTATGTCGTATTCCACCAGCCCAATACGAAATTCCCACTCCGGGTGGGCAAGGAGCTGGGTTTTCGGGAAGACCAGATTGAGACCGGCCTGCTGGTGCCGCAGATCGGAAATACCTACGCCGGCTCGGCGATGGTGGGACTGACCGCCATCCTCGACGTCGCCGAAGCAGGGGATCGGATTCTGATGGTGTCCTATGGATCGGGGGCCGGTTCGGATGCCTTCAGCCTGCAGGCCACCGAGCTGCTCTCCGTACGCCGCTCCGCCGCTCCGGATACGCTGAGCTATATCCGCCGGCGGACCGAAATCGATTATGCCACCTACGCCCGCTTCCGGGGGAAGTTGGTCACGAAATGATGGATGGACGCTCGCCGGTTCTGGTCGCCGGGATCGGGATGACCCCGGTCGGCGAGCACTGGGATGTCTCGCTGCGCAACCTGGCGTTGGACGCGATGAGTGCCGCCATGCAAGATGCCGGCGGGCTCCGCCCCGAAGCGCTGTACGTGGCCAACATGCTGGCGCCGGCGCTCTCCGGGCAGTCGCACCTGGGGGCTTTGCTGGCCGACTTCGCCGGGCTGCGGGGTATCGAGGCTACGACGATTGAGGCTGCCGGAGCCTCGGGCGGGGTGGCCGCCCGTCAGGCCTACCTAGCCGTTGCTTCAGGCGCGGTGGAGGTAGCCCTAGTCCTGGGCGTGGAGAAAGTCACCGACAAGGACAGCGGACAGGTCGAGGCAGCGCTGGCCACAGCCAGCGACGCAGACTATGAGGCCGTTCAGGGAGTGACCGCCGGCGCCCAGGCCGCCCTGCTGATGCGGCGCTACCTCTACGAGCACCAGGCCCCGCCGGACGCCCTGGCGGGATTCAGCCTGGTGGCTCACCAGAATGCCGTAGCTAATCCAAACGCGATGTACCGCAAGGCGATCAGTCTGGAACAGTACTCCAAGGCACAAATGGTCAGTGATCCGCTCAATACGTACGATGCCGCGCCCATGGCTGATGGCGCCGCGGCATTGGTGCTGACCCGAGCTGAGACCCTCCAGAACGCAGAAGTGCGCCCGGCAGTCGAGATCGCCGGCTCGGCGGTTGCCACCGCCGCCATGTCGGTCCATGACACTCTCGATCCGCTGGGCCTGCCGGCCGCGGCGAGCA
This sequence comes from uncultured Anaerolineaceae bacterium, assembly GCA_964590515.1. Lineage (GTDB taxonomy): Bacteria > Chloroflexota > Anaerolineae > Anaerolineales > E44-bin32 > JADFRG01. The sequence continues at coordinate 35,027 of CAZPZD010000022.1, read as the reverse complement.
GCGTGCAAGCTGCCCTGCTGCGATCGGCAATCCAAACTGAGCAAGTTGATTTGTTCGAGCTGCACGATCGGTTCTCGATCTTCGCAGCCCTCTCGCTGGAGGCCGCCGGGTTCGCCGAACGCGGGGGCGGTTGGCTGCTGGCCAAGCAGGCAGAGATCACCTTGAACGGCCGCATCCCAATCTGCACCTATGGGGGCTCCAAGGCCCGCGGGGAACCCGGAGCGGCGACCGGGGTCTACCAGCTGGCCGAGGCCGTCTTGCAATTGCAGGGGCGAGCCGGTGAGAACCAGGTCCCAGGAGCCTTCGTCGCATTGGTCCAGTGCCTCGGCGGCGCGGGGGCAACCGCCGCCACCCACGTCCTGCGGCGCACTTCAAACGGGTCTGATAGTTTCTGATAGGCGGGGCAGAATAGATTCGGAGCATGGAAACCTCTCGCCATTGGAGGCTTAGACAACAGCGCTATGCACTGGTCGGGGAAGAGTGCCCGAACTGTGAGTTGAAGATCTTTCCGCCGCGGGACATCTGCCCAGACTGTGGGCATGAGGCTCGGACCCTTTTTCAGTTCAGCGGGCGGGGGGAGGTCTATTCCCACACCACCGTGTATCAGGCTCCCGCCGGACACACCGAGGCCGCTCCGTACCCGCTGGCCATCGTCCGCTTGGAAGAGGGACCGCTCGTTACCGCCCAACTGACCGATCTGGCGCATGAGCCGGTCGAGATCGGGATGCCGGTCGAGATGGTGACCCGCAAACTCAAGTCGGACGGCGAACGGGGCATGCTCGTCTACGGATACAAGTTTCGCCCACGGCTTCCACGGGGCGAACTGAGCTAAGCAAACCGAGATTTTGCGTGACCGCGGCCGCCTCAAAGGCGGCCGATTGATTTCCCCCTCCCGTTGGGCACAACTCTTGCAGCTTTAGCTCGCTTGCACAGCCAATTCGCTTGTGCTAGGATGCCGGCCGTTCCGAGGAAACCGGGGGCGGAACCCTCCCAGGAGGAGTCAATGACAGTCACTCGATTTTTGGTCGCCAGCGCTCTACTCGCGTTGGTCGCCGCATGTACCCGTTCAGCTTCAACCCCACCACCCGGTGAGGAGCTGGTCCCGTCGCAGGATAGCCAGCAGGCGACAATGGAAGCGGTGCGCTCCGCTCTGCTCACTCAGACGGCCGAGGCGGGGGGACCTGTAGAGCAGGCTACCCCGGTCCCGAGCGTTGCTCCGACTGGAACCGCGGTGGCCGAGCAAGTGACCGCGACGGAGGGGGCGGATCAGTTTGTGGAATACACCGTCAAACCCGGCGATTGGCTCTTCCAAATCGCCGAAAGCTTTGGGGTTGACCCGCAGGCCATCGTGGACCTGAACGGATTGGCCTCCGAAAGCCAGGTGCAGGCGGGCTTGGTACTCAAGATCCCATCCAGCTCGGGAGTCCCGGCCACGCCTATCTCTGGCACCTCCGTGGCTGGTGGCCAGGGCCAAATCCATGTGGTCAAGCTTGGAGAGTGGATCTGGCAAATCGCCCGGATCTATGGTGTGGATCCTCAAGCGATCATCGACGCCAACAACCTGGCGAACCCGGCGTTGATCTTCCCGGGAATGGAGCTCAAGATCCCCTAAGCGAGCATTGATGCTGAGCAACCGACGGGGCGGCCGAATTGGCCGCCCCGCTTTCATTGGAAGGGAACTATGAGAACTCGGGTGACGGCGTCGGAGATCATTTTCCGGGGAAGAGTTTTCGAACTTCGGAAAGATCAGCTTATTTATGAGGACGGGCGCGAGTCCTCGGTGGAGCTGGTCGTCCATCCAGGGGCGGTGGCTCTGATCCCGATCGACGAACAACAGCAGATCTGGTTCGTGCGCCAGTACCGTCACGCCGCCGGTGGCGAGCTCTTGGAGCTGCCGGCAGGCACCTTGGAACCCGGGGAACCGCCTCGGCAGTGCGCCGAGCGGGAATGTCAGGAAGAAATCGGAATGTTTCCTGGAAAACTGGAGCACCTGGGAGGGTTCTTCCAGGCTCCCGGATACTCGACGGAGTTTCTGGAGGTGTACCTGGCCAGCGAGCTTCGCCCGAGTCCGCGGCCTCCGGACGTCGATGAAGCGATCCAGGTAGAGAAACTGAGCCTGGGGCGGGTGGCTGAATTGATCGAGAAGGGCGAGCTGCGCGACGCCAAGAGCCTGGCGGCCCTTACTCTGGCGGGCCAACGCCTGGGACTCCCCTCGCGCTGATTCGACCTTCAGATGGGCATGGTATACTTTCGGGCCGCGCCGCCCGCAGCCAAGGGGCGGCGGGCATTCTGTAAACCAAAATGACCGATCTAGTGCAGGCTCCGGCCAATCCGAATATCCCCCAATTGCGGCCCGGCGACTCGGTGAGCGTCCATGTCCGAGTCCGGGAGGGTGACAGTGAGCGGGTACAGGAATTCCGCGGCACCGTGATCCGCTTGCGCAAGGGCGGAAACAATGCCAACTTCACGGTCCGCCGGATCGCCTCCCATGGGATCGGCGTCGAACGGACCTTCCTGCTGCGCTCCCCCCGGATCGACAAGGTCGAAGTTCTCCGTCAGGCTCATGTTCGCCGGGCTCAGCTGTACTACCTGCGCGGCCGCAAAGGTAAGCGCGCCCGGCTGCCTGCCAAGCGCAGCTGATCCCGCCTGATGAGCGGGGCAGCCGTCGGCGTTTTTGACTCCGGCGTCGGCGGGCTCTCAATCCTCCGCGAGATCCACAACCAGCTCCCGAACGAGCCGCTGTTCTACTTCGCCGATCAGGTGAACGTTCCGTATGGCCCGCGTTCGCTGAGCGAGGTGCGAAAGTTCTCCCTCGGCATCTCCCGCTTTCTGCTCGAAGGTGGCTGCAAATTGATCGTCGTTGCCTGCAATACGGCCTCGGCGGCCGCCTTACATCAGCTGCGCGAGACCTTTCCCGAATCGCCTTTCGTCGGGATGGAGCCGGCGGTCAAGCCGGCTGTTGAAATCACACAATCAAAGCGGGTCGCGGTACTGGCCACGTCGGCGACGTTTCAGGGGGAGTTGTTCGCTTCCGTGGTGGAGCGCTTCGCCCAGGGAGTCGAAGTCATTCAGATCGTCCTGCCGGGCCTGGTGGAGCGGATCGAGATCGGAGATCTAACGGGGGACGCGACCCGGAGGATCCTGGAGGAGCGACTGGACGATTTGCGCGATCGCCAGGTGGACACGCTGGTGCTCGCCTGTACCCACTATGCCTTCGTCATTCCGATGGTGGAGCGGATCCTCGGGCCGGGGGTCTTGGTCATTGACCCGGCGCCCGCCATCGCCCGCCAAACCGGTAGGCTGCTGCACACTCGCCGATTGGCGGCAAGCCCGGGCTCTGCCGGCAGGGTCCGCTATGTGACCAGCGGTGATCCGCGGGCCTTACACTCGGCGGTGCTTCAATTGATCGGTGAAGAGGCGACGGTCGAGGCCGCCCGCTGGAAGGGCGACGCCCTGGAGCTGGTCTGAGAGTCCGCTAGTCTTTAACCCCCGCGGCTTCCAAGTCTTTGGCGGCAATTCGGGCCACCGAGGCGACACTGTCGCCCTTTTTCAAGTTCATCACCCGCACTCCCATGGTTGCCCGGCCGGCTTGTTTGATTTGCTTGACCTTGGTCCTGAGCACGATTCCGGTGCTCGAAATCACGGTGAGGTCGTCTTGTTGATCGACGACCCTGGCCGCAGCCACCGGGCCGGTCACCTTGAACTTAGCCTTGCTGAGGGTGAGGACCCCCTTGGTGCCTCGCCCTTTGGCCGGGTACTCCTTGATCGGGGTCCGCTTCCCGAATCCGTTGCGGGTGACCACTAGCAGGTCGGCTTTGGGATCGGCCACGTCCATGCTGGTCACGGCGTCGCCCTTTCCAAGCGAGATCGCCCGCACCCCGGCAGCCGGCCGGCCCATCGAGCGCACGAGCTTCTCCTTGTAGCGAAGCGCCTTGCCCGATGTCGTGACCAGAATGATCTCATCCTTGCCGCTGGTGAGTCGAACCCAGCCCAGCGTGTCGCCCTTCTTTAGGCTGATGGCGATCAAGCCCGATGGCCTGACCGCCGCGAACTCAGAGAGCGCCACCCGCTTGATTTTCCCGCGCCGGGTAGCCATAGTGCAGAAATTGGCCGCCACGAAGTCAGGTACCGGAACCGCGGCCGTGATTACTTCTCCCACTTGCAGCGCCAGAATGTTTGCCATTGGGATCCCGCGGGCGGTACGATCGGCATCCGGGATCTGATAGGCCTTCTCGGAATAGACCTTGCCCTTGTCGGAGAAGAACAGCACCGTATCCAGTGAGCCGGCCGGCAGGAGCATGTCCACTTCATCCTCACCGCCGCGAGTACTGTGCCCAACGACTCCCCGCCCACCCCGCCCCTGACGCTTGTAGGTGCCGGCGGCAACCCGCTTCACGTATCCCCGGGCCGTGATGCTGATGAGCACCCGCTCATCCGAGACCAAATCGGCTTCGCTGAACTCCTCCTTGGCATCCGGTGCGATGCGGGTACGGCGCGGATCGCCATAGTCCTTGACAACGGCCCGCATGTCGGTCTTGATGATCCCCAGGATCTGCTTGGGATCGGCAAGCAGCTCTTCCAGTGCCGCAATTCGGTCCTTGATCTCCTTGGCCTCGGTCTCGATGTTCTTGCGCTCCAGGGCGGCCAGGCGGCGCAGCTGCATGTCAAGGATCGCCAGGGCCTGGATCTCGCTTAGTTTGAAGCGCTGGATCAGGCGGTCCTTGGCGGCGTCGGCGTCGGGGGACTTGCGAATGGTATCGATGACTTCGTCCAAGTTGGCGAGGGCGATCAGCAGCCCATCCAGCACGTGGGCCCGGGCCCGAGCCTTCTCGAGCTCGAACTTCGAGCGGCGGGTTATCACCGTGCGGCGGTGTTCCACATAAGCCAGCAACGCTCGCTTGAGCGAGAGCAGCCGCGGTTCGCCGTTGACCAATGCCAGCTGCTGCACGCCAAAGGTGGTCTGCAATTGGGTGTACTTGTAGAGCTGGTTCAAGACCGCCTTCGGCTGGGCGGTCCGCTTGAGCTCCAGCACGACGCTCAGGCCGCGCCGATCGGACTCGTCACGCAGGTCGGAGATCCCGTCCAGTTTTCCGTCGCGGACCAGCTCGGCGATCCGCTCAATGAGTGAGGTCTTGTTGACCTGGAAGGGAATCTCGGTAATCACGATCCGGTTGCGGCTGTGCCCGGTTTCCTCGATATTGGCGATCCCGCGGACCACGATCCGCCCTTTGCCGGTGCTGTAGGCCTGCAAGATCCCCTCGGCGCCGATGATCATCCCCCCGGTCGGGAAGTCGGGCCCCGGCACGAACTTCATCAGGTCTTCCACCCCGACGTCGTCCACCTGGTCATAGTGATCCACCAGGTAAACGATGGCCTCCGCCAGTTCGCCGAGGTTATGGGGTGGGATGTTGGTCGCCATGCCGACTGCGATGCCGGTGGCACCGTTGAGCAGCAGGTTCGGCAGCCGAGAGGGCAGGACCTTGGGTTCCTCCAGCGAACCATCGAAGTTATCGGAGAAACCGACCGTGTCCTGCTCGATATCGCTCAGCAGCTCTTCGGCCATCCGGCCCAAGCGGGCCTCGGTATATCGCATCGCAGCTGGCGGATCGCCGTCCACCGAGCCGAAGTTCCCCTGACCATCGATCAGCGGATAACGCATGGAGAAGTCCTGAGCCATGCGGGCCATGGCCTCGTAGATCGGCGCGTCGCCGTGGGGATGGAACTTCCCCATGACTTCACCGACGATCCTGGCCGATTTTCGGTACGGCGAATTGGCCCGGATTCCCATCTCTCGCATGGCGTAGAGGATGCGCCGTTGGACCGGCTTCAGTCCATCAAACGCATCCGGCAATGCCCGGGACACGATGACGCTCATGGCGTAATCGAGGTAGGCGCCCCGCATCTGCTCGTCGATATCAACCTGTCGAACGGTCCCGATCTCCATCTAAAAACCTACTCCTTATGTCAAATACAAAGGGGCCCGCCCAGCGGCAGGCCGACTCTTGCATCCATTATAGCCTTTTGGGATTCGCCGAAGCGAACCGAGTGACACGCGAAGACCGCACCCAACGGTGCGGTCCATTTGTTTTGATCTTGGCTGAGTCTGGGATTCTGCCGGGTTGCGGGCTAGACCTCGGCCTTGGCGGTGTGCAGGGCAATCTGGGCGGCCAGCAGGTTGACATCCACCGGCTTTTTCAGCAAGCCATTTCCGCCTGCGGCGGCCACCCGGCTCTCGAGATCGGCCTCATCTCGGGCAGTGATGATCAGCACCGGCAGCCCTTCGGCCTGCGGCATCTTGCGCAAGCGGCCAAGGGTTTCAAATCCATCAATGCCGGGCATTGTCAAATCCAAGAGCACGACGTCCGGTACTTCGTTTGCGACCGCGGTCAGCGCCTCTTCGCCACTGTGAGCGGAGCGCGCGACGTGACCGCGGGCACTGACCACCATGCTCAGCGCCGCCACTATATCCAGGTTGTCATCCACAATCAGAATTCTGGCCAGTGCCTAGACTCCCTTCACCCGAGAAACCCAGAGCCGTCCGCTATCGGCTCTTATTCTATCTCCAAGTCCGGTCCCCTTACTACCCGCCCATGGGAGCTATTCGATCGGATCGAGGGTCCCTCCCTTGCCGCAACCTGCTGCTCACCCCAGCCCGGTTGCAATTGTTGGGCCCCGGGCTGCTCAATCAAGAGCCGCGCGGGACTGCAACTTCGAAGGTCGTTCCTTGCCCGACTTCGCTCTCGACCCGGATCTGGCCGTGGTGGGCATCGATCACCGCATGAGCCAGGTACAGGCCAAGTCCCGGGCTCGGGACTGTGCCGCTGCTTGCCGTGTCCGAACTGCTGAACAACGAAACGAGTTCGGCTTCCGGGATCCCCGGACCTTGATCGGAGATCCGGAAGCGCACCAGTCCGTTGTCCTCCACTGCCGTCACTGTGACGAGTCCACCCTCCGGCGAGAACTTGATTGCGTTCTCGACGACTTCACCAATGGCTCGGCTTAGGCGGCGCCGATCGGCCGCCACCCTCAGATGGGGTCGGTCATTCTCGAAGACCAGCCGGATCCTGCGCTCCAGCGCCATGCCCGCCAAGCTTTCGAAACTCGAACCGATCAGATCGCCGACCGGCACATTCTCCAATCGGATTTGACCGGGTTCCGACTCCATCTGCGCGACGTCGAGCAGTTCATGGACGATCTGTTCGATCCGCTGGGCATTCTCCATCGCGTTCGCCAGGAATTCCGCCTCCCGTTCCGGCTCGCGCACTTTCCCGGATCCCAGCAATTCGAGATAACCTTTCAAGGTGTGGAGCGGAGTCCGCAGGCTATGGGAGGCGCTCAGCACGAACTCTTCCTTCATCTTGGCGAAGCCGCGCTCTGCGGCCTGAGCCCGCTTCCGCTCCACAATCTCCGCCTGAGCCTGGGCATAGAGGCGCGCATTCTCAATCGCGATCGCAGCCTGATCGGCAAATACCTGCAGCCGCTCGGCATGGGCCTGTTGATAGGTGCTTGGGAACTCGCTGCTGAGGTTCAAGAAGCCAAAGATCTTCCCTTTTCGGCGCAGCGGGGCGCCGGCATAGGAACCGATCCAGCTGGTTTCCGGTAGTTCCACCCAACCCGGGAAGGTCCGGGTGTCCGGCACGGCAACCGGCCTCCCGGTACTCTCCATCTTGCGGAAATTATGCATTTCTTCCCAGGGTACCCGGAGCTGCATCAACCATTCTGAGAGGCCCCGCTCGGCATACCCGCGGCCGCGCACTGCCCTGACCTCGCGCTTGCCGTCCTCAGTGTCGATCAGCAGCATGATGTCGGC
>CAZPZD010000022.1:13092-27117 GCA_964590515.1 uncultured Anaerolineaceae bacterium | reverse complement strand
CCGGTTCTCGGTATCCAGCAGGGTGATGCCGGTAAAGGCAGTTTCGGCGACCGCCCGATAGCGCTGCTCGCTCTCCCGTAACGCCTCCTGCGCACGCTGCCGATCGGCAATTTCCCGTTGAGCCCGCTCGTACAGCCTTCCGCTCTCGATTGCAATGGCCGCCTGCTGGGCGATGGCCTGGCACAATGCGATTTCATCTTCGGTGAAGCTACGCTCCAAGCGGCTCTCCCAGATCGCGGCGTAGGCAATCAGCTGACCGCCCACCCTGACCGGGATGGCCAGGGTTGACTTGGCCCCGAAGCGCTCCATGTGCTTGCGCTCGACTTCGTCCAGCGTCGGATCGCTGACCTGCCGGACCAGTGCCCGGCCGGCCTCGATGGCAGCCAGTGTGCCCGGAAAGGCGGCCTGCAAGTCGTAGCTGGACCCCAGATCGGTCTGGCGCTCTGCCTCCGAGGCCTGCTCGCTGTAGTACTCCGCCAGCGACTTCCCTGATTTCGATTCCCGGTCGTAGTCACTGATGTAGGCGCTGGTAGCGTCTACCGCCTGGCAGAGCTTCTCCGCCAGCCGGCTGAGCACGACCTTCACCTCCAGGGTGGAGGTAAATATCCCGATGGCCTCTTTGAGCAGTGTCTCCCGCCTGAGCCGCCGCTGGGTCTCCTCGATGAGCCGGGCGTTTTCAATCGCCACTGCCAGGTGGCTGCCGAAGACTGCCGCCAGCTCGACATCGTGTTCGCTGAACCGATCCCGGTCCTCGGTCTCGCTCAGCATCAACGCCCCTACCGCCCGGCCGCCAACCATGAGCGGCATCCCCAGGACAGCCTCACTGTCAAACTTCTTGATCAACTCCTGGTTGACCAGATCGGATCTCTGGGCTTGGTTTACGTACATCGGGCGGCGTTCCCGGATGACCCGGGCCGCGAGTGACCCTGGATCCGCCAGCGGCAGCCGGCGGCCGATGAACGCCTCCCGACTTGCGCCGTGCCCTGCGAAGCCAACGATCTCGCTGCCCTCGACCATCCATACATAAGCCCCGCCTACTCCGAATAGATGCATGCTTTGCAGGCAGATGAGATCCATCAGGGTGGACAGCTCGAGATCGGCACTCAGAGACAACCCGACTCGGGCCAAAGTCTCTGCCAGCAATCGCTGCTCCTGTTCCGCCGACAGCAGCGCTTCCCGTTCCTGCTCGGCCCGCTTGCCGCTGGTGATGTCCGATACGATCAGCAGGATCGCGACTTTGCCTCGGTATGTTATGAGGCGTGAGATTTGAAGAACGTCCGCCAGCTGTCCGTCTTGGCGCACGACCTGAAACTCGAACGCCTCAACCTCCCCACCCTCCAGCTGCTGCGCCAATCTTTCCTTGAGCTCAGTGCCCCAGGCCGGTGAGCTGATCGCCAGGTAGTCAAACTGGGGCGCCAGCAGTTCGGTCCTGCGGTAGGCCAGGATCGCTTCACTGGCCGGGTTGGCATAAACAATCCTGCTTTCCTGCAGGATGAGGATCATGTTGGGGGACTTTTCCGCAACACCTCGGAACAGTGCCTCCGATTCGACCAGGCTCTCCTGGGCCTCTTCCCGGGCGCTCACGTCCAGCACCGTTCCGACAATGGCCGGCCGACCGTTGAGCTGGACCGCTCGCCCGAATTCCTCGCATTGCAGAGTCGAGCCATCGGCTCTGAGTCCCCGGTAGAGGAATCGGACCGAGGCCGTCTCCCCCTCTAACCGACGGCGGATGAACTCCATCAACTTCGGTCGATCATCCGGGTGGGCGAGGTCTTCCGGGAGCAGTTCGTCCAAGATCCGCTGCTTCTCCAACCCGAAGATCTCGGCGAAGGCGGGATTCACGTAGCTGAACTTGCCGTCCTGGAAGATATAGAGCCCAGCCATCGACCCGTCGGCCGCCAGCTGGAAGCCGCTCAGGGCCTCTCTCAGCCCTGCCTCTGATTGCTCCAGGCGGCCATTGGCCTCGCGCAAATCAGTGAGCTGCTGCTGCAGATTCTCGGCAGTGAGAAGGACCTTTGGCTTGAGTGCGCGCTCTTTGGTTCCCATACTGCTCGCGTCGAATCAGGGCCGGATAGTGGATTGCTTGAGGGGGGCCTCAACCGTCCGCCACGGCGGCGAGCCCTTCTGTGCGACCCTTATGTTCAAGACAGAGTCTGCCTTGCTCTTTCCCAGGGACAAGAGGTCAAATGTCCCATTAGCGACTGGGGGTCGGTGTAATTGACAGCCCCTAAGTTCAGTGCTAGAACTCGGGACATCCCCCGGAGGATCCTCAAGTGCGCCTTATCTTAAGGGTTGCTGTCGGCCTGTTCATTGTTGCCGCGCTGATCGGGGTCGTTCTGGCGGCCCTACGCTTTTTGGTCGTCCCGCAGGCTTTCCCTCAGGTCGAAGGGGCAATCAACCTTCCAGGCCTAAACGCCCCGGTAGACGTTTACCGGGATTCGATGGGCATTCCTCATATCTATGCGTCTAGTGAGCACGATCTGTTGATGGCACAGGGTTTTGTGCACGCCCAGGATCGATTCTGGCAGATGGAGTTTCAGCGCCGAGTCGGGAGCGGCAGGCTTTCAGAAGTGCTGGGTGAGGCAGCACTGCCGCAAGACCGCTACATCCGAACGGTCGGCTGGCATCGGACCGCGGCCCTTGAAGCCGCGGCCTTGGATGGTCAGGACCGCGAGCTCTTGGAGGCCTACGCGGCCGGGGTCAACGCCTACCTCGAGACCCATCCCGGATCCAAGGGGCTGGAGTTCACTATCCTGGGACTAACCGGGGTCGAAATCGATCCCCAGCCTTGGACGCCGGTCGACACGCTCAGCTGGGGAAAAGTGTTGGCCTGGCGCCTCGGCGGCGAGGAGACGGTTGAGCTCACCCGGGCCCACATGTCCGCCCGGCTTGGGGCCGCGGCGCTACCGGTCCTCATGCCTGCTTACGACCCCGACTATCCATTGATCGTCGACTCGCCAATCTCCGAGGCCTCCCTGCGGGCCGTCCCGGAGGCCGCCTACACTCCGATTCTGCCCGGGGATGGCTTCGAGGTCGGAAGCAACAGTTGGGTGATTGGCGGCGAGCGCACCACGACCGGCTCCCCGCTGCTCGCCAATGACCCCCACCTTGGAATTCAAATGCCCTCGATCTGGTACGAGATCGGCCTGCATTGCGAGCCGATCGGATCGGAGTGCGGGATCAACGTCGTTGGGGCCTCGCTTCCGGGAACCCCGGGGGTCGTCCTCGGCCACAACGGACAGATCGCTTGGGGTTTCACGAATCTCGGCCCGGACGTCGTGGACTTCTTTGTCGAGCGCCAAAACCCGGACAACCCAAATCAAGTTGAGTATCAGGGCCAATGGAACGACATCCAGATCGTTCGGGAGGAGATTGTGGTCGCCGGGCAGGACGAGCCGGAGATCGTCAACGTGCGCATCACCCGCCATGGTCCGATCATCAACGATGTCGCTGGCGGGACGGAAGACGAATGGGCGTACGGTTGGGAGCCGCTCGCATTCTCCTGGACTGGCCTCGAGCCGGGCACCATCTTCAAGAGCCTGCTCATGCTCAACCGGGCCCAGAATTGGGATGAGTTTCGCGAGGCGCTGCGGTATTGGGACGTTCCTGGCCAGAATGCAGTCTACGCCGACGTCGACGGCAACATTGGCTACCAGGCGACCGGAGAGGTCCCCATCCGGGCTAGCGGCAATGGCTCGATGCCGGTTCCGGGTTGGACCAACCAGTTTGAATGGGTGGGCATAGTACCCTACGACGAACTTCCTTCTGTATTCAACCCTCCGGCGGGCTATATCTCGACCGCCAATAACGCGGTCGTCGGCCCCGACTACCCCTATTTTCTCTCGATGGACTGGAGCCCCGGCTATCGGGCGCGCCGGATCGTGGAGCTGATTGAGGCCGACAATTCGATCTCACTGGTGGACATGCAGACGATCCAACGCGACAGCACCCCGCTCTATGCCCAAGACATCTTGCATCACATTCTGGCCGTGTCGCCGGAAGAGCCGCGGCTGCAGGCCGCTTTGGATCTACTGCGGGGCTGGGACGGGAGAGCCGACCGGGAGAGTGCCGGTGCGGCGCTGTTCGAGGCGCTGAGGGTCGAGCTGCTCGAGGGCACCTTCGAGGACGAGTTGGGAGAGCAGTTGTTGTCCCGGGCCCGCCCCTGGCTCATCGTGGCCCTCGCCAACTTGCTGGGCGACCCCGAGCAGGCTGCCTGGTTTGACGACGTTCGCACGACCGAAGTCGAAGATCAGGAGGCTACGATCGTGGCAGCCCTGGCGAGGGCCGTGGATTTCCTCTCGGAGGAATTGGGGGACGAAATGAACTCCTGGCGCTGGGGTGACCTGCACACGGCGACTTTCGAAAACCAGAGCCTTGGCCAGAGCGGGATTGCTCCTATCGAATGGATCTTCAACCGCGGCCCGGTCGAGACCGATGGTACGATCGGGACGGTCAACAACACCGGATATGACTTCAGGCACGCCTTTGCGGTGGAGACGACGCCATCCTATCGGCAGATTGTCGATCTGGGCGATTTTTCTAACTCACTCTCCATCCACACCACCGGTCAATCCGGCCATCCCTTCCAGCCGCATTACGACGACATGATCGACCTGTGGCGCAACCTGCAATACCACTCGATGTTATGGGCGAGGTCCCAAGTAGAGGCAGCCGCCGAGGCTCACTTACAACTGACCCCGTAGCGGGTCGGGCTAGGTCGGCCAGACCTTATTTGTCACCAGCATACAACTCAATCCGAGTAGGAAGACTGTCGCAAAGAGCAGGATCGACAGCACCAGGCGCTGACCGGCCGACATTCCGAAGATCTTCCGCTCCGGGGCGGCCGCCGGCCGCTCGAACGGAATGCCGGCCTGCGCAAACGTCTCCTCGCTGGATCGCTCTCTCAAATCATCGAACATGCTTCGATCCCTCCTCTCGGCTTCCCTGTGCCGAGCATCTATAGCGGTCTCAACCGATAGGCTCCGGACTCGAACACCATCTGCTCATCGCCCTCTATCGCCATCCGAATTCCCGCCTGGGGAGTCAGGCCCAGGACCACCCCAACCCGTTCCCCTTTCCCGTTTGAGATCGCGACCCGTTTGCCACGATAAGCAAGTCGGGTTTCCCATTCGGGGTGGGCCGTGCCATCGATCAGCCGGCCGTACCACAGGTTGGTCCCGGCCAGCACCCGAAGCAGGAGCGCCTCCCTGGCCACCGGCTTGCCGAGCGATTGCTCGATCGAGGTGGCCGGAAATTCGACCTCTGGCAGCGACGCCTCGCTCACGTTCAGGCCGATGCCCAAGACAACATGGTCCAGCGCTTTGCCAGTCCAGCTGGCTTCGGCCAGGATGCCACCAACCTTGGCCTCGTTGAGCAGAACATCGTTGGGCCATTTCATTTGCGGCTGGAGGCCCAATTCGGTCAAGGCCTCGATGCTGCCCAGCGCTCCGATCACACCCAGCGCCGAGAGATCCCGGCTCCCCAGCGTGGTTGGTCGCAACACTAGGCTGAGCGCGAGCCCGGAACCTGCCGGGCTGTGCCACCTGCGGCCGGATCGGCCCCGGCCGGCGGTCTGCTCGTCTGCGACCACCAGGGTGCCCTCCGGAGCTCCAGCCCGAGCCAGCTCGGCGGCCCGGTCGTTGGTCGAACCGAGGCTGGAGTAGAAGTACAGCTCGACCCCCAGCTTCCCCACCGGCAATCCTGCTTTGAGCTCTTCAACCCTCAACACGCGGTCGATTCTAATCCGGCTGCAGGAGGCGTGCCACTCCGGTGATAGAATCCTCGGGCCCAACCGGGCCGGGGGGATTTCGTCAACCCACTCAATGGACCGCATCTGGGCCCCATGGCGCATGGACTACATCGAAAACCGGGCGGATAGCCCCGGATGTTTATTCTGTGACCGGCTGGCGCAGGCGGATGGAGTTGGCAACCTGATCCTGCACCGGGGAAGCCAGGCCTTTGTCATTCTGAATCGCTATCCCTATACCAGCGGACATATGATGGTCGTTCCTGTTGCGCATCGCCCTTCGATCGAAGAGCTGGGCGACGATTCGCTGCGGGAGTTGATGCAGCTCTCCTCGAGGGCAGTTTCGGTTCTGCGGAAGGCCTACCGCGCTCAAGCCTTCAATCTTGGAATCAACATTGGCGCGCCGGCCGGTGCCGGGGTGGTCGACCATGTCCACATCCATGTTCTGCCCCGCTGGTCGGGCGATACGAATTTCATGGTCACCACCGCCGAAACACGGGTCATCCCGGAAGCGCTGGCGGATACTTACCTGCGGCTTCGAAGTCTTTGGAGTGCAGCCTCTCCAGACCCCGGGGCGTAGGGTCGCTCGATACTCCCCAAAGTCGATACGATGCTGAACGAACGAGCCCGCGAGCCAGTTATCCTGAGCGCGGCCCGCACTCCGATCGGAAAATTCCGGGGAGTGCTGCGGGACCTGCCCGCGACCGAGCTCGGTGCGCTCGTTGTCCGAGAGGCCGTGCGCCGGTCTGGCCTGGCGGACGCGTCCCAGATCGACGAAGTGCTCATGGGGAATGTGGTGGCAGCCGGCCTTGGTCAGGCACCCGCCCGGCAGGCGGCCATCCGCGCCGGGTTGCCTCCAACCGTCGGAGCGACCACCCTGAACAAGGTCTGCGGCTCCGGGCTCAAGGCGGGGATGTTCGCCTCCCAGGCCATCAAGGCCGGGGACGCAGATCTCATCGTGGCCGGCGGGATGGAGAGCATGAGCCGGGCGCCCTTCCTGGTGCGCGGTCGAGGGGGTGAGCTCAATTATGGCCACCAATCGCTCGAGGACTCCTTGTTATTGGACGGATTGTGGGATCCCTTCCAACAATGGGCGATGGGCATGGCCGCGGAATACATCGCCGATGAGTACGAAGTGACCCGGGAAGCCATGGACCGCTGGGCGTTAGACAGCCATCGTAAAGCGGCGGCGGCCCAGGACGCGGGAAAGTTCGAGGCCGAGATCGTGTCGGTGGAAGTGGCGGGAGAAGACGGCAAAACCCGGATGGAGTCGCGGGATGAGACCCTGCGCCGCGACTCATCGCTCGAGAAACTTGCCGCGCTCAAGCCGGTCTTCCGATCCGACGGCCGGGTGACCGCCGGCAACTCGCCCGGACTCAATGACGGCGCCGCGGCCGTCGCATATTCCAGCCGGGAGAAGGCTGCAGCCCTCGGTCTGAAGCCGATCGCCCGAGTCGTCGGCTACGCCCAAGCCGCGGTGGCGCCGAAAGAAATGTTTATCGCCCCGGCTCGAGTTATTCCATCCCTGTTGGCCAAGGTGGGATGGACCCCGGCTCAGGTCGACTTGATCGAGCTGAATGAGGCGTTTGCGGCCCAGGTCCTGGCGGACGGCTACGCCCTTTCTGAAACCGGCTGGGATTGGGAGAAGGTCAATGTGCATGGAGGCGCCATCGCCCTCGGGCATCCGTTGGGCGCCTCTGGGGCGCGAATCCTGACCACTTTGATATTCGCCCTGCGCGATCGCGGGCTGTCGAAGGGAATCGCCTCGCTCTGCCTGGGTGGCGGGGAGGCGGTCGCCATGGCCATCGAGTTGGAGTAGGCCATGCCGGCAAAGAAGATCCTGGTCGTTGGAGCCGGTACCATGGGCCACGGGATCGCCCAGACCGCGGCGGTCTCGGGCTACGATGTGATTCTGTCCGACGTCGATCCTGCGGCCCTCGAGCGTGGCAAGGCTTCGATTGAAAAATCTGCTGCCAAACTGGCCGGCAAGGGTGTTCTCTCGGCCGAGCAGCTGCAGGCCACCCGGAGCATCACCACTTCCACCGACCTCGAGCCCGCGGCTGAGGTTGACCTGGTCATTGAAGCCGCAACTGAGAATCCGGAAATCAAATTCCGCATCTTTGCGGAGCTCGATCAGCGGGCTCCCCCGGCTGCCATTCTCGCCTCCAACACCTCCTCGATATCGATCACCCGGATCGGGGCGGCCACGGCTCGGCCGGACCGGGTCATCGGGATGCACTTCTTCAACCCGGTGCCGCTCATGAGCCTGCTTGAAGTCATCCGCGGGTTGAACACCTCGGAGGCGACTCTCGCCCTGGCAATCGAGGTCGGCCGCCGAATGGGGAAAGAGCCGATTCAAGCAAAAGACTCGCCCGGCTTCATTGCCAATCGGATCCTGTGCCCCATGATCAATGAAGCCATCTTGGCCCTGCAGGAGAGTCTCGGCACGGCGCAAGACATCGACACCGTGATGAAACTCGGGATGAGCCATCCCATTGGACCCTTGGCGCTGGCCGACCTGATCGGGTTAGACGTAGTGCTGTACATCATGCAGGTCCTGCATCGGGATCTGGGTGATGACAAGTACCGCCCGGCGCCGCTCCTGCGACAGATGGTCGACGCGGGCTTGCTCGGCCGCAAGACCGGCGCGGGCTTCTTCCAGTACCCTGGCTAGTGAACCCGGATTGGCGAGGACGTTCTCCCGGGCATGACCGCGGGTTGTAAGCTTGCTGGAGCCTGCTCGCTCACTTGCGCCTCCGGCCGAATCAGGTTATTCCTCGGCGCTGAAATGAGCCGCCTTCGAAGATCGCTGGCGCTGGTCGGATTGGCCGCTCTCTTGGCCGCCTGCAACTATCCCGGGACGGCGGCGGCCCCATCCGCGGAGTCACCTGATGCAACCGGGGAGGCGCTGGGGGCGACCAGCCCGACTCCCACGGCGACTCCCAGCCTGCTTCCCCCCACACCTACGCCCTCTCCGACCGCCACCCCTCCCCCTCCAGTCCTGCACATCGTGTACGTCGAGGATAGCGATCTCTGGGCCTTCGAACCGGGAGTTCCGCCGGTCCGACTAACTGGGTCAGGCAACGTCAGCGAAGTTCGGCTGGCGAGCGACGGGGAGCTGATCGTCTACGTCGTAACGGATGCTAACTTCGAATTCGTGGAAATGCGCGGCATTGGGTTCGATGGGTCCGACGACCGGCTCCTGCTCGGGGCCGACGCCCTGGCCAGCTTGTACCCGGTGGAGGGATTCCTGCGGTACACCCTGGCCGATTTCAGCCTCGCGCCGGGTACCCACCGGGTGCTTTTGAATACTCGCCGCGTGTTCGAGGGGCCGGGGCTCGAGAAGAGCGATGACTTGCTAGCACTTGACGCGGACAGCGGCGCACTGACTCGGCTGCTCGCGCCCGGTCAGGGCGGCAATTTCACCCTCTCACCGGATGGATCCCAGCTTGCCATTGTCAGACCGTCCAGCATCAGTTTCGCCCGAGCTGACGGAACCGACCTGCGGGCCGAGGTGCTCAGCTTCAGTTTGGTGCAGACCTTCAGCGAGTACTTCTACTATCCACGGCCTCTCTGGTCAGCGGAGGGTGACTCGGTACTCGTCGCAATTCCGGGCGAGAACCCATTCGCCGCATCCCCCTCCGGGACGATTCGCCGGGTGCCGGCGGCCGGCGGCTCCCCATCCGTGTTGGCCTCGATATCTGGCGACCTCTTTCGTCCCCAAGCCGAGGCCCAGCTGATCTCACCCGACGGAACGACGGTGGCCTACCTGCGAGCGGGAGCGGTGAGCGGCGAAGAGGCGCTGGTACTGTACCGGCCCGGGACCGGCGAATCCTTCACAGTTGCCACGGGGACCCTCCAGTGGAAGGGCTGGGCTCCCGACTCAGTTCACTTCGCCTACACCGCGGGGAGTTTCCTGGACCTCGTCATCGGCGAAGTCGGTGCGCCGCCGCAGCCGCTCGGGTCTGGCTCCAGCCTGCGCTGGATCGATGACCAACAGTTCCTTTATTTGGCGGGCACCCCTGGCGGATGGACTTTGACTCTCGGAAGCCTTTCTGCGGCTCCGCTATCGCTGATCGAGTTGGTCGGGTCGACGGGAGGATTCGTCACTTACGACTTCGCCCGCTGAGCGGCTAGCCCTCCAGTAATTCCTGAAGCAGTTCCCGCGCCTTCTTGGCATCGGCCCGACCGCTCGTCTCGCGCATCAGCTGACCGACAAACCAACTCAAGACTGTCACCTTTCCCGCCCGGTAGCTGTCGACCTGGGTCGGGTTTGCCTGCAAGATCTTCTCGGCAGCCTTTCGCAAGACGTCGGTATCGGTGACCTGGGCCAGCCCCCGTTCCTCGACCATCTGTCGGGGGGTCTTTTCCGCCCCCCGCGCCTGTTCCAGCAAGTCCTTGCCGACCCCGGCCGTGATCATGCCAGAGTCAACCAGCTGAATGATCTCGGCCAGGTGGGTCGGCTTCAAACCCAGCTCTTCGGCGGTGGTTCCTGCCTGGCGGATCAGCCGCAAGACCTCGTTCATCACCCAGTTGGACACTCGCTTCGGATCACCCCCGTAGGCTGAGAGGGTCGTTTCGAAAAAGTCCGAGAGGGTCCGCTCCTCGGTAAGGATCTCCGCGTCGTACTCCGGCAAGCCATAGGCCTGAACCAGTCGACTGCGGCGGGCCAACGGCAGCTCTGGCAGCGCGTGCTGCTGCGCCTGCACCTCGGCCTCTTCGATTCGAATCGGAAGCAGGTCTGGCTCCCGGAAATAACGATAATCGGCTTCGCTCTCTTTGGAACGCATCTTGCTGAGCACCCCGCGTTCATCGTCCCAGTCCAGGGTCCAGGACTCGATCACTCGCCCTGCCTCGACCTCCCGAATCTGCCGCTCGATTTCCGCCTGGACGGCCTGACGGATATTGCTGATCGAGTTCACGTTCTTGATCTCGGTCTTTGGATTGAGCTGCCGGCTGCCTGGCTCGCGGATCGAAACGTTGGCGTCGCAACGCAGCTGGCCCCGTTCCATGTCTGCGTCGGAAATCTCCAGCCAGCGCAGCAGCTGGCGCAGCCGGATCAAGAATTGGGCCACCTCTTCGGCGGAGCGCAGATCCGGCCCGGTCACCATTTCCACCAGCGGAACCCCGCACCGATTGAAGTCGATCAGCCGCCGCCCGGCCTGGTAGATCGTGCGGCCCGCGTCTTCCTCCAGGTGCAGCTTGCTGATCTCCACCTGTCGCCGCTCGCCCCCCGCCAGGGGCAGCTCGAACTGTCCCGCTCGCGCCAGCGGCTCGTCGTACTGGCTGATCTGATATCCCTTGGGAAGGTCCGGGTAGAAGTAGTTCTTGCGGGCGAAGTACGATTCCGACTGGATCGATTGCGCCTGCAGGGCGGAGGCCAGCCGTACCGCCTTGCCAACCACTTCATGGTTC
This sequence comes from uncultured Anaerolineaceae bacterium, assembly GCA_964590515.1. Classification (GTDB taxonomy): domain Bacteria; phylum Chloroflexota; class Anaerolineae; order Anaerolineales; family E44-bin32; genus JADFRG01. Next base: position 15,956 of record CAZPZD010000022.1, on the reverse strand, counting down.
AGGACCGGCAGCACCCCAGGCAGTCCGGTGCACACCGGGCAGATATTGACGTTGGGCGGGTCGTTCCAGGAGTCCGCCTTGCATCCGCAGAAGATCTTGGACCGAGTTTTGACTTGAATGTGAGTCTCGAGCCCGATGACGGCCTCGTACTCAGCCATTCGGCAGCTCCCGGAGAATTGCGGGTCTGTGCTGTCTCCAGGGCTGGTCGGCGGTCGCTCGCTCGTAGGCCCTGCCAATCCTCAGGAGAGTGGCTTCCGAGAAGTCGGGCCCCATCCACTGCACTCCAATCGGCAGCCCCCGAGTGTCCAGGCCGGCCGGGATGGAGATCGCCGGGATGCCGGCGTGATTGGCGGGGACCGTCAGCAGATCGGCGTACTGCATCAGCACTGAATCGCCATACACTTTCCCCAACTCAAAGGCGGTCGTGGGGGTCGTGGGGGCCAGCAGTGCATCGAGCCGGGAGGGCCCTTCCCGATCGAATGCCCGCTCGAAATCGCGGCGGATGGCGGTGCGGACTTGCAAGGCCTGTTCGTAGTAGCGCTTCTCGTATTGAGCACCTGAGACATACATCCCCATCAAGATCCGCAGTTTAGGCTGAGTCCCGAAACCCTCCCCGCGACTGCGCCGGTACAGCTGACTCAAATCGGCGGCCGGTATCGCGGAACGATGGCCGTACTTGACTCCGTCGTAGCGGTGCAGGTTCGAGGCGGCTTCCACTCGTGAGATGACGAAGTAGGCCGGGATGCCAAACTGCACGCTCGGCATCCGGACGTCCTCCACAATCTCGGCGCCCAGCCCGGCTAACGTGGCTGCCACCTGGCGCACCGCCTGCTCAATCTCCGGCTGCAGGCCGTGCTCCCGCTGTTCACCGGTCTCCGCATCCGGAACGCGCAGACGCAGGAAGTCGGGCGAGAGGCCGATCCGCAGCCCCTGCACCCCGGCCTCGAGCCCGCCGAGGTAATCCGCGAGCGGCGCGTTGGCCGCTGTCGCATCCTGCCAGTCCGGCCCGGCGATTGTCCGCAGCATCAGGGCCGCGTCGGTGGTGTTGCGGGCGATCGGGCCCGGGCAATCCAGCGATGAGGCGAAGGCGATCAGTCCATACCTTGACACTCGGCCGTAGGTCGGCTTGAGCCCGACGACTCCGCAGAAGGCCGCTGGCTGACGGATCGATCCGGAGGTGTCGGTCCCTAACGAGAGGGTGGCCTCGCCGGCAGCCACGGCCGCGGCGCTGCCGCCGGAAGAGCCTCCCGGCACTCGGTCCGTTGACCATGGATTGCGAGTCGTCGGAGTGAAGGCGGACGACTCATTGGACGACCCGTAGGTGAACTCGTCCAGGTTCGCCTTCCCGATGGTCACTGCCCCGGCTGCCTCTAGCCGGGCTACCGGCGTGGCGCTGTAGGGAGCAACGAAGTTCGCCAGGATCCGAGACCCGGCGGTCGAGAGAGTGCCGGCGACACAAAAAATGTCTTTGATCGCCACCGGGACTCCCGCCAGCGGCCCAGGATCCTCTCCAGAGGCCAGCGCCCTATCGACGGCGCGAGCCTGCTGCCGCGCCCGTTCGCGGGTGACGGTGATGTAGGCATGCACCCGGTTTGGGTCTAACGGCTCAGGGCTGGTGTTCTCGAGGCTGCCTGAACGCCCTTCGACCCGCTCGATCCGGTTCAGGGTCGACTCGAGCGCCTCTTCCGCGCTGAACTCGCCACGCTTCAGCTGGCGAACCAGCTCGTGGGCGGGCAGATCGCAGATCTGCCCACTCATTCCAAGTCGGTGCGGGGAAGATCAGGGACGACGATGTACCGATCCAGCACTTCGGGGGCCTGGCCTAAGATCTCATCGGCCAGCTCCGAGGGCCGGATTTGATCCGGGCGCGGGCCGGGTCGGATGGCTGGGCTGTAGGGCACTCCGTGAGAAGTGATCGGCAAGTCCGCCGCGATCTGGATGGCTTCCAGATTTCGAATCGCGGCGAGCTGAGCGTTCAATTCCCTGCGAAGGTATTCGGCTTCATCCGCTCGCAGCTCGAGCGCAGCCAGCTGAACCAAGTGTTGGAACACCCGGTCATCAATCGGTTCACGGTTCGGGGCTTCGGCCATGCTGAGCCTCTCCGGGTGGCCATTGTACCCGAGGGCTTCATCTGAGCCTGCGTGCTATAATCGCCCGCCTCGCCCCACCCAGCCGCGATGGTCACCGAAATCACTCATCCCGGTCCAAGCCTGCGACTCACAGCCGAGCACGAGCAGATCCGCCAGCTCGCACGCGAGTTTGCTCAGAACGAGATCGCGCCGATTGCGGCCGAATTCGACGAGAGCGGTGAATTTCCGCTGGCGACCGTCCGCAAGATGGGCCAGATGGGCTTCATGGGAATCGAGGTGCCCGAAGAGTACGGCGGGGCCGGCTTGGACAGCCTGTCCTACGTGCTGGCCCTGATTGAGATCAGCAAGGCCGATGCCTCCCACGGGACCATCATGTCGGTGAACAATTCGCTCTTCTGCTACGCGCTCCAGCGGTTCGGGTCCGCGGCTCAGAAGGAAAAGTTCCTCCGCCCGGTAGCGTCGGGCGTAGCGATCGGCGCCTATTCGCTGACCGAACCCATGTCGGGATCAGACGCCGGGACGATGCGTTCGCGGGCCACCCGCGACGGGGAAGTGTATGTCATCAATGGCCGCAAGTCTTGGGTGACCAGCGGGCCGGTGGCCAAATACATCCTGCTCTTCACGATGACCGAGCCCGAGCAAAAACATCGGGGGGTCACGGCCTTTCTGATCGAGACCGATCGGCCAGGCTTCAGCGTCGGTAAGATAGAGCCGAAGCTCGGCATTCGGGCGAGCGCTACCTGCGAGATTCTCTTCGAAGACTATCGCTGCCCG
>CAZPZD010000022.1:0-12992 GCA_964590515.1 uncultured Anaerolineaceae bacterium | reverse complement strand
TGGCCAAACAGGCGGCCAAGCTCAGCGGCGAGGCCTTCACTCTGGAGGCCTCCATGGCGAAACTATTCGCTTCCGAGACCGCGGGTTTTTGTACCAACCACGCGGTGCAGATCCATGGCGGGATGGGTTACTCGAAAGAACTGCCGGTCGAGCGCTACTTCCGGGATGCCAAGATCACCGAGATCTACGAGGGCACCAGCGAAATTCAGCGGCTGCTGATTTCCAGACTCGAGCTGGGACTGCGATAGGGGCATGGATCGAGCCGGTTGGCTCATCCTGGCGATCCCTGCTGCAGCGGTCCTGGACACCCTCCTGATCCTGGCCTGGCGCAACGCCCACAAAAAACGCGGACTGTTACCCGGCCCTACCTCGCCAATAAGCGCGGTCCCCGCAGCCGGGGAGGTACGGCGCAAGTTGGGATGGACGGCCATGCCGGCCGCGGCGCTGGTATTCGGCGGGCTCCTGGTCGTCGCGGCCCAGGCGCTCGCCCCCCGGCCGCCTGAGCTGCCTAGCTGGCCATTTTCGGTTTCCCGACTGCTAGGACTGGCCATTTTCGCCAGCGGCGCAGCCATACTCTCATGGCGTAGCAACCGCATGCCGTCCCAGATCGGCCGCCCGACTGCCGGGCAATCCGGTATGGCTGCCCCCAACGAACCGGCTGGGGCGGCCGAGGCCTATTCGACCGGCGGGGTGAGCAAGAATGCGGCTGTGAGTCTGCTGGCGTCGGCAATCATGCTTTTCCTAGGCCAGACGCTCCGCTCAGAGCTTCCGGCCACCCAGAGGTTCGCATCTAGCGCCGCGACGATAGCGGGTTTCCTGTTCTTCCTCCTGTCGGTGAGAAGTTTCCAGGCTGGGGCCTTCCCCTCATTCGTTGCACGCCCATTGAGGGCGGTGGCAGGTTGGCTAAAGCTGAGCACGACCCAGGTCGCCCTATTGATCCTTGCCCCACTGCTCAGCGCTGCTTCCTGGCTTGCGGCCGGGGATCTATTACAAATGAATCTCCCAGTTCTTGCCGTTGCCCTGTGGGTCAGCTCCATCGCCCTGATCCTCATCGGGACATGGCCTGCCGGAGCGCTCCGCGTTTTCAGACCCCGCGCGCGGGGCGAAGCCCTGGCCGTTGCCGGTCTCTTCCTGGCCGGCCTCGTGGCGCGCGGCACCTTTACCGCCGACATCCCCTGGATCTTAGGCGGGGACGAGGCCGCGGGAGGGCTAAGCGCGTTGGAGTGGATCCGCGGCGAGCGAGACAACCCTTTCGGGGTAGGTTGGTATGACTTCCCCGCTCTTTACTTCTTCGTTCAGTCACTTTCGATTCGCCTGTTTGGGCAGACTATCGAAGCCTTACGCGTGACTTCCGCATTTGCCGGAGCCCTGACCATTGTGGCGGCCTATTGGTTTCTGCGGGAAGCCTTTGGAAGGTGGGCGGCGCTGGCCGGAGCGACTTACCTCTCGGCCTTCCATTTCCATATTCATTTCAGCCGTCTGGGGCTCAACAACATCTGGGATGGGTTATTCCTGACCCTGGGGGCGGCCGCGTTCTGGCGCGGCTGGAACCGTGGCAGCCGTTTGAGCTTTGCCATTGCGGGCATAGCCTCTGGCCTGGCCCAATACTTCTACGCCAGCAGCCGGATCCTGTTCCTGCTCTTCCCGCTCTGGCTCGCAGTGGCGTTCCTGCGGGATCGCAAGCTGGCCCGTGCCCGCCTGCCAGGCCTGGCGATCGGGTTATTGGGCGCGCTGGTAGTCGCGCTCCCATTGGCGCTGTTCTACCTGGGGCATAAAGCTGCCTTCGTGGCCCCGTACAGCCGGGTTTCACTCCTCGGCCCGTTGTTGGAGAAAATGCTGGCAACCTCAGGCGAGTCGGTTTGGGGCATCCTGATAGACCAGTTCAAGACCTCGGCAATGGCGTTCACCGGCACCAACTTGCGATACTGGTACCAGCCAGGCCTGCCCATGCTGCTCCCCGTCCCTGCCACCCTCTTCCTGATGGGCGTGTGCCTGGTCCTCCTGAATTTGACCCGATTGCCCGAGCTCTGGCTGGGACTATGGGTAGGGGGCGCCATCATCGTGGGAGCGCTCAGCGATAGCACTCCTGCAGCCCAGCGCTACGTATTCGTGGCCCCTGCCGTCGCAGGGGCAATCGCCCTGCCCCTGGAGCGCAGCGCGCGCTGGTTCATCCAGGCCTGGCCCCGAGCTCGCTGGGCGATCGTGGCCGCCGTGAGCGGCCTTCTCCTGCTGGTTTCCTCGCAGGACCTGCGCTTTTACTTCGGGGACTTCTCCGCCAACAAGCGCTTCGCCGACAACAACACCGAGGTAGCCACCCAGGTCGGGATGTACTTGGCAGAGAAGGAGCCCGGTTCGCAGGTGTTCTTCTTCGGCGGTCGCATGGGCTACTATACACACGCTACCATCCGCTACCTAGCCCCTCAGGCCATGGGAACTGATGTCCTTGAAACCCTCACCGCGCCGCCCGACTGGGTGTTGCCCGGCCCCACCATCTTCATCTTCCTGCCGGAGCGCGCGGAGGAATTGGATTATGTGAAGGAGAGCTATCCTGACGGCAGGTTGCATTGGCACCCGGGTAAAGATGGCGAGCTCTTCCTAGCCTACGAAGTCCCTGGTGCGTAGTTCCCTGGCCTCCGCCTGTCACTCTCTGGATAGGTCCCGCCTGGAACTGGGGCTCCCCTTACGGTCGGTCAATCCTCGCCAAGCATAGTGGCCGCGCGAGCACCTGATTGCGCCCATGGCGCCACTTGCTCCTTTTTTCACAAATGATCCCTTTGCGGCGCTGACACCCCTGGTGGATTGCCGGGAACGTTGGTTTGGCCCATACTGTCCGCCCCGCGTTGTGGAGATGAGCAAGGCCGAGCCGGAATTGGCCAGCTTGGATCGAAAGATTCGGTCGATTCTCAAGGAGGGTTCGAGGTCTTAGGCAAATGAGCGGCACCAAGGGTTTGATCCTCTTTGCTTTGATTGGCCTGGCGGCCATCGGACTCGATCTGGCCGTGCTGTGGGCATGGCGCGCCATTCGTCGGGCGAAAACCCCACCCTCCCTGGCGCCAGCAGCCGAGGCCACTCCCCCGGAGATCACTCCCTCACCGCGTGACAAGGTCATCCGCTGGAGGCTCGCGATCAAGGGTTCGATCTCTTCCGGCGCGGCCACCGCCCGCCGGCTGGCCCGCCTGGCCGCCGGAATGTTGGGCAGCGAGCCTAGCGCGCTGCGGGCCGTTGCGGTCCTGGCTTGTCTCCTCACGGCTCTGAGTTTGGGGTACGTCTCCAGCGAGAATTTCATGCTTGTTCAGCCGTGGCTGCTCTGGGCCTGGATCGCGTGTGTGAGCGTCTCCCTGTTCGCCCTGCTTCCCCTTGGACGGCTGAAGCCCCAGATCGATCCAAGGGATCGCTGGATTCTGGGGGTGGTCGTGCTCGCAGTATTGCTACGACTGATTTCGCTCGAGACCATCCCCGGAGGATTCCACGTCGACGAATGGGGCGCAGCCGACTTTGCCCTTCAGTACGTGGTTCCTCCGATCCATGAAACGATTTCGCCATTCGTCACCGGGCCCGCTGCCCAACCTGCCCTGTACTTCTACCTGGCCCGGGCTTCGCTCGCAGTATTTGGCGAGAGCATCGCCGGCCTTCGAATGAGCAGCGTGTTGGCGGGTTCGCTGGCCAGCGTGGCGACCTTTGCTCTGGTTTCTCTCCTCCACAGTCGAACGGCCGGCTACTTGAGCGCGGTACTCATGGCAACCTACCACTTTCACATTCACTGGTCCCGGATCGGCTTGAACAACATCTGGGATACCTTGTGGGTTCCCTTGATCCTGGCATTGTATGTCTGGGGTTGGAGGCGCGATCAGCCTGCCGGATCGACCCTCGCCGGCCTGGCGCTCGGGCTTTCGCAGTACTTCTATGCCGGCAGTCGAATCGGAATCTTCCTCTTGGGATACCTGGTGATTCGTTTGTGGCGGGCGGAGCGCGACGACGCCCGACTGGTTAGGCATTTGAGCCGCCTGATCGGAATGGCTGCAGTCGTGGTCGGGCCGCTGGCCGTGTTCGCGGCCCTCAATCCGGAAATCTTCTTCAAACGGCTGACTTCCGGTTTGCTTTGGGATCCCTTAGGACTTGAACTCACTGGGTCTCCTCCCGGCTTCTTGCCTTCCGTGCCACAACAATTCATCTGGACCCTGCTCAGTTTCACCGCGATTCCGGAGGGAGCGGGGTTCTATCGCCCGGGAGTGCCGCTAGTGATTGGGCTGGCAGTCCCTCTTCTGCTGGCGGGCGTCTTCTGGCAAATCCATCGGAGAGAACTGGTGCCGGTCTTCTGGCTAGCGCTTACGATGTTCTTTGGGGGATTCCTGCTCGAGGCCCTTCCAGCCAGCAACCACTATACGGTCGCGATCCCGGCGATCTGCTGGTTGGTCGCCTCGCCGCTGGAGGCGCTGACCCGTTTCGGCAGGCTGCGTTGGGTGGTGTTGGCCATGGCGGTCATTGTTGCCACCGATCTGTACTTCTACTTCGGAATATACGCCCAAGCCCCATCGCTGGGTTTCATCCACCCCTTCCCCCCAAACCCTTGGAATTAGGCGCTGGGAGGTCCAAGCCATGAAGGGCGTTTTCTACCGCACCCACGGCGGCAACGAGGTTTTGGAGTACGGAGAGTTGCCGGAGCCGAGGCCCGGCCGTGGCGAAGTTCTCGTGCGGCTCGAGGCGGTATCACTCAACCGAGTGGATTTGTTTACCCGCAACGGATGGCCCGGTCTTAAGCTCAGCTTCCCACACGTGCCGGGAGCCGATGGAGCGGGCCGGGTGGTCGAGTTGGGAGACGGCGTCGCGCAGTTCGCGGTCGGCGACCCAGTCGTGGTCTACCCTAACCTCAGCTGTGGCCTGTGTGAGGCCTGCGTCGCCGGTCTCGACAACCTCTGCCGCCACTGGCGGTTGCTTGGAGAACATGCGCTGGGTACCTTTCGTGAATACATTGTATTGCCGGAGGAAAACCTATTGAGGTTGCCTGAGGGCTTCCCGGCCATAGAAGCGGCCGCCGGCGCGCTGGTGTATCTGACCGCCTGGCACTCGCTCATCACCCGCGGCAGGGTGCGGCCGGGAGAGGTGGTGCTCGTGGTTGGGGCGTCCGGCGGAGTCAACACCGCCAGCATTCAGATCGCCAAATTTGCCGGAGCGACAGTGTACGTCGTCGGGTCAGACCCGCAAAAGCTGTCCATCGCGGCGCGGTTGGGTGCCGACTTGCTCATCGACCGGTCGGAGGTGGGGGATTGGTCTAGAACGGCTTACCTTGCCCAGGGCCGACGGGGCGTAGACGTGGTGGTGGATAATGTGGGCGCTCCAACAATGCCACTCAGTTTGCGGGCGGCCCGCAAGGGCGGCCGCGTTCTTACGGTCGGCGATACGGCTGGGTCGGCCGTCGAACTGGACAATGGGTTAATCTTCGGGAAGCATCTGACGATCATCGGATCAACGATGGGTACCCGCGGCGAATTCGCCAAGGTCATGAACTTGGTATGCGAAGGCAAATTGAAGCCGGTGCTCGACCGGGCGTTCCCGTTGGCCGAGGCCGCGGCGGCCTTTGCCCGAATGGAGGCCGGCGAACAGCGGGGCAAGATTACACTTGCGGTTGGATGACCCATCCCGGCCGACCCGGCAGGCACAGACCGCCGCTCGTAACTTGGCTCAGCTTGGGAGTGTTAACCCTAGCGGCTTTCACTCTCGGCGGGTGGCTGGCCGGCCTTACCCTGCCGGAACTCCCGTACTCGGTTCCAAAGGCATATCTCTTGGGGCGAAATGCCCTCTGGGCTGCTTGGGGAGGGTTGACCGCCCGGCTTGCCTTCCTGGGCAGGCAGAGTGCGGTAGGTCTGCTGCGAGTTGGCGGACTGCTGGTGCTGGGCTGGTACTGGGCCGATCGATTGTGGCTCACTCGTTCTGAATACACCCGGGGCCGCTGGCCTCTAGCTGCACTGTTTACGGCTCTGGCCGTCGCCTTGGTGGCGGTAATTCTGAGCCGGCCCAACGTGCGTGAATACTTTCAGGAGAATCGCTCATGAGTCAAGATACCAATCACGGGAATCTGGAGCACCTTCGCAGTCAGGCGCGCCAAGCCGGAGGGGCCGAACGAATTGATGCCCAGCACCAGCGGGGGCGGCTTACCGCCCGCGAGCGCCTGGAGCTGCTGCTTGACAAGGGCTCCTTTCGCGAGACCGACATGTTTGTCACTCACCGAACGCAGGATTTCGGTCTAGACGAACGCAAGTATCTGAGTGACAGCGTCGTCACCGGTTGGGGGACTATCGAGGGCCGGCTGACCTACGTGTTCTCTCAAGACTTCACGGTCTTCGGCGGCAGCCTGGGTGAGGTGCACGCGGAAAAGATCGTCAAGATCATGGATATGGCCATCAAGAACGGCGCGCCGTTGATTGGGATCAACGATTCGGGCGGTGCTCGGATTCAAGAAGGAGTTGTTTCGCTCGGCGGCTATGCCGACATTTTCCTCCGCAACACGCTGGCCTCGGGCGTGATACCACAGATCAGCGCCATTCTGGGACCAACCGCCGGGGGAGCAGTGTACTCGCCCGCCCTGACCGACTTCATTTTCATGGCGCGCAAATCGTCCTACATGTTTGTCACCGGACCCGAGGTCGTGCGATCGGTGACTCATGAGGAGGTCGACTTCGAAGAGCTGGGCGGGGCCGATGTGCATGCGGGCACCTCCGGGGTCTGCCATTATGTGGCAGCCTCGGAAGCCGATTGTCTCTACATGATTCGGGTGCTGATGTCGTACTTGCCGCAGAATAACATGGAAGACCCCCCCTTCGTTCCTTCGACCGATGACCGCTTGCGGACCGAGGTGGCGCTTGACACGATTGTGCCCGACGATCCGAGCAAACCATACGACATACGCGAGGTCGTCCGGTTGGTGATCGATGGCGGATCTTTCCTGGAAATCCACGAGGCCTTCGCCCAGAACATCGTGGTCGGGTTCGCCCGGATGGGAGGTCACAGCGTCGGGATCGTCGCCAATCAGCCGGCGGTGCTGGCCGGAGTACTGGATATCAATGCCTCGGTCAAGGCCGCCCGCTTCGTCCGATTCTGCGACGCCTTCAATATCCCCCTGGTCACTTTCGTCGATGTCCCCGGTTTCCTGCCGGGTACCATCCAGGAACACGGCGGGATCATCCGCAGCGGCGCCAAGTTGCTGTACGCCTATTGTGAGGCCACTGTCCCTAAGTTGACCGTGGTCACCCGCAAGGCCTACGGAGGAGCTTACTGCGTGATGTCCTCGAAGCACATCCGGGGCGACCTGAACCTGGCTTGGCCGACCGCCGAAATCGCGGTGATGGGGCCCGAGGGAGCCGTAAGCATCATCTTCCGCAAGGAACTCGCCGAAGCGGAAGACCCAGACAAGCGCAAAGCCGAGTTGGTTGCGGAATACCGGACAAAATTCGCCCATCCGTACATCAGCGCCTCGCGGGGTTACATCGACGATGTCATCGAGCCGCGTTTCACCCGACCGAACTTGATCAACGCCCTCGAGATGCTCTCCAACAAGCGAGATTCCAACCCGGCCAAGAAGCATGGCAATATCCCGCTGTAGGGCGAGCGCCAGGTCCCGCATCGCTGCCTACAAGAAGTATGGCAATCGCCCGCGCTAAGGAGCTCACCCGGGCCCGCCTCTCCGCCTACGCAAAGTTCCCGTGGTCCCTGGGCGTGGCCCTGGGGCTGCTCGTATTCTTCGCCCCCCACCCCGAATGGCACTTGGATCTTGAACTGTTCCGCGAGCAGAATGAGATCCTGCGCTACCCGGCCTACGCCCATTGGCTGTTTTCCCTGCTTGGCCGGCTCAGCGAGCCGGCCGCTTATCTAACCCTCTCGCTCGCTAGCGTGGCCGGCCTCTACTTCGCCGTTCGGGCCTTCGGCGGGGTGCACTGGATGGTGTTCACCTCGTTCGCCTTCGCCTGGATCCTCTTTTATGGGCAGCTCGACGGGCTGGTCGCGGGCGGTTTGGGGCTGGCCTGGTGGGCCTCGCGGCAGGATCGACCGGTGCTGGCAGGAGCGGGGCTCATCCTAGCCTGCCTCAAACCGCAGCTTTCACTCCCAGCGTGTCTCGCCCTCTGGTGGTGGTCCCCATCACGATCCAAGTCGCTCGTGGTCCCCGGGGCCGTCTTGTTCGTCTCCTTACTGACCTCGGGCTTCTGGATTCCGGGCTGGCTAGCCGAACTGGGCGACATCGACCACCTGGTCCTGCTGTCCCGCAATCTCTCTGTCTGGCCGCAAGTGGGCAATTGGATCTTCCTGATCTGGCCGCTTATCCTCGCCGTTCCCGGGTCGCGGGAGCGTAAATTGGTCGCGATCTTGGCCGGGACTGCGCTTTCCAGCCCGTATTTTCCACTCCCCTCTGCGGTGCTGATCCTGGGGATGGCCGTGCCGGGCTGGGCCTGGGGGATCCTTCAGTTGCCTCTGCTAAGCGTTCTAGTTGGGTCGTGGATATACTTCGTAGCCAAGGTGCTTCCCGTCGCTCTGCTGCTCTGGGCGTTGTGGCCAGGGTTGCGAAGCATGTTCCGCCGCCCTAAGGCGCAGGATCGGAGTCTGTCGGATGTTCAATAAGGTCTTGATCGCCAATCGGGGAGAGATTGCAGTTCGCATCATCCGGGCCTGCCGCGAGCTGGGTCTCAAGACCGTGGCGGTCTACTCCGAGGTTGATCGGTCCGCGCTGCATGTACGCCAGTCCGACGAGGCTTACTTGCTGGGACCGCCGGCTTCCCGCGACTCTTACCTGCGCGGCGACAAGATCATCGACATCGCCAAACGATCCGGGGTCGGCGCGATTCACCCCGGCTATGGGTTCTTGGCGGAGCGGGATGATTTCGCTCAGGCGGTACAGGAGGCCGGATTGGTCTTCATCGGTCCCCGCCCGTCCGCGATTGCGGCCATGGGCGACAAGGCCGTCGCCCGGGCGACCGTGGCGGCCGCCGGCATTCCGGTCGTTCCCGGCACCGAAGGAGAGGGCAATCTGCGGGACGAGGAGCTGCTGGCGATTGCGCCCCAGATCGGATTCCCCCTATTAATCAAAGCCACCGCCGGAGGCGGCGGCAAGGGAATGCGCGAAGTGGATCATCTGCAAGAGATGCCCGGGCTGTTGGCCGCGGCCCGGCGAGAGGCAGAGGCCGCGTTTGGGGATGGAAACGTCTATCTGGAAAAGTTGATCTCGGAGGCCCGCCACATCGAGTTTCAGATCATGGCCGACAGCTATGGCAATGTGATCCATCTGGGCGAACGCGAGTGTTCGCTCCAGCGCCGCCACCAGAAACTGCTGGAAGAATCCCCCTCCCCGTTCATGGACGATGAGCTGCGAAGTCGGATGGGCGAGCTGGCCTGCCGGGCCGCCCGTTCGGTCGACTACCTGAACGCGGGGACCATCGAATTCCTGGTTGACGCCAATCGCAACTTCTATTTCCTGGAGATGAACACCCGGCTGCAGGTCGAACACCCGGTCACCGAGATGGTAACCGGGGTGGATATCGTGCGGGAGCAGATCCGGATTGCTCGAGGGCGGCGACTGCGCTACAGCCAGGATCAAGTCCAGCTCAATGGCTGGGCGCTGGAGTGCCGGATCAATGCTGAAGATCCTCACAACAACTTTCGTCCGAGTACCGGCCAGCTCACCTCGGTGATTCTACCCAGCGGCCCTGGGGTGCGGGTGGATGCCGGAGTGTACGCCGGCTTCACGATCACGCCTTACTACGACTCCCTCATTTCCAAGCTGATCTGCTGGGGGGAGACTCGGGGCGAGGCCATCCTGCGAATGCGCCGGGCGCTGGAGGAGTTCCGAATCCTGGGAGTCCGCACCAACATCCCATTTCACCAACAACTGCTCGACTCACACCGCTTTATCGGCGGTCAGTTTGATACCCGGTTTGTGGAGGAACGCTTCCAGCTCGAACAGCCGGGCCAGGTCGAAGGGAAAATGTCCCTGATCGCCGCGGTGCTGGCCACCCTCGTCACCCACCGTGAGACTCAACTGGCTGCCCAAATCGTGCGCCGGAGCGAACGCGACACGAGCAACTGGAAATGGGTGGGACGCTGGGAACGGATGCATCGCTGAGATTGTTGACCCATGCAGCCACCCTCCCCAGCCATGCTCGGCGTGTTTGATTATGGATCGCCCCAATGAAGTACCTCGCTACGATTGGCGACCGAACTTTTGAGATCGAGATCAACGCCGAGGGCCAGATCCTGGCGGATGGGCAATTGCTGGCGGTCGACTTTCACTCCGTGGCCGACCAGCCGGTCTACTCACTTCTGCTGGATGGCGAGTCTTTCGAAGCCAATGTCTCAAGCACCGAGGAGCACATAGAAGTATTACTGCGGGGTCATCTGTTCGCCGTCACCGTCGAGGACGAGCGCCAGCGACGCCTGCGTGAGAGCACCTCAGCTGGACCGGTTCTTGAAGGTGAGTACAGCCTCACGGCTCCGATGCCGGGCCTGGTGGTTGCCATTCCCGTTGAAGAAGGTCAGGCAGTCGAGCAAGGACAAAACCTGGTAATCCTGGAGTCGATGAAAATGCAGAACGAGCTCAAGGCGCCTCGGGCGGGGACCGTGGGCCGGATCCGGGTGGGGACCGGGGACAATGTCGAGCAGAATCAGACTCTGCTCAGCTTGACGTGAGGGAGACGCCAGCCCGTGACCGATGAGCTGAAGTCGGCCTCCCAGCGCTCGGAGGCGGAGGTCGTCGCCCAGACCAGCAAAGATTTGCCGGAACGGCAGAGCAAATTCGAGACTCCCTCCCAAATCGGCCTCAAGCGGGTCTATCTGCCCGAACACTCGGCTGCTGAGTACCAGGAGAAGGTTGGCTTCCCAGGCCAGGAACCGTACACCCGCGGAGTGCATCCCACGATGTACCGCGGCCGGCTCTGGACGATGCGTCAGTACGCTGGGTTCGCCAGTGCCCGGGAGACTAACCAGCGCTTCCGCTATCTGCTGGGGCAGGGTCAGAGCGGCCTGTCGGTCGCATTCGACCTCCCCACTCAGATCGGTTACGACGCCGATGACCCGCTCGCCGCCGGTGAGGTGGGGCGAGTCGGTGTGTCGATCAGCTGCCTGGACGATCTGGATCGGTTGTTCCAGGGAATCCCGCTGGAACAGGTGTCCACCAGCATGACCATCAACGCGCCGGCCGCCATTCTCCTGGCGATGTATATTGCAGTGGGCCAACGCCAGAACATCGCCCCCGGACGGTTGCGCGGCACGACCCAGAACGACATTCTGAAAGAGTACATCGCCCGGGGGACCTACATCTTTCCTCCGGGGCCCGCTTTGCGGCTGGTCACGGATGTAATCGGCTACTGCCACCGGGTCGCGAGCCAGTGGAACCCCATCTCAATCTCGGGCTACCACATGCGGGAGGCCGGCTGCACGGCTGTGCAGGAGGTTGCATTCACGTTCGCCAACGCCCTGGCCTACGTCGAGGCTGCTCTGGCGGCCGGAATGCAGGTCGACGAGTTCGCTCCGCGGCTGACTTTCTTTTTCAGTGCGCACAACGATCTCTTGGAAGAAGTTGCCAAATTCCGGGCCGCCCGCCGCTTATGGCCCAGGCTGATCAGTAAGCGCTTCAACGCCCGTGATCCACGTTCGCTCCGGCTGCGCTTCCATGCCCAGACCGCCGGTTCGACCCTGACCGCCCAGCAGCCGGAAAACAACGTCGTCCGGGTCGCGCTGCAGGCGCTGGCCGCGGTCTTGGGAGGGACCCAATCCCTGCATACCAACAGCATGGACGAGGCGCTGGGGCTTCCCACCGAGCGGGCCGCCCGGATCGCTTTGCGGACTCAGCAAGTGATTGCCTACGAGACCGGGGTTGCCGACACCGTGGATCCGCTGGCCGGGTCTTACCAGGTCGAGAAACTGACCGACGAGATCGAGGGCCGAGCCGAGGAGTATCTGGAGCAGATAGACAACCTCGGCGGGGCGCTGGCTGCGGTCGAGCGCGGATTCATGCAGTCCGAGATCGAGGAAGCCGCCTACCGGGCCCAGCAGAAGATTGAGCGCAGCGAAACCCGCATCGTGGGCGTGAATGCCTATCAATCCGACGATGCACTCCGCTTGGAAGCGTTGACGGTCGACCCGATGATCGAGAAGGAGCAGCGCCGGCAGTTGAGCGCGGTCCGTTCGCGCCGCGATTCCTCCCATGCCAACCGGCTGCTCGACGGCCTCGAGCAGGCCGCGCGGGGGACGGACAATCTTCTCCCCCACTTTATCGACTGCCTGCAGGCTGACGTTACCCTAGGCGAGATGTGCGGCAGGCTGCGAACCTTGTGGGGTGAATACCGACCGTCCGGGAGCGCCTGAGAGTTTGCGCCAATGATAAGATCGAAGAACCAAGTGAGTCGATGGCGATAACCCGGATCAACCATGTCGCCCTGCTGGTCGACGATATCGAGCAGGCGCTGGAGTTCTGGCGGGACGTGTTGGGGCTTGAACTGGCCCACGTCGAGGACGCTCCGGATCATGGTTCGATCGTGGCATTCCTGTCAACCGGAGACCAGGAAGTCGAGCTGGTCAAGCCGACGACCGATAACAGTGGTATCGCCCGCTACTTGGAGCGCCGCGGGCCGGGTCTGCATCACATTTGCCTCGAGGTTGACGATATCCAGGAATGCCTCGCCCGTTTGAGCGCACGCGGGGTGCGGCTGATCAATCCGGAACCCATTGTCGGAACCGGTGGAAAACGGATCGCCTTCATCCACCCGGAGAGCACCCACGGGGTGCTGGTCGAGCTATATGAGCTGACTCACGAAGAGTCCGAGATCCGCCTGGCCCGCGCTCGCGGGCTCGCCGATCGGGCCCTGGCCCAGGGTCAAAGCGTGGCGGCCAGTGTGCTGGAGTTCCTTCGACACTTGCGGCTGGACGGCGGCCGCCGCAGGCGCGACCGGGCTAGGGAGCAGCCGACCGCCGAGACCGGTGAAGACGATGTCTGACCTCACGGCAAACCAGAA
>CAZPZD010000021.1:0-38709 GCA_964590515.1 uncultured Anaerolineaceae bacterium | reverse complement strand
AGCGGGATGTCAACACTTTCTACTGGGTCGATGAGCCGACTCTCGAGGAGGGGTTTAAGTCGGGTGAGGTATGGCTGGCCTATGCCTGGAACGGTGCTTACTACCGATTGCTCGCTGAGGGCCTGCCGGTCGAATATGCCGAGCCAGTGGAGGGCCGCGAAAGCTGGATCGGCCAGTACTCGATATCTTCCGGGACCGAGAATTACGATCTGGCCCTGGCCTTTCTGGATGGCAAGCTGGGTGAGCTGACCGCCACCCGCCTGTTGGTTGACTACGCCTACGGCCACGTGGTCGCCGACTACTATTCAGTGGTCGAGGATGCCAACTTAATCAGAGCACTTTCGCTGGACGACCCAACGATCCTGGATCGCACCAACTTTACGGTGGCGATTTCCCGCGACGAGCATGACCGCTATTCTCAGATGTGGGCAGAGGTGAAGGCTGCACCTTAGCGATCTTTGCCGCGGAAGCGAGCTCGCGCACTTCGCGCCTGGGGCCGTCTTTTCGCAGTAGCGGAGGAGGCGGCCCCATTCTGTCTACTCAAGGGATGAGACCTTGAAGCGTCTACCCGCTGGCTGGGCCCTGATCGGACCGCCTTGGGGCTGGCTGTTGCTTTTCTTCGTTGCCCCCTTGCTCCTTATGGCCATCTACAGCCTAAGGCCCAACATGAGCGGCGGGTTGTTCACTCTTGACTGGACGCCCACGTTGCAGCACTACCGCACCATTCTGGAGGGGGAGGGTTACATTCCCCTGCTGGGCACCTCGGTCAGAGTGGCTTTCGTGATCGCTGCCCTGAGCACGATTCTGGCCTATCCCTTGGCCTATTTCCTGGTCTTCCGCGCCGGTCGGCGCGCTCCCCTCTTTCTTACCTTGCTGATCATTCCCTTCTGGACCAGTTATCTTCTGCGCATCATCGCCTGGAGGATTATTCTCCGAACGACCGGGCTCTATGCTCTGAATTCCAAGGTGTTACTGCTGGACTCGTTCGGCGCCGGGGAGCCGTTTGCCATCGGGCTGTATCGAGTGACGGTCATCATTACCCTCACCTATGTGTGGATCCCATTTGTGGCCCTGCCCATCTATGCCGGCCTGCAGCGAATCGATCGCTCTCTGCTGGAAGCTGCGGCGATTCTGGGTTCCCCGCCCTGGCGGTCGTTTGTCCGGGTCACGCTGCCACTCAGCCTCCCGGGAGTCATCGCGGGTTTCTTGATGGTCTTCATCCCTACCGTAGGCGAATACGTGACTCCGGTCTTGGTGGGCGGCAGCCGCAGCAGCCTCATTGGAAATATCATCCAAACCTTCTTCGGGAGTGGCATCAATTGGCCTTTGGGCGCCGCGATGGCTCTCATCATGCTGGTGGGTGTGCTGGCATTGACCATTGTTGTGGCTCGCTTGATCGATTTGCGACGCTTCCTGGAGTAGACCGTGGCCCGGCGAGGCTTCCCGCTTCTGTCCATCTATTATGTGGGCTTGCTGCTCCTGCTCTACTTTCCAATCGGGGTCTTGGTGCTCTTCTCTGTGAACGATGGGACAACTCTCGCCTTTCCCCTAAGGGGATTGACCCTTCACTGGTACGAGGATATGTTGGGCAACCGGGTGCTGCTGAGTGCGGTCAGGAACAGCGCTCTGGTGGCGCTGTTTAGCAGCCTGGCCGCCACCACCTTGGGATCCGCGGCCGCCGTCGGAGTATTGCGCTTTGACATCCGAGGCAAGCTGGCCTTCGTCGCGCTTGCCCTGATGCCTCTGCTGGTGCCCTTCCTCATCTTGGGGGTGGCTCTGTTGATTCTGTTCGCGGCCTTCGACATCCAGCGCTCGCTGCTGACGGTCGCCATCGGCCATACCGTGGTCAGCTTGCCTTATACCCTGCTGATCGTGATGGCGCGCCTGGTGGGATTCCCCTCGAACTTGGAAGAGGCCGCCGAAGACTTGGGGGCCAGCTACGCTTACACCTTGCGACGGGTGATCCTGCCGTTGATTGCGCCAGGGATGCTGGCCGCCTGGTTAGTGGCCTTCACGGTCTCCTTCGACGAGTTCGTGCTGACTTCATTCCTGATTGGGCGGGATCCCACTCTGCCCGTTTTCATCGTCGGCCAACTGCGCTTCGCCAACCGTTTCCCTCAGGTCGTCGCACTTGCAGTCTTGGTGATGCTGATTTCGCTCACCCTGGTCTTGATTGCGGAGTGGGTGCAGCGAGCTGGGTCGGCATCCTCCCTCGGCCGGCGGGGAAGCGAGGCGAGAACTCCCTTGCCAGCGAGCCTGCCCGCGGTGCAGACCGGGACATGAGCGAATTCGCGGTCGAACTCGAACGGGTCACGAAGCGGTTTGAGGACTTCGACGCCGTTCGCGAGATCTCACTGCAAATCCCACAGGGCGAGTTCTTCTCCTTGCTGGGACCGTCTGGTTGCGGCAAGACGACGACCCTGCGTATGATCGCCGGATTCGAGCAGCCGACCAGCGGCGAGATCCGGCTGATGGGGGAGCCAGTTCAACACCTTCCTCCGAACCGCCGCAACGTCAACATGGTGTTCCAGAACTACGCACTTTTCCCGCATCTCTCGGTGTTCGACAACGTCGCCTTCAGCTTGCAGGTGCGGCGGCGCCCCGAGGCGGAGATCAGGGAGAGAGTTGCTGCCGCATTGACCATGACTCGCTTGCCCGGGCTGGAGCGGCGCAAGCCCAACCAGCTCTCCGGCGGCCAGCAGCAGCGGGTGGCCCTGGCCCGGGCGCTGGTGAACCGCCCGGCGGTGCTGCTCCTGGATGAGCCGCTCGGGGCGCTCGACCAGAAACTTCGCAAGGAAATGCAGCTCGAATTGAAGAGTTTGCAGCGGGAGGTCGGCATCACCTTCATCTATGTAACCCACGATCAGGAGGAAGCACTCACAATGTCGGATCGGATCGCGGTGATGCACAAGGGGCTGGTCCTGCAGGTCGATGAACCGCGTCGGATCTACGAGCGGCCGACGACCCGCTTCGTCGCCGACTTCATCGGCACCACAAACTTCCTGGAGGGAGTGCTGCGTTCTATCGGCGGGGAGCTGGCCACGGTGGAAGTCGAAGGTGTGGGCAACGTGCTCGCCGGGTCATTCCCCTCGCTTCCCTTAGGCCAGGCCGTGACTCTTGCCATTCGTCCGGAGCGCATGAGTTTGAATCCTCAGTCCGGGCCGGCTAACCGGCTCAGCGGGCGGGTCCGCGAGGTGATCTTTGTCGGCGACGACACCTTGTATTACGTCCGTACTGACACGGGGATCCAGGTCATGGTGCGGGAGCAGAACGAGACGCCCGCGGCGGGCGCTCCGGGTTACCAGCCTGGCCAGTCCGTCACGGTGGAGTGGTCTCCGATGAGCACCAGCGTGCTCGTCGACTAACCGGATGGGTGCGCCCGCCACACTGGCCCTGACCGGGGGCCGTCTGATTACGCTTGACCCCGCGTTTCCGGTCGCAGACACCCTGCTTGTCCAACAGGATCGAATAGCTCAGGTCGGCGACAGCCGCGCCCTGCGGCAGGAATTGGGAGCGGCTGGTGAAGTGATCGATCTCAAGGGTCGCACCTGCCTGCCCGGGTTCATCGACCCGCACGTCCACTTCGTCGCGACCGGGATGGCGCACTTTCAGGTCGATTTGACCGCCACCCGGACGCTGCCGGAGGCGTTGGCTTGGCTCCGCCAGGCAGCCGCGGCCGCAGCTCCGGGAGCGTGGATCATAGCCCAGGGGTTGGCGGCCGGTCTGCTGGAAGGTGCGGAACGCCGGATGCCGGATCGGCGCGAGCTGGATGCAGCGGCCGCCGACCGTCCGATCTTCGTCGGCGAGCGGACTGGCCACGCCGGGGCAGCGAACAGCCTGGCCCTCGAGATCCTGGCGATTCCCGAATCGACAAATGGGTTGGCCCGCGACTCGAACCGCGAGCCGACTGGCGTGTTCGTCGCGGAAGCGAATCGGCTGGCCTCCGATCGGGCCGACCAGCACTTCGCCGAACAGATTGGCCATGAGCGGATCCTTGCCGCGGCCTCCCGGGAGGCGATCGAGGCAGGACTCACAACGGTTCATGCCTTGGATGGGGCCCTGCCCACGGACGACCCGGGCGTTCTCGCCATGCTGCGCCGGGATCCGGCGGGCGCGCCGCGCATTCTGGTCTATTACCAGACTCGCCAGGTCGCGGGGGCATTGCGTCTCGGCTTGCCGCGTATCGGCGGCTGCAGCGCCTGCGCCCTCGATGGCGCGTTCACGCCTAGGACGGCCCGCCTGTTAGAGCCGTATCCAGATGAGGGAGGCGGCCGCGGATCGTCGTATTTCCCTGACGGTGAGCTGCTCGACTTCTTTCAAGGTGCTCATACGGCGGGGCTGCAGATCTGCGTGCATTGTGTCGGCGACGGAGCGGTCGAGCAGGCGCTGACCGCATTCGAGGCCGTGCTGGCTGATCGGCCACGGCCCGACCATCGCCATCGCATCGAGCATGCCGAGCTGATAACGCCGGCCCAGATCCAGCGCGCCAAACGGCTGGAGCTGGCCCTCTCGATCCAGCCTGCCTTCAACCACTTCTGGCGGCATGATCAGTTCTATCCCCCGGTGATTGGCATGGAGCGCGCGGCCAGGGTCGACCCAATCCGCACGCTCGTGGAGGCAGGGCTGCTGATTGGCGCCGGGTCGGACTCGCCGGTGACTCCCATGCGGCCGCTGCTGGGTGTCCACAGTGCAGTGAATCACTCGAACCCGGCGGAGCGGGTTGACCCGCTGACCGCCTTGCAGCTCTTCACCCTGAACAACGCCCGGCTGGGTTTCGAGGAACAAGAGAAGGGGAGCCTCACGCCGGGGAAGTTGGCGGATCTGGTGGTACTCGGAGCCGATCCGCTCCAGGTGGATCTCAGCGAGATCAAGGACATTCCGGTCGAACTCACTCTCGCGGGCGGCCGGGTGGTCTACTCAACAGACTGATGTCACGGCGATTCACGAGTTCCGAAGATTGATGGCCCTCAAGCGTTCGCCACTGATCTCACCGGCGGCCGAAGCTGAGCCGGTGCGAACTCCGTGAAATCCCGCCTGGTCCTGCTCACCTGGCCGGACTACGTCAGTCCAGAAGGAATTGCCGAGTTCGAGTTCGAATTCGAGATCGCGCTCGAGCTTGAGATTGTCGCCAGCGCGGACGAGCTACTCGCCCGGATGCGACGCCCAGGCCCGACGCCCGACCTGTTGTGCCCCCCGGATTACGCGGTTCGACAGTTGAAAAGCGAGGGATTGCTGCTGCACCTAGATTCGCGCAGGCTGCCCAATTTCGCTCACCTCGCTCCCGAATTTCAATCCAGCCGGCCGCACGATCCTGAGAGCGAGGTCAGCGTGATCAAGGATTGGGGGACTACCGGCTACATGGTCCGCACTGACTCGATCCCCGATCCCGGACGCTCCTGGGCTGACTTCTGGAAGCTAGCCGAGCGGCACCCGGGCCGGGTCAGCCTCCTGGACTCGGAGAGTGAGGTGATCGGCGCGGCGCTCAAGTTGCGCGGTCACTCTTACAACGCCGACAGCGAGCCGGCGCTCGCCGAGGCGCGCCAGGAACTGCTCCGGCTGAGGCCGACCATCGGCTACTTCGAGACCGGCTACCGACCGCTGCTCGAGGCCGGACAGGTCGTGCTCGCGCTGGGATGGAACGGGGACGCCGCCTCGCTGAAGGCTGCCGGCCTTCCGCTGGCCTATGTCATCCCAGAAGAGGGCTCACAGATTTGGGAAGTGGACTGGGCGATCGCGGCCAAGGCCGCCAACTCCGAGGCGGCCCACAAATTCATCGACTATCAGCTGCGGCCCGAGGTGGCGGCTCGCGAAGCGGCCTACACCCATTACGCGACGCCCAACGCCTCGGCCTTCAAGCAGCTCGAAGCCCACCTTCGAACCGATCCCGCCACCTACCCATCCAAAGCAGTCATGGCTCGCCTGGAGTACGGCATGCCGCTCACGGCCGATGGCACGCGCCGGCGGGCCGCACTCTGGGCGGAGTTTCGCGACGGGTCGCGTCCGGGCCAACCCGCCCGTGCTTGACACGCTAACTCGGCAACGAGTACAGTACCCGCACTGAGCGGCCTCGCTCAGGGAGCAGGCCGAGCATGTTCGAACCCGCCCGCTGGAAAGACGATCCGCCCTGCGGCCACCTTGTCGCACACCCTTACCAAACGCATTACTGCAGCTACATTCGGGTTCCTGAACTGCTGACACTGCAGCACCCTCAATCATCGCAATCCAACGAGATCCTGGCCCTGCTCATCGTGCAAGCGATCGAGCTCTGGCTCCGGGTGATCCTGAACGATGTCAAGTCGGCCCTCCGCGGTCTGGGCGCCGACCAGCCGGCGGTTTATCAACCGACCAAACTGCTGCACCGGGCCGCCCGCTTGATTCGGCTGCTTGACCTGCACACCGACGTCGCCGAATCGATCCTGCTCCACAATCTCGGTCTGCTACTGCCGCTTTCCGGACCGCTGGATGACATTCGATCGACTCAATTGCGCGAGCTGGAATCGGTCACCGAACAGTTGGCGGGCCTGAGGCCGGCGGGCATGCCCAGCCAGGCCGACACTGCCCATAGCTTGGTTGGGAACTTTCGAAGGTGGAGCGAGCGGTACCAGCGGCTGCTGGCGGATCTCTTCGAACGGGATCGTCCGCAAGCCCCAAGCTTCGACGACTATCTAAAGCTTGACGAATTGCTCCAGCTGCAAGTTGGAGCGATGGGAGATTGGGCCGCGGCCGGTGACCGGCCGACCCGGCTGCTCGCTCCCGAGCAGCTCTCGCCCGACGAGCTGATGTTCATCGTGGTGCACCAGGTCTTCGAGCTCTGGTTCCGGGCTCTGCTGCATGAGCTCGATCAGGTGCTGGCCGAGCTCGGCGCCCCCGAGCCGGCGATCCCCGAGGCCGCCCGCCGGATGCGGCGGGTCGTCCGGATCGAGGAGCTGCTGGCGGAGATGATTCACATCCCGGCCACGATCGCCGCCATGGATTTCCTGCGTTTCCGCCAGGTGGCGCGGACGGTCGATGGCATGGTGCATGAGCGAGGCCTTTCCCCGGCCTCCGGCACCGAGTCCTACCAGTTTCGCGAATTGGAAGTGATTGCGGGGCTCAAACACAGCGTGGCCTATGGAGAATTCCTCGGCGGCAATTCGGAACTGCACACGCGCTTCATGACCCCCCGGCTCGAAGACCGCCTGAAGCAGCCCAGCTTGCCGGAGGCGTTCCGCACCGTGCTGGCAAAACGTGGGTTGGCGGATGTCATCGAGATATTCAAACCGGCGGATGTCCCCAACCCACACGCGGACCTGGCCGAGTTAGCCGACCTGCTGCTCGAGTTCGATCACTTCTTTCAGCTTTGGCGCTTCAATCACCTGACGATGGTGCAGTCCATGATCGGGCGCAAATCCGGGACCGGGTTCCTGGGGCCAGAGTATCTCAAGGAGACCGTCGGATTGGGGATGCAGGGGGAGGACGATCGATTGCTGCGCACGCCGCAGATCCGGCCGCGCTTCTTCGAGGACCTTTGGGAGGCTCGAACCCGAATGCAGGTCGGAGAGCAGGAATAGCTGCCATTGCGAACCAGCCGGTCAATACATTGAACGAGATCGACTGGGCCGCCTGGCGCGAGGAATTCCCCGGCTTAGGCCTGAGCACTTATCTCAACACGGTCTCGCTCGGCCAGCTCTCCCGCCGTTCTCGCACGGCAATGAATCAATTCATGGACCTCTGGACCGAGTCGGGTTCAGCGGCCTGGTACGCCCACTGGCTGAAGGAGCAGCAGGCCACCCGGGAGGAGTTCGCCCGCCTCATTGGGGCAGACCCTCATGAAGTGGCGATCATGCCCAATGTTTCCTCCGCGCTGGGGGCGGTAAGCTCCAGCCTAGACTTTGCCGAGCGGTCTCAGGTAGTGACGACCGCCCTCGACTTTCCAACCCTGACCTATCACTTTCTGGCAAAGGACCGAGAGGGGCTCGAATCGGTCATCCTCGCTGCGCCGGATGGAATCCAGGTCCCGCTGGCGGCTTTTGAAAGGGCGGTCAGCAGCAAGACCGCGCTGATTGCCACCAGCCGGGTTTACTTCACGACCGGCTTCATCCAAGATGTCGCCGCGCTGGCGGCGCTCGCACATCGGAACGGCGCGCTGCTGCTGGTGGACGACTACCAGGCCACCGGGCAGGTGCCGATCGACGTGCGCCAGGCCGGAGTCGATATCCTGATCACCGGTGGGTTGAAGTGGCTGATCGGCGGGCCGGGGATTGCCTATCTCTACGTGCGCCGCGAACTGATCCAGAGCCTCAAGCCGACCGTGACCGGCTGGTTCAGCCACGCCCGCCAATTCGATTTCGATCCGCATCACCTGGAGTTCCGGGAGGATGCCCGCCGATTCGAGGCCGGTACGCCCTCGGTAGCCTCAATCTATGCGGGGAAGGCCGGCCTGCAGATCATCAATGAAATCGGGGCCGTAAACGTGCGGCGCCGCACCGCGGAGCTCAGAGAAGACCTGGTGGGTCGCCTGACCGAGCGGGGTTTTCGACTGCGGCTGCCGGCGGATCCCGACGCGCGCAGCGGGATCACGATCGTCGAGCTGGAGGACCCGATGGCTGTCACCCGAGCGCTCGCTGAAAGGCAGATCATCGTCGACAAGCGCCCGGGGGCAGTCCGAATCTCGCCCTATTTCTACAACACAGTGGAAGAAAACGAGATTGTTGTCGAGGCGCTGACTGAGATTACCCGGGGCAGCAGGTAGGAGTTGGCCTCAACCGGTGCGCTCTTTCCACCAGGCCTCGATCGCCGCCTCCCAGGACCCCTGGTAATACCGGTCGAGGTAGGCCTGATAAGAAGCCATCCGGTCCGAATACAGATTGTGGAGCGCCCCGAGCGCCTGCCCCCCCAGGAGCCGTTCGATCCAATCTGCCCAGGACTGGAGCGCACGCTCGATGATTGCCCGGCCCTGCTCGGCGCTGGCCTTACGCGGATCGTCCCCAACCACCGGCACTTGACCAACCGGCGGGAGCGAACCTGGCGGCAGCACGGTCAGATCGACCAGCTCGGGACGAAAATGCAGCAGCTGGGAAGTCTCCCACTCTCCGGCGTGGTCCAACAAACCGGGGTCCTGAAGCAAAGCCAGCGGCGCTCCGGCCAGAGTCAGGGGACCGCCGCGTTGGCTGAGCTGCTCGGCCACTTCGGCCAGGACGATCTCATGTCCCTGTGCGTAATGCCCGCTGACGAGACAGACCACCCGGAAACCTGCCCGCCCAAGTCCGTCCAACAGATCCTCCCACGCGCCGCGCACCACCTCGGTCCGAATCGAGATCGACTGGGGATGGGGCAGGGCGGTGATGGGTAGATAGGTCGTGGGCAGCAGGACCGCACCGATACGCGCCGCGAGCTCCTGGCTGAAGCTCTCGGCCACTAAGCCGTCCAGTCCGAAGGGCAGATGCGGCCCGTGCCATTCCAAGGCCCCCCAGGGGGCAATGGCGACCGGGAACTCCTTCAGCCTCTCGCCGAGCTGGTCGGGGCGCAGTTCCGCATACCGATAGACGGTGGCCATGGATTGCAGTCTACCATCCTAAGGCGATAGGTCGATGCGAATCAACATTGTGGGCGGTGGGCCGGCCGGACTGTTCTTTGCGCTGCTGATGAAGAAGCTTGACTCGCGGCATGAGCTCACGCTGTACGAACGCGATCCGGCCGGCAATTCCTATGGCTGGGGGATCGTGCTCTCGGAGCGCAGCCTGGCCACGCTGCGCGGCGCCGACTTCGAGAGCTATGCCGCCTTGATCGAAGTCGCCGAGCTCTGGAAAAACGTCGAGGTGGTTCATGGCGGCGAACGGATTGCGATCGGCGGCAACGAGTTCTCCGGCCTGGAACGGATCGGTCTGCTCAACATCCTCCGGCACCGTTGCCAGGCGCTGGGAGTCAAACTGGAATTCGAAGCCACCATCGATGGACTCGATCGGGTTTCGGATTGCGACCTGCTGGTCGGAGCCGACGGCCTGAAGAGCACAGTCCGGGAGGCCGATCGGGAGAAGTTCCAGCCCAGGATCGAGGAGCGGCCCAACAAGTACATCTGGTACGGGACTCCGAAAGCCTTCACGGGGCTGACGATGATTTTCCGACCCCATGAGGATGGCTTGTACATCGCCCACGCTTATCGGTTCAAGCCGAAGTTGAGCACGTTCATCATCGAGTGCGATCCCGAGACCTGGAGGCGGGGCGGCTTTGCCGGCCGCTCCGAAGAGCAAACCGCGGCCTACCTGGCCGAAGTCTTTCGCGACGACCTGGGTGACGCACCACTGCTGTCCAATCGCTCGCTCTGGTACAACTTTCTGCTGGTGCGGAATGGGAATTGGCACCATGGAAACGTCGTCCTGCTGGGAGACGCGCTGCACAGCGTCCACTTCTCGATCGGGTCCGGGACCGCCCTGGCCGTCGAGGACGCGATCGCCCTGGCCGGGGCCTTGGCCCAGGAGCAGAGTGTGGCGGCCGGCCTAGTCGCCTTCGAGCGGCTGCGCAAACCGCGAGTGGACTCCCTGCAGGAGGCGGCGATCGATAGCCTGTTGTGGCTGGAGAACGTGAAGCCGGACCTCGATCTCCATCCGCTGCCTTTCGCCTTCAAGCTGATGTCTCGCAGCAACCGGGTGAACTACCGGCGGCTCAAGCGGCAGGATCCGGCCTTCGTGGCCCGCTACGAGTCTTGGCGGTGGGAGAACGAGGGTCCGATCCATCGGGAATTCTTGGATCTATTCACAAAGAAGGCCTACGGGCATGTGGCTACTTTAATGAAGGACGGCCGTCCGCACGTCACGCCGGTGTACGTGGACTATGATGGCCAATACATTCTGATCAATTCGACTAAGGGGCGGCAAAAGGACCTGAACATGGAGCAGAGGCGAAGGGTGGCCCTCGAGATTCCGGATCCCGATCAGCCGCTGCGCTATCTGGGAATCCAGGGCGAGGTGGTCGAGATCACCGAAGAGGGCGCCGAGGCCCACCTGGATAAGTTGGCCCAGCGCTACCATGGACGGGAGCGCTACCCCGCCTCGTGGAAGTTTCCGAGGGAGGTGCGGCGGATCTACAAGATTCGTCCCGATAAGGTCATTCACTGGGACCCGTTTGGCGGGTGGTGAACTCACCAGAGCAAGAAAGGGAATAGGGAGGGGCGTGGCCGAACATACCTTCGAGGTCCAGGACGGGATCGGGGTACTGACCTTCAACCGGCCGGACGTACTCAACGCCTTAACGCTTGAGCTCTACTCCGAGATAATCGAGCTGTTGGGGAACCTGCAGTTCGACGAGCAGGTCAAAGTGCTGGTGCTCACCGGCGCCGGGCGGGCCTTCTGCTCCGGCGGCGACGTGCACAAGATCATCGGCGAGCTGCTGGCGAAGGACATGCGGGCCCATCTGGAGTTCACCCGCATGACCGGCACGGTCGTGCGCAACATGCGCATGCTGGACAAACCGATCATTGCCGCGGTGAACGGGATCGCGGCCGGGGCAGGGGCAGTCATTGCGCTCGCCAGCGATCTGCGGGTCGTGGCCGAGTCGGCGAAGTTTGCGTTCCTCTTTACCAAAGTAGGATTGGCCGGGGCCGACATGGGCGCGGCGTACCTGCTGCCGCGGGTGGTCGGGATGGGGCGCGCCGCCGAAATTCTGATGATGGGCGAGAACATCGACGCCGCCGGCGCCGAGCGGATTGGGCTGGCCAACCGGGTGGTCCCCGATGGCGAGGCCCTGCCGGTCGCGCTCGAGTGGGCCACGAAGCTGGCCGCCGGGCCGAGTCTGGCACTGGCGACCACCAAACGGATGTTGGAGAACGAGTGGAACGTGGGGCTGCTGGCCGCCCTGGAGAGTGAAGCCCAGGCCCAGGCCTTGATGTTGATGGGTAAGGATCACCAAGCCTTTTATGAGGCCTTCAAGGGCAAAGAGCCGCCCCGGTTCACGGGGAGATAACCGAGATGGCCCCGGCCATAAACCCACCTGAGCTGGGCCGGCCTTCGGGCTTCAGCTACGCCTTCGACGCTAGCGGCACGCGCCGCGTGCACTTCTCCGGCCACACCGCCCTGGATGGCTCAGGAAAGATCGTTGGAGAGGGCGACATCGCGGCCCAATTCGAGCAGACCCTTCACAATCTGCAAGCCACCGCGGCCGCCGCGCAGGTCGAGCTAACCGACCTGGTCAAGCTCACCCTCTTTGTGACCGACGTGGAGGCCTACAAGGCCAAAGCGGCCGAGATTGGGGCCGTGTACCGGCGCTATTTCGGCACTCACTTCCCGGCGATGACCCTGGTTGGCGTGACCCGGCTGTGGGAAGCGGATGCGATGATTGAGATCGAAGCAGTTGCCGAGGGCTGATCCGGGCATGGACTTTAGCCTCACTGAACGCCAGAGCCACATCCAGTCGCTGGTTCGGGATTTTTCCCAGCACGAGGTGGCGCCGTTGGCTCGCACGATGGACGAGCAGGGGCGGATGGCTCCGGGGCTCGTTCGCCGGATGGCGGAGCTGGGGCTGTTGGGCGGGCCGCTTCCGACCGAGTTCGGCGGAGGAGGCTGGGATCACGTCTCGCTCGCCCTGGCCTACGAGGAGCTGGGTCGGGCCGACTCCTCGCTGCGCGGCTTCATGACCGTGCATACCAGCCTGGTTTCGCTGGCTCTGCTGGGGATTGGAACCGAATCCCAGAAGTCGAGCTATCTGCCGCGGCTGGCCGCAGGCGAAACCATCGGATGCTACTGCCTGACCGAGCCCAACGCCGGTTCTGACGCGGCCGCCCTGGAGTGCCAGGCACGGCTGGACGGTGAGCAGTATGTCTTGAATGGGGAGAAGATCTGGATCACCAACGGCGAGATGGCGGATCTGGCGATCGTATTTGCCACCCAAGATCCTTCCGCCCGCCACCGCGGGATTGTCGCTTTGCTGGTGGAGACGGTCACACCAGGGTTGAGCCGAAAGCCGATGCCCGGCCAAGTCCTGGGGCACCGGGCCGCCGACCATGCCCGGTTCGTGTTCGAGGATTGCCGGATTTCTACCGACTCGCTGCTCGGCCGGCCCGGGGAGGGATTTCAAGTTGCGATGTCCGCGCTCGATCATGGCCGGTTGGGAGTAGCGGCCGGGGCGCTGGGGGTGGCCCAGGCCTGCCTGGACGCCTGTGTCGAGTTCTCCGGCAATCGCCGCCAATTCGGCAAGCGGATTGGGGAGTTTGGGATGATTCAGGCCTCGCTGGCCAATATGGCGGTTGAGGTCGAGGCAGCTCGCGTATTAGTGTATCGGGCGGCCTGGCTGAAGGACCAGGGGAGGCCGGCCACCCGGGCGACCTCGATGGCCAAGCTGTTTGCGACCGAGGCCGCGGCCCGGGCCGCCGGGGCGGCGGTGGTCATCCATGGCGGCCGGGGTTACTCGAACGAATACCCGGTGGAGCGCTATTACCGGGACATCAAAGGGCTGCAGATCTATGAGGGGACTTCCCACATCCAGCGGATCGTAATCGCCCGCGAATTGCTGGGTCGGGCGGCCAGGGCACCGGAGCGACTCAGCTCGGGGACCGGCAAGGAGCAGTGAAATGGCCATCAAGCTGACTGAACGATTGGTAATGAAGGCCGGCGACCTGCCGCTTTACTACAATGCAGTGCATATCCTGGAGCACAACCTGGTCGAGCGAGCCGACAAGGTCGCCCTCTACAGTCCGCTGCGCAACCTGACCTTCCGGGAGGTCTCAGCCGAAGCCAATCAGATCGGGAACGCGCTGGCGAAGCTCGGCGTCGAGTTTGGCGATGTCGTTGGGATCCTGGCTTTCGACGGGCCGGACTGGGTGACCAGCTTTTTCGGGACGCTCAAGATCGGCGCGGTCGCGTTGGGGATTAATACGCTTTTGACACCCGGTGAGTTTGCCCACATCCTGCGTGACAGCCGAGCCCGGGTCCTGATCGTTCAAGACAAGCTGCTGGACTCGATCGAATCGATTCGGGGCAAGGCCGAATTCCTCGAACGGGTGATTGTGATTGGCGAGCCCCGCCGGGATTCCGATCTGCGCTTCGCCGACTGGATCGGCCCCGAATCTACCGAGCTGCGTGCTGTGGAAACTCACCGGGAAGACCTGGCCACCCTGAACTACTCCAGCGGCACGACCGGCGAGCCCAAGGGAATCCCCCACGCCCACAAGGATCTGCCGCTGTGCGCCCAGCTCTGGGGGGCCAACGTGCTTGGGCTCACCGAGGCCGACCGGACCTTTGCGGTCGCCAAACTGTTCTTCACCTTCGGGACCGGCGGCAACTTGATCTTCCCCTGGTACGTCGGAGCCAGCGTGGTGCTTTACCCCGGTCCACCCCGGATTGCGACCAACGTGTTGGAGGCGATCGGCGAATTCATGCCGACCGTCTTCTACAACGCCCCCACCGGGTACGCGGCTATTCTTGCGATCGACAGCTTTACCGAGCAATACGACCTGAGCTCACTCCGGATGTGCGTCTCGGCTGGAGAGGCGCTGCCCGCGCCGATCT
Organism: uncultured Anaerolineaceae bacterium; assembly: GCA_964590515.1. Classification (GTDB taxonomy): domain Bacteria; phylum Chloroflexota; class Anaerolineae; order Anaerolineales; family E44-bin32; genus JADFRG01. The sequence continues at coordinate 24,232 of CAZPZD010000021.1, read as the reverse complement.
GGGAGAATTGGAAGGCCCGGACCGGTCTCGACATCATCGATGGCATCGGCTCGACCGAGGTCTGGCACATCTTCATCTCCAACCGACCGGGAGATATCAAGCCGGGGGCGAGCGGCAAACCGGTCGAGGGCTACGAGGTCAAGATCGTGGATGAGGGCGGTGAGCCGGTGAAGGCGGGGGAGGTCGGGAACCTGCTGGTGAAAGGCGAGACGGTGGCCCTTTCTTACCTGCACCAGTACGAGCGCAGCAAGCGGACCTTCCAGGGGGAGTGGCTCTTCACCGGAGACAAGTATCTTATCGACGAGGCCGGCTACTACTGGCACGCCGGGCGTTCGGACGACATGCTGAAGGTCGGAGGGATCTGGGTCTCTCCGGTCGAGGTGGAAAGCGCGTTGATCAGCCACGAGGCGGTGATCGAGTGTGCGGTCGTCGGCCAACCGGACGAGGCCGGGCTGATCAAGCCGAAGGCCTTCATCGTGCTGAAGGACGGCTTCCCCGCCGGCGACGACCTTGCCCGCCAGTTGATCGAGTACTGCCGGGCGAACATGGCCGACTACAAGCGGCCGCGTTGGATCGAATTTGTCGACGAACTTCCGAAAACCGCAACCGGGAAGATCCAGCGTTTCAAGCTGCGAGCAGGGTAGGTATCTCGCAGACCATTCCCCAGGCGTAACGAATCTCATAGCGGCCGAGGGTTTGCGGGTTCATGCGGCGACCTGGCGCGATTATACTTACCCGCCTCCATGCTAAGCCGGGCCTGCTGCAGCGCCGCCGTTCGGGTCGGTTTAGTCCTAGCCTCCGTGGCATTCGGCCTGGCTGCCTGCGCCGCCCCGCCGGCTCCCACCCTAACCCCGATCCCCACCCCGACCCCGGAAGAAATGCTCGACCGCGCCGCCGGGGCCATATTGGCGATGACGAGCGCCAAGTTCAAGCTGACTCGTGAAGGGGAGCCGGCCATCCTGGATCCGAACCTCGGCCTCACTTTCAGCGAGGCCATCGGCGAGTACCAGGCCCCTGATCGGGTTGCGGCAACGATCAAGGTCGGCCTCCTAGGGAACGTGGTCGAGATCCGGATGCTCTGGCTGCCGGAAGGCGACTTCATGACCAATCCGCTGACCCAGACCTTCCTGCCCACGCCTCCCGAGCTTTCCTTCGAAGTTGCGGCCCTGTTCGCGCCAGAGGGATTCCCGGAGGTACTGCAGGATGGGATTCGGCAAGCCGAGTTCGTTGGCAGCGAAAGCTTGGAAGGTCTGGAGGTCGATCACTTGCGGGGAGAGGCGGATGGAGCCACCCTGGCGCCGCTCACTGCCGGCGCCCTAACCCCGGGGATCCTCTATCCTGTCGATGTCTGGATCGAAACGGAAACCGGGAATGTGCTCAGGGTTCACATCACGGAGCCGAACGCGAACGGCTGGCTGATCGAGCTGTTCGACATCGACGTCCCGGTTGAAATCAGCACGCCCTAACTTGCTCCCCGCCGACAACTTCCCCTTACCGCGGCGGGCCTACCCCGGGCCGGCGCTCATCCTGGCGCTCGCCTGCTTGCCGGTCTTCATCGGGGCCCTCGATCTGACCGTCATCTCGGCTGTGCTGCCCACCGTCATTTCCGACCTGCGGGTCCCGCTGCAGTCGGGCTTAGATGATGCCGCCTGGGCGGTCACCGGTTACCTGCTCGCTTACGCCATCAGCATGACTTTCATGGGTCGGGTCTCCGATATCTGGGGCCGGCGGCGGGTCTACCTGATCTGTCTGGCCGTGTTTGCCATCGGGTCGTGGTTGGTGGCGGCGTCCGGCGGGCTGCCGGCTGAGGCCATGGAACGACTGGTTCGGCTGCTCGCCGGGGGACGACCGGACCGGAGTCTGATGGCGCTCTACGCGCTGATCGCAGGCCGAGTGGTTCAAGCATTCGGCGCCGGGGCGCTGGTGCCGGTCACGATGGCCCTGGTGGGCGATCTGTATCCGGCACAGCGAAGGGCGGTTTGGTTAGGTGTCATCGGGGCAGTCGACACCTCGGGATGGGTGCTGGGGCACCTCTACGGGGGCATCCTCGTGCAGTTCGTCCCGTGGACTTACCTGTTCTGGATCAACCTGCCGATTGCGGGCCTTTCGTTCGGTTTGATCGGGTGGGCAATGCGGGATCTGGCGCGTCCGGCGAGCCGGACTGAGATAGGACCGCGCCGGCCGCTGCTCAACTTGAAGATCTTCCTCGACCGCAGCACGGCCGCAGCCTGTGGTGCCAATCTGCTGGTGGGATTCTGTCTCATGGTGGGATTGGTGAGCGTCCCATTGTTCATCAACCTGGCTGGCGCAGAGAGCGGGGAGCAAGCTGCACTGGCGAGCGGGGTGTTGCTCTCGGCATTCACCATTCCCATGGCGCTGGCGGCCATCCCGGGAGGGTGGCTGGCGTCCCGATATGGTGACCGGATGGCGGCCGCCGCTGGAGTGCTGATCGCGCTGGGCGGTTTCGCTCTAATGACCCAGTGGCATCCGGAGTACGCGCGTCAGGCCGCCCAGTTCGTTGCCGCCCTGGGGGACCTGAGCAATCTCTCGCCCGAGGTGGTGGGTGGGACAGCCGGGATGGCGGTCGGGCTGGTGCTCGCCGGCGTGGGTCTCGGATTGACGATCGCCCCGATTGCTTCGACCGTCATCAATGGAGTCGGGGACTCCGAACGCGGCATGGCCTCGGCGTTGGTTATTGTGTTGCGTCTTGTTGGGATGAGCGTTAGTGTCAGTGCCCTCACCAACTACGGACTGCGGCGCTCGACCGAGCTCAGCCAGGAGTTGCTGGCAGGCGTGGGGCTGACCGAACTCGGGCGAATTGTCGAGGCGGGGATCCAGGTGGCGACCCAGGTCACGGTGGAAATGGCGGGAATCGCAGTCGGGGTGTGCGCGATCGCGCTGATCCCCTCCCTGCTGATGCGACCGAAATCATTGAGCGGCGTGCCCGAGCAGGCGGCCTCCAGCCGCGGTTAGGCGGGCGGAAGGAAGCGCCCATCGCAATGTAAGGCCACTGTAAGGCACTGCATGAGCGGCCCAGGCTAGGATCAAGCTGCGACTTCTGGGGGACAGAGGAGTAGGTCGAAAGACCGGGCCACTTGCAGAACAAATTCGCACCACTCGCCTCGATCGCTCGTCTCCGGCCCATCTCTTCTCGAGCCAAGCTGGCCCTGCCGCTTGCGGCCGCGATCGCCTACATGCTGGGGTTCCTCATCTACCCCAAGATCGGTGAGGCGACCCCCATCCTTTCATTGCTCCCGGTCATCGCCGCCGGGCAGTCGCATGGCTCGCGGGGCGGCCTATTTACCGCCCTCATCATGGCTCCGCTCAACACATTTCTGCTCAACCTGACCGGGCACTCCGGCTGGGACGCGCTCTTCCAGACGCCGACCGGCATTCTCGGCACTGCGCTGCTGATCTTTATGGGCGTGGCAGTCGGCCAGCTGATCGATCTACGGGGTAAGGTTGCCCAAGATATCGAGGCCCGGCGCAAGGCAGAGGACAAACTCGGGAATCTGAGCCGGGCTCGGGAGACGCTGGTCGATGGAATCTCGCATGACCTGCGGAGTGCGCTGCACACGATTTCCGCCTCGCTCGAGCTGCTCCGCTCCGGGAAAGTGAAGGAAGCCCCCCAGCAGTACGAACTTTTGTCCTGGGCAGCGCTGGATGCCAAACGGTTGATCGCAACCGTCGATGATCTGGATGATCTCTCCAGCGTCGAGAACAGCGGGCTGCGGCTCAGCCCCGAGCCGCTGGAACTCAACTCGCTGGTCGCCGAGTCGGTCGAGACCCTTCGCCAGTACGGAGAGTCGAGAGGCATCACCCTGGTTCACATTAGCGCCGAGCGGGCGCTATTAGTTCAGGGCGATCGACCTCGGCTGAAGCGGGTTCTGTTCCGGCTGGCGGAGCACGCCATCACGGTCTCGGATGTCGGATCCCAGGTGGTCATTCTTGCCGAATCTGAAAAGAATGGGGTCGCCATCGAGTTCATCGATCACGGCCCGGCCGAAGTTGCGGAGCGGCTCCTGAAGTTGTTTGAAAAGCCTGAGGACATTGGGCGCGCCGGAGAGGCACGCTCACAAAAGGGAATGGGACTCTATGTTGCCCGGCTGATCGTCGAGGCCCACGGCGGCAGCCTCGCGGTCGAAAACCAGCCTGGCCCAGGGAACACAGTGAAGTTCACGATCCCGACCCAGGCGTGATCTGGCCGGCCCCAGAAGCCCGTACTACCTATTGTGCGTTTATTCACTAAGTGACGCTTGCCCTGGCGGTTCCGAGATTTCGATAACTCGGACCGGGAAAACTCCCATGACCTCGGTCTTAAGGTAGATCGAGCGCATCGGCCGGTCATGCCGCCATTGGTGGACGTGACCGTGCAGCAGCAGGCGCGGCCGAAACATCCGCATGAGGCTGAGAAAGGTCCGGAACCCCACGTGAGCCGGGTCGTCCGCATCGTGAATCCCGTAGGGTGGGGCGTGGGCCACCGCCACGTCCACGAAGCGGCCGTGCCGCAACCGGTTGATGGCCAGGCGGGGCAGCAATGCGGCCAGCCGGCGGCGCATCTGCCCTTCGCTGTACTGGAAGGGCGGGCCGGGTGAGTACCGGCGCGAACCGCCGAGCCCGATGAAGGTGAGTCCCAATACCTGGGCCATCCGTCCGTCGATCGGCTGGCAGCCCTGAGCTACGGTCCGACGCCGACCGTCGGCGGTCTCCTCAAAAGGCGCGTCATGGTTGCCCCTGACATAGAGCACCGGTCGATCGAGCGTCGAGGCCACGAATTCGAGGTAATACAGTGGGAGATCCCCGCAGCCGAGCACGAGCTCGACATCCGGATAATTAACTCGGATGTGCTCCGAATAGACCCGCTCATCCACTAGATCGCTAATCGCCAGGATCTTCATCTACAATCTAGCCCTCGTGAAATCAGTTGAGCACGCGGCACTCGGAACGCAGGGCGGGCCCCGGAAGATTGTATTCGTACTTCGCGCGGGCACATACCGCGGAAGCTTCCGGTCAGGGGGTTGTGAGTGAGCGAAGGCAGCCAGGCAGCCTACGCCCTGGCCGTGATGGATTTCCGGCGAGCGCGCCGAAAGGCGGCCCTCCGGGAGGTACTCACCCGCCTATCAGGCGGCCAGCGGGATCTGCTCTCGTACGAGCAGGTCAGGGATAAGCTCAGAGCCAGGGAAACTCCCGGGTGGACGCTCGAAGACATTCCGCTGGATTCGATCGTGGGAAGCATGGGCCGTTATAAGGACTTCACTCGAGATTTCCTGCCGCTGGAGCGGGCCGACGAGGGGCGCTGGGCCCGGGTCAAAGTCGCCATGAATGGCGCGGCCGGTCTGCCTCCAATCGAGGTCTACCGGCTCGGACGGACCCATTTCGTTCTGGATGGAAACCACCGGGTCTCGGTCGCCCGTGAGCTCGGGGCGAGCCACATTCAGGCCTATGTTAGAGAAGTGGAGACCAAGGTCTCCCTGAGTCCAGACGTGCGGCCGGACGAGCTGATCATCAAAGCCGAGCAAGCCGCCTTCCTCGAACGGACCCGCTTGGACGAAATTCGACCGGCTGGGGATTTCACCGTCACCTCCGCCGGTCGCTATGACGTGCTTGAGGGGCAAATCAAAGCGCACCGTCACAGCCTGCAGCTGCAGCGCCCGGGGGGAGTAGGCGACGCAGAAGTAGTCGGCAGTTGGTTTGACCGAATCTACCTTCCGGCTGTTCATTCCATTCGACGGATCAGCCTGCTGCGCGAGTTCCCAGATCGGACCGAAACTGACCTTTACGTCTGGATCGCGCAGCATCAGGCCGACCTCGAGCGTTCCCTCGGGTGGGAGATTCGGCCGGAATCTGCTGCGGCCGATCTGGCGGCCCGGGCCGGGAGCCGCTTCCGCCGAATCGTCGGTCGGATTGTGGAGAAAGCAGTCGGCACGCTGACGCTAGCTCCCCCCAGCTTGGCGCCCGCCCCGGCCCAGTGGCCGGAGGGGTTTTTGGCCACTCACGAGCGGGCGGGATTCACCCTCAATATCTTGCTTCCAGTCAGTGGGGCGCGGTACGACTGGAGTGCCTTCGATCAGGCGGTGCTGGTTGCCCAACGGGAAGGCGCTCGATTGTTGGGGCTGTACGTGATGCCGTCGGACAGCGAGCAGCAGCGCGAGTCGGCCCGGCAAATTCAGCTCGAGTTTGAGCGGCGAGCCCAGGCGGCTGGAGTTCCGTATGGTTTTGCGATCGAGGTGGGGGAAATTGCAGCCCAAATCATCGATCGAGCCCGTTGGGTCGATCTGGTGATCTTGAAACTGTCCTATCCGCCTGGCCCCCGGCCCCTTGCCCGGCTGAGGTCAGGGTTCCATAGGATCATCCAAGACTCACCGCGCCCAGTGTTGACTGTCCCGCGCGGGGCCGGTCCGATCGACCGAGCCCTCCTGGCATTCGACGGGAGCTCGAAGTCAGAAGAAGCCCTGTATCTTGCGACCTACCTCGCCGGCCGCTGGAAGATCCCGCTGGTCGTCCTGACCGTGCAGGAGGGGGATCGGGTCGGGGAGGCCACTCTGGAAAGGGCCGCCGAGTATGCGCGGGACCACGAAGTAAGCCCGGTCACCGAGCTTAGAGCAGGCCCAGTCGACGAGGCGATCCTGGCCGTGGCGCGGGAGCACGAATGCAACCTGATCCTCATGGGCGGGTACGGCCTGAGCCCGCTGTTGGAATTCGCGTTGGGAAGCGCGGTGGATAAGGTGCTCCGGAAAGCGGAAGTGCCGGTGCTGATCTGCCGCTAACGCCGGATTAGCGAACGCCCTCGCGGACGAACTCTCCATTCGCGGACAGCTGGCCATTCGCCGCAGATCGATCGCCAGCGTGGGCCAATCCTTTGTGGGCGAACGAAGAGAGCACGATCGAGGTCGTGGTCTGACCGAAGGTCTTCAATTGTTGGAGGACTTCTTCGAGCTCTGGAATGCTCGGAACGGCGACTTTCACGATGGCGCAGTCGTCCCCCGTCAGGTTGTGGCACTCCAGCACCTCTGGCAGGTCTGCCAGCTGCTGCTCGAGCCGCTCCCCGGTGATGTGTTCGTGCAATCGGATCCGGACGAAGGCGCTGATCGGTCGGCCGACCTTGGTTGGGTCTAGGAGGACCTGGTAGCCGGTGATAATGCCGGCATCTTCCATCCTCCTGACCCGCTCCGCGACCGCGGGCAGTGACAGGCCGACCCGCCGCCCGAGCTCGGCAAAAGACAGCCGAGCGTTCGCCTCCAATTCGAGTAGGATTTGCCATCCGGTGGGATCTAGCAGCTTTTCATGTTCTAAGGTCATACGTGCCCATGATCTTACATCATTTTGTGCATCTGGTCAAGTACCTTAGTAAACATATGGCTTTCGCCCCATTACCTGCATACAATGACTCCGTAATTGCCCGATCAGGATTGTGACCGTTGAGCGATTCCAGAGCGGAGGCTAGGCGGAGTCCTAATGACAGTGTTCAGCGACGAGAATCTGATCCGAGCTTGGTTCACAGTCAGGCAGAATGCCATCGACCGACAGTTTGAAGCGGACGAGGCGACCCGCCAGCTGCGGCATCGCATCTTGGCCGACGCCGGCTCTGCTCTACCCATGGAGGTCGGGAAGGTCATGAAATCAAGAGCGTGGCTCGCCTTCGGGGCGCTGAGCGTGATCTGGGGGTCGTCTTTCTTGTGGATCAAAATCGCGGTGCAGGAACTGGGGCCGTTCCGGTTGGTGGCTTTGCGATTGCTGTTTGGGGTAATTGGGTTGCTGATCGCGGGCCGGCTGACAAAACAGCCGCTGCGGTTGAGCCGCAAGGAGCTGCCCTCCTATTTACTCTTGGCCCTTGTCAATACGGCGCTCCCCTTCACCCTGATCTCCTGGGGCGAAACCCGGATCGACTCGGGGATGGCCTCTGTCCTGAATGGAACCGTGCCGCTGTTCACCCTGGTGATTGCCCACTTCTGGCTGCAGGACGAACGAATCACTCTCCCCCGCACTCTTGGGCTGCTAATCGGATTCGGCGGGGTGGCAGTCCTGATCGGCCAGAACTTCGACTTGAGCCGGATTCTGGAGGGGAGCTCCCTAGGGCAGCTGGCCGTCCTCGCGGCTTCCGCCAGCTACGCGACGGGGCTCACCCTGACCCGGAAGCAATTCCGCGGGCGACCCCCGGTCACCCAGGCGACGCTGGTGGTGCTGCTCTCGGATCTGATAATGTGGGTCGGCGCATTCGCCTTCGAGTCCCCGGTACGGCTGCCCGGACTTTCCCTGACCTGGATCGCCCTCTTATGGTTGGGGTTCCTGGGTACCGGTTTGGCCTACCTGCTGTACTTCTACCTGATCAACGAATGGGGCTCGACCCGAACCTCGGTGGTGACCTACACGATGCCGGTGATTGGGGTGATCCTCGGGGTCGTATTCCTTGAAGAATCGTTGTCGGTGAGTTTGATCCTCGGAGTCGGCCTGGTCCTGACCGGGATCGGGTTCGTCAACTGGAAGCATCGCCGCACAGAGCCGGCGACCAAGGTGAAGTCGGAACCGGTCGCGGCCCCTGCGGGCCCGCGCAGCTTGGCGCGGATCCCGGATCGCGTGGAGGGTGAATCCTAGCCGGTCGGTCCCTTGACGTAACGATCGAAGAATTGGATCGACCGCTGCATGGCCGTCGTGAAGTAGTTCGACAGGTTGTGGTTGTCCCCGGGATACTCGTAGTACTCGACCGTTCCCCCGATCGCTAGAATCTGTTCGTAGAGAATTGCCGAAAACTCGAGCGGAACGCTGGTGTCGGCGGTCCCATGATGAAGCTGGACCGGTCCGGAGAGATCGACCAGGTAGGAATTGGCCGAGATCGAAGCCCAAAATGGGGGATTCTCATCCGGCGAACCGTAGATCTCGGCCAGCGAACTCCGCCAGCTCCCCGGACGGGGAGTAGGCTGCAGCCCACCGGTCGCAGGCCGCCGCCAGCGGGTCAGCAGATCGGGGTACGAGGCGACCACCCCGGCCCAGATCACCCCGGCCCGAATGTCCTCTGAGACGACTAACGACCGCAACGTGATGTAACCGCCCATCGAGTGTCCCCACATTCCGATCCGGGCTGGATCGGCCTGCGGGAACGCCTTGATTGCGGCCACCGCATTCAGAACGTCAATGGTGTAGTCTGGTGAACCGTAGCCACCTCTGGCCACACCCTCAGACTCGGCGTGACCCCGATAATCAGAGCGAAACACGATGTACCCATTGCGAGCGAAGCCGTCCACGTAGGCGACGTAGCGCTCGGTGGTTCGATACTCGTCCGGGGGGATGAAGCCGTGGTTGAAGATGACCGAGGGCCAGCCGGTCTCCGGACTCTCACCGAACGGCACCGTCAGCAGGGCGTAGATCTTGAGCCCTTCGGATTGGTACGAGGCGAGGTAGCGAGAATAGTTGTCCCCCGGATCGAGGGTCTGCTCGATGCTGATCTCGCTCGCCGGGTACTCCCGGCTGCGCAGCCATTCAATTGAAAGCGGGTGAAGGGTCGGGGTCGGAGTCGAGGAAGCGGTCGGAGTTGGGCTCGGAGTGTAGCTCGGCTGGGGACTCGGGAGGCGGGAGGCGGTGGACTCAGCCTCCACGGCGAGTTCGCCCGGCGCGAAATCTGAAGGAGCCACCCGCTGGGTGAAGGAGCAGGCTGCCAGCGCCAGCCCAAGGGCTAAGCCCGTCGCACCGAAGGACACCGAGCGGCTTCTCATAGTGTAAGGCGGGCTATTGTACGGCATGTCCGATAACGGCCTCAGGAGCTTCGGGCAATTGTCAATTATCATTGGGCAGCCAAGGGGAAGCCTGCCCTCCGGCTTGCGATGAAACCGGAAACCCTCCGTCGAGTCTCACTGTTCGCTGGTCTGCCGGATGACGAACTTGCAACCCTGGCCACGGACTTGGTGGACCGCCCGATCCCAACTGGAACGCTGCTCTTCCGGGAGGGGGATCCTGGCGGCCGCTCCTTTTTCATACTTGACGGGGAGGTCGAGATTGTGAAGTCGCTCGGCACTACGGAGGAACGGCTTATCGCCGTGCGCGGCCCCGGCACGTCGCTGGGAGAAATGGAGCTCTTCAGCCAGGATCACCACCGAACTGCCAGTGTGCGCGCCAAAACGCCGCTGCAGGTCGTTGAGATGAGTCGGGCTGACCTCGAGAATTTGCTCCGGCGCCAACCGGCCCTGGCCTTCGAAATCGTCCGCACGCTGAGCATGCGGTTAGATGAATCGGAGAGCCTGACCATCCTTGATCTTCGCGAGAAGAATCGGCTGCTCCAGCTGGCCTATGACGAGCTCAAAGCCGCCCAGGCCCAGATCATCGAGAAAGAGAAGCTGGAGCGCGAGCTGGAGGTTGCTCGCCAGATCCAGGTCGGGATCCTGCCCCGTTCACTTCCCGAACTACCTGGCCTTGATTTCGGAGCCCGGATGGTGCCCACCAGCGCGGTCGGAGGAGACTTCTACGACGTGATCCAGTTGGGTAATGGGATGCTCGGTCTGGTGGTCGGGGACGTCACCGGCCACGGTGTGCCGGCGGCCTTGCTCATGGCCCTGACCGTCACCCTGATCAGGGTGGAGGCCCCCCGCTGCGAATCGCCCACGGAGGTGCTCGTCTCCGTGAACCGTCACCTGATTGAATCCAACGATTCGGGACTCTTCGTCACAGCCCTGTACGGCATACTGGACGTGGCTAGTCTGGAATTCAACTATGCGCGCGCCGGACATCCACTTCCCGTGGCTTTGGATTCACGGGGGAATTCGGTCGTCCTTGAGCAAGGCACCGGCCAGCCGCTGGGCCTATTCGAACCGATCGCATTGGACGAGGGGAGGCTGCGGCTCGAGCAGGGCGGCTCGATGCTGCTCTACACCGATGGGGTGACAGAGGCGGTGGATGGGGCAGGGGAATTCTTCGGCACCGAGCGCTTGACCTCCGCCCTGCAGGAGATAGCGGGCTCCCACCCGGAGCAGGTCTGCGAGGCGCTGTGGCAGGCGCTTACGGCTTATCAGGGGACCATGCCACAGGACGACGACGTCACCCTGGTCGCGGTCGGCATAAGGAACGGGACGGATGGAACCAAGACCTAGGCGGAGAGTGAATTGATGAGTGAACGCCCCAAGACTCGAAGGCGGACCACCGGCAAGGTCAAGCAGGGGAGGGCATCCAAGCCTCCTAAGCCGGTGAAGCCTGCGCGGGCTTCCAAGCCGCCTGCCCCGAGCCACTCCATCGCCCAGATTCGCAAACTTCAGCAACAGGCGGTCGAGGCGCAGCAGGAGTTCTCCTATGAGCAGGCCATCGAGCTCTTCAGCGAGGCGTTAAAGCGCTCGAGCAGCCATCCGGGGTCGATCGAGCCAGGTGTCGAGTACGAACTGCTAGCTGGGCGGGCGGCCTGCTACCGGCGGATCGGGAACAGCGAAGCCGCCATTGGCGACTTTGACTCAATGGCCAGGCTGGCCAAGCGCGAGGGGAATCGGGCCCACGAGATCGAGGCCCTAAACCATCTGGCGCAGGCCGTCATCAATCGGGGCGATTTTGAGGTTGCGGAACGCAAAGCCAAATCAGCCCTGCGCCTTGCGCGAGCCCTTGGCGATCCCAAGCTGGAAGCCGAGAGTCTGATCAGCCTGAGTGAATGGAAACGGGCGGTCGGTGAGCCCGGCGATGCGCAGGCTCTCCTGGAGAAGGCGCTGGAGGTCTTCCGCCAGCTCGACGACCGGGCCGGCGAAGCCAATAGCCTACGCCGACTGGGGCGGCTCAGTGTCGGGCTCGGCGAGACCGCCAAGTCTCACGGCTACCTCAATGAGGCGCTCTCGCTCTACCGGGCCCTTGGAGACCTGGAGGGCGAAGGCCATTCGCTCAACTCGCTGGCGCTGGGCAGCAGCAACCATTACGAGACTCGGACCCTGGGGGAGCAGGCGCTGGCCATCTTCCAGACGATCGGCGACGTGGATGGCCAGAGCACCATGTTCAACAACCTCGGACTCATGTACGCCAATCTGGGACTCTACCGAACGGCAGGCGAATACACCGCCCGAGCGGTCGAGATGGCCAAGCGGGCCCAAGCCCGCCTGCTCACGGCCACCTACCTCGAGAGCCTGGGCCGCAGTGAGCTCGATTACGGAGACTTGGATTCTGCCCTGAGTACGCTCCAAGAGGGGCTGGATTTATCGATTGAAATCGGTCATGTCGGGAATGAGGCCTACTACCGCCTGGGGCTCGGCCGCCTTGCGCTCGCCCGCGGCGAGGTTGAGGTGGCCCGCAAGGAAGTTCAAAGGGCCTCCGATCAGTTCAGAGAGCTCGGCGATCCCTCCGTGTTGGCCGTCTCACTCGCCTGGCTCGGGTACATCCAACTGCAGGCCGGCGACTGGGAAGCCGCCCATCGAGCCAGCTCGGAGGCCGTAGCCCAGATCGAAGCGCTGGGCGACATCAGTTGGGATTACCCGCCTCAGGACGTCTGGTGGCTGCATTACCAGGTATTGAAAGCCGCTCCGGCAAGCGGTTCAGTGCGAAAGGGAAACGCAGGGCGTTCAAGCGCAACCGGCCGAGGTCCCGAATTGGACTTCGGTCAACTCACTGACACCTACGCCTGGATGCTGCTGCAGCGAGCCCGCCAAGTCGCCCTGACCGGCATCGCCAAACTCAGCGACGAAGGGCTGCGACGCAACTACCTGAACAAGGTCAAGATCAACCGTCAGATCATTGCCGAGTGGGTGCAGGGCGCGGAGGCTCGCCGCCTCAATCTGGAACTCGATCAGGCCCGACCCGGCAACCTCCAGGAACAGCTCAAACGGATGCTGGCAATTGGGGCGAGGATGAACGAGCGCCGCGACCAGCAGGGCCTGGTTGAATTCGTCATGGATCAACTGGTTGAGCTGAGCGGCGCCGAACGGGTTGTCTTGTCATTCCTGGACGAGTTGGGTACTCCACAAGTCTCCGCCACCCGTGGCCAGCACTCATCAGACGGCGAGATTCCGGCCGGAGCGACCTTGTTGTTCAAGACCGTGGCCGACAGCATGCGGCCCATCTTGCGGCAAGGATTTTCGGCCAGCAACCCACAAGCGGACCACCCCCAGGATATTCTGGATTCCCTGTCTGTGCTGGCGCTGCCCCTAATCTCGCGGGGTCAGCTGACCGGGCTGATCTATCTGGACAACCACACCATCTACGGACCCTTTACTCAGTCCGACGTGGATCTGCTCTCCGCCTTCGCTAATCAGGCCGCCTCGGCGATCGAGAACGCCCGTCTATATCAGGGCCTGGAGCAGCGGGTAATCGAACGCACTGCCGAACTGCAGCAAGCCAACCAGACCACGGAACAGCGGGCAGCCGAGCTCTCGATCATCAACAGCGTGCAGCAGGGCCTGGCCTCGCAGCTTGACTTTCAGGGCATTATCGAGCTGGTCGGCGACAAGATCCGGGAGGTGTTCAACTGGCCAACCATGGGCATCCGGACCTACGACCCTACGACCAACCTGGTGCATTACCCCTACGAAGTGGAGCGCGGGATTCGCCTACCTCCCTTTGATCCGCTGCCGGCCGGAGCCTTCTCTGGGCTCATCATCAAGACCCGCAAGCCGCTGCTGATCAACCGGGATATGGATGGCTGGATGGAGAAGCTGCACTCTTCGGTTCTGCCTGGGACTGAGCAGGGTAAGTCCTTCCTTGGGGTTCCGATCATCTCCGGCGACCAGGTCACCGGGGTCATCACGGTGGAGGACATGGAGCGGGAAGACGCCTTCGGCGAGTCGGACGTGCGGCTCCTTATGACCCTGGCGGCTAGCATGGGAGTAGCACTCGAGAATGCCCGCCTTTTCAACGAGACCAATCGCCTGCTGGCCGAAACCAAGCAGCGGGCGGCCGAACTTGAGATCATCAGCAGCGTGGAGCAGGCGCTCGCTTCGAAACTTGAAGTTCAGGCGGTCTTTGATATGGTCGGCGACAAGATCGCCGAGGTCTTCGACGCACAGGTGCTGCTCATCATCGCCTACGACGAAGAGTCGGATCTGGCCCACTATCGGTACTTCATAGAGCGCGGTCAGCGCTTCTATCCTGAGCCTGACGCTCTGGGCTCGGCTGGCTTTGCCCCGCAGATCATCCGCAGCCGCCAGCCGCTGATGTTCAATCGGGACCTCACCGAACGTTCAAAGGAGTACGGCTCTTACGTGCTGGCCGGGGAAGTGCCGAAGTCTTATCTGGGCGTCCCGCTCATCATCGGCGAAAAAGCCAAAGGCATGATCTCGATGCAGAACCTGGACCGAGAGGACGCCTTCACCGAATCCGACTTGCGGGTACTGACGACGCTGGCCTCCAGCATGGCCGTGGCGCTTGAGAATGTGCGCCTATTCGATGAAACCCGGCGCCGGGCGGCCGAGATGGCCGCCCTGGCTGAAATTGCCCGCGAGGTGTCGGCGACCCTCGACCTGTCGACCGTCTTGAAGCAGATCGGTACCCGGGCCATGGAGCTGCTGAGGTCGAGAACGATTCAGGTGCGGCTGCTGGCTGAGGACCGAGAGACGCTCAGGTCTGTCGTCGCGCTCGGCCACAATGCCGAGGCCTTTGCAGCCAAGGACATCAGATTGGGCGAGGGGATCACCGGTGCAGTCGCCAGGACTGGGCGCCCCGAAATCATCAATGATCCGGTGGGCGACACCCGCGCTCAACATATCCCGGGGACGCCGGTCGGCGACCCGGTCGCATTCATGGTCGTCCCGTTGGCCGCGGGTGAGGCGATCATTGGGACTATGGGCGTCTGGCGGTCGCTTGAGCTTGGCCTCTTCACCGAAGAGGATCTGGAATTGCTGGTCTCTTTGGGCCGACAGGCGGCGATCGCAATCCAAAACGCCCGGCTTTTCCAACAAGTGGAGCGCGAGAAGGAGTACTCCGAATCGCTGGTGAAGAGCAGCCCGGTGGCCATCGTCAACATCGATGAGCACGACATGATCGTTTCCTGGAATCCGGGGGCCGAGAAGCTCTTTGGCTACGGCGCCCAGGAGGCCATCGGGCGGAACATCGATGACCTGCTGGTCAGCACAGAATCGCGCGAGGAAGCGATTGCTTACAACCGGCAGGTGCAGTCGGACGGCCGAATCAGCGTCACCACTCGTCGCCAGCGTAAGGATGGAACCTTGGTCGATGTCGAATTGCATGGTGTCCCTCTTCAGGCGGACGGGAAGGCCGCCGGAGCCATCGCGATCTACCACGACATCACCGAGCGGGTCCGGGCTGAGGAAGAGCTGCGCAGGCAGAAGCAGCAATCCGAGAGCATCGTCCAGTACAGCCCGGTGGCCATCGTAACAGTCGACTTTGAGGCCAAGGTCGTCGGATGGAACCCGGCGGCGGAGAAGTTGTTTGGCTTTACAGCCGAGGAAGCCATCGGCCGCGACATCGATAGCATGGTCGCCAAGGACTCGGGCCTTCACAACGAGGCCGTGACATTCTCCGACCGGGGCATTCGAGGCGACTCCTTCTACGCCATCACGAAGCGCACGCGCAAGGATGGCACCCTGGTAGACGTCGAATTGAAAGGTGTCCCGGTGATCGTCGGCGGTGAGCGGGTGGGAATGATCGCCATCTATCACGATCTCAGTGAACTTAAGCGGACCGAGCAGGCGTTGCTCGAGCAGAAACAGTACCTGGAAGCCGTGGTGCAGAACAGCCCCGTCGCCATTGTCACCACCGATCTACGATTCGATGAGGCCTCGCCGAATCCGGCCCCAAACGTGGTTTCATGGAATCCGGCCGCGGAAAAGCTTTTCGGCTACACCGCAGACGAGGCGATCGGCCACAATCTGGATGATCTGGTTGCTAACCTGGATGAGATTCGCGACGAGGCCCGGATTTATAACCAGCATTCTGCCTCGGGGGAATTGCTGCGTGCGATCGCCCGTCGGACTCGCAAGGACGGATCGCTCGTGGACGTAGAGGTGCTTGCGGTGCCGGTCAAGGTGGGTCAAGAGCAGCAGGGCGTGATTGTGATCTATTATGACATCACCGAGCTGGTGCTGGCCCGGCGGTCGGCCGAAGCCGCCAACGAAGCCAAGAGCGCCTTCCTGGCCACGATGAGCCACGAGATTCGGACACCGATGAATGCAGTCATCGGGATGAGCGGGCTCATATTGGACACCGAACTCACTGAGGAGCAGCGAGAGTTCGCCGAGATCATCCGCAACAGCGGTGATTCGCTGCTCACCATCATCAACGACATCCTGGACTTCAGCAAGATCGAGGCCGGCAAGATGGATTTGGAGAGCCAGCCCTTTGACTTGCGGGAGTGCGTCGAGAGCGCGCTGGACCTGGTCGCCCCCAGGGCGGCGGAGAAAGGGCTGGAACTCGCCTACCAACTGGATGAAAACGTGCCGCGCGGGATCGTGGGGGATGTCACTCGACTTCGCCAAATCCTGATCAACCTGCTCGCTAACGCGGTCAAGTTCACCGAGCGGGGTGAGGTCGTGCTCAGCGTAGTCGCCAAGCGGAGATCCTGGGCTCACGATTTGCACTTCTCGGTCCGCGACACCGGCCTCGGAATCTCAAACGAAGCAATCGGCCGGCTCTTTCAGTCCTTCAGCCAGGCCGACGCGTCGACGGCGAGGAAGCATGGTGGAACCGGCCTGGGTCTCGCCATCAGCCGGCGGCTGACGGAGCTGATGGGTGGCAAGATGTGGGCCGAAAGCGAGCCGGGAGCCGGCTCGACCTTTCACTTTACGGTCGTAACCCAGGCCGCAGAGCTTCCTCAGACCGCCCGCCCTGAGCTCGCAACAGAGCAGCCGAAGCTGGTCGGGAAGCGAGTTCTTATCGTGGATGACAACGAGACCAATCGAAGAATCCTGGTGGTGCAAACCAAGTCGTGGGGCATGACGCCGCTCGAGACCGGCTCGCCGCGACTGGCCCTGGATTGGATTCGCCGCGGCGAGTCGTTCAATTTGGCCATCCTGGACATGCACATGCCTGAGATGGATGGCCTGGCCCTGGCGAAGGAGATTCGGCAGCTCCGGGCTGCAGCAGAATTGCCGATGGTCCTCTTTACCTCCCTGGGACGGCGCGAGGCCGATCTGCGCGGGGTGGACTTTGCGGCTCAGCTCACCAAGCCGATCAAGCCCTCCCAACTATTCGACGCCCTGGTTGGAGTGTTCGCCGGAGCGCAGGAACCATCCGCTGCAGGCGATGGGCGGGCCAAGGCCAGGATGGACCCCGAGATGGCCAAGCGCCATCCGCTGCGGATCCTGCTGGCGGAAGACAACGCGGTCAATCAGAAGCTGGCCTTGCGGCTGCTGCAGGGCATGGGCTATCGAGCGGATGTGGCCGGCAATGGACTGGAGGCGATCCAGTCGTTGGAGCGTCAACGCTACGATGTGGTTCTCATGGATGTCCAGATGCCGGAGATGGATGGGCTGGAGGCCTCCCGCGAGATCAACCGGCGTTGGAAGCCCCATCAGCGGCCGCGGATTGTGGCGATGACCGCCAACGCCATGCAAGGCGATCGCGAATTATGCGTTGCGGCGGGGATGGACGATTACATCGCGAAGCCGATCCGGGTCCCCGATTTGGTGGGTGCGCTTAGCAAAGCCACTGCCCGACAGGCCGAAGGAGTATAGGTGCCGATGAAGACCGGCCTGCTTGACCAAGCAGCTTTGGACGCGTTAGTCGACACGACCGATCGAGAATTCGTGGGCGAGTTGATTGACGCCTTCTTGGAAGACTCGCCGGCGCTGATTGCTGGGATGAAGCAGGCACTGGCGAACACGAATGCCACCGAACTCACCCGGGCCGCTCATTCGCTAAAATCCAGCAGCGCCAGCTTAGGCGCGGCGAGCCTGTCCGATCTCGCCAAAGAACTCGAGCATCTGGGGAAGGAATCGAAACTGACCGGCGCCGCCTCCAAGCTTGAGCAGCTGGCGGGTCTCTTCGAGCAAGTCCAGACGGCACTCGAGGAGTTCAAGCGTGGCTCGTAGCCCGACGACTTCCAGCGGTCACCTGCTGGTGGTCGACGACAACAAAGTCAATCGCCTGCTGCTGGGGCGCAACCTCGAACAGCAAGGACACAGCGTGGCCTTTGCCGAGAATGGGCAGCAGGCGCTCGACAGGTTGCGAGCGGAGCCTTTCGACCTGGTGCTGCTGGACATCCTGATGCCCGAGCTGGACGGATATCAGGTCTTAGAGCGGCTCACCAAAGATCCCGAACTGCGGAATATCCCGGTGATCATGACCTCTTCGATGGACGAGATGGACAGCGTGGTGAAGTGCATCGAAATGGGAGCCGAGGACTATCTATCCAAGCCTCCGAATCCGGTGCTGCTCAAAGCCCGCATCGGCGCCAGCCTGGAGAAGAAGCGGCTGCGGGACCAGCAGCGCGAACTGATCCGTAAGTTCGCCACCGCCGAGGTTGCCCAGGAGTTGATGACCACCGGATTCGAACTCGGCGGTAAATTCGTGGACGCCAGCGTGATGTTCTCAGACATTCGCTCCTTCACCAGCATCGCCGAGGCCCAGTCGCCGGCCGACACCATCGAGCTGTTGAATGACTACTACACGTTGATGTTCGAGGCCATCGGCGGGCACGGCGGAGTGGTCAATCAGATGGTGGGTGATGGGTTGATGGCGATCTTTGGGGCGCCGGTGCCCAGCGCCGACCACGCCGAGCGAGCAGTCCTGGCCGCCCTGGAGATGCTGGAGATGGTCGGAATGTTCAACGCCGAACAGTCCGCCCGGCAGAAGGTCCAGATCAAAATCGGGGTTGGGATCGCCTCGGGCCGGGTGATCGCGGGGTTCACCGGAACTCAGACCCGCGCCACCTACACCTGCGTCGGCGACACGGTCAATCTGGCCGCCCGGCTGGAAGCCCAGACCAAAGTGGTCGGCCACCCGATCCTGATTGACGAGAACACCCAACACGACCTCAATGGAAAGATTCGCTCCGACGAGCTGGAACCGGTCCAGCTGCGGGGCAAGTCGCAGGCCGTCCGGGTGTTTGCCGTGCCCCTCGGGCAGCAGTCCTGAGCAAGACCAACCTAGCTGGTAGGTAGCTGTAAGGACTCACCTTTATGGTCTCTAGTAAACTGCATTTTGGAGGGCAAAGGATGGTTCCGTTTGAGTCTAGTCCCAAGTGCTGGGTTAGTGACCGTACGGCTCCCAAGGGGGCTCGGGACAGCCGTCACGCTGCTCGCCCCGATTCTCCTAGCCCAATTCACCCTCCGGAACGATTCCCCGGCTTGGGCACCAAGTAGTCCGCTCAGGCGGGGCGAGTCGTCCGCTGAGGCTCAGCAAGCTCCGCCCGGAGTAGTACGCGACAGATCCAATCTAGAGCATTCCGCCCGGCCCGCGGCCGAGCGGACGCCGCCGAGCCGGCCGGTCGAGCGTGCCGCCCGGTGGATGGGACTCGTCGAAGAACTCTCACTTTCAGAGCAGACCCTCGCCTATACAGTACGACCGGGTGACACGCTGATCGCGCTGGCGAATCGATTCGATGTCAGCCCGGAAGGAATCCAATTCCTCAACGGGGTAGCCTGGACAGAGTCTCAGCTTCTCGTTCCCGGTCGACAACTCCTAATCGCCACGGGTAAGCCTTCCGCCCCCTCCTCCAAATTGTTGCTTCCGGACAGCGAGATCGTACTCTCCCCAGGTGTCCAGGGGTTTGACATCGCCGGGTTCGTGGCCCCCTTCGGCGGTTACCTGAGTGCCTACCACCAACGGATGGATGGGGAGTGGATCAGTGGATCGGAAGTCGTCGCCCGGGTTGCCCGGGAGCACTCGGTGAATCCCCGCGTGCTGCTGGCCATCCTGGAATATCGATCGGGGTGGCTGACAAACCCGGCCGTTCCTGTGGATCAATCCCGGAACTTCCCCATTTGGGAGGACGACGGCCGCCTGCAGGGGCTCTATCTACAGCTGACCTGGGTCGCCAACGAACTCAGCGAGGCCTACTATGGATGGAGGGAGGGTACCTTTCTGGAGCTCGAATTCGCCGATGGGACAGTGCTTCCCATAGCTCCCGATTTGAACGCTGGCACTGTCGCGGTAACCCATTTGCTCTCCCAGTTCTATTATTACGGATCGTCGTACCAAGCCGCGTCTTCCGGGGATGCTTTGACGGCGGCCTACACTCGACTCTTCGGCGAACCCTGGGCCTTCCAGGTCCCGCTCTTCGGACCCGGCGTGTCACAGCCGAGTATGAGTCTGCCGTTCGCGCCGGATCACCCCTGGCTGTTCACCGGCGGGCCACACGGGGCGTGGGGACCGGAATCCAGCTGGGCGGCGGTGGATTTCGCACCGAAGTGGGATCGCGATCGCCGCACCAGCGACAACGAAGTTGTCGCAGTGGCCGAGGCAGTAGTGGCAAGGATTGACCCGGGGGTCGTGGTGTTGGATCTCGACGGCGATGGTGACGAGTCGACCGGCTGGGCCGTAGTGTATCTACATGTGATTCCTTCGGATCAGATCGCGGTCGGTTCGATGCTGGCGCAAGGGGAGCTGGTAGGTTACGCCTCAGAGGTAGGAGGCGTAACCCATGGTCTGCACCTGCACTTCGCCCGCAAGTACAACGGAGAATGGATATCGGCCGACGGCCCGCTGCCGTTGGAATTGGGCGGTTGGCGAGTGCGGGCCGGATCGGAGCCTTATCAAGGGGTCCTTTTCCGTGAGGGTTGTGAGCTGTTAGCTTGCCCGTGCGCCTCACAGAATCTGCTCTCGGTGGGAGGCGGGGTGGAGCTGAGCCTAAATATCCAGCCCGCGAATCTATCTGGATGCTGCCCCGCGCCATCGCGGCCTGATGCTGCAATCGTGGGGAGTCTGTTGCCAGAAGTGCTGCCCGCGGCTCATCCCGACCCGACTGGTTCCGCCGACCCGGGACCGTATTAGCTCACTCTTCTCGGAAGTGGCGACTAGGGTGGGGTGGCATCCAGCGGCGGCTGGGGGGTTAAGATCGGAGTCGGCGTTAGGAATGGAGACACCGGCATGCTAGCGATCCCACCAGAAACCCAGCAGCGAGCAGACCCGTCTGGCAGGTCCACCCACCACCAGGTGCCCTCAGGGTTCTTCCCATAGGCCTTCACCAATTCGCCGGGCTGGATAAAGCCCACCGTCGCGAATCCCTGTGACGGTCCGAACCGGCAGCGGGCGGGGGCCGAGATGACGACCCACACGTAGTCTGGGGTCGGACTGGGTGGTTCCAGCGTCGGGCCGGGGGAGACCGTAACCGGAGCGGCGGGGGTTGGACTGGCGGTGTCGGAGGGTGCGGGCGCGACGGTCGGAGTGCGAAGGCTCGTCGCGGTTGAGGCCGCCGAAGTACTTTCGATGGCTGGCCGACTTCCCACGGCCGCCGGAGTGCGAGAATCTGCTGGGGACAGGGCACGGGTCCCAAAGGCGATGATCCCGGCAGTTGCCAGCAGCGCCAGGCCGAACAGTCCCACCGCGGCCCGCCCCCGCGGCGGCAGCTCCGCAAGCCGCTTTAAAGCAGGTCCGATCAAGCTTTCCGGCAGCAACGTCTTGAACACCGGTCGGGAGAGACCGTCGGGAAGCAATGTCTTGAATACCCGACGGCGGGCCGGAGGTTGGGTCAAGACGGTCAATGCCGGAGCCCCGCTCCCTCGGCGCTCGGCGCCGAAAAGGGCTCGGGTAGCATCCGCCAGCTCGCCGGCAGTTGCGAAGCGGGCTTGCCGGTCTTTAGCCATCGCCCTCCCAACCACTTCGTCGGCTCCTTCGGGCAGCCGGGGATCGACGTCCCTGATCCGCGGGACCGGATCGAGCACGTGCTTCATCATCAGCTTGGTCGGGGTATCTGCCTGATAGGGTTGGGTCCCGGTCAGCATCTCGAAAAGGATGATCCCCAAAGAGTAGATATCGCTGGCGGCATCCAGCTTGCCGTCGCCCTGCACCTGCTCCGGGCTCATGTACGCCGGCGTGCCGATGACCGACCCGGTGCGGGTGATGCTGATCGAGGCCTCTTCCAACATGGCAATCCCAAAGTCGGAAAGAAACGACTCCCCGAATCGATCGAACAAGACATTGGCGGGCTTCAGGTCACGATGGATCACGCCTTGACTGTGGGCGAAATCCAGCGCCGAGCCGATCCGGAACAGCAAGTTTGCCGCGTCGAGCACGATGAGCGGCCCTCGGTCGAGGCGGGCAGCCAGCGAACCGCCCCCCATGTAGCGCATCACCAAGTACGGTTGGTTGTTGAGAGTCCCGGTGTCGTAGACCGGGACGATGGCGTGGTGTTCCAGCGAAGCGATGGTCTGCGATTCCCGATCGAAGCGAGCTTTCAGCTGCGGGCTGTGGAGGAACTCCTTGGGCAGCAACTTGATCGCCACATCCCGGCGGAAGCGGGGGTCGTGAGCGCGGAACACGGAGGCCATCCCGCCGGTCCCCAGCTCCTTGATGACCTCGTACCGGCCGATCTTCTTGGGAGGCACGGCCTCAAATCTACTCGATAAGCCGGTGGGAAATCAACGGCCCGCAACAGCTAGCCGTCTGCGGGGAACTGAGGCTGCCGTCCGCCTAGTCGGGCGGGGCTGCCCCTTTTGGCATGGCCGCCACGGCGGAAATCGAGAGGGCCCGACCGGCAGGACTACAGTTCACCGCCCGTCTTCCTCCTCCTCGCCTTCGTCGTCGATCAAGCGATCGAGTATCGCCTCCGCCTGAGCGATCAAGTTCCTGGCCGCGGCATGAGTGATCCGCTTTCCCCGCTGCTCTTCGATCTGGTCGACAAGGGCTTCCAGGCGATGGGCCGCGGCGGCCTCTCGTCCATGTTGAACGTGCAGGCGCGCCGTCCGTACCTTGGCCAGCAGGCTGCCCTCGAGCTGCTCGCCGATCTGGCCGGCTTCGCCGTAGTCTTTGATGTCCTTTCTCAGTTTGTCGAGGGCTTCGATCACGCTCAGTGTCGGCGTGGGGGTAGACGTGGCGGTTGGCGTAAATGTGGCCGTCGGCGTTGGCGTGTTGGTTGGCATGTCCGTCGGGGTCGACGTAGGGGTTTCGGTCGCTGTGGGCGACTCGGTGGCGGTCGGGGTGGGGACGTCGGTGGGGGTCGGTGGGACGTCCGGAGGGTTGTCCACCTCGAAATGCAGCTCGTCGCCCAGGGTCACGCTTCCGCTGAAGTTTTCCAGGATCGTGAAGCCCTCCGGACCCTGGCGGATGACCGAGAGCAGATACTCGCCGTCGGCGAACGCGGCGCCCGTCACCTGATAATTTCCCGCTTCGGGACTGGGCACGATGATGAACTGGCCCTCCGAGTTCGGCGCGGCGTAGATCGTCCCTGGGATCTCATGCAAGGAGCCCCCAGTAGCAGGATCGAATCCCACCTGGCGACCCAATGGGTCGGTCACGGTCATGTTGACCGGACAGATGAGGGTGAACACCAACATGCTCTCCGTACCGATGTTGACAGGGATGGAGGGGGTGTAGCCCTCGGGCGCGAAGCCAGCGGTGCCGGTGAGAAAACCCGGGACGTGCCACATCAAGACCTCCGGGTTGTACATGACTTCCTTGTGGCGGGCCGTGGGCCCGAAAAGCGTGACGACGTTCGCCGCCGGTATCTCCGGGATGAGCACACTGAGATTGGCGCTGTCGGTGGGGATCAGGTCATCCCCATCCGTGTACCAGGGATCGAGCGGAACTCCATGGACCCACGGTGGGGGTGCGCCTCGCCGCACCAGGTATCCACCATCGGTCAGGGTGCCGCTGCCGTAGATCACGTACATGTTCTCGGGGCCCAATCGATCCGCCAGGGCCTGCAGGCGGTGGGGCGCGTTAAGGCCGTTGGCGCCGTCGAGCAAGGGGTTGGAGTCGTGGCCGAAGGGAAAGGCTGCCAAGGGCTCGCATTCGACTCCAGAGTGATCGCCGCACAGGAGATAGGCACCCCAGCTCTCGTCCGGAAGCATTTCGAGCAGCGAAAGGGTGCCTCTGGAGGGGTCGTGAGACCAGTTGAAGAGGGCCTCCTGGGAGCACGTGATGTAGGGCAGCGTCCCATCTGGGCCACTGCCGCAGCCGGCCGCCTGCTTCTCTTCCTCCGACGGCCCATACAGCTTGCCAATCCAGCTCGGCCACAGGAATTGGTCCATCAGGATGCGGAGCGCGGAGTGGTATCCCTCGTAGAGGAAGGATTCCCAGGTGAGACCTTCCCACGTCTTGTAAGCTTCCGGGAAGCCGCGGTGGGGCGAGGCGATGAACACCACCTTGTGGATATCACCGCGGTAACCGGCCCCCTCCACATAGGCGCGGGTGATCAAACCGCCCATGCTGTGAACCACCAGGTCCACCT
>CAZPZD010000020.1:31649-40789 GCA_964590515.1 uncultured Anaerolineaceae bacterium | reverse complement strand
TCGCCAAGTCCTTTGCCCGCATTTTCTTCCGCAATGCGATCAACATTGGGCTGCCGATCCTGGAGTGCCCGGAGGCGGCGGAGGGAATCCGGCAGGGCGACGAGATCGAGGTGGACACTGGCCGAGGCCTCATCAGGGACCTGACCACGGGGGCCGACTATCAGGCAGCACCCTTCCCCGAGTTTCTCCAGCGCATCATCGACCGCGGCGGGTTGATGCCCTATGTTGAGGAACAACTGGCCGCCCGCGCCAAGAATGACAGCACGAATGGAGGCTCCAGTGGATCCGGTTGACCATCTGCTGGACGAACATCGCGAAATAATGGCCCGCCTCGTCGAGATACGGACCGCCACCCAGGAACTGTCGGACCGCGGGCAAGCTGCGCTCGACAGGAGTCTTCCGATTCTGCGGCGGTTCGGGGAACTGATGGCTACGACTGTCGAGCTGCATGCCCGCAAGGAAGATGAGGCCTTCTTCCCGGCGATGGAGGCGGTGCTCGGCTTGGGATTCGGTCCGACCGAGGTGATGCGCAGCGAGCACCGGACAATTCGGGCCCAGGGAGAGCTGCTTCAGAAAACCCTGCGTGAGCTGCGGACGATTGATCATCCGGCTCTCGAGGCGAAGGGCGAAGCGCTGCGCGCTCTGCTGGACTCGGGCCCCACCGATGCGACGGCACTCCCCAAGACGGCCCAAGAGATCCTCGAACTGCTGGACTCGCACTTCGCCAAAGAAGAACAGATCCTTTTTCCGCTCGCCCGACAAATCCTGGATGCCACAGCAAAGGCATCGGTCGCCGCGGCGTTCGAGGGCATGCATTGAGAACCCACACGATCGGAGTCATCCCCGGCGATGGCATTGGCCCCGAGGTCGTCAGAGAGGGCCTGAAGGTCCTGCAAGCCGCCGCGGATGGCTTTGGGTTCGAGTTCGTCGAATATCCGTACAGCGGCGAATATTATCTGCGCACGAAGGAGCTCGTCCCTGACCGGGTGATCGACGAGTGGCGGACCCTCGACGCGGTGTACCTGGGGGCGATCGGCCACCCCGACGTCGAGCCGGGCCTCGTCGAGCGATCGGTGATCATGGGTCTGCGATTCGGCCTCGACCTCTACGTCAACCTGCGGCCGATTAAGCTCTACGCCGAACACCTCTGCCCGATCAAGGACAAACGCCCCGAAGATGTTGATTTCGTTGTCGTGCGTGAGAATACTGAGGACGCTTACGTAGGACTCGGCGGCATCTTCAAGAAAGGAACCCCGGACGAGGTTGCCATCGCAGAAATGATCTACACCCGCAAGGGTGTCGAACGGATCATCCGCTATGCATTCCAGTTGGCTTTGGAACGTGATCGTCAGCGGCAGGCGGCTGGCGCCCCATCCCGCCCGCCCAAAGTCACCCTGGTGGACAAGGCCAATGCGGTCCGGGCGCACGATCTCTGGACCCGAACCTTCGCCGAGCTCGGGGAGGCCGAGTTCCCCCAAGTCGAGCGCGATCACGCCTACGTCGACGCCTGCTGCATGTGGATGGTCAAGAACCCGGAGTGGTTCGAGGTGATCGTGACCACCAACCTGTTTGGCGACATCCTGACCGACCTCGGGGCGATGATCCAGGGGGGGATGGGTATCGCGGCCTCGGGCAACATTCATCCCGAGCAGGCAGGCATGTTCGAGCCAATCCATGGTTCGGCGCCGAAATACGCGGGCCAGAATGTCGCCAGTCCGTTGGGGGCGATTGCCGCGGCGGCGATGATGCTTGAGTTCTTGGGAGAAAAGCCCGCTGCGCAGCGGGTGGAACGGGCCATCGTGAGCCAGCTTCGCTCGAGGCGGATCCCGTCCGTGGACGCCCGCAGTGGCCTGAGAACGAATGAGATCGGAGATATCGTCGTGCGGGAGCTTGCCGCGGGCCGGGTGGAGTGATGGTTAAGGCGAGGCCGGCGCTCACTCGGTCCGTGGGACGATCAGCACCGGGCGGTTAGCCCGTTCCACGATTTGCGAAGTCAGATCGGTCGAGCTGGGCCGCCGCAGATCTCGCCGGGGCGGGGCGCCAATGACCAGCAAGTCGTGGTTACCCGAAACCAGCTGCTCGAGGATCCCCTGGGCCGGCGAGGCGTGCGCGGCAAGCCGGGTCTCGCAGGCCACCCCGAGCGCCTCCAGCGAAGCGCAAGCCTGCTCGAGATGCCGGGCCCCCCGCTCCACGATCAGACTCTCGGCTCCGGGGGGATACAGATGAAGCACGGTGACTTTGGCCCGCGCATGTCGCGCCAGCCGTCCACCGAAGACCACGTCGGCCTTCCCCGGTTCGCCGGCCCCGGTGCAGATCAGCATCCGCTCAAGGCGAGAACCTGCCTCTTTGACCAGCAGCACCGGGATGGAGGCGATTTCCAAAATCCCTTGGGCGAGGGCGCTGGCGAACAACGAATCCGGACTCGGGCCCGGCACGACGACCAGGTCGTATTCCCCCACCTGCGCCTCTTCCAGCAGCGGCGCCACCGACTTCGGACCCGGCCGCACCCGAAGCTCAAGCTGCGGCCAGGCCGGCTGCTGCTCCTCCACCCACGTGCGGAGCTCCTGCCGCGCTGAGATCGCGCTCTGCTCGTCGGCCGCGAGAGTGAGCAGGCAGGCCCGCCCGCCGGTGATGCTGGCAATCCGGGTTCCCAGCTCCAGCGCGGCGACCCCCTGAGGCCGTGGATCCCAGAGAATTAAGACCTTCAGCCCGGAAGGTTCCAGCACGTGGTACTCGCGGACCCCCACCCACAAATCCTCCCCCAACTCGGCGAGTTCCATCGGCGAGCGGCTCGGGATCACCGCCTCGATGATGGTCTTGACTTCCCCATAAGGGACGGGAGGGGCAAGCGGTCGCACCCCCTGCAGCCCTTCGAGCTCCAGCCGCAGCCGCAACGACGGTCCGGCAAAGATCGAAGCACCCACCCGTCCCCGACCGAGGACGTACACCCCGCTGCCCTCCGGAAAGGGGCCCTGGTGTAAGACCACCGTCTCTGGTCGGAAGAGCACTCGCACCGGGGCCGCCTCCACGTGCTGCGGCGCGCCGGCCGGAAACGGCCAGACCGCCGACCCCAGCCGGATCTGGCCACCTTCGATGCGGCCCACCAACACATTCCCGCTGCCTACAAACGAGCCGGCATATTCGCTGCGTGGCCGATGATAAAGCGCCTCTGGGGTCGCCACTTCCACCAGGTGACCATGTTCAAGAACGCCGATCCGATCGGCCAGCTCGAAGGCCTCCTCCTGGTCATGGGTTACCAGGACCGTCGTGACCCCCAGCTGTTTCTGAATCTCTTTCAGGCTTTGCCGCAATTGGGCCCGAATCTTCACGTCCAGCGCACCGAATGGTTCGTCGAGTAGCAGCACGGCTGGCCGGTAAGCCAGTGCCCGGGCCAGCGCCACCCGCTGCAGCTGCCCTCCCGAGAGCTGATCGGGGTAGCGGTCGCCCAGCCCAACCAACCCGACCAACTCCAATAGCTGCTCCACCCGTCGGAGCCGCTCAGCGGGAGCCTCGCCGCGGATTCGCAAGCCGAATTCGACGTTGCGGGCGGCGGTCATGTGACGGAAGACCGAGTAATTCTGGAAGACGAATCCGACCCCCCGTCGTTGGGGAGCCAGGTCAGTCACGTCAATCCCGTTGAGTTCGATTCGGCCCGCGTCCGGTGGGACCAGACCCGCGATCATGCGCAGGATCGTGCTTTTGCCGCTTCCACTGCTGCCCAGCAGCACGAAGAGTTCGCCCTCCTCAATCTCAAGCGAGACGTGGCTCACCACCAATTGGCTGCGGTAATGCTTGGTGAGATCGGAGAGCGTGATCGACATCAGGCCTGATTCCGGCTCTTTCGGGCGGTGACCCGCAGCAGGATAAAGAAGAGCACAAAGGAGAAGGCGGCTAGGGTGGCGGCTACCGCGTTGGCGTTCTCGATGTTGCCGGCCTCGAATTGGGCGAAGATGTAGAGCGGTGCGGTTTGGGTGCGCAGCCGCAGGTTCCCGCTTACCAGGACTGTGGCTCCGAACTCGCCGAGGGAGTGAGCGAACGTGAGCAATGCTCCGGAAAAGAGCCCGCCCTGCAGGGCCGGCAAGATCACAAACCGAAAGGTCTGCCAGCGGTTCGCGCCGATGGTGTAAGCGGCCTCCTCGTAGGTCTGCTCCAGTTCGTCGAGCACCGGCTTGACCGCCCCCAGCATGTAGGGAAACGTCACAAAGAGGTGGGCCAGCAGAACGCCGGCTGGAGCGAACATGGGCTGCACCCCAAGCGGGTCAAGCGCCCGACCCAGCAACCCGATGGGTCCCCACAGCAGCAGCAATGAGGTCCCAACCACCACGGTCGGGATCGCCACGGGCAGATTGACCACAACGCTGAGCGCTTGGCGTCCGGTGAAATGGAACTTGGACAGAACGTAAGCGGTGAAAGTACCCAGCACGACGTTCACCAGGGTTGCCGCACCGGCGATCAGGATCGAGAAACGCATGGCGAACTGGGCCTCGGGCCGGCCCAGCGCGGTGAGGAAGGCCAACGGCCCTCCCCGGCCAGCAAAGATAAACACCGCCGCCAGCGGCATGAGCAGCAGCGGCAGGAGTGCCAGCAGTAATACGGTGACCGGCAGCGCGGCCGGGTTGCCAGTCGAACTGCGCTTGCCAGCCGCGCTCACTGCCCGATCTCCTCTAAGACTTGCCCTCGCCATAGTCGGTCGATGATCTCGGCCTTCGCCTGGGGCCACCCTCCGAGATCGGCAACCGTGAATGGGTCCTCGATAACCCCGAAGTCCGGGTTCGCGGAGTTGAGCGATTCGGTGACGCTGCGGAACCCATGGTCCACAAACACCTGCTGAGCCTGGTCCCCCCACAGAAACTCGACGAATGCTTGGATGAGCTGCTCTTCATCGGATTGAATGTTTCGTTCGACCGTGACGACGATGTGCTCGCTCAAAATGGTGCTGGCCGGGTAAACGATCCCAGCTTCCAGCCGACCTCGCGCCAGGTCGTAAATCGCTTCCTGCTCGTAGGTGATCAGTGCGTCGCCGAAGCCGCTCTCGAATTGAGTGCGGGCCCCGCGGGCCGAGGCGGACTGGGCGACCACATTGCGCCAGATCCCCAGAAGCTGTTGATAGGCCTGCTCGGGGTCGCCGGTCCGCCGCAGCGCGGAACCGTATTCGGCCAGGATGGCCCACTGGGCGCCTCCGGAAGTCAGCGGGTCCGGATGGACAACCTCGATCCCCGGCCGGGCCAGGTCGGCAAAATCATGGATGTTCTTTGGATTCCCGGGGCGAACCAGGATGATGAAGGGGGTCCGATTGAGAACTCCTGAGTGAGGCGATTCGCTCCAGGTCGGCCCGGCGAGCACGCCCGCCTCGACCAGCCGGAGCGCATCCAGCTCCAGCGAGAGAATGGCCAGGTCGGCCGGCACGCCCAGGATCATCTGATTGGTGATCGTACCTGAACCGGCGAAGGATGTGGCGAATTCGATCCGTTCGCCGTGCCGCTCTTGCCAGTCCGCTTGAAAAGCGGGAAGCACACCTTCGTTCATCACTTCACCCAGGATGCTGAAACCGTAGAGGACGATCGTCCGAGGTTGCGACCCGCGCCCGCCCGGGAGCCAGGGCCAAACCGCATAGAGCGCTAGGGCGCCGACGGCTGCAGCATAACCGGTCAGCCGAGCGAGCCGAACCCAATTGACCCGTCGGGCGCTGGATAGGAGAGTGTTCACGCTGGCGTGCCCATCCTACCAGACCTCCGCCACAATCGAGTCATCCCGCCTCCACAGTGCCTCCATAATCGCCGTGCACAATGGCTCACGACTTGATACCGGAGGAGGTTTCAATGATTGGAATGCGCAGGTTTGGTGTGGTGCGCGGAATGGTGCTGGCGCTGCTCATCGTCCTCGGCGCGGCCGGGGCCGCCTGGTTGGCGTACAACGCCTGTGTAGACAACGACCTGGCTCAGTCGGCGGCAGGCGAGGAGCCGGTCAGACCGCCTGGCTACGGTTACGGGTTCCACCCGTTCGGTCCAGGCTTTGGCCTGCTCGGCTGTCTGGTCTTCCCGCTCCTGTTCTTCCTCTTTTTCGGGGCTATGCGCATGGTGGTTTGGCCCTGGCGATGGCCCGGAAGGAGAATCCAAGGCCTGAACCACGGACCAATCGTTGCGCCCGGCCAGGCGTCGCGGTTGAATTGGTATGACCATGCGAACTGTCCTGATCGTGGAAGATGAGGCGAAGATCATGAAGTTGGCCAACTTGAATCCCGTCCGAATCCGGGAGGTGCTGGTCAACCTACTTGCGAATGCCCTGCGCCACACGCCGGAGGGCGGAGTGGTGCGGATCGGCGCGACGAGCGATCCGGGCTCGGGGACGACCGTGCGATTCACGCTGCCCACTGAAAGATACAATCCGCGCCCATGACCCAGGAGCCGCAGATCGATCTCGCCCGCGCCGCCCGCCGGATCGTCGGCACGCTGTTCGTCGCCCAGAGCTTGGTCTCTGCGTCAGTCATCGCCATGGCGACCGTGCTGTCGATCGTGGCAGCCGACCTCACGGGAGACCCGGCCTGGGCCGGCGCACCCTCCGCCGGGCTGCAGCTGTCGGGCGCAGCCGCGGCGATCGTGCTCGGTGGACTTTGGGATCGGCTGGGGCGGCGGCTCGGCCTGGCACTCGCGCTGGCGACCGGCCTAGTCGGCGTGGCCCTCACCGCGGCGGCGATCGAGTTCCGTTCGATCCTATTGCTCGGGCTAGGGATCGTGGCGCTCGGGGCGACTCGGGCCGGTTCGCAGCTCTCCCGTTTCATCGCGGCGGAAGTCAGCCGCCCGGAGGCCCGCGGCCGGGCCATTTCGCTCGTCGTCTGGGGCGGTACCCTCGGCGCGGTCGGGGGCCCTTTACTGGTTGGTCCCAGCAGCCGGGCAGGCGCCGGCTTGGGGTTGAACGAATTGACCGGCCCCGTGGCGCTCGGTATTCCACTGATCGTCCTCTCGGTCCTCGCGGCGTACGCCGGACTGCGGCCGGAGCCGATGGAGATCAGCCGGCGGATCGAGTCGGACTTGAATCTCGGATCCTCCGAGGAGGCACCTGCTCGTCCGTGGCGGCGCCTGGCGCGGCTACCTGGCGTGATCGTGGCGGTCGTAACCGTCGTGCTGGCTCAAACAGTCATGATTATGCTTATGGGAATCACTTCGCTGCACATGCATGACCACGGGCATCCGCTCGCCGGAATTTCGCTGGTCTTCTCCGCTCACACCTTGGGGATGTTTGCCTTTGCACCGCTTGCCGGTCGGCTCACCGATCGAGTCGGGCGCGGGCCGGTGATGGTCGTCGGTTCCCTGATCACTTTACTCGCGCTGGTCCTCGCGCCGGCCTCCCCTCAGATCCCGTGGCTGGTCGCCGGACTCTTCTTGCTTGGCCTGGGCTGGAATCTGACCTTCGTGGGGGGATCTGCGTTGCTCTCCGACCAATTGACACCGGCCGAGCGTTCACCCACCCAGGGGACCAACGATTTGCTGATCGGGCTGGCCTCCGGAATCGCCAGCCTGGCAAGCGGGGTGGTCTATGGATCGCTTGGCTACGGGGTGGTCAGCCTGGTCGGCGCGGGGCTGATGATTCCGGCGGTGGTGCTGAGCGGGTGGTGGACCTTCGGCCGGTGCGCGGTGCGGACGGCCCCAGCTGACTGAATCGGTGCCGTTGCGGAGGTGAGGCTAGCGCTGCCCCGTGTCGATCGTCACGTCCAGCTGGATCGTCTCCCCGGCGGCCAGCTGTACAGTCTTCGGCAACCCTTGGGCTAAATCGCCTCCAGCATAGTTGATGTCGACGACGTACAGCCCGGCCAGCAGGACGATCGAATAGTTCCCCTGCGGATCGACGCTGGCCCGGGCGACCTCGACCTGCCCGTTGCTAGACTTGACGACGATCTGGCGCACCCCAAATTCATCCGGGGTAGGCGTGGGCTGCTGGGCGCCATTTTCTACAACTTTGAGCAGGGTGACGTTCCCTTGCAGCACACCCGTGTCATTTGGCCCACAGCCCGTGACGAACAACGAGCCGGCCAATAGACCGACCAAGAGCAGGACCTTTGTCAAGAGGCTCAACCGAGTGGACTGGTTTGGGGAAGGGGTCCGGTGCCCAGCGGCCCGCTCTGGCGCCGTGGGCCAGTGGCCGGTGATGCCGGGCGCGGCCGGGGGTGATTGGCTTCCTGGAGAGCGAGCCGGGCGAGCCGCATGCCGGCGTCGGTCGGAGGTCCATGCGGCCACAGCAGCTGGGCCGCGGCCTGGAGCAGCTCGATCTGCGAGACGTAATGGCGCTTGTTGACCCGCAAGAAGGTCAGGATGTCTTCGTCAGTCAATGGTCTTTCCATCGGGCCTCACACACCGGGCGAGTAGAGGTTCCTCACTCGCCCAGAGCTTTGCGAATCAGTGTATAGAAGAACCCAAACCGGTCGCCTTGCAATTGGCTTACAGACGGCCTCCGACTGGAGTACGGATCGCTTTGGCTAGGGATCACGCCGTGCCCAGCTCTGCCAGGTCAGCAGCCGTCAACTCGAAGTCGAAAACTCCCAGGTTCTCACGCTGGCGCTCGGGGCTGGCAGACTTAGGGATGGCGACTACTTTCTCCTGCTGGATGCTCCAACGCAAGGCCACCTGGGCGGCGGTCTTGCCATACCGGTCGCCAACCGCCTTCAGGACCCGGCTTCTGGCCAGCCGCCCCCTGTCGAGTGGACTGTAGGCCGTAAGCAGAATGTCGTTCTGCTGACAGTAGGCAAGCATTTCGCGATCCGAACCGCCGATCGCGAACGGTACTTGATTTGTGAAGAGTTTCACAGAAGAGGCGGACTGGGCCTGCTCAAACTGCTCGATGCTGAAATTGCTGACGCCGACTCGGCCGATCTGTTCTCCCTCGACCAGTTCATTCATGGCCCGCATGGTGTCGACAACCGGCATACTCGCACTGGGCCAGTGCACGAGGTACAGGTCAATCTGATCCAGGCCCAGCCGCTTCAGACTGCCCTGGGCTGCCCGCAGCACTTCAGTGAAGCCGAGATGGTCGGTCCAGACCTTTGTGACCAGAAAGATTTCGGTACGGTCCACCTCTGAATCGGCGATCGCCCGTCCGACCGGCTGCTCGTTCGCGTAAATCTCGGCGGTATCAATGTGGCGGTATCC
>CAZPZD010000020.1:0-31549 GCA_964590515.1 uncultured Anaerolineaceae bacterium | reverse complement strand
GAACCAGCCCAGATGCGGATCTCAAAACGGCTTGGCGCCGGGCTCATCCTGATTGGTGCGACGGCCTGCCAGTTACTGCCGGACTCTGCCCCCACGCCCTTCCCGGTCGAGGCTCCCACGGCAGCACCCTCGTCGTCGCCGGTCCCAACCCAAGCGGGAGAAACCGGCGCGATCGCACCGGACAGTGCGGTTGGTCTAATTCAGATCGGGGTTCTCGACGGCGATCTAACCGGCGAACTGGCCTGGGCCCCGGATGGTCTCAGCCTGGCTCTGACCACCATCCACGGAGTCGGCATCTTTGAGGTCGCGACCCTCATCAAGCAGCAGCGCTTCGACAGTGGCGTGACCCCGCTCAGTCTCGCGTTCTCGTCCGACGGCGTCCTCTTGATCACCGGCGGCCGGGACTTGCCTGACTCCGAACAGGACACTGTAACGATCTGGGATTTGGCCGGCGGCAACCGGCTGCACACGATGACCGGCCACACCAACTGGATCAACAGCGTTGCTATTGCACCCGATGGACTGCTGGCCGCCTCCGGATCGGATGACACGACGGTCCGACTCTGGCGGGTTGACCTGGGTGCAGAGTCGAGTGCCTTGCTCGGCCATACCCAGCCGGTTACCAGCGTCGGCTTCTCGCCTGATGGAGAAATCCTCGCCTCGGGGTCGCTCGACGGCACGATTCGCCTGTGGCGGATGAGCGACGGAAGTCAGATATTGGAGCTGAGAAACGAATCGGTCGGAGTCCGCAGCGTGGCATTCTCACCGGATGGCGTCACCTTGGGAGTGGCGTCAGCGGACGGCGCCGTCCGCCTGTGGGCGGCCGGGACCGGAACGCTGCTTCACACCCTGGTCGGACACGTTGGATCGGTCGGCGGGATCGCTTTTTCTGCGGACGGTCGGCTGCTGGCTTCCGCCGGCTCGGATCAGACGATCCGGGTCTGGAGCGTGCAGGATGGGGCTCGGCTGACCAGCCTGGAGGGTCACGCCGGTCCGGTGATTAGCGTGGCCTTCTCGCCAGACGGAACCCGGCTTGCCTCCGGATCGCTCGACGGCACAGTCCGGCTCTGGGGACTGACTCCGCCGCCGGCGGTGGCGGCCACGATCGCGCCGGAGTTCGAGACGATTGCCCGTTTCGCCCCCGGCAGGCCGGTGATCTTGGGCGAGATTCACATGCAGACCGGCACCATGGGGTGGGCGCTCACCGAAGGTGAGCCCCATGTCCTCCGCACCCAAGACGCTGGAGCGACCTGGATCGACGTAACCCCGCCGGAGCGGTCCTTCGCTCTCGGGGAAGCGAAGCGGTCGGCGGCCGGGTTCTTCCTGGATCCCTACATCGCCTGGGTCGTGTACTTCCCCCAGCAGTTCGTTGGAGGGCCGGAGACTCTCGATGCGCTGAATCCATGGTGGACGACGGACGGGTCTCGTTGGCAGTCCGCGACCCTTCGCGCCCCAATGGATATCAATGAGGGTCCGCCGCTCGTCCGGTTCATCGATGAGGACCACGGTTGGATCCTCGTACCCTTCGCGGTCGGCGCGGGACAGCGCGGGTACACCCTGATCCGAACTACGGATGGCGGGCTCACCTGGGACCCGATTCAAATCCCTCCCGATACGCTCTCCTCCTGCGGCAAGACCGCGATCGCATTCGCAGACCCGGCCGTCGGCTGGATGACCAACGAATGCCCGTTCGAACTGGCAGGGGGGATTTTCGTCGACCAGACTTCCGATGGAGGAAGCACCTGGCAGCAATTGGAGCTCAGCCCACCGGCCGGCCAGGCGCCCTTCTCCGAGACCTACTCGCTCTGCCGCACCCAATCGCCGAATCTGCGTTCAGCAACTCGCGGCGCCTTGATCGTCGAATGTCGGCGCCAGTCGGGGGGCTTGGTGAGTTTCCTGTACGCGACCGAAGACGCCGGTCGGACCTGGCGGATCAGTGCCTATCCGGGCGGCGCCCTCCTGCTGCTCAACGACACGACTGGCTGGGCCCTCTCCCGCGAAATCCACAAGACGGAAAACGAGGGCCAAACCTGGAGGCTGATCAAGACGGTCAGCTGGGACGGTCAGTTCAGCTTTGTGAACGAGGAGCTGGGCTGGGCGGTGGCCCGATCCGCGCAGGCGATCGCCCTGGTACGTACAACCAACGGGGCCCGGACCTGGTCGGAGCTTGAGCCGGTGATTGGCGACTGAGGCGCGACCGCGCCCATTCCTGAGGGTTTTGCAAGACGACGGAGAACAATCGTGGCCATGGCGGTGATTTTGGGGGCCTGGAAGTAGCGGGTCCCGATCGGGAGCCACTATGCCAGCTCGCCGTGCGAGCTTGCGCCTCCGTCCACGGTGATCACGGCCCCGTTCACATAGTCCGCTAGGTTCGAGGCTAAGAACAGGGCAGTCCCCACGACGTCTTGCGGCTGGCCAACATAACCGAGCGGGGTGCGGGAAACGATCCGCTCGACGATCTCCGGGGATTCGACCAGCACCTGGCTGAAGCGGGTGTCGATCGTGCCCGGGGCGATCGCGTTGACCCGGATCTTGGCCGGGCCGAGTTCGTTGGCCAGCACCCGGGTCAGCATGATCAAGCCGGCCTTGGATACGCTGTAAATTCCAAGATCTTCGGCAGGGCGAATCCCGGCAATCGAGGCTATGAAGATGATGCGTCCACCACCCTGGCGCTCCATGATCGGGGCCACCGCCCGACTGAGCAGGAAGGCTGCTCGCAGGTTAACCTCCATGATCTTGTCCCACAAGGCGGTAGTCGCCTGCAGCGTCGGCGCAAAGTGCGGATTGGTTCCGGCGTTGCTGACCGCAATATCGATCCGCCCGAAGGCCGCAATGCTCTTTTCCACCAGGTTCTCCACCGCTTGTTCCTCACCGACATGCGCAGCGATCGCCAGCGCCGTTCCTCCGGCGGCCGTGATTTCGGCGGCCGCCTGATCGACTCCGGCTTGTTTGCGGCTGGCAAGCACCACCTTCGCTCCGGCGGCCGCCAGCCCCGCCGCGATCGCTTTCCCGATTCCGCGCGAGGCGCCGGTGACCACCGCCACTTGGTCTGTCAGGTCGATGTTCATGCTTCCTCCGTCCTGCTGGGGAGTATTCTGCATCAGACTATAATGGAGTCCCAGTGCTGATATGAGGCAAATCACAACCGTCCCCGGCCCATTTACCCGTGCCAACTTGCGCGAATTGAGACGGGCGATTACCGTGGAGATCTACACTGCCTTGGGGCTCACCCCGGACACCCGCCTGCGGCATGTGTTGAATCCGCTGGTCTGGGCGCCCGTCCGCCGCTTTGTTCAGATCGTCGATCGCTTCGATCAGGCCGCCGGCCAGCTCAGCTTCCCGGAGGCCGCCCGCATCGTGCTCTCCCGCTTCATCACCCGGCTTGAGGTCGATGGCGGCGAATCGGTCCCGCGCAAGGGGCCTTTGTTGGTGGCGGCCAATCATCCGGGGGCGGCCGATGTTCTGGCGATCGCAGCCAGCCTGCCGCGGACTGATCTCAAGGTCGTGGTCAGCTCGCTTCC
The DNA here is from genome assembly GCA_964590515.1 of uncultured Anaerolineaceae bacterium. Classification (GTDB taxonomy): domain Bacteria; phylum Chloroflexota; class Anaerolineae; order Anaerolineales; family E44-bin32; genus JADFRG01. The sequence goes on along the minus strand of CAZPZD010000020.1, from coordinate 28,028 downwards.
CTTCTTCCGAGGACTGCCAAACACTGCCCGGCACTTCATTTACACCGCGCATGAAAACTCCTATCAGCGGATGGAAGTCGTTCGCTCGTCCATCCGGCATCTTCGGGAGGGAGGCTCGCTACTGATCTTTCCGCGCGGCGTCGTTGAGCCGGATCCCGAGTTGCTGCCCGGCGCGGACGAGTCGCTGGCCGAATGGTCTGCCAGCCTGGGAATCATCGCCCGGGCCGTACCGCAAGCCAAGGTGGTCCCGGCGATCGTGAGTGGTGTGATCGCCCGCCAAAGCTGGCGCAATCCGGTGACCCGCTTGCGCAGCGAGCCGCGGGAGCGGCAGAAGCTGGCTGAGATAATCCAGGTCCTCCAGCAGATGGTGTTGCCGCTCCGGCCCGCAGTATCGGCCCGCCTGAGCTTCGGCCGGCCAATTCGGGCGATCGGAGAAGACGCCCGGGCGGTCACCCAGCACGTGGTCGAGACCGCAAGGCAACTGCTCGCCGATCACATGGCGACCACTTAAGTCGATTGGATCGTGCCGGCCGCCCAGGCAGCACCCACCCCCCAGGACCTCCACCCGCAGGCTCGAGCTACCCTCGAATCCCAATCCAACGACCGCTCCAAGCGAGGCGAACGGCTTGACGCCTGAGATGGGCCTGGTGCTGGTCATCCTGATCGGCGCGCTGGTCTTGTTGGTCAGCGAGAGGGTACGGATGGACGTGGTGGCGTTGTTGGTGCTGGGCTCCCTCGCGCTGACCAAACTCGTCGATCCGGTCCAGGCCCTTTCCGGCTTTAGCAGCCCGGCGGTTGTTACGGTGTGGGCGGTGTTCATTCTGAGCGGTGGCCTCACCCGCACCGGCATCGCGAATCTCATCGGCCGCCAGGTGCTGAGGGTGGCCGGTCGGGGGGAGGCTCGACTGGTCGCCGCAATCATGCTCACCGCCGGTTTGATGTCCTCGGTCCTGAACAACGTGGGAGTTGCCGCACTGCTCCTGCCGGTCGTCATGGATCTTGCCCGCCGAACCGGACGCAATCCATCTCGCCTCCTGATGCCATTGGCCTTCGGGGCGCTGTTAGGCGGGGTGACCACGTTGATTGGGACCCCGCCAAACATCCTGGTCAATGACGTACTGGCCGATTACGGGCTGACCCGCTTCGGTTTCTTCGACTACACCCCGGTCGGCGTGGCAGTGCTGCTGGCCGGAGTCGCGTTCATGGTGTTGGTCGGCAGGCACCTGCTGCCCGAGCGAGACATTACCAAGGAATCGGCCCGGGCCGATCTCGGTCAGATCTTCGGCTACCGGGAACGGATGGCCGCACTGCGCCTGCCGCCCGGCTCGTTGCTTACAGGGCGCACTCTGGCGGCCAGCCGGCTGGGGGCCGCGTTGGGAATCAATGTCCTGGCGATCCTGCGCCCTCATGACCGGCAGCTGGCGCCCAGCCCTGGGACCTTACTCCAGGCCAACGATCGATTGATCGTCGAGGGGCAGCTCGATCGGCTGGAGCAACTGCAAGCGACCGAGAACTTTCAGCGTGACGATCGGCAAGTGGATCTCAATGAGCTGGTGTCAGGCGAGTCCGAACTTGTCGAGCTCCAGATCGCGGCAAACTCGGCCCTGGTTGGGCAGTCTCTCGCCCAGATCGGGTTTCGTCACCAGTTCGGAGTTAACATCCTGGCGATCCGCCACGACGGCCAGCCGAGCCGGTCCGAGCTGCAAGGGCGGCCGCTGCAGGCCCGCGACGCCTTATTGATCCACGCCACCCGGATCCAGGTGCAGTTTCTGTCTGAAGTTCCGGACTTTGACTCGGTCTTGCAACTTTCTCCGGCGGAGGCCGAAGCGAGCTATCAGCTGCGCGAGCGACTGTTGTCCTTGCACATCCCCTCCGAGTCCATCTTGGCAGGACAGACCCTGGCGGAGAGCCGGCTGGGTGACGCGTTTGGGATTTCAGTCTTGGGTATCCGTCGAGACGGGATGACCCAGCTCGCCCCCCACCCGGAGGACCGGTTGGAAGCCGGGGATCAATTGCTAGTGGAGGGCCGGCCGGAAGACCTGGAACTGCTCCAAGGGTTGCGGGAGTTGGTCATAGACCGGGAGACACCCATCGACCTGACGGAGCTGGAGTCAGAGCTGGTCGGTCTTTCCGGGGTGGTGCTCTCTCCCCAATCCACCCTGGCAGGCGAGACGCTGCGCGAGCTGCACTTCCGAGAAAAATACGGCCTGAGCGTCGTGGCCATCTGGCGCGGCGGGACCCCGCGTCGCTCGAATCTGAGAGACCTCCCGCTTCGATTCGGAGACGCACTGCTGCTTTACGGCTCGCGACTGAAGCTCAAAGTCTTGGGAGGCGAGCCCGACTTCCTGGTGCTCACCGAAGATGCCCAGGAACCGCCTAGGCTCGAGCGTGCGCCGGTCGCAGCTTTGGTGATGTTCGGAGTGCTGACAAGCGCAATCCTGGGTTGGGTGCCGATCGCGATCGCGGCGCTCGTCGGCGCGACGGTGATGGTGTTGGTGGGGTGCCTCTCGATGGAAGAGGCTTACCGACATATCGAGTGGCGGGTAGTGTTTCTCATCGCAGGGATGCTCCCGCTGGGCATTGCCATGCAGCAGACCGGCACGGCAGAATTGCTGGCCGGTCAATTGGTCGGGACGGTCGGGAAGGCGGGGCCGATCGCCCTCGTTGCGGGCGTCTTCTTGCTGACCGCCCTGATCTCTCAGGTGATGCCCAACGCGGCGGTCGCGGTATTGATGGCCCCGGTAGCCATCACAACCGCAAGCCAACTTGGAATCTCACCGCACTCTGTAACAATGACCGTCGCGCTGGCCACATCGGCCGCCTTCCTCAGCCCGGTGGCCCACCCCGCCAACAGCCTGGTCATGGGCCCGGCTGGCTATCGTTTTAGGGACTTTGTCAAAGTGGGCTTGCCGCTCACGGCCGTGGTCCTGGTCGTTGTAATGCTCGTGCTTCCGGTATTCTGGCCACTCTAGCGAATGGAGGTTCGTATGAACCGCTCGATCTTTGCCAGCTTGCTCGCTCTCGCCGCGCTCGCGGCCTGCAGCCCGCAGCCCGAAGTCCCCCCGAGCCCAACCCCGCGGCCAACCGGAGTTCCGACCACTCGGCCCGCGCCGACCGCGGTGCCCAGTCCGACCGTCGAACTGATCCTGGCGGACACTGAGACCCTCGACACCCTTGGGTCCGTCGACATCCCGTTCGCGGACCCTTCAGACCTGGCCCGCCGGTTGAAGGGCGTCACCCAGGAAATCCCGGACAGCCTGGAACCGCCAGCCGGCCCGCGGCTCCCCGGCGCCCGAGACACCTTCTGGATCACCAACGGCGACGACGAGCAGGTCCAAATCGCGGCCACCTTGCGCACCGTAACTGAGCACGCCTATTTCTGGGTCCAGGACGATGTTGGGTATCTTCTTGGCGACCTGGAGGCCCTGGCCGATCGATTCGAGAATGGCATCTACTCCACCAATCGATCGTTCTTCGGCAGTGAGTGGACCCCGGGGATCGACGGCGACCCCCACATCTATGTCTTGTATGCCCGCCGATTAGGGTTCGACATCGCGGGCTATTTCTCCTCGGTCGATTCGCTTCACCCGTTGGTTCGGGACACCTCGAATGGGCACGAGATGTTCGTATTCAACGCCGATAACGTGGACCTCGCGGATGAGTTCACTTACGGTGTGCTGGCCCACGAGTTCCAACACATGATCCTCTGGAACGTCGATATTGACGAGGTGCTCTGGCTTAACGAAGGCCTCTCGGAGCTGGCGGTCCACCTCAATCGTCTCGGCACCGCCGGCTTTCACACCGCTTACACGGACGACCCGGTTGCCTCGCTCAACGATTGGCCCAATCAAGAAGAGTCCTCCATCGCCAATTATGGCGCGGCCTCCCTGTTCACGTTGTATTTCTACCAACGTTTCGGCCCAGACCTCACCAAGGCCCTGGTCGCCAACCCTGCAAATGGACTGGACGGAATCGAGGCAGTCTTCGCCGAGTCCGGCCTGATCGATCTGATCACCGACGAACCGGTCACTGTGGAAAGCACGGTGCTGGATTGGGCGATCGCGAACTACCTGTCCGACGGCGACGTTCTCGATGGGCGGTTTGGCTATTCGGGGTTCCCAGATTTTCGACCCGCCCGGCAGACCGTCACCCTGGTCGAGTGCGGACCCGGGCCGGAAGAACGCCAAGTCAACCCGTTCGCGCCGAACTACATCCGGATGATTTGCCCGGGCAAGCGGACGGTTGAGTTCGACGGGGCCGAAGAGGTCAAATTGCTCAATGTCCAGCCCAACTCCGGCGAGTACAGCTTCTGGTCCAACAAAGCCGATCACGCCGACATGCGGCTGACCCAGACTTTCGATTTCACCGCCGTCAGCGCGCCCATCACCCTGACCTACTGGACCTGGTACGACATCGAGCGCGACTGGGATTATGTCTACCTGCTCACCTCCGAAGATGGCGAGGGCTGGGAATTCGTTCAGACCCCGAACGGCACCGACCGCAATCCCACCGGCGGCAACTATGGGTGGGGCTATACCGGGGTTACTCGGGGATCGGCGTGGATCGAGGAAACCGTGGATCTCTCGGCCTTTGCCGGCAAGCAGGTGACTCTGAGGTTTGAATATGTAGAAGATGCCGGGGTCAACGGGGAAGGGATGCTGCTGGACGACATTTCCATCCCCGCCATCGGCTACTCCACCGACTTCGAGCAGGACGACGGTGGCTGGACCGCCGAAGGGTGGGTGAGGGTGAAAAACGTGCTGCCGCAGACCTTCCGCCTGGCCTGGATCACTTTCGGCGAGCCGACCACGGTCGAGTACCTCCCGGTTGGGGTGAACAATACCGTCGAGGTCCCGATGGAGATTGGCGAGGACGGTCCGGCGCAGGTGTTGGTGATCGTGCCTACCACCCGCTACACCCGCCAGCCGGCGACCTACACTCTCAGTTTCTCGGACTGAGGCCGGGCGGCCTCCTCCTCCTGGGGTATAACCCACAGGCAGCCGACCGAGATTCCGCCGGGATTCTCATCGAGTTGGGATTGTGAGATGGAATACGGCCCCAGCGACAGAACGTAGCGGGCGGTGAACGGCGCGAGGAAGATCAGCGAATCGGTCTGATCATTCTCGAAGGAGTCGAGCAGGAACATCTGCGAGTCGCTGATCGACGTCGACCCGTAGGGGAAATCGGTCCGGATCTCGTATTCGAGCTGCTCTTCCAGATCGACGTAGAACAGCAGTCGGCCGCTGGTGGAAATCAGCCGCAGCGGGTAGCAGATCTCCCCGACCAGCCCGGGCGGCGCTACAAAACTACGCAGCAGATGGACCAGCGAACCCAGGCGCGCTCCGGTTCCGGGCAACGGGTCTTGAGCCAGAATCGTGCCGACCGGCAGCCCGAGGTCCAACACATCGTGGTAGACGAAGTTCAGCCCGCTTCGCAGCACCTGCGAGCGGGCATCCCGGTAGTGCATACCGGTAACATCCGGCACCGGCACAAAGCCGGCCGGAAGCGGCGTCAGGCTGGCTGTGGCAGTCGGTGTCGGGCTCTGGGTTGCAGTCGGCAACGGAGTCTCGGTTTGGGTCGGCTCCGGTGAAGGGAGCTCCGTCGTTGTGGGGGCTTCGGTGGGAAGAACCGCGGCCGTCGGACTGGCCGTCGGGAAGTCGGCGGGTGCCGCGGTTGGGGGCGCTCCGGGCAGCAGGCCACAGCCGGCCGCCCAAACCGCCAGCAACAGTACAGGGGTTATGTAAGTTCGCCGGGTAAGAAGGAACACTCAGGACTCGACGAGATTCTGACGTAGGAACCCCGCCGGCACAAATTCAAAGGGGCAGAGCGGCCCGTAGATCTTGATCAGCGGCGGGCTCAGCCGCCAATGGCCAGGGCTCCCTCTGGGCTAAGCCTCGGCCGGACCCTCGGCCTCCCCAGCTTGATTCCCGGCCACGTAGGCCTGGCGCAATTTGATCGGCCGAGCCTCCCGGGCCCGCAGTTGCAGGTTGAGCGTCTCCACAAACACCGAGAAGGCCATGGCGAAGTAAATATAGCCCTTCGGGATGAGGAAATCGAGGCCTTCCGCAACCAGCGAGACACCAATCAAGAGCAGGAAACTGAGGGCCAGGATCTTCACCGTTGGACGCTCGGCGACAAAGCGGCTGATCGGCCCGGAGGCGGCCAGCATGATCAGTACCGCGATCACGACCGCCGCCACCATCACCGCCAAGTGCTCGGCCATCCCGACCGCAGTGAGCACCGAATCGAGTGAGAACACGATGTCCAGGAGCATGATCTGGATCACGACACCCCGGAACGATGGGATGACCCGAGCGGAACCGGCCCCGGCTTCCCCCTCCAATTTGTCGTGGATCTCAAGGGTGCTCTTGGCCAGCAGGAACAGGCCACCAGCCATCAGGATGATCGAGCGGCCGGAAATCTCTCTGCCGAAAGCCGCGAACAATGGCTCCGTAAGCCCGATCAGCCAGCTCAGCGAAAACAGCAACCCAATTCGAGTACCCATCGCCGCCAGCAGACCGATCTGGCGGGCCCGGCTCTGATCCGGCACGGGGAGCTTGCCGGCCAATATGGAAATGAAAACGATGTTGTCGATTCCGAGTACGATCTCCAGCGCGGTGAGGGTCAGGAGCGCGATCCAGATTTCGGGGTCGGCAATCCAATCCATCGCTATGATTCCTTTTCTCGGTCGGCCTCTAGGCCCAGTCCCGCACGGCTACCCGATCACCCAATCGAATTTCTTTCGGGGAGGCTGGATCGAGGGCCCAGCGAATCCGCCGTATCCCCTCGAGGATTTCCGCCCGGTCCCCGGCAAAGCTCAGCCGCAAATGATCGTCCATCCCAAACTCGACTCCGGGCACGGTTACCACCAGCGCCCGTTCGAGCAGTCGCTCCGCCAGCTCTTTCGAGCTCGATCCGTGAGCCGAAAAATCTGGAAAGCAGAACAGCCCGCCCTGCGGGCGGGTGACCTGAGTGCCGGCCATCTCGCCCAGGGCCTCCAGCATCGCATCCCGATTGGCCTCAATGGTTGCCCGCAGCTCCTGCACCACTCGCTGATCGCCGCGCAGCGCCCCCTCGGCCGCCGCCTGGGACAAGATCGATGGATTCGAGGTCATCTGGCTCTGCAGCTTGTCCATCGCCTCCACCAGGGCCCGCGGCCCGACCGTCCAGCCGAGCCGCAGTCCGGTCATCCCGTAGAGTTTTGAAACTCCATTCACCACGATGACATGGCTCTCGTCGAGTGCATGTCGCGTGAAAGCGAAAGGCGACGGCAATCGCAGCCCGTCGAACACCAACTCGCGATAGATGTCATCTAGGATGAGGTAGATTCCTCGGGCCTCGCAGAACTCGACGAGCTTGGCCAGATCGGATTCCAGAAATACCAGTCCGGAAGGGTTGTTGGGACTGTTGAGCAGAATTACGCGGGTCTGGAGGCCGGCCGCCGCGATCAGGGCTTCAGCGCTGGGGAGCAAGCTACCCGGCTCGGGCCTCACGATAACTGACCGGCCGCCCAATAGCTTCACCTGTTCCGGGTAAGTGACCCAGTAGGGAGCCGGGATGACCACCCGATCACCGGAATTGACGATGGCGAGCAAGACCGTAAGCAGCGAATGCTTCGAGCCGTTGGAGGCGATCACGTTGGCCGGCGGAATTTCCCGGCCGTAGGAGACCAGCATGTAATCCGCTATCGCCTGCCGCAGCGAAGGGATCCCGGCAGTGGCGGTGTACTTCAGTGACCCGGCAGCCAGCAGTTTCTCTGCCGCTTCGACCGCAGTGTGGGGAGCGCGATTGGTCGGTTCGCCGATCCCGAGGTGGATGACCGGCTTTCCATCGGCCCGCAGTCGGGCGGCCTGCTGGTTGAGCCGGATGGTGGCCGACTCCTGGATCCCGGCCGCCAGTTTGCTGATGGAAATGGGCCGGCTCACGTCGAGTGCACCCCCGGGTCCGACGGCCCGGGGTCGCGTTTCGGCATCGGTCGGATCGAGATCGTGTCCTGCGGCGAGCCCAAGCGATTGATGCCGTCGAAGGCTGCCGTCTTGTAGCACTCCGCCAGGGTCGGATAGTTGAATACCGTATCGATGAAGTAATCGACGGTCCCACCGAAGGCGAGCACGGCCTGGCCGATATGGATCAGCTCGCTAGCCCCTTCCCCGATGATGTGCACGCCTAAGAGCTCTCGGGTCCCGAGGTGGAAGATCAGCTTGAGCAGCCCGCTGTCATCTCCGATGATCTGCCCGCGGGCACTCTCGCGGTAGTGTGCCTTCCCGATCTCGTACGGGACTCCTTGTTCGGTCAGCTCCTGCTCGTTTTTCCCGACAAACGAGACCTCTGGAATAGTGTAAATCCCGTACGGGAAGAGGGCTGGAACGCTCTTGGCCTGCAGCCCGAAGGCGTGGCAGGCTGCCAGCCGGCCCTGCTCGAGCGAGGTCGAGGCCAGGCTCGGGAAGCCGATCACATCCCCGGCTGCGTACATGTGCGGCAGGTCGGTCTGATAGTGCTCATTGACCTTGAGCCGGCCGCGGGGGTCCGGCTGGATTCCGATGGCCTCCAGATTGAGCGCCTCGGTGGCCCCCATCCTGCCGACGCTGTAGAGCGCTTTCTCGGCGGTCAGCTTCTTCCCGCTGGTGAGGTGGATCCGGACCCGCTCCCCGAGCTCGGTCTGCATCGACTCGATGGCGTTGACTTCCTCGCCCAGCCGGATCGTCACCCGGTTCTGGCGGAGATGGTAGGTCAGGGTCTCGGCGATCTCCGAGTCGATGAACTCGAGCAGGCGCGGCCGCTTGTCGATCAGCGTCACCCGCACTCCGAGGGCGGCGAAGATCGAAGCGTACTCACAGCCAATTACGCCGGCTCCGACCACCGCCATCGTGTGCGGGATCTGGTCCAGGGTGAGGATGTCGTCGCTGGCCAGAATCCAACGGCCGTCGAAGGCGATGTCGGGGCTGCGGGCGGCACTAGTCCCGGTGGCGATCACAAACTTGTCGGCGGTCACCTGCCGCTCGGCGGTGTCAAATGCGGATCGCAGCCTCAGGGTATGGGGGTCGAGGAAGGAGGCTTCTGCGTTGAGCAGAACCACCCCGTTGCGGCTCAGCTGATGACGGATGACATCCAGCTCGTGGCTGATGACGTTATCGGTGCGGAACAGCAGGTCGGCCATGGTGATATCTTGCTTGACCGCATAGGAAACGCCGTAGATGCCGCGTAAGCGGTAACCCGAGAGATAGAGCACCGCTTCCCGAAGGGTCTTGCTGGGGATGGTGCCGGTGTTGATACACACGCCGCCGACGACAGCCTTCCGCTCGACCAGCCCGACCCGTTTGCCGAGTTTGGCGGCCTGGATCGCGGCCCGCTGGCCGGCCGGTCCGGATCCGATCACCAACAGGTCGTAATCGTAGGCGCTGGCGCTCTGAGAATCCATAGTCGGGTCTGTCCACGGGCTCCCCGCTTGGGGAGGCAAAGGCCTATTCTACTTCGCCACTAGGAGGGCGGAGCCTCGGTCGGGGTCTCGGTGAAGGTAGGTGTGATCGTTGGCGTCTCGGTTGGAGTCGGGCTTGGCCCGGCAGTGCCGGTCGGAGTGACGGAAAGGCCGATCGTCGGGCTCGGCGTGGGAGTGACCGCCGTGGCGGTCAGGCAGATGGTGAAAGCCTGGGTCGCGGTGGGCGGTCCGTCTTCCCGATCTAAAGTGCGGAGCGAGGCATCGTACTGGATGGCCGAGCCGCACGAGTCCAGGTCTTTGAACAGCAGGTCGGCGAATTCCCAGGCCGAGCGGGCGTATTTGAAGCAGCCGTCCCAGATTCCGGCCGCGCAGATCTGGGAGAAGTATTCGGTGGAGAGCCCCCAGTCCAATCCGAAGTAGCTGTTGGCAAATGAATAGAAGGCGGCCGAAGTCCGCCAGCTTTGTGCCTGACCGTCGAGGGCGGTGATCCGCTCGGCGAGGGCCAGGTCGTAGATTCCCTGCTCCCGCTCGCCGCGGAAGATCTTGTCCAACCCGCGATTGCGCAGGGCGGTGTAGAGCAGCAGGTTCACTTCCGCACGGCGATGGGTCGGAGACTCGCCGATCAGGGTAACCAGGATCTCAATGGCCGCGTCCCAGTTACCTTGGGCGTTGGCCGCCTGCGCCCCCTCGACCAGCCCATCCAGCGAGCTCAGATCTAGAGTAGCGCTCGGGGTAACCTCTTGAGTCGGTACGCCGGTGGGCGAAGGCGTCAAGGTCGGCTGATTCAAGCCGCGCCGGGCATCTTCCAGCAGTTCGAGCGCGCCGGAGTAGTTGGGGTCGATGCTCAGGATGTACTCGAAGCGCTGCTTGGCATTCTCATAGTGCCCGGCGAGCAGATCCTCCACTCCCAGGTCGAACTGATCGCGCAGCGAATCGCCGGCCTCCAGCGCCTGCCGGGCAGCCCGCCGCTCGAGTCCGGAGGCGTACCCGCTGAGGCCGCCTACCAGCAGCACCATCGTCCCGAATACCGCCAGGCCCGCGAGCCAAAAGAACCAGCGCGGCCGAGTCTGGCCTGTCACCGGCTTCGTTTCACTCATGGACCGATGGCACTCGTGTCGACAAATAGAAGGTCCCGGAGTTCCCGAATCGCGTCAGGGACAGCCCGCAGCACCTGGGCGCCGTCTGGTCGGGTATAGAAGCCGACCATGCTCGGGGGTTGGATCACTTCGGTTCGATAGTTCTCGGGCGGGATGCGGACCACCAGCCAGGCCAAGCCGATCATTTCGTCCAAAGACAGGTTGGTACGGACGCCGCTGGCGAGCTCCTGATAGAGCAGCGGAGCCTTGGCCACCAGGAACGGGATCATCTGGAATCCCGTGACCCGGTCCAGGATCGCCATCGCCACTTGCTGCTGCCGCCCGGCCCGGCTGAAGTCACCCCCGCCACCCCGGCGGGTGCGGGCGTAGGCCAACGCCTCTGCGCCATCCAGGTGATAGCCCTTGGGATCCAACCACAGGCTGGTCCGGCCGATCGGGGAAATCTTGATCCGCTCCTGAACCTCCACATCCACGCCGCCGATCTCGTCGATCATCCGTTCAAAGGTCGAGAAGTCGAGTACCACGTAGTATTGAATCGGGACTCCGATCAGGCTCTCGACCGTTCGCATCGCCAGGCCGGGCCCCCCACCGGGCAGCCGGTTGCCCTCGCCGGAACTGTAGGCGGTGTTGATCCGGTTGTGCTGGAAGCCGGGAATCTCGACCCACAGGTCGCGGGGGATCGAGAGTATGCTGACCCGGTCCGTGAGCGGGTCCACCGAAATCAACATCATTGAGTCGGTACGCGGCGCTCCAGACCCAGCCTCCCAATCCCGGTAGTCCAGACCCATCAGCAGAATCGTGACCCGAGAGCTGCCGTTCCAGGGAGCCGGAGTGACCTCCGGAAGCGGTGCAGTCGGGCCCGCAACGCCCGGCGCTAGCGGGGCGTTCTGGGTGCCCGAACCGCCCGAGGGCGAGAACGGATTGAGTCCGGTCCCGGTCCAGGAGGCGGTCAGGTCGCGGACAACGGCATGGATCAGGACTCCGACAAGCAGCAGGGTCACGCCGAAGCCAGCCGACAGGCCGGCCAGCGCCCAGCGGAAACGATCCGGCTTGGGCCTGGGAGGGGAGGGCTTAGGAGTGGGCGTTCGAAGGGTCATCGGTCCGGACCAAACCGCCGTATTGTACTCGCTCGACCCCTCTGATACCGGTGAGCGGCGGATGAGTGGAATGGCGGAATTCCTTGTTACACTTTGCCGCGCCGATCGCGATCGTCGGGTCGGTGAAAGGGCCCATGGCGCACGTCTTGATTCTAGGCGGCGGGTTCGGTGGCGTGGCGGCAGGCGTTGAACTCCGCAAGCTGCTCTCGCCGCAGGATCGCATCACTCTCGTCGATCGCCGCGAGCAGTTCTCCTTTGGTTTCCGCAAGACTTGGGCGCTGCTCGGAGAAACGACCCTGGCCGCCGGCCAGCGGCCGCTGAAATCGCTCGAGCGGCTCGGGATCACGGTTCGACATGGAAGTGTGGATGCGATCGACCCTGAGGCGAAGGCCGCCCTGGTCGATGGGGCTCGAGTGGAGGCGGATGCACTGGTGGTCGCCTTAGGCGCCCAGAGCCATCCGGATGGAATCTCGGGTTTCCGAGCGCACGGGCTCGATTTCTACGACGGACCGGGCCTGGCCGTGGCCGCCGAGCGGCTCCGCCGATTCCCCGGCGGCCGGGTGGCGATCGTCATTCTGGGAGTCCCCTTCCCTTGCCCGCCGGCGCCCTTCGAACTTGCCCTGCTCCTGCGCGAGTACTTCGGCCGAAAGGGCATCGAGGCGGTTGTCGACGTCTATACCCCGCAGCCGATGTCGCTGCCCGTACTCGGCCAGACTGGCTGCGCGGTCGTTGAAAGCCGGCTGGAGGCCAGCCAGGTTGGATTCCATCCAAATCACACCCCAGTTTCGATCGAGTCGGGCGCGATTCACTTCAAGACCGCCCGGGTGGCCTTTGATCTGATGATCGGCGTCCCAGGTCACCTCTGTCCGTCGGTCGCGCAGGTAAGCGGGCTGGCGGGAGACGGGGATTGGGTGAAGGTCAATCCCAGGACCCTCGAGACCAGCTTTCCTGGGGTCTATGCGGTGGGCGACATGGTGTCGATCCCGCTTGCCAACGGGAAACGCCTGCCCCAGGCCGGCGTTTTCGCCGAAGCTCAAGCCAAGGTCGTCGCCGCCAGAATCGCGGCGGAGCTTGCTGGCCAGGTCTCCCAGGCGACCTACGATGGCACCGGCTTCTGCTTCTTGGAAGTGGGGGGAGGGGCGGCGATGCTGGTGCAGGGCAACTTCCTGGCTTCGCCGGAGCCTGAAGTCCGAATCCTCGAGCCTGCCCCGGAGCACTTGCAGGCCAAACGCGAGCTCGAAGCCAGCCGGTTAGCAGATTGGTTTGGAGGATAGGAGGAGCGAATGCATCCTGCATTGACCCTCGGCAAATTGCGCGGGCTCCAGGAGATTTCGAATCCAAAGGGGCTCTTCACCATCACTGCCCTCGACCATCGGGGCTCCCTGGCCAAGGCCCTGAATCCGGCAGCCCCGAAGTCCGTGACCTACCAACAGATGGTCGATTACAAGATCCGCCTGCTGACCGCGCTGGCTCCTCACTCGAGCGCGATCCTGATCGATCCGGTGTTCGGCGCCGCGCCGGCACTGCGGGGAGCCCATATCTCTGGCAATCAAGGCTTCCTGGTCAGCCTGGAGGCGACCGGCTACGAGGAGACGCAGGGCGACCGCTTGACCACGGCGGCCGAAGGTTGGAGCGTCGAGAAAATCAAACGCATGGGGGCTTCGGCCGTCAAGATCCTGCTGTACTACAACCCAGGCAGCGCAAGTGCCGCCCAGCAGGAGGGTTTCGTCCGGGAATCGGTCGAAGAGTGCCGCGAGTTCGACATCCCCCTGCTGGTCGAGCCGATGACTTACCACATCGCCGGGGGTCCAAAGAAAGGGACGGCCGAGTTTGCCAAACTCAAGCCGGACATGCTGATCGAAACCGCCCGTCGGCTGTGTCCCTTGGGGATCGACGTGCTCAAGGCCGAGTTTCCCGACGACCCCGATTTCGAAACCGATGAGGCGGCCATGGCGGTTCACTGCCAGGAACTGAGCGAGGCCGCCGAAATCCCCTGGGTGCTACTGAGCGCCGGGGTGGCCTACGACACCTTCAAGCAGCAGACGACCATCGCCTGTGAGAACGGCGCTTCCGGGTTCCTTGCCGGTCGGGCGATCTGGCAGGAAGCCCCTGGCCTACCCGAAGCCGAACAGGCCGAGTTTCTCCGGACAAAGGCGGTTGGCCGCCTGCAGGAGCTGACCGGGATCGCCAACCGCAGCGGCCGCCCGTGGACCCGGCTGTACGCACATCAGCTCCAAACGGTCGATGTGGCAGAAGGCTGGCAAACCCGCTTCTAAGCTGACTGTCCTAATTGATTCGTAGGGCGGCATTGCTACAATGAGTCGCACATGCGAAGCTGTCCCCACTGCTCGCGCCAGATCCAGGACGAGGCGATCTACTGTCGCTACTGCCACCGAGGGCTCGAGCCGGCGATGTGGATTTCGGCTATGCGCAAGTGTCCGTACTGCGCGGAGTGGATCGAGCTCGAAGCCGAAACCTGCCAGTACTGCGGGAGGGACTCGGCCCCCGAAGGCATCGAATACGCCCCTCCGTTTGTAGAGTCCGCAACCGAAGACCTCACCCAACAGCTGCGCCGAGGCTTGCTCGACGAGGACTTCGCCGGTCCGGCCGAGGTCCCCGAGAAACCAGAGGCTCCGCCCTCCAGAGTTTCCTTCATTCGACAACGCAGTGCGGCAGCCGAGGCGGGGGTCGATTCCCGACCGAAGGGCAGACCCCGTCCACAGTCTGGCCAACCGAGCGGCACCGAGGACTCCGGCGAATTCAGGCGGGATAGTCTGTGGGCTACCGCGGTCGATGGACCGCTGGCCTTCCGGGCAGAGCAGCCGAAGGCCCGATCTCGGGTACCCGCCAGCTTGGTGCGCGGGGCGATTGCGGTCGTGGTCCTGGGTGGAGTGGGACTTGGTCTGTTCACGCTGGCCCAAGGGCCGGCGGCCGCCTTCTTCCGCGGCGCGCTGGCACCTGCAGCCCCAACCCCGTCTCCGCAGCCGGGCCCGACGGTCACCCCCCGAGTGGCTCCGACCCTCCCTCCGGCCACCGAGGAAGTACAACCGACCGAACCCGGGCCGACGGGCGTTCCCGACTGCCTAGCCTGGGACCAAGTGGGGGTGGACGATGAGGGATCCGATCTGTGCGCCTACGGGGTCATTAAACGTTGGTTCGCGGCCGAGGAGATTCCATTTGTCGCGATCTTCAGCGAGGACCCGGGAACCTTTGCGATCATCGATCGAACCATGGCTCACTCCGTGAGGCCAGGCGATTGCATCCTGGCCCGGGGAGTGGTCGCCATTATGAGCGGCACTCGCCCGCATATCGACGCGGCCGGGAGCCTCGAGGCGTGCCCAGCCGATGGCGAGCGGGCTCCCTAGCCCGGCCCCGCTCGGAGCGACCCGGATCCTGCGCGACCACAACTGGCTAGAGTTGTAAGGCGACTGTAAGGCCCTGCGGCGATCGCTCGTGATACTCTAAATTAGCAAACCGACCCCGACCATAGCGCCCTCCAGCCAAACATTCGTCGGTTTGCTCTCCTCCTCAACTGAGCCCCCTGATCCGGGGCTCAGTTGCTTCGCGGGCGAGGTCGGAGGCTGGCGCAGTCGCTAGCTGCTGGCCGGCAACGCGGCTTCCCTGGCCGCCACGAGCTGCTCGTAGACTTGAATCACCCGATCGGCGACGCCCGGCCACCCGAATCCGCGGGCATACTTGGCGGCCTGATTCCCCAGCCGAGTCAGCAGTTCGCGGTCCTCGAGCAAGAGCTCCAGCTTGTCAGCCAGAGTAGCTGGATCCGCAGTCGGGACATGCAGGCCCGTTTCTCCGTCCCGCACGAGGAAGACGAGCCCGCCGGTCTCTGAGGCCACCACCGGTGTCCCACAGGCCATCGCCTCGAGCGCGACCAGACCGAATGACTCGTAGTGAGATGGCATGACGACGACTTCGGCGGCCGAGTAGTAATACTGCAGAATGTCCTGCGAGCGCTTACCCAGGAATGTCACCCGGGGTTCGATCTGCAGCTCTCGGGTGAGCGACTGCAGCCGGCTCATTTCTGCGGTGAGCTGTTCGGGACTCGCGTCCGGCTCGCCGCCGATCACCATGAGCTGGATGGAATGCCTGGCCAGCACCCCGCGCTGCTCCATTAAGGCGACCGCGTTGAGCAGCGAATCGAGCCCCTTGAGCGGCTCGATTCGCCCGACGAAGAGGATGATCCGGCGGCCGTCGGGCGCCCCAACGTACTCTCGAGCTTCATCCACCGGGATAGGATAGAAGCGGGCTGTGTCGACCCCGGGCTCGATGACCAGCGCCCGGTCGGATTCGATCCGGTAAATCGATCGGAACTGGGCCAGCTCAGCTTCGGTGGAGGCGATGATCCGATCGGACTCCTCAAGCAACCGGCCTTCCATCGCAATCCGCTGTTTGGAAGCCCGCTCATCAGGGCTGCGAGCCACCCGATTCTTCATCTCCCCCAAGGTGTGGAACATCTGCACGACGGGAAGCCCCCAGGCCTCTCGCAACCGCAGCCCGACCTGCCCACTCAGCCAATAGTGGCTGTGGATGACATCGTAGCTGAGCCGCTTCCGTGCGGCGAACTCCAGGATCCCTCGCTCGAACTCCGGCAAGTAGCGCGGCAGCTCGTCCTTGGGCACCGGCGTCTCCGGCCCGGCCGGGACGTGCACGACCCGGTTGCCATACCCCAGGTCGTGTAAGACATGTGGGACATGCTCATCCTGCGACCGGGTAAAGACGTCCACCCCCAACCCGCGCCGACCGAGCGCCCTCACCAATTCCCGGACGTACACATTCATCCCACCGGCTTCCTTGCCCCCCAGAGTTGCCAGCGGGCACGTGTGATAAGACAACATCGCAATCCGCATGCTTCGATTATCACCGCTTGCGGATGCATTTTCCAGTGAGTTGGTATAATCCCGCCGGGTCGGCGTGGAAGTTGGCCCGTCGGCTCATGCCACCATAGCTCAGCCGGTAGAGCGAGCGCTTCGTAAGCGTTAGGTCGGGGGTTCGATTCCCCCTGGTGGCTCCAGCAATGGCAGAGACGCCGCAGGGCGTCTCTGCCATTTCGGACAACGCGTATAATGGCCGCATGGCGAAGAGGCCGCCCCCGATCGTGATCGGGATCGCCGGCGGCACCGGCTCGGGGAAGACCACCGTCGCCAGTGTGATCCTCGACCGGGTCGGCGCCGAGCGGATCACCTTCCTGCCCCAAGACGCCTACTACCTTGACCTTGCCGATCTCCCCCTGCCTCAGCGGGCGACCGTCAATTTCGATCATCCCGAGTCGCTCGAGACCGCTCTCCTAATTGAGCATCTGCAGCAGCTCAAGCGCTGGCAGCCGGTTGAAGTGCCAATTTATGATTTCACGACCCATGAGCGCACCGACCGCACGACTCGGGTGGAGCCCCATCCGGTGATTCTGGTGGAGGGGATCCTGGTCTTCGCCGAGCCCCAACTGCGCGAGTTGTTCGACGTCAAGCTCTACGTCGACACCCCGGCGGACGTTCGATTCATCCGGCGCCTGCAGCGCGATATCCAGGAACGGGGCCGCTCGATGGAATCGGTGATCCAGCAGTACGAGACCACCGTTCGCCCGATGCACGAGGAATTCGTAGAGACCTCGAAGCGCTTCGCCGACGTAATCATTCCGGAGGGCGGTTTCAACGCGGCGGCGATGGACATGGTCGTCGCCCGAGTCACCTCGATGCTCGACAAACTATAGAACGGAGGGTAATGAATTGACGACTCAACACTTCGCCAAACCACCCGAGATGCAGATCGACCCCAAGCTGAAATACCAGGCTACGATCCGAACCGATCAGGGCGACATCGCTCTGGAGCTTTGGGCCGATCGGGCGCCGCGTACGGTGAACAATTTCGTGTTCCTGGTCCGTAGCGGGTTTTACGATGGGGTGACCTTCCACCGGGTGATCAAGAACTTCATGGCCCAGGGCGGCGATCCGACCGGCACTGGTAGCGGCGGGCCGGGATATCAGTTCGAGGACGAATTTCATCCAAAGCTGCGCCACGACGCCCCAGGCGTGCTCTCGATGGCCAATGCCGGCCCGAACACAAACGGTTCCCAATTCTTCATCACCCACGTCGCCACCCCCTGGCTTGACGACAAACACTCGGTCTTCGGCCGAGTGGCATCCGGAATGAAAACCCTGCTGGCCATCCCGGAGCGCGATCCATCCAAACAGAAATCCCCGGCCGTCATCATCAAATCGATCGAGATCCACGAGTCGTGAACCAGACCGCCGAACCCATTCCGCGGCGGGTCACCGCTCTGCGGGTATTTGCGCTGCTCGCGGTGATCGCGATCACGGTTTTCATCTACTCGATCCGTGACCAGGCCGAACAACTGGAGGCCTACGGATATCCGGGGGTTTTCCTGCTCTCACTGCTGTCGAACGCGACGATCGTCCTCCCCGCCCCCGGGATCGCGATCACGTTCGCGGCCGGCGGAGTTTTCGATCCGTTTTGGGTTGGGATCGCCGCCGGGACCGGCGCGGCACTGGGAGAACTCACCGGCTACTTGGCCGGGTACAGTGGACGGGGCGTTTTAGAGGGGACGGAGATTTATCAACGGCTGCTAGAGCTCACCCGCCGCTTCGGCAAGTGGACCGTGCTCGGCTTAGCGATCCTTCCCAACCCCTTCTTCGACGTAGCCGGAGCGGCGGCCGGCGCGCTGCGGATGCCGGTGCCGACTTTCTTGTTGTGGGTCACAATCGGCAAGCTGATCAAGATGTGGGCCGTGGCCTACGCCGGTGCGCTGTCGATCGACTGGGTATTGCGACTTATGGGTTGACCGGCCGTGAAGCGCTCCCGGCGCAATGTCACTCGTTCGAGCGCTTCCAAATCGATCGCGATCCCTAGGCCAGCGCCGGTCGGCACATCGATTGTGCCGTCCGAGTTCAATACGAACTTCGGCGAAGCGATATCCTCTTCGTAGTACCGATCAGTGGCTGAGATGTCGCCGGGCAAGCTGAAGCCCGGCAGGGTTGCGAGCGCCAGGTTTGCCGCCCTTCCCACCCCCGTTTCCAACATCCCACCGCACCAGACCGGAATATCCGCCTTCCGACACAGGTCGTGGATGGCCACGGCCTCGCTCAGCCCTCCGACCCTGCCGGGCTTGATATTGACAATCCGACAGGCACCGAGATCCAGGGCCTGCCGCGCCTCGACCTCCGAGCCGATGCTTTCATCCAGACAGATCGGGGTTGCCAGCCGTTCCTGCAGCCGGACGTGTGCAAGCAACTGTTCCTCTGCAAAGGGCTGCTCGATCAGCAGCAAGTCGAATTCATCCAGCGGGAGCAATTGCTCAATCTGATCGGGGGCATATCCACCGTTGGCGTCAACCTGAAGCAGAATCCCCGGGAAGGAGTGCCGAACTGCGCTCACCGGCTCGAGGTCATGGCCAGGCTTGATCTTCAGCTTGATTCGAGTGTATCCCTGCTTAAGATGAGTATCGACAACCTTGAGCAGTGGTTCCACACCCGATTGAATCCCAATGGAAACCCCGACCTGGACTCGGGTCCGCCGACCGCCGAGCAGATCGGCCAGCGGCAAGTTCGCGACCCGACCCATCCAATCCCACAAGGCCAGTTCCAGCCCGGCTTTCGCCATAGGGTGGCCACGGACCGGTGCGAGTCGGGCCCGGAGGCCGGAGATCCCTTCCAGCGGCTGGTGGAGGATGGCCGGAATTAGATATCTTTCAAGGACATGCCAGGCGGTGCCGACCGTCTCGTAGGAAAAGCCCGGGAAACCGGCGGCGACGCATTCCCCCCACCCTGCCTGCCCGCCCCCTTCGATCTTGATCAGCAGGCATTCCCGGTCTTGCTCAACTCCGAAGGAGGTCTCGAACGGCTGCTGCAGCGCCATCCGAATGTGGCAGAGCTCCGCCGCCTCAATCCACAATTCGCCGCCGGCCATTAGCCCAGGGTCGCCTCGCCAAGCGAGAGCACATAGTAAGAGCGGGGGAATTTCTCGCCTTTGAGGTGCAGGAAGTCGGTAACGACGTAGCCATTCTGGAAGGCGGTTTCGAAGATCGACCGGGTCAGCGCCCGCCACTCCGCGGCCAGGCCGAGGTCCGCCCGCTTGAGCTGTTGGAAGTCCGGCGGAATCTCGACCAGGGCCAGGTTGGTTGTCGGGGTCTCGGCGCCGTCGGCTGGCCGCGCCAGACCATCCTCGCCAAGCCCGGCCGAGTTGAGTCGCTGGGCGCCGGTCGAGAGGTAGTGAGCCAGGTCAAGCAGAGGCCGGGAGCCCTGCAGGCGGGACTCGACCCGATTCGAAGTCACCCACCAATCCACCTGCAGCCGATCGGAGTGGATGCCCTGATTGAGCTCGTCCCGCATCGGTCCATAAACTTCCCGTTTGTAGGTCCGGCTCACGGCTCCCAGCCGGTGGATGTTCAAGTGGGCATTAACGCTCATCAGCGGATCGTAAGTCCAGGTCACCAATCGTATCCCCTGTTCGATCACCGCCAGGAGCTGAGCGCGTTTGAGTTCGAGCCCAACCCCCTGGTCGCGGAAGTCCGGGTGAACCCCAAGCATATGGGAGCAGTGTTTCAGCCGGGCCATCGCTACCCGGTTCGGGCTGGCCTCGTCGGTGCCCAGGAAACCCATCACGAAACCGACGATCCGCTCGCCCTCCGAAGCAACCAGCACGACGCCTCCGTTCTGGGCGACGGTCAGCAAGAGGTGCAATGGGACGACATCGGTCTCGCTCCCTGGCCAGACCTCCCGCTGCAAGCCTTCGATCTGGGCCATGTCGGCCGGGCCGAACGCCCGCCGGATCACCAGATTCATCGCCGCCCCCCGAACTGCCGCCTCAGCAGCTCCACGCCCCAATTGCGACCCCGAAGATAGTCAAGCTTCTGTTCCAGAATGGCGGGCTTGAGGCCGAAAATGCGAGGCAGAGCATCCAGGCTCGCCATCCGGCTGGTCGCCAGATAATCGAGGGAAAAGGTGGTGAGCGGTGAGCGAGGCAGCAGCCGCTGCATCATCCAGGCGAGCGCTCTCACCGAGGCCGGCGAGCTATGAACGACCCATCGCCGGCTGCGGGTAACTCGCTGGATGAGCTGAGTGAGTTGCTCGATTGTCAAGAACTCGGGGCCGCCGATCTCATAGGTCTGTCCGGCCATCGCCGGCTCCTCCAGCGACCACAGGATGCAGGTCGCCAAATCTTCGACCCAGATCGGCTGCAGCGCGGTCGTTCCATTGCCGGGCAACGGAAAGACCAGTGGCGAGATCGAAAGCAGCATCGCAATCGCACTGGTGAACCGGTCCCCCGGGCCGTAGGCGAGCGAGGTCCGCAAGATGGTGGCAGGCACGAAGCTGCGCTGGATGGATTGTTCTGCGATCGCCTTGGCCCGCAGTACTGGAAATGCCGACGAGAGATCTGCCCCGAGGTGGCTGACAAAGATCAGCCGGTCGACCTTTGCCTGGCGGGCGGCTGCAGCCAGCACGGCGGTCCCCTCAATGTCGACTGCCTGCAATTCAGCCCCCCGCCCCAGGGCCTCTGCGCTGGCCAGATGAACGAGGCTCTCGACTCCCACCAGCGCTGCTCGCAGTCCTCGCTTGTCGAGCATGCTGGCGATGGCTACTTCCACGGCTATCCCTTGAGGTAGTTTCGGTGAATGTTGACTGGGGCGCAGCAATATCCGGATTTGCCGTCCGGCCTCGGAAAGTCGCCGGATGACGTACTGCCCGATGAACCCCGTCCCTCCCGTTACCAGGACCACCGGGCGGTACTAGCCGATCCTCGACATAAGGGTGTATTCCTGCCTTCCGAACGGGGGAGCCGGATTTTATCATGGCGGCCCGCGCCGCCTTCACAACCGCAGTGTTATACTCCTGCATCATTGCCGCCGGAGGAATTGTTGAGTAGGACGCGAGTCGTAATCACCGGGTTAGGTGCCATCACTCCTTTGGGAAACACAGTCAAGGAGACCTGGTCGGCCTTGTTGGAGGGCCGTTCCGGGGTCGGTCCAATCACCCGTTTCGATGCGAGCGCGTTCCTTACCCGGATCGCAGCCGAGGTCAAGGGTTTCGATCCGGTCGCAGAACTCGGCCACAAGCTGGCTCGCCGGGTGGATCGGTTCACCCAGTTTGCGCTGGTCGCCGCCCGACAGGCCATCGAGCATGCAAAACTGATCGTCAACGAGACCAATCGGGATCGAATCGGTTCAATCATTGGCACCGGCATTGGGGGGATCGGGACGATCGTGGAGCAGATGCTGCAGTTCCTCGAACGGGGTCCTAGGTGGGTGAGCCCGTTTACGGTCCCAATGATGCTGCCAGATACCGCGGCCGGGCAGGTGGCAATTGCCTTCGGCCTGCGCGGCCCTAACATGGCAGTAGTCACCGCCTGCGCCTCAAGTTCGAACGCGATTGGGGAAGCGACTGAGTTGATCCGGCGCGGCGACGCGGACATCATGGTGGCGGGCGGCGCTGAGGCGAGTATCGTCCCGGTGGCGATGGCGGGTTTCAACGTCATGGATGCCATCTCGAAACGCAACGACCATCCGGAGGGAGCTTCACGCCCCTTCGACCTCAATCGGGACGGCTTCGTCGCGGCGGAGGGCGGCGCAGCCTTGGTGCTCGAGACCTATGAGCATGCGGTGGCGCGGGGCGCGCCGATCCTGGCTGAAGTCGTCGGATACGCTTCTACCAATGACGCCTACCACATCACCGCCCCGGCCGAGAACGGGTCCGGTGCGGCGGCCTGCATGCGGCTGGCGTTGGCGGACGCGCAGCTCGCGCCCGGCCAGATCGAGTACATCAATGCCCATGGCACCAGTACCAAGCTGAACGACCTGAGTGAGACTGCGGCCATCAAGAGCGTGTTCGGCGAGGCGGCCTACGACATCCCGGTCTCTTCCACCAAGTCGATGACCGGGCACATGCTGGGGGCAGCCGGCGCGATCGAGGCCTTGTTCTGCGTGAAGGCAATTGAACAGGAAGTTCTTCCCCCGACCATCAACTACGAGACTCCCGACCCGGATTGTGACCTGGACTATGTTCCAAACCTTAAGCGGGCGAAGGTGCTGCATTTCGTGATGTCGAACTCCTTTGGTTTCGGCGGCCACAATGCCACCCTCATCCTCAGTAAGTTTGAGGGGAACTCGGACGTGCATGGGACATGACCCGCTATGCCCACATAACGGGCTGGGGGATGGCGGTCCCCGAGCGCGTTCTTACCAACGAAGATCTCGAGAAGATCGTCAACACCAACGACGGATGGATCGTCGACATGACCGGCATCCGCGAGCGGCGGATCGCCAGCAAGACTGACACGACCGCCAGCCTGGCCACTCAGGCCGCGCTGAGAGCGCTGCACGGCACGGGGGTCGCCGCCGACGAAGTCGACCTGATCATCGTCGCCACCTGCTCGCCCGAGCACCTCTTTCCCGCAACCGCCTCAATCGTCCAAGACAACCTCGGCGCCAGCAAGGCCGGAGCTTTCGACCTGCTGGCCGCCTGTACTGGATTCATATTTGCGCTCAACATGGCCGCTCAGGCCGTCCGGAGCGGCTCGATCGACAAAGTGTTGGTGATCGGTTCGGAGACGCTCTCCCGGATGGTTAACTATCAAGATCGCTCGACTGCCATCCTGTTTGGCGACGGTGCCGGTGCGTTTCTGGTCGAGGGCCGCGACTGGCCGGGAGGCGTTCTGTCCAGTGTCATGCGCTCCGACGGCTCGGGAGGGGACCTGCTCTCCATCCCGGCGGGGGGCAGCTACATGCCGACCACTCTGGATACCGTTCGGGAAAACATGCACTACATCCAGATGAATGGCCGGGAGGTCTTCCGGTTCGCGACCCGAGTCATGGCCTCGGCGACCCGGGAGGTCATCGAAGAGGCCGGCATGCGGGTGGAGGACATCTCGCTGGTGATCCCGCACCAAGCCAACCTCCGGATCATCGAGGCCGCCGCACGGGGACTCAAACTGCCGCTCGACCGCTTCGTCGTCAACATCGAGCGCTACGGCAACACGTCCACCGCCTCGATCCCTATCGCGTTTTGCGAGGCCTGGGACCAGGGGAGGATTCGCACCGGGGACAATTTGGTGCTGGTCGGCTTCGGGGCCGGGCTGACCTGGGGTGCGCTGGCAATGACCCTCACCGAGCGGGAACGGGTGCAGAAAGTCGACGGCCGAAAGAGCACCCTCGTCGTCTCTCGGGCTCGGCTGAGATCGATTGGGCGCCGGATCGGGCGCCGGTTGGATAGCCTGATCTTTCGGACCAGTTCCAAACCACCCGACTGAACCCATCAATCACCGGAACCAACAAGAAAAAGGCCGGGCGGATGCCGCCCGGCTTCATTTCCTACGTTCGCGGTTCAGACCTCTCTACCGTTTGTCCCCGAGGCAGCTTCCTCTACCACCCCCAGGAATTCCTCCACCATGTCCCGCAGGTATGGCTCGGGCAGCGCGCCGACTTGCCGGTGGACCACTTTTCCGCCGGCGACGAAGAGCATGGTCGGGATGCCTCGGACGTCGAACTGCCCGGCCCATTGGGGATTGTCGTCCGTGTTGACTTTGGCCACGATCAGGCGGCCCTGATACTCGGCCGCAAACTTTTCGAGGACCGGGGCGACCATGCGGCAGGGTCCGCACCAGGGCGCCCAAAAGTCCACGATCACCGGTGTGGCAGATTCCATCACGGCCTTCTCAAACGCCTCATCGGTCACGTGGACCGGTTCGCCAACGATCATTTGCCTTTGGTCCTTCCCAGCTGCGTCTGATTCAATATTATCACGCCGAGCCACCCCCGCCCCCGACCGGCCTGTATAATCGCGCCGCATGACGCTCCCTGCCGGCCACCCCGACCTCGACTGCCCTGCCTGCGCCTCTACCGGGCTGATTTTCGACGGGAATTCCGCCTTCGAATGCCAATACTGCGGGACCGTACTGGCCGCTCAGCGAACGGTCTGTCCATCCTGCAGCGCCGAAAACCTGGCGGGCGCGGACCAGTGCTTCAACTGCAACGAGCCGCTATCTATCGTAGCCAGTGTTCTCAACCGCCAGGGGGTCCAGGGGCCACCGCTTTGGCTTCGACGGCTTCGGGCAAAGGTTGGCGCGCTCCAGGCATCCGAGGCCCAGGCCTCCGCCCGCCGCTATGAGGCGCTCATGGACGTGGATCGGCGCCGGTTGAAGTTCGAAGCTGAGGAGCAAACTCGAAGCCGAGAACGAGATCGCCAACTGCTCTTCTACGGCGCGGCGGGGATCCTAGGGCTGATCCTGCTCATGCTGGTCATCGCGGCGATCGCCGGAGCGGGCTGATGGGGTCCAGCTACAGTGTCCAGCTGCCTGTATTCGAAGGGCCGCTCGACCTGTTGCTCCAGCTGATCGAACGCAAGCAGCTCGATATCACCAAGGTGGCCCTGGCCAGCGTCACGGATCAGTATCTCGCGTACCTGGAGCGACTCCCGCGGCGTCCCTTGGCCGAATTGGTGGAGTTCTTGGTGATCGCGGCCAAGCTGCTGCAGATCAAGTCGGAAGCCTTGCTTCCCTCCCCGCCCACCCGGGAGGAGGGAGAAGAGGATCCCGGCGACGCCTTGGCCCGCCAGCTGCTGCTCTATCGGCAGTTCAAGCAGGCCGCCGGCCAGCTCGAGTCGCGCGAGCAGGCCGGGCTGCGCACGTACCTTCGCACATCGACTCTGCCCGCCCTGACCCCGCAGCTCGATCTGGCGGGCCTCGGCACCGGAGCGCTGATGGAGGCGATGTTGGAAGCGCTCACCGCGGTGGGAGATTCAGCCTCGCTGGAAGAGGGCGCGGAGCCACCCAAGATCGCCATCCGCGAGAAGATCGACGCCGTACTTGCAGCCTTGGAAGAGCGCGACACGGTCACGTTTCAAGAGATTCTCTCCGGCGCGGCCAGCCGGCTGGACATCGTAGTCTCGTTTCTGGCCGTCCTAGAGCTGATCAAATCGAACCGGGTGATTGCCCGGCAGGAGCGTCTCTTTGCCGACATCAGCCTCTCGCGCGGGCCGGAATTCCTGATGGTGGAGTGATGGCCAATCGCCTAAGCGGTGAGACCTCTCCCTATCTGCTGCAGCATGCCGACAACCCGGTTGATTGGCATCCCTGGGGGGCAGAAGCGCTGGCCCTGGCCGAGGCCCAGGACAAGCCGATCTTCCTCAGCATCGGATACGCGGCCTGCCATTGGTGCCACGTGATGGCCCACGAATCATTCGAAGATCCCGAGACCGCCGCCCTCATGAACGAGCACTTCGTCAATATCAAAGTCGATCGAGAAGAGCGGCCAGATCTCGATAGCCTGTATATGGACGCGGTGGTTGCAATGACCGGCCAGGGTGGCTGGCCGATGTCCGTATTCTTAACCCCGGAGGGGAAGCCGTTCTATGGTGGGACCTACTTCCCTCCAAACCGGCGTTTCAACCTGCCTTCCTTTCGCGAACTGCTGCTCGGACTCGCCGAAAAGTGGCACGAGGACCGATCCGGAGTGCGAAAGGTGGGTGAGGAACTCTCGGCCCGGGTGGGTGCCGCGCCGGCCTTGCTGCCGCGGGAGGCTGAACTCGATGAATCGCTGCTCAAATCCGCGGCCGAGGCGCTCTTCCGCACTTTCGATTGGAACGATGGAGGTTGGGGCCGCGCCCCGAAGTTCCCACAGCCGATGGCCGTGGAGTTTCTGCTCCGCCGCCACGCTCGGGGCGCAGACCGCCTGGCACTGGATATGGCGACCAAGGCGCTGCGGTCGATGGCCATAGGTGGAATCTTCGATCAGCTTGGAGGCGGCTTCGCCCGCTACTCGGTGGATGAGCATTGGCTGGTTCCGCATTTCGAGAAGATGCTCTATGACAACGCCCAGTTGATTCGGGCCTATCTGCATGGCTGGCAAGTGACCGGCGATCGAATGCTCTTAGAAGTTGTCAAGG
Organism: uncultured Anaerolineaceae bacterium; assembly: GCA_964590515.1. Lineage (GTDB taxonomy): Bacteria > Chloroflexota > Anaerolineae > Anaerolineales > E44-bin32 > JADFRG01. Next base: position 1,498 of record CAZPZD010000020.1, on the reverse strand, counting down.
CGACCTTGGCCTTCATGTTGAGCGAGCTGGGCGATCCAGCCGGCGGATTCTATTCCTCGTTGGACGCCGATTCCGAGGGCGAAGAGGGCAAGTTTTACCTCTGGTCGTGGGAGGAAATCCGCAGCACCCTCGGGAACGGGCAGCAGGCCGATCTCTTTCTCGCGGCCTACGGCGCAACCGAGGCAGGCAACTTCGAGGGCCGAACCATCCTCAATCGTGCAATCGACGATCAGGCATTGTCCGCCCAATTCGGACTGCCGGCCGAGGCAGTGGGTGCTCAGCTCGCCGCAGGCCGGAAGCTGCTCTTGGCGGCTCGGGCCGGGCGCATCCGCCCCGGCCTCGATGACAAAGTGCTGACGGGCTGGAACGGGTTAGCCCTCGTGGCCCTGGCGGAGGCCGCCCGTGCAACCGGGAGCCCTGACTACCTGCGCGCCGCCCAGCGTCAGGCCGACTTCCTGCTGGGCAACCTAATTGTTGACGGAAGGCTTCACCGCTCCTGGCGCGCCGGTCAGTCCCGCCATGTCGCCTACTTGGAGGACCATGCCTCTCTGGGACTCGGCCTGCTGGCGCTCTATCAAGCGGATTTCAATCCACGCTGGTACCGAGCTGCGGTCACCCAGGCGGACGAGATCCTGGCGGCGTTCGCCGACCCGCAGGGCGGCTTCTTCGACACCCGCCACGACCACGAAGCGTTGATTGCTCGCCCAAAGTCGGTCCAGGACAGCCCGATCCCGAGCGGGAACACTCTGGCGTGTATGTTGCTGCTCGAACTGGGTGCCCTCGAGGGTGAGCCCCGTTACATCGATCCGGCAGAAACGGTTCTGCGGGCGATCGCGCCCACCGCTGCCCAATATCCGACCGCGTTCGCCGGCTGGCTATGCGCAATCGACTTTGGGTTGGGTCCTCAACTGCAGCTCGCGATCGCCGGCTCGCTCGAGGATCCGGCCGTCCACAGCCTGGCCGCGGTCGCCAACCGGCGATTCGTCCCTAACTTGGTCCTGGCCGGGGGCCTCCCTACAACGCCCGGATTGCCCCGGCTCATGGCCGATCGACCGATTCAGGACGGAAAGCCCACCGCCTACCTGTGCCAGGGGTTTGCCTGTCGGCTGCCAACCACCTCTCCCGAGGAGCTGGCCCGCCAGTTGGACGAGCTTTAAATGCGAGGCGGGGCCGGCTACAGCCAAGGGCCTACAGTCCCACGACCGGATCCAGGGCGATTGCGCCTGCCCCTGTGAAAAAGAGGGCTAAGGCACCAACCAGCATCGTAAAGTCGAACTCCCAACCGGCCTTTGTCTGCTGGCCCATAAAGCTGGTCTTCATCACCCGCCGCTTTACATGGAGGATGATCACGGCAAACATGATGGCAAGCAGGAGCGCAATGGCGCGCGTCCCTAGACCGAGGGCGAGCAGCCCGGCCCCCAGAGTTTCCAGCAACACGACAATCCAAGCGAGCAGCCCGGAAAACGGAAATCCCATTTGCTTCAGGCCCGCGCCGAAT
>CAZPZD010000019.1:38584-41396 GCA_964590515.1 uncultured Anaerolineaceae bacterium | reverse complement strand
CGGCCAGCCAGCCGGCCTGCACATTGGCGACCCCCGGGCAGGAACCGATCCCCAGCACCGCGGTCAGGCCGCGAGCCTTAAAGTCGGCGTCCAGCTCGAGCTGGCGCCGGGTCATATGGAACAGACCTCCGAGATCCAGATACGGAACTCCGGCCTCCAGGCAGGCATGCATGACGTCCAGGTTGAAATAGTAGTTGACGCTGTTGACGCAGGCGGCGGCGCCCTGCAGGATTCTTACCAGGGCCTGACGGTCCCGCGCGTCCACGCTGCCCGAGTGCGCGGTGGCTCCCGCCTCCGCCGCCGCCGCCCGGGCGGCCTCCGGGTCCAGGTCGGCCACGACCACCTGATCCACCTGTTCATCCTGGCGCACCAGGTCGGCCGCAATTGCCCGGCCGACAATTCCGGCCCCGCCCAGGACGACGATGCGCATCGACATTCAGGCCGCGAGCTGCTCGACCGATTCTTCGATTTGGATCCCGCGCTCCGCCAGTGCCTGGAAGAACGAATCCACCCGGAAGGCCCGCTCCGGCGGCAGCACCCCGTGGCCGTTGACCTCTCCCCGGGCAATCAGCTGGGCTCCAATCGAGAGCGGCAATCCCACATTCTTGTAGTAGGCCGCTTCTCCGCCCCACTCCTGCTGCGGCGGGTGATGATTGCGATAGCGGTGCAGCAGCCGCCGGCCGGCCTTCTCTCCAGTCACCTCGACCACCAGGCCATACGCCCAGATAGGGTTTTGTTTCGAGACCGGATTCTGCCAGAGCAGAGCCCGAACGGCTTCCATTGCTGGCACTTCCCGTCCGTCAAGCTGGATGGTTTCGAGCCCGAGGATTCCATTGTGAAGCAGCGCACTCATGAGCTCCATCACGCGGGGGGGAAAGCAGCCGCGTACCGAAACCCGCCGCAAGCTGGGGTAGGAGCGCGGCAGGGTAAAGACCTCATCATGAGGGACGAAATAGGTGGCCTGCTCGCCGATGAGCTCATGGAAGGGAAAACGCTTTCCGCCACTAAGTGGCGGCGAATAGTGCCAGGCCCCGTCTTCATACACCGCCTGCTGCCGAGCTTCTTCTTCCGGATCAAACTCCCAAAGAGTGGTCGTCAGCAGGCCGGGAGCCGGCGCCAGCGATCGAAAGGCCGCGAAAGCGATCTCGACCGTCTCCAACCGGTCGAGCTGCTCGGCCGCCTTGGCGACCATCAAGTTGGTGACGCCCGGCGTCGCCCCGACCCCGGGGACAAAGATCATTCCTTTCGCGCTCGCGGCCTCATCCATTCCAAACTGCTCTTCTAGACTGGATAGGTCGAGCCCGTTAACGCCGGTCTCCACGCAGGCCCGGTTGACCACCAGGTCGTATTGAAACGGCAGGCCGTTTACGACCAGGTCATATTGGGGGAACAGCCGGAGCATGGCGTCGTAGTCGCCGGCATCGAAGGCAAGCGGCTTCAGTCGGGGGTTGCCAATCTCTGCGAGCAGACGCTCGACCGCCGCCGGGTTGGCGTCGGCAACGGCTATCTCTTCAAAATTGCTGGTGAGGGCGAGGTCGCGGGTCGTCTCTTTGCAGACCGCGCCGGCGCCTCCCAAAACTAGCGCTCGCATTTACACCCTCTGGGCGGGATCGTTTGAACCGACACCTCAGCCCTGCTCCCGAATCACAACCATCTGGATATTCGTCATCTCCTCGATCGCGTACTTGAGCCCTTCGCGTCCCAATCCGCTCTGACGGTTGCCGCCGTACGGCATGTGGTCGGCCCTGAAGGCGGGAGAATCGTTGATGATGACACCGCCGAAATCGAGCACCCGTACCGCCTTGAGCACTCGCCCCACGTCCCGGGTGAACACCGAGACCTGCAATCCAAACTCGCCGGCGTTGGCCTGCTCCAGTGCGCTCTCGAAGTCGTCCACATGGATCACCGAGGCTACCGGCGCAAAGACCTCTTGGGCCACGACCTTCATCTCGGGCGAAACGGCGGTCAACACTGTCGGGTGATACACCGGTCCTTCGCGGACGCCACCGGTCTCAACCCGGGCTCCCCCACTTTGGGCCTCCTGCACCCAGTTTTCAATTCGGATCGCTTCTTTCTCATTGATCATGGGTCCCACGTCCACCCGCTCGTCCAGCGGATCCCCCACGACCATAGCCTCACTGGCTGCTACGAACCGCTCCAGGAACGGCTCATAGGCCGCGCCTTGCCCGTAGATTCGCTGAACCGAAATGCACACCTGTCCGGAATTGTAGTAAGCCCCGACCGCCAACCGTTTCGCGGCGAACTCCAGGTCGGCGTCGGGAGCCACGATCACGGGGGAGGTGTTCCCGAGTTCGAGGGTGATCTTCTTGATCCCGGCGATCTCGGTGATCCTCCGACCGACTGAAGGGCTGCCGGTGAAGGTAACCTTCGCGACCCGCGGGTCGCGCACCAACCATTCCCCCACGCTGCTGCCCGGCCCGACCACCAAGTTGACCGAACCCGGAGGTGCGCCGGCCGCCGCCAGCACCTCGCAGAGCAACACGGCGGTCAGGGGCGTCTGGCTGGCCGGCTTGAGCACCAGCGGATTTCCGGCAGCCAGCGCCGGCGCAACTTTGTGCGCCACGAGGTTCAACGGGAAATTAAATGGACTGATTGCCACCACGACCCCCACCGGACGCCGGACGTAGAAGCCAAAGTAACCCTCGCCGGAAGGGACCGCGTCCAGCGGAACCGTCTCCCCATGGATCCGCTTGGCCTCTTCAGCGGCCAGACCAAACGTGGAAATGGCTCGCTCGACCTCGGCCCGCGAGAATTTCAGCGCCTTTCCGGCTTCGGCCGCGATGCAGGTGGC